>CBDAFF010000017.1:0-3581 GCA_965195195.1 uncultured Anaerolineales bacterium | reverse complement strand
ATCTTCAGCGGCACCCTCTAGCGGCGTTTCCAATCCCTTCCCGATATTGACCCCCAGAATCACCTTTTTAGGTACTCCCATGTTAAGGCGAGTGCGCAGCGCATCTCCACCTCGGTTCGGGAAGCCCATGCGGTTGACCACCGCTAGGTCCTCAGGTAGCCGGAAGATACGTGGCCTGGGATTGCCCTCTTGGGGTAATGGCGTCACTGTGCCCAACTCCAGATGGCCGAAACCCAGACAGGCGAGTCCGTGCATCCCTTGACCATCCTTATCATACCCGGCTGCCAGACCGATTGGGTTGGGGAAAGTCAGCCCCCGTAAATTAACCTGCAGTGATACATCATCGACACAATAAAGACGCTGCAAGATGGCGCTCAGGGGCGTCCATGCACCCGCCATGGCGAGCATTCGTAATGTCGCCTGGTGAACCCACTCTGGATCCGTTTTGAATAGGACTGGGCGGAGGAAACGCTCGTAAGCCATCTACGACCCCTGGAATGGTGATCTTTACAGTTCAGGATGCGTATGAACGACTGCGATCGAACACCGATGTGCAGCATCCTTGAGTGAGCAAACGGGTCCCTTCACCGCTCTCGCATCAGGATTGTTGAAATGAGTACACGACGAATACGAAACGCTTCATGATCCCTCTTGCTGTAGGAAAACCCGCATCTGCTCGGCTTGTTCTATTGAGATGGCGCCGCTGCCTGACCAGTATTCAATCAATTCATCCAAATCGAAGACCGCGTGCATTTTGATGCCTCGATCGGACAGTTCCCCGCGAGCGCCGCTCTGACGATCAATTAAGACAACGACATCTCGAACTTGAAATCCGGCCGCTTCAAGGCGTTCGATCGCCTCGAATTTACTCGCTCCCGTCGTCGCTAAATCGTCAATCACCACGGCTGCTTCACCTGGGGAGTATTCCCCCTCAACAATCGCCTGCGTCCCGTGTGATTTAGCTTCCTTGCGAGGGTATATCATCGGGCGTTTGTTGATCAACCCAATCGCAGTGACGATCGGCAGCGCCGCATACGGCAGCGCCGCCATTCGATCGAACGCTAATTCGTTCAATAGAAGACAGTATGTCTGTGCCACTCTGTGCAATAAGTCTGGGTGTGAGATCAAACGCCGCAGGTCAAAATAAATAGGGGATCGAAGACCGGATTTTAACTTGAAATCACCGAATTGCACACACCCCGATGATAGGAGATCGTCCGCGAGATCCCAACGATCCTTTGACGGGAGATCTTCAGGAATGCCTATTTTTCGCGGTTGTTGACGGGCTCGATTGATCCGATCACGAAGCACACGCGCTTCACCACCGGGGTCATCCGCTCTGGCAATCCCGCGTGAAACGGGAACCAACACGCCAAGCCCATCGCCTCGCAGGCCAGCAGACAGTGCTCGTCCAAGGTCTGCACCCTGTGCACCAACTCCAGGAGCCAGCAGCCATAAATCGGGCGCTGCACACCGGACGGCTGCCAGCGCATCTGGATCTGTTGCTCCCACGACGAGCCCCAGGTTCGTGTGCATGCTCCATTGAACCGCCAGCCTTGCGAGGTGAACGTATAGTGGATCCCCGCTGCAGAGCGTCAGCGACTGTAGGTCATCTGACCCCGGGTTCGACGTCTTGCAGATGAGAAACGCACCCCGTTCGGGATCCTGCAGGAAGGGTTCAACCGCATCCCGACCAAGATAGGGGTGGAGAGTGACCGCATCCGCCCCAAGCATATCAAAAACAGCTTTCGCGTAGGCGCGCGCCGTGGAGGCGATATCCCCTCGCTTCGCATCGAGGATAACGGGAATCCCGTCCGGCACCGCTGCGATGACATCCTTCAGCGCCTGCCAGCCCTGTGCGCCAAAGACTTCGAAGAAAGCTGCGTTGGGCTTGTACGCGCTTGCCAGCGGAACCGTCGCTTCGATGATGCGCATGCAGAATTCCTTCGCGGCTTCGACCGTGGGTTCCGAAAGGAGCTCGATATGCGGATCGAGACCGACACACAGAAGCGAGTCCACGTTCTGGATTCGTTGGGTTAGACGATCGAAGAAAGCCATGATATTCTTTTAATGGAAATGTAATCTCCAAAACCAGCCGATAACGAGACCGAAACTCTCGGCATTACCCTCATGGGGTGAGCGATCGATTATTTTGTACGCTTTCAAATCCCTTTACGCCTTCCCGAGTACCATCGCCAGAAGCGCCATGCGCAAGTAGAGCCCGTATTCCATCTGGCGGAAATAAGCCGCGCGTGGATCTTGATCTAGTTCCATGCTAATCTCACCCACTCGAGGCAGGGGGTGCATTACGATCATCTCATCCTTGGCTTTCTGCATCATCTGCGGTGTGATCACATACGCACCCTTTACTTTCTTGTACTCCTTCGGGTCTTCGAAACGCTCCTTCTGAACTCGAGTAACATAGAGCACGTCGGTTTCGGGCAGAACCTCATCGAGTTCCCTGAATTCTTTCTGTGAGACCCCCTGCCCGGCGAGTTCCTCTATCAGTTCGCTGGGCATACGCAGGATCTCCGGCGAAACATAATTAAGACGCACGACGAAGAGCGAAAGCAACCGCGCCAGCGAATGAACTGTACGTCCGTGTTTCAGATCGCCGAGCATCGTTACGGTCAGGCCATCAACCCGCTCCAATTCCTCCATAATGGTGAATAAGTCGAGCAAAGCCTGCGTGGGGTGTTCCCCGGGTCCATCACCAGCGTTGATCACCGGTTTCCGCGCGTACTCCGCTGCCAGCTTCGCTGACCCCACTTCCGGGTGACGGATCACGATCACATCCGCATAACACTCCAGGGAACGGATGGTATCCGGCAATGACTCGCCTTTCGCCACCGACGAGTAATGGACCTCGTTAATCGGGATCACGCTCCCACCCAATCGCTCCATCGCGGAAAAAAAAGAAGATGACGTCCGGGTAGAGGGCTCGTAGAAGAGATTCGCCAGGATCTTTCCTTTAAGCAGGTCGAATGTCCCCACGCGCTCGACCATAGCTCGCATCTCTTTGGCGACCTCGAAAATGTAATCCAGATCCTCGCGGGTGAACTGTAAGACCGAGAGGATGTCATTCCCATAAAACGGCGCACCTCTTTGATCGCCAAAAGGGAGATGCGGGCTTTGAGCCCGCCGCTCATTAGGGGGAATAAAAGTTGACACACAGCACCTCCTTCAATGTTGTTGATACAGATTTTCATCCTTCCGTTATATCTCGACCGAATCCGGGTGTAGCAAGTACTTGACCGTCGGCGTATACGCATTGACCTCGCAAAACGACACTTCGCACCCTTCCCTTCAACCGCATACCCTCAAACGGGCTCCAGCCGCATTGGCTTTGTAAATCCGCCCCACACACTTCCCATTCCTCGTTGAGATCTACTTCGATGCTGGTCTCATCCTGTTCGGGCAATGCAAAGATGCTTTTTGGATTCGTGTGCATGCGGGCGATTAGCTCCTCACGCGTCAGTCGCCCATCGCTAACTGCGGTTAAATAAAGCGCAAGCGCAGTCTCCAATCCGGGGTAACCCGGCGGCGGCTGCGGACCGTCCTTTTCCTCCAATATATGCGGC
>CBDAFF010000016.1:0-85534 GCA_965195195.1 uncultured Anaerolineales bacterium | reverse complement strand
CGGCGGTGATCTTCACGAACCAGTTGAGGATGAAGATCGGGGTGATGTTTGGGAGTCCGGAGACGACGACGGGGGGACGAGCGCTGAAGTTCTACGCCTCGGTGAGGCTGGATATGAGGCGGATCGAAAGCATCAAGGTGGGACAGGAAGTGGTGGGGAACCGGGTGAGGGTGAGGGTGGTGAAGAACAAGGTAGCGGCGCCGTTTCGGGTGGCGGAGTTTGATATTATGTACAAGGAGGGTATCGCCAAGGTGGGAGATATCCTGGATCTAGGGGTGAAGATGGAGTTGATCACGAAGCGCGGCTCGTTCTACTCGTATGGGGAGACGCGTTTGGGTCAGGGACGGGAGAACGCCAAGAACTACCTGCGTGAGAATCCGGAAATGGCTTCCGAGATCGAAGCGGGGATTAGGGAAGATGCCGATCTTGAAGAAGACGGCAGTGAAGGAGAAATCGAGACGAGCGATTGACGCTCGTGTTATCATTATAGTGCTGCGTTATCTAATTTATAAAAAGCGCGGCCAAAGCATTGCGAAAGATCTCTGAAATGAGATTTGGCACCGATAGAGAAGAACAACGTTAGGATGGTAGGTGAAAAAGGTGGGATTTTGCCCTCTAAGAGGGTGTAGTAAAAGCTAGCCTGCCCACTCCATGATACGATCTGCATGCGTGGAGTGATTCGGAGTCAGATCGTCATTTCGGGATTGGAAAATCCCGTGAGCATTGCATTGAGCCGCAGCCGATAAGGTTCGCGGTTTTTGTGTTCATGGGAGGTGAGTAACGTGGCGGGAGTGATTACCGCCTTGAAATTGCAGCGTAGAAAGAAAAATAGGGTAAACGTATTTATTGATGATCAATTTCAATTTGGAGTTCACAAGATTATAGCGGCCGGTTTAAAGGTCGGACAGGAATTATCTGAAGCAGATATTGAGCGGTTGAAAGACGAGGATGAGGAACAGAGCGCTTATGAACGCGCGTTGCGCTACCTGTCAAGGCGCCCTCATTCCGAGAAGGAAATCGCTAACAAGCTCTCTCGGAACCGGATCGAGATCAATGTGCAGGACCGGGTTCTAAAGAGGCTGCGAGAAGCATCCCTTGTCGATGATGTTGAGTTCGCTCGAGTTTGGGTTGAGAACCGGCAAATATTTCGCCCAAGAAGCGGGTTGATGCTGAGGAGCGAACTACGCGGTAAGGGAGTGTCAAAAGAGGCGATAGAAACTGCCCTTGAAGGGTTCGACGAGGCTGAAGCAGCGCTCACTGTAGCCAGGAAAGCATGTAAACGTTACGGTGATCTTTCAGAAGAAGCTTCCAATCGTCGGCTGAGACAGTTCCTCGCCCGTCGCGGCTTTTCCTATGAACTCATTTCCTCCACATTATCGATTTTGATGTATGAAGGAAACGGCTCTGATGAGAAAAGTGAGGTAGAAAAGTGAATGGTCCACTGATAATCGGTATCGTAATATCGCTGGTTGCAGGCGCGGTCATTGGTTACTTGCTGCGTCAATTGCAGATTGAGCGTGCTGTGCGCGGCCGCATGGTGGAAGCTGAGCGGATGATTGACGAGGCCCAAGCGCAGACAAAAGAAATCGAGTTAAAGGCGCGCGATCAAGCGCTGCGTATACGCGATGAGGCCGAAGGAGAGATGAGCCGCAAGAGGGCAGAGCTCTCGAAGGAAGATGAGCGTCTTCAGCAGCGAAGAGCGGAAAATGATCGCCGACTCGATCAGTTGGAGAAGCGCGAACAAACGTTAAATAAACGTCAGAGCAATGTAGACCGCCGTTCGAACGAACTGGATAACCGCCTTGCAGAAATCATCGTTGAGCTCGAACGTGTATCCAGCATGACCCGAGAAGAAGCCAAAAACCAGCTTCTTCAAGAGGTAGAACGGGAATCCCGGGCGGATATGCTCAGGATTATTCGACAGATCGAAGAAGAGGCGCAGGCGGAGGGGGATAAACGTGCCCGTCATTTGATCGCCGACGCAATACAGAGGGTGGCTTCGGATCACGTTTCCGAAATTACAGTCTCCGCGGTCTCTTTGCCTTCGGACGATATGAAGGGCCGCATCATCGGCCGGAACGGACGGAATATCCGAGCGTTCGAACAAACTGCCGGAGTGGATGTGGTCGTCGACGATACGCCTGAGGCGGTAACAATCTCGTGTTTTGACTCTGTCCGACGGGAGGTCGCCCGGCGTTCCATGCAAGCACTTGTATTGGATGGGCGCATCCATCCTGCCCAGATTGAAAAGATCGTAAGCGAACAAAGAAAGGAAGTTGAGCGGCTCATCGTGGAGGAGGGAGAAAGCGCCTCTTTCGAAGCAGGTGTTCCCGGACTTCATCCGGAGATCATTAAGAAGCTTGGCCGCTTGAAGTTCCGCACTTCGTATGGCCAGAACCAGCTCGCTCACGCGCTAGAGTCATCACAGCTCGCGGCAGTGATCGCCGCGGAGTTGGGCGCAGATGTAGAAATTGCCAAGGCTGGAGGGCTGCTTCACGACATCGGTAAGGCGATGGACCATGAAGTGGAAGGGACTCATGCGTCGATCGGAGCGGATTTTTGCCGCCGTTATGGTGTTAATCCAATCGTCGTTAATGCGATCGAAGCCCACCACCGTGATATTGAACAAGAATCTGTAGAGGCGGTGATTGTCGAGGCGGCGGATGCGATCAGCGGCGCTCGACCCGGAGCCAGGCGCGAGAGTCTTGAGCAGTATGTTAAGCGTATCAAGTCGTTGGAAGAGATCGCAAATTCATTCGATGGCGTTTCACAGAGTTTTGCGCTTCAAGCAGGGCGAGAGATTCGTGTGATTGTCCGCCCAGAAGATATGGACGATCTTGAGTCGACGCGTCTGGCGCGTACCGTCGCTAAGAAGATCGAAGAGGGGATGCAGTACCCAGGGCAGATAAAAGTTACGGTCATCCGCGAGACACGCGCAGTCGAGTACGCAAAGTAATGACTCCTGGGTGAGGTCTGCGCATTACGCTCGCGGCCAGCTAATCATTGCCATCAAGAAAACAGGCGCCGGCAAATCCGGCGCCTGTGAGTTTAATACCATAGCGCATTTATTCGCCGTTCTCTCGTGGTTGACGGTAGAGAAAACCGAATTCTCTCTCCGGGTAGGTTTCACGCAGGCGGTCATCCCAGATGAATTCACTGGCGATGGTCAGGTCGAGCAACCGAGCATCCAGGGAGCGAATCGTTTTCTCCATCTTGAGAGTCTTGCTGCTGCTCGCAGTGAGCGTTCGAAGACGTGTAAATTGGACTCGGTTTCGTGTCTCTCGATGGTAATCAAAATGTGAAGCGCTTCCTTCTTCAAGGTCGGAGAGATATGCGCGCCACAGATTCAATCGCATCCCCAGTTCTCGTTCTGATTTGCGCCCGAGTGCACTGCGCCACTTATTGAGAATCCTTTCCCATTGGCTCTGCAGTTGAGCATGCCGTGCTTTCTGGTCGGAGTTCATCTCAATTTCTTGTGCCAGGGATTCGTCCTGAGTCATTAATAATCCCCCCGTGCTCAGGCGGGGGTAGGGAGGCGAATCGGGTTTGGAGCGTTTAGCTAGGGGCCAGAAAATATCCGCTGAGAGGAGAAAACTTTCGAACTCATCCAGCATCGCTTCGAAAAGATCGAGATTGTAATCAACGGATTCCATTTATCTTTTTGCTTCGTATAGGGCGGCACCGATCGCGTCGAGGAGTTGGCCGCGAGTGGCAGGCTTGACAAGATATCCTGCGGCGCCGAGTGCATTTCCCTCGTCGATGTCTTTTTGTTGACCTTTGGCCGAAAGGAATATGATCGGGGGAATGGTTTTGTTCTCTTCCGAGAGTACGCGGATAACATCGAAACCCGTGATCTCGGGCATCATTACATCGAGGAGAAGAAGATCAAACGCCTCATTGCGAAGCATGTTAAGCGCCTCTTCGCCGCTGTAGGCGAGCGAGAGCTCATACCCTGTAGGAAGGAGTGTTAATTCGATGAGCCCGACGGTATCGGGTTCATCATCCACAATGAGTATTCTTGCCTGGTTTTTCGTCACTTTCTACGCTCAATTCCTGTGTAAGGTTCGCCCTAATTGTAACCTGCGAAAGAGAACCCGCCAAATCCACGCGGCGATAAAGAAACTGGCTTAAAGGGATAGGACAATCCGTTGTTCAATTAAGCCTCAGACGAGTGACCGTATGCTAGCATCTTCGGCGCCGTCCGAGTTTAAGCTCGGGCCGCCCAGGGGGAAACCATTATGGATCCAGATGGCTGCCGATCTAATCCGCAACCAACCCGAAAGCGATCACATCATACTCGAGCATCGCTGGATCGGCCTCTCGCGGCAATAAAAGTGACAGCTCGAAATCGCTCGCATCTCCGGCTTCAAGAAGTTCGGCGGGGGAAACCCATCCGGCCGAAAGTATCAGCCCCTCTTCATTTCGCGCTGTCGCATAAATTGAAGGTTGTCTGATGAGTGTATTGTCGGGGTTGGTTATCACCCCACGCAAGAACACAATTGAGCCGAAGGCTTCATATTGCGAAATACTTAACTCTAGCAGTGAAACCGTCTCGTCCGTAGTTAAGGTGGCAACCCCTTCCACCGATGCGTTGGCGTTCAGCGAGCGCATCGCATCCTCGGAGGCGAGGATTTCAGGAGAGATCCCCCAAAATTGTTGGATGGTGAAGGAGTGAATCCCGCCGGGTTGAATGGGAAGTGGGGGGTCGATTGGTGCTATCCCAACGAGTTCATCCTCGTTCTCTAAAATGAGCAGGCCAGAAGCCCATACCCAATCGGAGGAGGGGTTCTGGATGGAGCCTAAAAAGAAGGGCACACCCTGGTCTGTGAATTGGAGCGCTGGCGGCTCTAGAAATTGAAGATCCGGTTCTGGAGGAGATGTATCTACAACCATATCCAGGAAGAAGACCAGGTCATCAGGCTCAAAGCTCCCATCGGCTAAAGCGATAAAAGGAGCCGTTTCACGCGGGGGTATATGTTTAGAAGAAGCCACAAGATTAGCGTAACCAATCGGCTCCTGGTTTTCATCAAGTATGAGAACGGCGAGGTCAAGCAATTTTACTTGAGAGAAGCCAGGGTTTGTGATCTGCCCGAGGATCACCGTATCACCCTCAGAGTTTATCTGCCAGGTTGTGTTCTGGATATCGCCCTGGGTTCGTCGAATGCGTGGGATTCGCTCAGCATAGATCTCGGCGGTCGTGTCAACCACTTCTAAGGTCCCCTCAAACTCTAAAGCGAATATCGCCTCCTCATCTGGCAACAGACTGGCGGGGATCACCGGCACTGTCGCTTTATCCAATTCAACCCCTTCTGCCCCGAGCAGAGTAACGGTGACCGAAATTCCACCAAGTGGGAACTCGGCGTTATTAATCAACATTCCAATCACCTGCCACGAATCCGGGGCCTGTCCCGGGATTAGATTCAGAGAAATGAGTCCGATTTCAGGAGAGGGCGTGGGGCTGGAAGGGATAGCAGTTGGGGGTGTTGGGCTCTGGGTTTGTTGTGGATCCGGATTCTGAATCATTCCTGGAAAGGAATCACAGGACCCGACGACGAGGGCAGAGAAAAGTATGGGAATGAGGAACCAAGGACTTGGCACATTCTTTTTTGCGGTTTGGGGGCGGAATGGCATATGCCACCTTTTGATTACCATCTAAGTTTTCCAAGTCATGATGAGGGAATTAAACCATAAGTTGTCTCAGTATGCATTACAAGGTGAATGTGAGTACGTCACCTTTCCCCATGTATTCGCAGGAGAACGTGACTCTATAAATCCCAGGAAGCTTTGGTCAATAAACGGGAAGGGTCGGATCCACCTGCCGCGCCCACGCATTGATGCCACCCTGTAAGCTCAAAGGTTTCTGGAAACCTGCGCCGGTTAGGAGGTGCAACGCTCGTGTGGAGCGTGTACCTGTTCTACAGAATAGGACGATCTCCTCAGCATCATCCAACTCGGCCATCCGCGTCGCCATTGAGCCAAGGGGAATGGAGTCGGCGTTGGGGAGGGTGGAGATCTGCAGCTCGTGTGGCTCACGCACGTCGATCAGATGGACGGGTTCGCCGGTTGCCAGCCTCTCTGCAAGCTCGGAAGGTTCGATTTCCCAATCGGGTGCATGACTGCTCTCGTCATTGTCGTGCCCGGGAACACCGCAGAAAGCCTCATAATCAATTAGTTGTGTAATAGAGGGGTCTTGCGAACAGACCTTGCATTCAGGGTTCTTCTTCAATTTGACCATCTCAAAACGCATATCCAGGGCGTCATAGATGAGCAGCGTACCGATAAGAGATGTCCCGATTCCAAGCAGCAGCTTAATAGCCTCCGTCGCTTGGAGAGTCCCGATTGTTCCTGGAAGAAGGCCGAGCACACCTCCTTCGGCGCAAGATGGGATTAAACCCACCGGTGGGGGATCGGGGAAAAGGCAGCGGTAGCAAGGGCCTTTCTCTGCCCAGAATACGCTGACTTGTCCGTCAAAACGCGAGACTGAGCCGGAAACGTTCGCTTTCCCAGTCAGGACGCAAAGATCATTTATGAGATAGCGAGTGGGAAAATTGTCTGAGGCGTCGATTAGCAAATCAAAGGGTTTGGATATCTGCTCAGCATTCTCTGAAGTGAATGGTTCGTCAAACACGACGACTTCAGTTTCCGGGTTGATGTCTGATAAGCGGTCTCGGGCGGAGAGAACCTTCCGCTCACCGATCCAAGAAGTGCCGTGGACAATCTGGCGTTGCAGGTTAGTTAATTCGACAACGTCATGATCGACAAGTCCGATTCGTCCAACACCCGCTGCGGCGAGATACATGGAGACGGGCGAACCCAGGCCGCCTGCGCCTACGATGAGGATCGATGATGCTTTTAGCCTCTCCTGGCCCTGCAAGCCAATCTCGGGCAGTAGCAGCTGGCGCGAGTAGCGCTGAAACTCTGAACGTGTAAGTTCGCTGAATGTGTTCTTCATCCTTTTTCCTTATGCATGATCCCAGTTTCGAACGGAAAGCTTTTCCCATTCTACCCTTGAACGCGCCATTCAGTCTGTGGGTTGGATAATGTGTAATTGGGGGGTCAGTTCGTACGCCGCTCATGTGGAAAAGAGAAGCCGTCGCTAAATAAGGAAGGTTTGAGAGGGATCTGCGTTGTTTTATGTAAAGTTAGTTATCTGCAATTTCTGTTCCAAACCTTCAACCATACGCCTGGGTACTTGAGTCACGTAGTTTGATGTGACTTCCGCTGATATAATGACAAGCCACCTATTTGAGAGAACAGAGGCATGCGCAGCCCTAGCAGCTTCCGCAGTACGGATGCCAACGAGCAGCCGATAACACGCCAAATTCTACGCCATCTTTCGGTGACGTTTATCATCGCCGGAATCCTGGCGACGCTTTTTACAGCATGGACGCCCGCTAGTTTGAACCCCGGGGAACTGGCGAATCAATTCGCGGCCGCCCTGGAAGGTGGGGCACAGGAGAATGGCCCTTCAGCATTTGTGCCCTCTGCCCCGGAGGAGACCGAACTACGAATTGGATTGGTCATAGGGCATTCAGGGATTAACCCAAATACTGGCGACGGTGATCCCGGGTCAATTTGCGAGGATGGCTTGACGGAGCTGGAAGTTAACACCAACGTGGGATATCTTACCGCACAAGCACTCGAAGCAGCGGGGCTGCAAGTAGATGTCCTGGAGGAGTTCGACTCGCGGCTCTTTGAATATCGGGCGGTGGCGTTAGTTTCCATCCATGCCGATTCCTGCATCCCAATTAACGATTATGCGACCGGATATAAAGTTGTCAGTGCGCTAGACACCGTTGTTCCAGATAAATCACAACGGTTGGTTGATTGCATTATTGATCGTTATTACAGGGCGACCGATTTAAATTTCCATGCAGGCAGCATCACACGCGATATGACGGAATATCACACCTTCCGCGAGATCCACAGCCAGACACCAGCAGCGATCATCGAGACTGGATTTCTCTATCTTGATCGGGATTTCCTCACTTCTCAGCCAGAGAAAGCGGCACGTGGGATCGCGGACGGCATACTTTGCTATGTGAATAATGAGCCCGCCAGCCTCCCTTGGGAGACTACACCATGACCGCGGCAGATTTCAGCCAACAGGATCCATCCGACCGAGCGCATGCGGCGCTCCGCCGGGGTGACATCTCCGAGGCGAGGAGATTTGCGCGCCTGGCGGTCAAGCTCGACCCGCTTTCTGAAAAAGGGTGGTTGACGTTGGCTGCCGTTTCGGAACCGCGCGCAGGGTTGGCATACGCGGCGCGCGCATTGGAAATCAATCCGAAGAGTAAACCAGCGAAAAAAGCGATTCGCTGGCTGGTTAGGCGCCTGCCATCAGGAGAACGAAAAGCGGCACTGCGGGAAGCACGGATACCCGAGGATCTCCTTCCGAAAATAACTCCTCTTGATGTTCTGGCGCAACGGCGAATCTTGCCCAGAAGAGTCTTCATCTCATCGGTGGTTTTAGCCGCGGGAGTAGGGATCTGGCTGGGAGGCACACCCGCCTCTGCTCTGCAGCCGCAAATCTACCAAGAGCCCTTGGCGAAAGCGACGATGACGCCAACACCCACGAATACACCCACGGCAACACCGACGCCAACGGCGACACCGACAGCAACGCCTACACCAACGGTCACACCCACTCACGCTCTTTCGTACCTCTCAACCTTCAACGTCTCGCTCGATCAATTGGCGGATGAAGGTCGGTGGATCGACGTGGATCTAAGCGAGCAGCGTGTAACTGCCTTCGACGGAAATAATCTTGTGAGGAGCTTCATCGTTTCAACTGGGACTTCAGCTCATCCGACAGTAACCGGCCAGTTTCGTGTCTATACAAAGCTCTACTCCACCGCCATGGCGGGTCCTGGCTATTACCTGCCCGGCGTCCCATATACGATGTATTACTACAAGGGTTATGCACTTCATGGGACCTATTGGCATAGCAACTTCGGTGTCCCGATGAGCCATGGCTGCATAAACTTGTTTACACCAGATGCGGAATGGCTTTTCAACTTCGCCTCAATCGGAACGCTGGTATACGTTCACCCCTAAGCCGTTTTTCGCCTAACCTAGCGTAATCCGTTATGAATTTCCAACCTCTACCCCCCAAGGTGTTCTTGGGAATCAGTTGATCCATCGTCACCTGGAAATCGCTTCCCTATTATCTATTGAATTTGGTAAGATTCTTCATAATCGCTCACTCAAAGAGCTAAGCGTTAACATAGTCTCCGATTACGTCTGAATACGTAGCTAGCAGGGATGAATTCTGATGATGGCACAACATTCACTATTTGCAGGTCTGGTTGTTGATGAAGATGACAGGGGGGTGGATATCGTTCTTGTTGGCGGAGAGTCGTTTTATGTCGTTGATGACGACGGTTTCCTCCGCCATATCGAAAGCGAGCACGTCGATCGGCAGGTCCTCGATCAGTTGCAGGAGATGGTAAAGGGGCACGAGGACGTCATCAGTGAGGGAACGATGAAGATGATCGGGCAGGAGGACATCTTCACGAAGGCTGCGATCGAAACGTCACTACAAAACATGGATGCCCAATTTGATGCTTTGCTCCAGAGTGGTTTACCCGAGGACATGCGCACGTATCTGGGGATGATGGGTTTCCGGGTTGTGATAAACGTTCATGGTGAGGTCCTGCGGATTGAGCAGCCTGGAGCAGGGATTGATCCGGGCGAAGAATATTAACCAAGCAGCACATTAATATTAATGAAGTAAAACCAGAAAGAGATAGCGGCGCTAATGAAGCACTAACGAGCGTGTAGTAGGTTCTTTACGAACCGAAAGAGGAGCAAGTTTTGAATTTTTCCGAGTACATTCTGGACGTAAATGAAGCGGCTTTCGAGAGCGAAGTGATCCTTCGATCTCATGAAATTCCCGTCGTTGTAGATTTTTGGGCGCCATGGTGCGGTCCTTGTCGGACTCTGGGGCCGCTGCTCGAGCGGTTGGCGATTGAAGCAGGGGGAAGTTTTCTCCTGGCGAAGGTTAATGTCGACGAAAACCCAGGGTTATCTGTTCGCTATGGCGTCCAGGGTATCCCTGCGGTCAAGGCGTTTAAACAAGGTCAGGTCGAAACCGAGTTTCTAGGTGCGCAGCCGGAGCCGGTTGTGCGGAGTTTTATCGGCAACCTGGTGTCAAGCGAAGCTGAACTTGCGGTTGAAAACGCACGCAGCTTACTTGTGACTCATCACTGGGAACAGGCCGAAACTAGTTTCCGCGAGATTTTCGAAATGGATGAGACCAATGCGCCAGCTGCGCTGGGTTTACTGGAGAGCTTGCTCATGCAGGGAAAAGGCGAAGAGGCTTTGCGCATAATTGAGGGTTTTCCTCCCGGCAATGAATGGGCAATTGCAGAGCGACACAAACCGCTAGCAGCCCTTCTTTCCGAGGTTGAGGAGAGCGGTACGAGTGACCTGGACGACCCGCTCGCGGCCGAGCTATATCAGGCTGCGCGTCTGATAGGTCTCGGCAATCTTCCAGCAGCGATGGATGGAATGCTCGATATCTTGCGTGAACAAAAAAATTACCGCGACGGCTTACCTAAACATGTGCTGTTGTCGCTGTTCGCGATCATCGGTGATCAAGACACGTTAACCCAGCAGTATCGGGACGAGTTGGCTTCCGTTCTTTTTTAAGCTCACCTCCAAATAATGGGAGTGACGTAGCACAATTTTGCTGCTCTACTCCGCCCGGAGCTGAACCTCCGGGCTCAATATTTAAGGGTGTTGAAACTTCATCGTTATTAGCCCCCCTTATATATAAATTGTACGGGGCGACCCATGGGTCGCCCCGTACACAATTACAGAAAACAATCGTTCACAACACGTCATAGATAATGACGTAATTAGGGGGTTACTCCGCTGTTGGGCTGGCGAGGATCAGAGTTCCCCAGGTTGTTGGATTGACCACCCTGCGCGTCGATACGCTCGATACCATGGACTGCCACGTTGCTACTCCCGCCAAGTCGTTATCCGAAAGCGAGAGTGCGAATCCGTAGCGGTCGCCTTCATCAGGGTTGATTCCGAACACGGACCAGGGTATTTTCGCTTCCATATCGTAGCCAGCCGTCGTGCTACGGGCTTTCATTTCGACGGTGGATAAGCTCCGTTGCAGGCTTCGCGGGAACCAGAGGTAAACCTCTTCAGTGAGTGTTCCGAAGTTGCCTGCCGAGAGCCCCATCTGGTAGTCATCAGCGCTCATGGTTACAGAGGAGAAGTCGCCGGGCAGGTCTACGTCGAGGTGAATTTCGACATCGTCACCTTTATACATGTTGTAGCCCGTTGAAATCTGAACGATTACATCATCGGTTCTGCTTACGCCGATGTAGAGGGCATTCGCATCCCAGCCGATGTAGTATGTGGCAGAAAGATCGCTTGGACCGGTCCAATTCGAGCCGGCACCGGGAACGGTTTTCTCTGCGCGATAAGCAGTCGATGACCACTCGTTGAGCACTCCGTCGATCACCGGAGCAGCGCTCAGGTAAACCGCCGTCACGGGAGAGCCATTCGGGCGAACATCTGTTGGGATTGGGGTGAGGTTGGGAGTATTCGTCACCGCCGGATCGGTTGTGGGGGTTGGCCCGCTTGGTGTGACGGTCCCCGTTGGAACTGGCGGTAGGATTGGCGGTGTACTGGTAGACGTAGGGATCTCGGCGAAGATGGAAGTGTGGGTAAGGTTAGGTGTGGGAAATGTGAAGGGTGTGGGAGCAGATACGCTGGGCAGTAGTGTGCAGCCAACCAGCAAGAGCAGCACTGAACTCAGGAGTATAGTCCGGATTCCCTTTACCATGATCAACCTCCGCTCAAGGGTTACACTGCGCTTGCCCAAGATATATTCACAGAATCCGATCTCGGGTGCGGCATGTCAAGAATTGATTTGGTGGGGCGAGTGGGAGTCGAACCCACACGAGGTTTCCCTCAGAGGATTTTAAGTCCCCGGCGTCTGCCAATTCCGCCACCGCCCCTTGAGACTATTGTATTCTCAAGCATTCAGGCGTCAAGGGATGGGTTTCCAGGTCTTCACAGGCGTCAGGGGCAGGTGTCCAGTTGAAATTCAACTTTAATAGGACAGGACGATTTCATGCTGAGGTTCCCTTCGCCTCCTCATGCGCTTCGTGTCAGCGTGACAACTCATCACTGTGGCCATCCCTTAGTGTTGGCAACCCCTATGCTATAATCTCGCCCGGAGAGGTTAAAAAGTATGTTTAAGAATATTGCGAGAGCCATCAGCGGCGATCCCATCCAAAAAATACTGGATCATTATCGCGAGATGGTTGATGAGATCAACGCTCTTGAACCAGGATTGCAGGCTCTTCCGGACGAGGCGTTAAAAGCAAAAACCGGCGAATTCAAGGAGCGCTTGCAGCAGGGCGAGACTGTCGACGACTTGCTCGTTGAAGCCTTTGCGGTTGTACGTGAAGTTGCGATTCGTACGGTTGGGTTGCGGCATTTCGATGTCCAGCTTGTCGGCGGAATCGTTCTCCATCGAGGTCAAATCGCCGAGATGAAGACGGGGGAAGGGAAAACCCTGGTGGCCACGATGCCGATATACCTCAACGCCTTGGTAGAACAGGGTGTTCATCTGGTCACCGTTAACGATTACCTTGCGCGGCGCGACGCCCGCTGGATGGGTCCAGTTTTTCACTTTTTAGGATTGAGCGTAGGGGTACTGCAAGAAGCTTCCCGAACCGAGCATGGCCGTAAGGCGTTTCTCTACGACCCTGACTTGGATTCTGTCCAGGAGGATGTCCATCAACTGCGCCTGGTCGATCGGAAAGAAGCGTATTCGGCTGATGTGACCTATGGAACCAACAACGAATTCGGTTTCGATTACTTGCGGGATAATATGGCCCGCACGCTCGAAGCACGGTCGCAGCGCGGACATTATTTCGCCATTCTCGATGAAGTGGACAACATCCTCATCGATGAAGCCAGAACACCCTTGATTATCTCCGGTCCATCACATGATGATCCCGGGCTCTATGTCCAGATGGCTCAAGTGGTTAAACAACTTAACGCCGAGGATTTTGAGGCCAACGAGAAGGACCGGACAGTGGCGCTCACTGAGATTGGCGAAAACCATGTCGAGCAGCTGCTCAAGACAACCATTCGCGATCCGGATCGTCCTGAGGACATTACTCCGGAGCAGGCTCGATTGCTCGGGCATCTGGAGCAGGCGCTGCGTGCAGAGTATCTCTTCAAACGGAATAAAGATTACGTCGTTCAAGCTGGCCGCGTAATCATCGTTGATGAATTCACTGGTCGCATGATGGCCGGCAGGCGCTGGTCCGACGGATTGCACCAGGCAGTTGAGGCCAAAGAGGGAGTTCGCGTTCGACAAGAAAATGTAACTTATGCCACGGTCACTTTGCAGAATTACTTCCGCATGTACGATAAGTTGGCGGGCATGACGGGAACTGCTGTGACGGAAGCCGAGGAGTTCAGCAAAATATATGATGTTGATGTGATCCCGCTTCCAACCAATCTGGAATTCATCGTAATGCAGCCAGATACGGATCTGGATGAAATTGCTTACTCTGACAACGGCAGCAATTTCGTCTATTACACTCGTGTGGACGACCAGGATCAAAACCCGATATTTTGGCGCCGTAAAGATTACCCGGATATCGTTTTCCGAACCGAAGAAGCGAAGCTTCGGGCGGTTACCCTGGAGATTTTACGACGGCACACGCTGGGGCAACCGCTCCTCGTTGGTACAACTTCTGTGGAACTTTCAGAACGTCTCTCATCACGCCTACGGGCAGATGCGCTTCAAACCCTGGCTAATGTTCAGATCCTTCGTGATGCTTACTTGGAGGCGCATGATATACCTGATGATGGTATGCGGGTTGATGCTTTGAAACCTCTCTACCATCCGCTTCCCGAGGTTAAATCCCCCACTCTGCGTCCGTTCGGTCGTGAATTGGATATCTCGCTCAATTCCACCCGCGAGGAAAATCTCGAGCGGCTATTGAAGATCTTGGAACTTGCCCCATCTGATCTCGAGAGGCTGACTGAAGCTCTGAAGGGCGGAGTTCCGCATAATGTTTTGAACGCGAAGAAGCATGATGAGGAGTCAGCCATCATCGCCTGGGCAGGGTCATTGGGCGCGGTGACCATCGCCACGAATATGGCCGGGCGAGGTGTAGACATCAAGCTCGGGGGCGAGATCGCAGAGGAAATCCTCGCCGCGGTGAATCGTGTTTTGCGGCGGATCGGGGTTCAGGATCCTGAGAACATGAGTTTGGGTGAGCGACTCAAGGCATTGGAGAAGGCGGATAAAGAGGCGATTGGAATCTACGAAGCAGAAATCGAGCAGCTGAAACGCTTCATAGAGGATAGCAAGCGTGTGTGGGATGTAGGCGGTCTGCATGTGATTGGCTCAGAGCGGCACGAATCACGGCGCATCGACAACCAGCTGCGCGGTCGCGCAGGCCGGCAGGGCGATCCAGGCTCTTCGCAGTTCTTCCTCTCCCTGGGAGACGAGTTAATGCGCCTTTTCGGCGGCGAACAAGTGGCGAACCTCATGCAGCGATTCAATATCGATGATGCAGTTCCGATCGCTCATAAAATTGTGAACCGAACGATCGAACAAGCTCAAACTCGGGTTGAGGGTGCGAATTTTGACACCCGGAAGCATCTTCTCGATTATGATGACGTACTCAATCAACAGCGCGAAGTTTTCTACAATCAACGCAACCGGGTCTTCACGAAGGACAGTTTAAGCGATGATATCGCCTCGATGCTGCGCACTGAGGTTGAAGAGCATGTCCAAATAGCGCTTGCCGATCCCGAGGGACCCTGGAAGCTGCTTGCCTGGCTGGAGGAGACCCAGCCGACAATCGGACTTGAGAGCGAAGAACCCTATCCGTCCTTCATGTTGAGCGAGCTCCTCGCTCCATTAGAAGGGTTCTCCCAAGCGGATGAATTGAAACAGAGTCTCCTAGAAATCGCTCGAGGATCGTTGGACGCGAATAAAGTTCACTTGCAGCGAGCAGTTGACGAGCAGTTGACCAATGCCCTTGAGCGTCTGGATGACCAGATTGAGCAGCGTGTCGAAATCGCAGAGATGGCAGTCGATGCTGCGATTTATGAAGCCGAAGAAGAGGGGAGAGACATCGACCCTCGCGGTTTGCTGGAGGCAGTCGAGCAAGCAGCAGGTTTACGCATCCAGATGGATGATAAAACTTTACAGCAGGTGCGCGAAGATCCACAAAGTTTCCAGCGACGAATCCAGGAGATGGTAGAGGCCAGTTTCGGTTTACGCATCTGGGCCGGTTTGATACAGGCGGTTGAACGCAGGATTGGGGAAAGCTTGAATCTGCAGCCAAGCGTCTCAGCATCCATCGATTGGGATCAAGCATCAGAAGATCTGCAAAACGCGATAGAGAGTGTATGGGAAGCTCGCTCAGGGCAGATCATAGGTGAAATCGAGACAGATCTGCAGAATGCCCTACGGGAAAATTCAACGCTCGACGCGCGGGAGAGAATCCGTTTTCTGATCCAGATGAGCTATGGTCAACGCAGCTTTTTCGATCGGAAAACACACCAGCGCCAATCGGTTAAGGTCGCCCGCCTAACCTATCCATTCTATGCTGCTAATCTCATCGCGGACCGTGATCCGGACGAGCTCACAGAACAGATTGTACGGCATCTTGAAGGCGCTCAAGAGTCCTTGAAAAAACTACTTGGGAACGCAGCATTCTCGCGGCTTGCCGGATCGAAGTTGGATCAATTGGAATCGCGGTCCCAGGATCAATTACGAACCGCACTTGGGCAGGAAGCGTTCGATCAATACGCCGGGCAAGGTCCACTTTCATCCTTGTCCGCGGACGCACGTGAGATGATCTCCAATGTATTGGGAAGCCAGGCGTTAGCACGTGCCCATAGAGAACTTTTCCTTTCCGTCGGCGATCGAGAGTGGGTGGATTACCTCACACAGATGGAGGCGCTCAGGACCTCAATAGGCTTAGAAGCCTATGGTCAACGTGATCCGCTCGTGCAGTATAAGAGCCGGGCATTCGACCTCTTTAACGTACTCCTGGCTTCCATTCGGGCGGGTGTTGTCGTCCATATGTTCCGGCTGCGAACCACACCGAGTTCTTCAACAACTGCAAAGCAAGCACCTGCTCCTAGAGGGCCGGTGGCTGATGATGACAAGCCCGATAGCACTACCAAGAAGCCGGGCAAGAAACGCAAACGGAAGCGCAAACGTAAGTAGTCCTTAAGCCAGATTACCGACCGACCCCGGCGCTAGTACACTCACCGTGCCGGTCACTGCGGATAAGATATTTCCAGGTGACGTCTCAACCACTGCTCTATTCCCGGGTAGGCAAGGAAGCCAATTGAAGGATCATTCCACTATAATTGATAAGCAGGTACTGGAGCTACCAAAGGTTGACCTCCATCGTCATCTCGAGGGATCCATACGCCTCGAGACGATGGTCGAGATTGTGCACGAGGCATCCCTGCCGCTTCCGAAAGACATCGAATCCCTACGAAGGCTCGTACAGCTCGTCGATGGGGATCCAAAAGACCCCGAGCATTTCCTTTCTAAATTTACGAATATCCGTCTGTTCTTCCGCTCACCGGAAATCATTCAACGGATCACGGTTGAAGCTGTTGAGGACGCTGCACGAGACCAAGTACGCTATCTCGAATTGCGTTTCACCCCGGCCGCGCTGGTTCAATCCGGTGTTTTCGATATGGAAGATGTGACGCGGTGGGTGATAGACGCTGCCGCAGAAGCTGCTTCCGCACACGGAATTGAAGTCGGGTTGATTGTCAGTGTAAACCGCCACGAATCGCTCGAAGTCGCCGAGGAAGCAGCTCGAATTGCGGCGGACCATATTCACGATGGAGTTGTAGGGTTGGATCTTGCCGGTGATGAGGTCGAGTTTCCCGCCCAGCCATTTCAGTCGATATTGGCAAGCGCGAAACAGGCCGGACTTGGTCTGACCATCCATGCTGGAGAGTGGGCTGGCGCGGAAAACGTACGCCACGCAATTCTCGAGCTGGAGACGGATCGTATCGGACATGGAATTCGTGTCCTGGATGACCCGCAAGTTGTGTCTCTGGCACGCGAGAGAGGAATTCCATTTGAGGTGAGCATAGACAGCAATTATCTGACCGGGGTCATCCCCTCGCTTAATGCACACCCACTCCCGCAGATGGTACAGGCGGGATTGCAGACTGTTCTGACTACAGATGACCCCTCAATCTTCGGCACCACACTGTCCCTCGAGTATCAACACGCCGTCGACCATCTAGGCTTGTCTTTAGAGTCGTTGAAGGGGTTTGCATTAACTGCGGTTCAAGCAGCCTTTCTCGACCCCCACAGGGTTAGCCAATTAGAGTCGGAGTTCGTCAGTTTATTCTGGAGGTCGTAGAATCTATGCACAGGATTGGTGAGCTTGAAATCGCTGTCCTGCATGATGGCACGGTTTGGGTAGATGCCGGCGGTCCTTTTGGGTTAGTCCCTCGGAATCTCTTTGAGCGCCACATAACGCCAACAGCTGAAAACTTGATTCCGATGGTCTTGAATTGCTTGCTGGTCCGTTCACAGGGAAAGATCATTCTCATAGACACCGGGCTCGGGAATAAACTCTCGGAAGATGAAGCATTGCAATGGGGATTGGAGAGAGAGGGGGGCGGGCTTATTGGGAATCTCGCTTCTTTAGGTGTGGCTCCAGATGATGTTGATATCGTGATAAATACTCATCTGCATGCCGACCACTGCGCCGGGAATACCGGGTTGATCGATGGAGAAATGCGACCGGTGTTCCCACGGGCGGAGTATTGGGTGCAGCGGATGGAATGGGCAGAGGCAAGTCATCCCGATGCACGAACTCGGGGGACTTACTTTGGGCAAAATTTTGCACCCCTTCTCACGCAGGGGCGGCTTAGACTTCTTCATGGTGACACCAGGGTGACCGATGGTGTTCACTGTGTTGTGACTCCCGGGCATACTCGCGGCCATCAATCCGTCCTTTTGCAGGATGGTGATTGGCGCGGTCTCTTTGTAGCGGATATGGCCTCCTACGGCGTTCAAATGGCGCGCACTTCGTGGCTCACCGCTTACGATGTCTACCCCTTGGAGAATATTCGCACGAAACAGCACTGGCAGCGTTGGGCATTGGAAAATGAAGCCTGGCTTTTCTTCCAGCACGACCCTCAAATAACCATCGCCCGTCTTGGCGAAGAAGACGGGCGAAAGCACCTCACACCGATTTATCTGGATTGATTTATTATTGGTCCGCTTCCCAGATGGCAACCGCCTCCTGGATAAGCTGTCGGATATCCTCATCCGGAACGTCAGCAAGATCATAGCTCTGCACACCGATTAGAACGCGTGCAGCTCCGCTGGGGCTCTCCAGCAGGCGTACGCCAAGATGAGAACGATCTGAAGATTCGATCTTCTCCTGGAGAATGACATTTATTTGTTCGATCATACTCGTGGGTTTTGGCTCAACAGGTCCGGGCTCGAGTTCGACCATGGGCTGACTCGGTGCATCTTTTATTATCCAGGCTTGGAGGTCTGATGCGGCAAATTCAACGCGGGTCCAATCGTTGGATGCTCTGAGATCGTCGGGGTTGTGATACTCTGTATCCCCGACCTTAACGATGAGCTGCCCAGTCACATCATCGCGAAGGAGTGTGGCGATGGATATCCGCGGACCTGCTTGCGGCTCAAGATCTGGTTTACTGGCTTGCTCCTCTTCGTCTTTTTCCTCGTCACTAGCTACAACTTCTGATTCGGAGCTAGTATCCGCCATGGGGAGCTGCTCAGGAACGATCTCATCCGTCGTCTCGAGATCATCCTGCTCGGTTGATGCTTGAACATCATCCGGCAGATCAGGAATGTCGTCGGAGATATCTTCGTTGTCCAACGGTAAAGGATCGGGAACGTCCGTTGCCATCATCGCTGCTGTGGGCTCTTCTCCACCATTTGCCTCGTCCGCGGATTCCGGCTTCTTGGCTGATCCGCCGCTTGAGATTACCCAATAGGCGACCACCGCTAAAAGAATACCTGCGGCGATTAATAGGACTCCGATCATCAATTGGCTGTTCATGGTTGGTCCTCCGGCTGACAGCGTGGACAGAAGTGCGTGCCACGCCCCCCGACGACTGTGCGTTGGATTTGCGTGCCGCAATTAAAACAAGGTTCCCCTTCTTGTTTATATACACGAAAATGGTGTTGGAAGTCACCCCCACGAAAGACCCAGTCGATGCTGGCGCCATTGTGGCGGATGCCCATCTCGAGCGACTCACGAATGTTCCTCCAGAGTCTTTTGACCTCGGCATTTGAAAGGCGGTCACTTCTCCTGAGCGGGTGGAGACCGGCTTGATGCAGGGCTTCGTCCGTGTAGATGTTTCCCATTCCGGCCAGGAAAGATTGATCCAGAAGGAGAGGTTTCAGGCAGCGTTTTCTTGCATGGAGCATATTCGCGAGTTGTTCATGTGTAAAGTCTGGAGCGAGAGGCTCGGGTCCTAATCGCCCCAGGACCACTTCGGGATCCGTGTGGAGGCTGACCCGACCGAATTTTCTGGCGTCGCTGAAACGCAGGTCCCAGCCGTTATCCAGGTTGAATGATGTGTGATCGAATCGGTCTTTCGGGTCCTGGGTGGGAGCCAGGCGTAGATCGCCGCTCATGCGCAGGTGGATCAGGAGCGTTTCACGGTCGAGTGGAAAAACAAGGTACTTACCCCGTCGTTTCACATCGACGATTTCGCGGTTTTTAATCCGCCTCTTGAAGGTGCGAAAGGAGGGGTGTTCGACGTGCCGCGGCCAATCCGTAGAGAAGTTGACAATGCGGTGACCGGGGATCGGCGGCGAGCCGTTCCCCTCACGAAGGTTTTTCGCAATCGTTTCGACTTCAGGCAGTTCGGGCATCGTAGGCGATTATACATGCCTGGTTTACGTGGGCAAGATTGAACGAGGTTAGTGGGAGCTGATTCAGTCGATCCTCACCCGCGGATAAGAAGCGGATGCTGGACCTCCCACCGTGTATGGACTGGGGCGGTTTATTTATTATCCTGTTTGGTTGGACCTCATTAATCCCTACTAAGCTTATAATAGCTTCAATCCACCCATTAAATGTTTATAAAAGCATCCTATAATGTTGACAATAAATCATAAAATAGTTTATAATACTTACTGCAAATGTTTATAATAAATTGGGGTGATGTTTAGAAATGAGAAAGCCAAGGAAAAAATCAATAGAAATTCGTGCCTTCATCTTGGAAAATATTGCCAATCATCCAAGAGATATTACACTATTAACTTCGGATCAATTCGATATAACACGCCCGGCAGTTTTGCGTCATATCCAGAAACTGATAGATGAAAGGGCAATTGTCGCTCACGGCAAAACCCGGGATCGTCACTATGAGTTGAAGCACCTCGTTGATGAAACCTTCTCATTTAGCCTATCGACCGATGTTGAAGAAGATAAGGTGTGGCGACATCTCGTACGTCCAATGCTGAAGGGGATCCCAGGAAATGTAATGAGCATCTGCGAATATGGAATGAGCGAAATGATCAACAATGTTATCGATCATTCGGAAGGTACTGCAGCTGAGATTCATGTGGAACAGTCCGCTGCAAGGGTTGCGTTCCTTGTGATAGACGATGGCATCGGGATATTCAAGAAGATTCAGAGAGATCTTCACCTTGGTGAGCCGAGGCAGGCGATTCTTGAGTTGTCGAAGGGAAAGCTCACTACCGATCCGAGTCGTCACACTGGTGAGGGCATTTTCTTCGCATCCAGGATGTTTGATAACTTTGTAGTCTTTTCAGAGGGATTATTCTACTCACCCATGGATACTGACATCTCCAGACTGCAAGAATCTGGAAGCGAAGAAGGGGGAACAACTGTCAGCATGACTATAAGCACACTCTCAAATCGAACCATCCAAGAGGTCTTTGACATCTACATCTCAGATGATTTTGAATATACATTCTCTAAGACTGACGTCCCAGTTGCTCTGGCTACTTTCGGAGATGAGAACTTGGTCTCTAGGTCCCAAGCCAGGCGCCTGCTGGCCCGGTTTCATGAGTTTCAGGAGGTCTCTTTAGATTTCAGCGATGTGGATACAATTGGGCAAGCGTTTTCAGATGAGATATTCAGAGTTTTCTCTCGAAACAATCCGAGCATCGAAATTACCGCAATCAACACGAATGAGCAAATTGAACGGATGATACGCAGGGTGAAGTCAAGATCTCGATAATTCCAGCTTACCTCTATGAAGTGGACCAAGTCCGTTGGTGAGCCCTTCCCCCCGCGAAGATTTTTCGCGATCGCTTCGACTCCTGGCAATTCGGGCATCGTAGGCGATTATCCATGCCAGGTTTACGCGGGCAAGATTGGATGAGGTTAGTTCGCTCTGGATCCGTCAGGGTTCATCCCAACCCAGTCCACCTCAATTTCTCCCTTTGCGCCCAACCGTTCACACAGCTCTCCTGTGTGCTGCTGTATATGCTGTATGTTGTAAATTTGAAGCTCCAGCTTATCAAATGGCAGCCAGTGGAAACCCGACTCGGCGTCCAGATCCAACGATGTCACCTGTTCTTTCACCTGCTCCCTGCATAACTCTTGATGGGCAGGGATTTCCGCTTTACTGTAGGGCTTTATTCATTCATCCACTGTTGCACTTGGTAGTTGAATCCAAGCTATATTGAACTGGTAAATCAGCTTAAAAGGGCAACCTGTCGATCTGGCTTATGGGCACAACCGAGATCTGTTCATGAGCGGAATAGACTTCTTTGCCCGGGTAAATGATCCATAGGTGTTCCAATTTCAATTCTGTGAGAGCAGTATGCATCGAGGGTGTAATCTTGGGTGCCTCGTTGAGTTTGACCTCTACACCATAATTTTTTCCCTGATCAGAAAACAGCAAATCAATTTCTGCACCATTGTGTGTAGCCCAGAAATACGCTTGATTGGGGCGCACAAATTGAAGGACTTGCTCAATCACAAAGCTTTCCCAAGAAGCACCAACCTTTGGATGCCCGAACAAACTGTGACTATCGGTGATTTCCAATAGACTATGAAGCAATCCGCTATCGCGAAAATAGACCTTCGGTGATTTTACCTGTCGCTTGCCTAGGTTGGCGATCCATGGCTGTAATTGGCGAACCATATACGTACCAGTAAGGATATCCAGATAAGAACGCACTGTCTTGTCAGTTAACCCCATGGACCGCCCCAGCTGCGATGCATTCCAAGTTTGTCCATGATAATGGGCTAGCATTGTCCAGAATCGCCGCATTGCAACAGCAGAAATATTAATGCCTAATTGAGGAATATCTCGTTCCAGAAAAGTCCTGATAAAACCTTCTCTCCAGGCAAGACTATCTTTTTCTGAATCTGCCAGATAAGATATTGGAAAGCCGCCGCGCAACCAAAGTGATTCCCAGTTCTCCTTACCAATCTCTCCCAGATCGAAACCACTCAGCTCAATAAATTCAACCCGACCTGCCAATGTCTCTGAGGTATTTTTAATGACATCAGGGGAAGCGCTGCCGAGGATCAAGTAATGTGCTTTATTATCAGGCCTATCAACAAGCACACGAAGAACTTGGAAAAGACTGGGGATAAGTTGAATTTCATCAAGGATAACCAGCCCCTCCAGGTTGCCTAATATTAATTCCGGGTTTTCTAATCGCCTTTGGTCAGGGATGGATTCTAAATCAAAATACACAGCTCTCTGTTCCTTCATAAGCAGACGGGCAAGAGTCGTTTTTCCGCATTGACGCGGTCCGAGCAGAGCTGTAATTGGGGATCGGTTTATTGCAGTGGAGAGGCTAGAAATGTAAAAAGTTCTCTTTATCATAATGAGATTATACCATGAATATTCGGAGTATAATTCCGAATATTCATACAATTACCTATTCTATATCCAGGGGAATTTTGGTTTCGAGTGTCCTTTTTAGATGTTTTTTAGCTTTTCGGTGCATTTTTGGCGCAGTTAAATTGGGATAGGGGAAAGAAAAGCTAAAAACTTGAGGGTTTTTTAATTTATCATAGACGAATTGATTTGGCTATCGAGTTTGAACTTCATAAAGTCCAGCGGAGCATCCAGACGGACACCTACCCTTAAACGAAGTGGAGTGGGGATTGGATGGCGAAATTCCGCGTACCTATGCTTCACCTAGCACGGCCTCCGGTCGATGTAGGTAATCTTCCACTTCGGCGAAGTACCTCCCGACGTGCAAACCATCCATCAGTGCATGATGACCTTGCACACTCAAGGGCATCTTCAAGGCCTTGCCCTCCTCGAAGAACTTGCCCCACGCAAACCGGGGCACAGAATCTGCTGGATGCAGATGAAGCGGGTGCATAAAACTTGTGAACGACACCCAGGGGATCGCCGTCATGTACAACAAGTCATCTCGCCCAGGTTTGTCTATCAGCGTGGGATCCTCTTTCACATAAGCAATCCTCTCGGCAGCACCCACTGAAAACTCTGAGAAGTCCTCAATATAATCAAACGTGCAGAACGTGAACAGATCATCGCCCGTTAGAATAGTTCCAGAAGGGTGAACGATAGCGTGCTCAACCACTTCTCCCGCTCGAATGCGATAACGGAACTCGGGGATCGCATTCGCTGCTCGTGCGAGTATGTACACTGTCGCCACGGTAAAAGAAATGCCACGCTGCTTAACAAAGGAATAGAACGCTGTCAGGTCTACATTTGCGCACAAGCTGAAGTGTGGATAGTCATAGGCGTTAAAAACCTTGAAATGCTCGCGTCGTGGCCAAGTCTCAATGTTAATCTGACGCATACTTCACCTCCAGATTGATGCGTGAAAATCTGCATATGTCGTATCATGCCTGCGCAGCCCCACGAACTTTGCGGGGAGGTGCCGGGGATAGGTCCATGACCGGCAATCCCAGCAACTCAATCATACAACCTTGAGGGCAAGTGCGGCCGTCTCCAACGAATGGTTCAACACAAGCTCACAATTCAATTCACATCACCAAGATATCTGATAGGGGCTAAATCCCTCTCAAAAAGGATTTTGGCAAGTATCTTTGGATAGATTCGGAAATTCCCAAGATCAGGCAATGGTATCCACTCAACAGCTATTTGAGACTCATCTGGAGATGAACCGAATCTTGGCATATTGCCATCTCTTATTGAACATTCAAACAAGAATTCAACCTGATGTGCGTCTCCGTCATGCTCGTGAAACTCATGATTGGATCCTATATACTCGCGGATGTATTGAAGGTCACCAATATCAATCTCGACTCCAATTTCTTCAAGACATTCTCTACGTAATGCTTCAACCAATGTTTCTCCAGGATTCTGACCTCCTCCCGGAATCGTGTACCAAAAACCAAGTTGATCAACATGTTTTAAAAGAAGTAGATTATTGTTCTCTACAATTAGAGCTTTAGCTGAGTTTCTTATTGGATTCATAATCTTATGAAAGCCTCAGGCGGGCTAACTAATGAATACCCATCATTATTTCTTATCGTATTACAAAAGGGTAAATAGTGGAACTCAAAGCCTTTCTATTGGAGCCCTCGGGTTGGAGATGATTGGGCGTTCATGCGCTCTCAAGATTCTAACCCGGCGCCGGTATTCACTCAGGGGAAGTCACAGAAGATCGTCAGGAATTTGCTAAAACTATCATAATATGCAAAGGATTAATTAGAATGTCCCCAAGGGGGTGAAAGATGCCTAATAGGAAAGTCACCATTAATTGGACAATAATGCCTGGGTCTGCGCACGTAAAACCGGGCGAAGTCAGTGGAAGGTTATCAAGTCTTGGATTTGCTCTACTTTCGCCGGGCCGATTCCCGATACAGCGAGCAGATCGTCGGCTGTGTTGAAGAGACCATTGGCCGAGCGATGATCCATGATCTTCTTCGCCAGGCTGGGTCCAATCCCCGGGAGCAGCTCAAGCTCCGCGGCGCTGGCGGTGTTGATGTTGATCATCTGCTCAGGGTCGATCTCGGAGGGGAGGATTTCCTCCCCCGTTGAAGTTCCTGAAGCTGTCATTTGCGGGACGTAGACCCGCTGACCATCCTCGAGGTCGGCCGCCAGGTTGATGCTGTCGAGATCCGCGCTGGCCGTCGGTCCACCGGCTGCATCGTGCGCATCCCGAACGATCGAGCCGTGTGGCAGGAGATAAACACCCGGGTGTTCAGCAGCGCCAGCTACATGGACGGACAGCGGACCCGGGGTGGGCGGTGGCAGGAGTTCAATCGGGTATTGTCTCGGTTGGCGGATGAGAAGCAGAATTAGCCCTGTCGATGCCAGACCCATTAGCAAGCCGGCCAGGAAGGTGCTCCATTTGCGAATCAGGTTAAACCCCCTCAATGCTCCCCCTTCATGCTCGATATTCGCATTACATGCCAGGAGTGCCCAAATCTCAAAGCGATACTATAATCAGGGCATGCCTGATTATTACTCTGGTGAAGGGGATGACGGATCGACAGGATTGCTCGGCAGCGAGCGAGTCCCCAAATATCACCTGCGGCCGACAGCCTTCGGGACGGTCGATGAAGCCTCAGCAGCACTTGGGTTATCTCGAGCGACCGCGCTTTCTGAGGAAACGATTTCCGTGATCCATGAAGTACAAAAGGATCTCTACACAATCATGGTAGAGCTTGCCGCTGTTCCTGGAGAGGAGGAGCGTTTTCAACGTCTCGAGGCATCACGGCTCACTTGGATCGAGGAACAGGTGCAATCTTTCGGAGACCGAGTAAATATGCCCAAAGATTTTATCCTGCCCGGGGAATCGCTTCCAGCCGCCGCGCTGGACCTCGCAAGAACGGTTGTGCGCCGCGCTGAGCGGCAAGTCGTGCGGCTCGATCACGAGAGCAAGCTCTCCAACCCGACCCTGTTGCCGTACTTGAACCGACTCTCCAGCCTTTGCTTCGTGCTCTCCCTCTGGGAAAACGAGACCGCGGGCATAGATAAACCCACGATCGCTAAATCGAGAGAATGATGACTGGGACATGGATTAACATTGTCACGGTTCTGATCGGCAGCGCCGCCGGGCTTCTGTTCGGCGTCCGTTTTCCAGAGCGGATTCGTGAGGGTGTGATCAATGTATTGGGGGTCTTTACGCTTGCGATCGGTGCCGAGTTATTCATCCGTGGTACTAGCGTAGAGGGGGAAAATATTCTTCTGCCTCTGATCGGTTTGCTTATCGGTGTGATGCTCGGAGAATGGTGGCGCCTGGAAGCGCGTTTGAAGTCGCTGGGCGCCTATCTAGAGAAACGCTTCGCGAGTGGTTCGGGGGATGTCACGCAGAGCAGTCGTTTCATCCGCGGGTTTGTCTCCGCCAGCCTGCTCTTCTGTGTTGGCCCGATGACAATCCTGGGATCGCTCCAGGATGGCCTGACAGGAAATTACGAATTGCTAGCAATAAAGTCGGTTATGGATGGTTTTGCATCTCTTGCGTTAGCGTCTAGCTTTGGTATTGGAGTGTTGTTCTCGACGGTGATCATCCTCTTTTACCAGGGGGGGTTGACGCTGGCCGCGGCGTACATCGAGGGATTTTTCGATCCAGTGATGCTGGCGGAGCTTTCGGTCGTTGGCGGGGTGCTTCTAATCGGTTTGGCGATAGGGACGCTGCTTGAGCTGCGACCGATACGAACGGCGAATATCTTGCCAGCACTCATAATCACACCCTTGGCGGTAGTGATCCTGCGATTCTTCGGTTTAATGTAGTGGGAAGTAGCACTCCAGGGATGATCATGCCGCGTGTGGGGTTGCGCAGCTATCCGACCTGTGAATTAATCAAAAAAGCGGGTGCCGGTACAATACCAGGCACCCGCTCAGTCTTTCTAAGGATTAGCACCTAATTCTCTAAGAGAGCTTGTTCGATATAGCCCTGGAAAGTTTCAAATGGGAGAGCGCCGGATAAATGCGCACCATTGATAAGAAAGCTGGGTGTTGAATCGACCCCCGCGTCCTGAGCAGCTTGAAAATCGGCGTCAACCAGGTCTTGATAGCGTCCTTCAGATAAACATTTCGCGAAGTCGGCGTCCAACCCGATGATATCCGCCATCGCTTCCAATCGCGCGGAGGTAAAACTTCCCGCGTTCTCGCCGATCTGATTGGCAAAGACGATATTGGAATATTCCCAGAAGAGTCCTTGTTCCGCAGCGCAGTAACCTCCGAGAGCCGCTGCCTGCGATTCTTTACCGATGAATGGGAAAGGTCGGAAGATGTAATAAACATCCCCTGTCTTGACATACTCATCGACGACCTGCTCAAGTGTTTCTTCGTGGAAGAACAGACAGGCCGGACATTGGAAATCAGAGAATTCCTCGATGACCACTGGCGCATTTGGATCTCCCATCGCCAGCCCCTCACTCTGTGGGAAATCAATAGCCGTTGGAGTGATGATGCTTTGGATCTGGGCTTGGGAGCGGAAGATAACCAATGCAGAGATGAGGATCACGACCCCTGCTATAACAAGCATGCCAACGACGAGGTTCCTCCGTTGTTCACCTTGACGTTTTTCGCGAATTTCTTCCCGTTTTCCCATGTTCCCTCCAAATTAAATATTTTCAAAACATACCATAGCAGGTCATAAAAGTCTACATATTTCCTCTATTGGAATTGGTGTTATTGCCTGGAGGGGAGCAGCTTCTGTCAGCTTCGGTTCTGGTCAGCCATGGGACCTGCAATGATAGGGTTCTCCTTAAAATAGCGTGGATGACCAAGCGGATTTACAGGACCCAGCTTCACAACGTTAATAAATCGTCGGGTCCGACCCGTGTGTCAGCCCGCCGCCATCAAACACCCGACTCCCATAACCTCCCGCAGGGTTCAAACCTGCGGGAGGTTAACGTGCAGGCCTCAAAGCGCAGCCTACAACCGGAAGCAGAGCTTTCTGGCTTCAAATATTGCATAAGCGATGCAGACCAGAAGTATATCGACTCTAGACGATGACTCGAATGATAAAAAAGTTCAGCAGAGAAGTGCCACCCAGTTAACTGAGCTAAGGTAGTTTGGTTTCGAGGAGCGAAAAACGCTGGCCTGTGGGTTGAAAACCGAGGGAGCGATAAAGCTGCTGGCTGCGGAGGTTATCCGCTTGTGTGTTCACGGTCACTTGCTCAATCCCGCGCTGAGAAAAGCCATGTAGAACGTTGGCAATGAGAGTTTTCCCACATCCCATTCCTTGCAGGTCAGGGTGGACGGCCAGGCGGGCGATGTGGGCACCCAGCGCGGAGGATGTGCTCATTTGATAGGCGACAATCCGGCCTCCTTCTAATATGACCGTTGCCAATGAGGAGAGATGGTAGGCGGTGCGGAGTGATCGCAGGGAAAGAGCCCAGACGGGATCGAAGGCGCTCTGGTCTACAAGAGCGACTGCAGGGAGATCTTCCGTGGCCATCTTTCTCAGCTCAACCCCAGGTCCTTGGGTGGTTGGCAGCGGGTCCCCATCCCATTTGAAAAAGATGACCTTGTTCGTCTCAATAAAGCCGTATTCTTTGAGGAAGGGGATGAACCAATCCTGTGTGGCGAGTGCTACCGCCTGTGATGCGCCGAGCTTTACAGCGTCCTCCGCAGCTGCCGTCCAGAGTTGGTCCCACACTGGGTATTTAGGAACGTCTTTCAATACGGCGAAGAGCCGTATCCAGGCGACCTGTGGGGGGTCAGGCTGGCAAGCAAGGCAAGCCACCGGTCCATCTTTGTTGAGGGCAATGAGAAAGGGCGCTTCATCTAACAGGTCTAGAACGTTCAACCAGTCGAAGTGGAAGTGCTTGTGAGATGCGTTTGTCAACAGGGAAGAGATTATTTTGTGATCGCTAGACTGCGTCTGCCGGACTGTCCATGATGATTGCGATTGCATCGCGTCCTAACTCTCTGGGGGGTGGATTAGGATCCCCGACCGAGGAGTCGTCCGGGTATGTCGAAGAGTCTGCGAAGGACACGGTCGCGCCAACTCAGGCGCGGCTGCGAATCAAGCGCTCCTTGCATACTTGTGAGGGCATCAAAAGGCTTGCCGCCGCGTAATTGGAGCCTTGAGAGCGCTTGAAGGATGTAGGATCGTGTTTCTTGATCGTCACCCTCCTCCAAGCGCGAGAGAGCCTGGATATAACATTCCTCCGCTTGTTTGACCTCTCCAGTGGCTTCAAGTGCTGTAGCAAGGTTGCCCAAAGCCATCGCTTCCATCTGGCTGTTGCCGGCGCTCTGGAAGGTTTCGGGGGTCCCCTTCACAGCCTCTAAGGCCTCGTGCGGCCGGTCCATCTTGAGCAGGACAACGGAGAGATTGTTGGCGGCTTCTGCTGCATTTATTTCGTCTCCGCGATCGAGGAAGTCTCGCTTTGCAGCCTGAAAGCCTTGGACGGCATCCTCATACGCTCCGAGTTTATAGGCGTCGAGCGCGTCCTGGGAGAGTTTCTCTGGTGAATCCAGCCCTTGTGTCATTGAATTAGATCATCAAACGCCTGAGCGACTCTATGCAAGGCCTGCAGATCAAGCTTTGACAGCCGCTCTGCCATCTTGAGATAAGGCTCGTTTTCAGGTGTACTGAAGAAGGCGCGTAGATCCGCAGGAAGTTCACAGAAGCGTTCGAACGCTTGCTGAGTCATATGCCAGTTGCCGATCGGCCCTTCGTGGTCGATCAGCGCATCGACGGGCTGCTGGATGGCATTAACCAAGCTTTCTAGATCGGGGATGGGGATAGGGCGCAAACCACGTTCATAATTACTCACTCGGCTTGGTGGCATATCGACGGTTGCAGCAAGTTCCCGAATCGACATCCCCAGCTCGAGTCTTCGTTTGCGCAGCATTGCACCGATCATCCTTTGCCGCAGTGAGACCATGATGGTCGGGTCGAACGTGTAATCTTCTCCTACATCAGCAGCGGATGGTGAGAGAAAGTAGCGCAGAGGGGTATCTAGATGGAACGCAAAGAGTTCAAGTTCTGGCAAGGAGATAGACTTTCGACCATGCTCATACGAGGAGAGTGTGCTGGTCGTCCTGCCGATCAGCTTCGCCATATCTTTCAAGCTCATCCCGGTTTCCAGGCGTTTCTCACGCATCAGAGCGCCCAGCATTTTGGCGCGTAAAATTCGGGTTTGTTGATCCGTCATAATGCAGCTCCCGATTGCGGATTGAGGGGATTATAGCAAATGTCCCCACTTTAGACCCACATGCCAGAGATCAGGAGGACATTGGTATTTAACCCAAAAGCAACAAGGACTTTAATCACCTGGAGCGTATTCGCTAGAAAACTCATAGATGATCGGCTCATTATTGGTAAATTAAACTGGGGGTGATCCTATGGGGAATGGAACAGCTAAGGATCGGATGGTGTTTCCAGAACCGGCATTAACTAATATTGGATATCCCGATTGATTACTGGAGCAGGCGGGAAGCTGCGTCTTTGAGAATGAGATTGGCTCGTTCGTCAGGGAAGCGCAATTGCAAAGGGGCATGGAGGGAGTTCAGCAGCGTGAACTGCGTACCGATATTTGGTACCGCTGCCAGCATCTCCACTTCCATGCGATCTGCCAGAGTCCTCTGGGTTAATCCTTCGGATGGCAGTGGGCGATTTGAGATGTACTGCAGTCGATCAGTCTGGATGCCGTGGTTGTCTAGGTAATCCGCGATCGCGTGTGCATTGTTAACACATTCTTCATCGGGCATGAGGACAAGTACAAGATCCCCGGCTACGCTCATCACCAATCGAGCCAGAGGCGAAAGATTGCGCCCCAGGTCAACAATTACGTATTCGTATGTGGAGCGGAGCGATTGGAGCAGCGGTGCAAGTCGGTCCGCGTTCAAACTCTCGGCCTGATCCGGGCTGCTGGCTCCCGGGATAAACTTGATATCCCACGCCTGAGGGGTTAATAGATTGTCGCGCATATATTCATGGGTGAGCTGGCTTGGTTCCAGTTTCGTCAAGTCGACGACATCCGGTGGTCCCATCATTCCGGTGATCTCACACAAGGACCCAATCGGCAGGACGAGGTCGAGAACAACGGTCTTGCCTGGTCCGACAGCTTGTGAGATGAGGTGGGCGATGTTTATACAAATCGAAGATGTCCCGACTCCGCCTTTCGCCCCCAAGAAGGCGATCACTTGAGCGAGATGAGGAGCTGCTGGAGCGAATTTCTCCGTTGCATCAGCTCGCTGTCCTTCCGTCAGGTAGCTAATCAGGACTTCCACAGCGTCGGTTTGTTTGATGATGATGTGGTCCAGACCTGCATCTATGCCGGCGACCGTGGCTTCGGGCGCGCTAAGATGGGTAAAACCGATCAGGGTAGTCCGGCTCGTGCGCTGATCTTTTTTAAACTTCTGGATGAGCTCAATAAAATCGATATCTGGGAGATCTAATTCGGTGACGATGATTTCGGGCGGATCGCTCCACGCTGCAATTAACCCTTCCTTGCCCGTTGGAACCACCTGAACTTCATAGCCCGCTTGTGTGAGCATATGGTGGATAAAGACGGCGGTCTTACGATCAGGCTCTATAACGAGCAATGAAGGTATCGGCATTCCAGCGCTACCCGTGGGGTCTGGTGCTATTCAACTGAGGGCATCATGTACCCAATCCCCTGTTTGGTGATGATATGTACCGGGTTCTTGGGGTCGGGTTCGATCTTTTGGCGAAGCCGGCTGAGGCAAACCCAAAGGATTTCCTTGTCATCTTTGTATTCGTCTCCCCAGACTGACATCAGCAGATCTTCCGGGCTGAGCACTCGGCCAGTGTTGTTGGCCAGTGTTTGAAGCAGGCGATATTCAGTCGCGGTGAGGGCGACCTCCTCCCCATCTACATTGACCTGTGCGCGCGCAAGGTCCAGCTCTAATCCGTCGTGCTTGAAAAGAGGTTCATGGAATCCTTCAACGGTTTCACGCTCGGCTCTCCTCAGGACGGCGCGGACTCGGGCGAGCAGCTCCTGCGCCGAGAAGGGTTTAATGATGTAGTCATCGGCACCTGCATCGAGCCCTCGCACGCGATCGCGCTCTTCCCCCTTCGCTGTGAGAATAATGATAGGGATGGATGAAAATTCGCGGATGCGTTCACAAGCGGTGAAGCCATCCATAACCGGCATCATGACGTCGAGGAGGACGATGTCCGGTTTGTGTTCGGCTACTGCGTCGACAGCCTGCTGCCCGTTCATCGCCGTGATCACTTCATACCCCGCAGTTTCAAGGTTGATTTCCACAAGGCTCAAATAACGTGGTTCGTCATCGACGACCAGAATCATTTTCGGGTCAGACATATTCGCCCTCCTGCTCCTCTATATTTATTGTATTCACGGGGAGCGTAAAGAAGAAACTCGTTCCTTTCCCTACTATACTCTCAACTCCTATTTCACCGCCATGCGCATCAATGATCTTACGGGAGATGTAAAGTCCAAGACCCGTGCCGCGGGTGGCCGCGTTTATTGGGACTCGGTAGAAGCGCTCGAATAGGTGTGAAAGATGCTCCTGGGTAATTCCAGGACCTTCATCCTGAACTTCAACACGCACGCGTTCAGCATTTGCATCTACTTTAATATACACCTTTGACCCGGGCGCGTATTTCGAGGCATTGGTAAGGAAGTTATCCAGTACCTGAGCGATGCGCGTTGAATCGATCTCGAGAATCGGGAGGTCATCAGGCATCTCCGTGATGACCTCGGTTTCTGGAGTGGCCCCCTCGACTCTTTGAATCATAGCTCGGACGACGGGACCGAGGCGAGCTGGTTCGAAAGTCATGCTCAAAGTCCCGCTTTCCAGTCGGGATGAATCCAATAAGTTGTCGATGAGTTCGCTGAGTCGATCCGCTTCATCGTCGATAATTTTAAGGAAATCATCCCGGCTTGTCTCGTCCCACTCTGTGTCCTCACGTAAGAGTGTCGTAACGTATCCTTTAATGAACCCCAGCGGTGTTCGCAGTTCATGCGAGATTGTTGAGATGAAATCATCCTGCATACGGGTCAGTTCACGCTGTGCTTCCAAACTAGCGATGCGTCGGGAGAGACGGCGGTTCTCCAGGAGCTGCCCAACATGCCAGGCGACAAACTCCGCTAATTGGATATGTTCCGATGGAAAAGATGGTCCCCCGAATCTTCCGAAGGCGAGACTTCCTACGCAACGCCCGCTGACAAGCAGCGGTAAGCCGAGAAAATCGCGTCGCCGCTCACGTCCTTTCACGATCGGGCCGGCATCCTCCTGGCGAAGCACGGTTTGACCAGAGCGAAAGGCTTCTTCTGCGGCTGGCTCGCCCCAATCGAGATCTGCCCCGCGCGATCTGCCCCGACCCAGTGCGCGAGCATAGCTGGGTTCTATCTCATGTGACTCTTCATTCTCGAGGTAAAGAGCGACGGTGTCGAAAATGAAGATTGTGCGTGCAAGACGGAAAATCGCATCGAGTCCCGCATCGGTATCGAAGGTTTCTGCGACGATGCGAGCGATGGCGTAGACGGCGTTTAATTCCGTGCCGTACGTAAGGGATTCAGTCGGAATTAATGGACCGGTCATTATTACCCTGAAGCAGAAGGGATCGTAAATTCAAATTTCGTCCCTTGGCCTTCCTCGCTTTCAACAGACAATTCAGCACCGTGAGCATCTACGATTATCTCTACAAGTGCAAGACCCAAGCCAGCACCTCCGTATCGTCGTGTCGGAGAGCCGTCTAACTGGTGGAATGGCTCGAAGATCTCCTGGATGCGATCTGCGGGAATGCCAATACCGGTGTCGGATACCACAAAATGTATACCCAGATCCTCGATTCCAACCTGTACGTTCACTTCCCCCCCATCAGGGGTAAATTTAACCCCATTATCGACCAACTGGTAGAGCGCCCAGGAGAGCCGCTCAGAGTCCACCTGCAAATCAGGCAAATCATTAGCCAGCTTGGCCTCCAGGGTGACACCTGCTTTTTTCGCCTTCTCGGAAGAGCGATTGAGAACTCCATCGATCAACTCTGGTATCGAAACCGACTGCAGGTGGAGGGTGATACCCTCTCGTGACGCGGTTGAGAACTCAATCAAACCTTCGATCAAACCTTCAAGGCGGTTGGTCGCTCGTAGAGTCACCTGCATCGCCTCGCTTTGCTCCTCTGTGAGATCGCCCAACTGACCGTCAACGAAAAGTTCAACATACCCCTTGATATGCGCTAGCGGTGTTCTAAGTTCATGCGATATGTTGGAGATGAGATTGGCTTTAATCTGGTTGATCTCGGTCAGTCGCTCAAGAGCGTGCCTGAGCTCTTTCGTCCTCTCCGTTACCCGCTGCTGTAAAGTCCTATTTGATTCCTGGAGGGCGGCATGCAGCTCTACGATCTGCTGAGTTATCGCTCGATCCAGAGTCTCTCGCTCCAGGTAGCCCAGTTCTAGCAGCGTCTGGCCGAGGAGAACATGCTCGCCGCTTTCCGCAGCTTCTTTCTGGCGAGCCAGCGCCATCTTGAGCTGCTCATCTGTGATTTCACCCTGCTTGATGAGAAAATCCCCGATGCGGGGCACGAGCCATTGCGGCGTTGTGTCCATAGGAGCGTACATTGGTGAGCCATCGAGGTAGGCTTTTTCCCCAAGGAGGGAAAGGAGAGCCAGGTCGATTCCACAATTGGGACAGGTCCTCGCATCCCCCGGGAGAGGGTGCTCACATTGGGGGCATAGGATCAGTTGAATATTGGAAGTTTGTTGGGACGACTTTGGCATGTGGAACCCTCTGTGAAATTCTAATGAAACCATCATAGCCTTTCTGCTGATTCCTAGCAAGCAAAGATTGCTTCGCAGTGAAAGGACCTTGTAAGGTTCAAGCAGCTAAAAATCAAGGATAATTGCTACAGTGAAAGGTAAGGTAAATATGGCTGTAGACGTTCTTCTCATCGACGACGACCCCGATCTCGCGATCATGCTGCGTACGCTGTTACGGGGTCAAGACATTCAAATTCGAGCGGTATTCAGCGGTGAGGAAGGTGTCGAGGCGTGCCGCAGTGATCAGCCAGATGTCATTATCCTCGATTTGCTGATGCCCACCATGGACGGTTGGGAAGTATGTGAGAGAATCCGTGAATTCTGTGATGTCCCGATCCTAATTCTCTCTGCGATTGGCTCCCCGGGGAGTGTAGCAAGGGCGCTGGATGCAGGGGCAGATGATTATCTTATCAAACCTGTTCACGCTAGTTTACTCGCTTCCAGGCTGCGCACGCTGATGCGAAGACGGCTCAGGGTGGAGCAAGTTATCGCAGCCTGAACTATTTGTTTGGATCGCTGGCTGGCAACCGCGTTTCCCTTAACTAACCACGCAGCGCAGGCTGCGTGGTTCAGGTTTAAGCGGGTTTACGAATGATTGTGTGTCGCTAAAGCGAGGCTTTTGATGCGCCGCCATCGAACATGAGCGCGTGCCCATGGATGAAGGAGGCTGCGGGGGATGCCAACCAGGCGATGGACTTTCCGAATTCATCGACCGTCCCCATCCGACCCAGCGGTACGTCTTCAGTGACTTTACCTGCCTGCTCAGCGACAGTAGTCTCACTTCGCTCGGCGCGATCCGTCATGAGCTGCTGCACTCTCTCCGTCCAGGTCCAGGCTGGATTGATCGAATTCACGCGGATCCCGTTCGGCCCGAGTTCATTCGCCAGCGACTTCACCAAACCGATCACGGCCATCCTCAGCGAGTTTGAGAGGATTAAGTTATCGATCGGCTGTTTGACGGAGTAGGATTGCGCTGCGACGATAGAGCCGTGTCCTTGTTCAAGCATGTGCGGCACGACACCGTAACAAAGATGCACTGCGCTCATCACGGTTAGATCGAATGCCGTGGTCCAATCCTCAGGGGTTAGATCGAGGAAGCCTCCCGGAGGAGGGCCTCCGGCATTGATGATCAGGATGTCGATTTTTTGAAAGTGTTTGTGTGCTTGAGAAATCATCGCTTCAATTTGCTTCGGTTCGGTCAGGTCGGTTTGTATGGCGAGTACATCCACGCCAGTCTCCTGTTGAATCTCCTCTGCCGTAGCGAAGATTTGATCCGTGCGGGAGCATAGAGCGATATTCGCGCCTTCTCGTGCAAGCGCTTGCGCCGCAGCTTTCCCTAACCCGCGTGATGCGGCGGTGACGATTGCTGTTCGATCCTTTAATCCTAAATCCATGGAAGACTCCTTAACATCCTCACAATTTAAAGGAGGATGATTTGGTGATCAACGACCTGAAGGTCTGGCCGGTTCTGTTCGATCCATCTTGGAATGGTCTCCAACGTCCTCTGTAGGTGGCGATCGTTGTTCCCAACAACCGCGCAGGCGATCCCTGCAGACCTGTGTAGGTCGTTATGCTCCAGTTCGGCGGTGGAGATATTGAACTCGCGCTGCAGCCTTATGAGCAGTGGTTTAAGCTTGCTGCGTTTCTCTTTCAAGGAGTTGCAGCCGGGGAGATAGAGTTCGATCGTGACGACGGCGACGTGCATGCGCTGAGTTTAGACCTTATGACGGACAGGCACAAGAAGCAGCTGCTCTTGGTATAATGCGCAACTATGAAAAAAGCCGTTGTTATCATACTTATGGGCGTCGTGATATTCCTGGCGATTTCAGTTGCCGTCCTCCTGCGCGGGGTGCAGCAGGCGACACAGCCCGTGATTGAACTCCAGCAGGGAGTATCCACGGAAGTTGCCAGGCTGCTCCATCCAACCCCGACCATCATCCCCGACCCAGTGACGATAATCCACGAAGTACAGTCGCTGGCTCGCCTGGAGACCATCCAATATTCGGTTGAGAAGGTCATAACCGCAGAGACTCGCCAGGGTCCCTTCGGCTTCTTGTTTGGGGATAGGCTCCTGCTTGTTGCCCATGGCTCGGTCATCGCTGGTGTGGATCTGGCGGAAATCACAGAGAGTGATATCTCGGTCGATGAGCAAGGGGTGGTCACGCTCCAACTCCCCCCGGCTGAGATCTTTATCGCTGCATTGGATAATGAGAAGACGTATGTATACGACCGTGAAGTTGGGTTCTTGCGGCGCGGTGACGTTGAGCTTGAATCTGCCGCCCGCCTGGCAGCGGAGAAAGAGATCCTGGAAGCGGCATTGAGTGATGGGATTCTCGAGCAGGCGCAGGTTAATGCAGAGGCCTACCTTTTCCGTCTTCTGGGGTCGTTGGGATTCTCGAACGTGCGCTTCACCTCAGTTTCACAATAATCCACACAAATATAGTTGTAGTCCGAAAGTGCATCAATTGCGCTGGTAATTGGTGGTATTTATTCTTTATTAGTCCCATCCACTGCGCTTCAGCTCAGAAAGACAACCCATCAAGACTATTATGAATTCGCGCTAGATCCGTTCCGTCCATTGGGCGTTGGCGAAGCGTTCGCCTTGCAGCTCTTCGGCTCGGGCGAGCTCTGCGGAGGTGGGATCCCCTGACTCGAGCTGCAAATCCAGCGCCTGACGAAATCCTTCACTCATCGCCTGCGCGGCCATCTCCCACGACAAAGGTTTACCCAGCAGTTCTTCTGCGGTCGCAGCATGGTTTCGGAGAGCATCCGCGGCTGAGGTGCGGTCCTCCTCGGAATCAAACTGCAGCGCTTCACAAATACGCGTGATGTCGCCTTTCAAAGGCAGGGTGCCATGTTGGAGGATACCGAACCGGCGTCGAACCTGCGCGCTGCCCAGCAGCTTCCTTTGCTCAACTGTGATCTCATAGGCGCTAGGCGCCTGGAAGCAAACAGGGTTTCCCCGCTCCTCCTCTGTAAGTTGTTTTTCGGGCTCTATCTCCACGGACATGCCCAGGTGCTGCAATCCGGCGACGAGGCCAGCGCTCAGATGAAGGTAGCTGTCGAGAACGCCGCCAGCGAGGTGAGGATTGTCGATGGGTGCGATTACAGCATAGGTGAGTTCGTCTGTGTGCAGGATTGCCCGCCCCCCAGTGGAGCGGCGAACGAGATCCCATCGTTTCATGCGCAGCCGCTTCAAATCAACATCACGAAGTGGTTGTGCAACCCCGAGTGAGATGCAAGGGGGGTCCCAGGCGTAAAAGCGCAGGGTCGGGAGCGATTCGCCTCGCCCAACGGCTTCGAGGATGGCTTCGTCAAGAGCCATGTTCCAGCCGCCGCCAGCCGGGGGAGATTGTATGAGCCGCCAGTGATTGGTGTGAATTTCCTGCATGCTGCTGATTATAGCCTCATTGCCTCACCTGTTTGCATGGGTGTGAATGATGGGGAGGATTTGCATCTCTCCTGGGTGTGTCTTACGGGTCATTGATGGCGTATTCTACCTAGCATTGGTGCATATGCCTTTGTAGCTGCGTCCTCATTAGAGTCAGCAGTAATCTTATGTTAGACTCAGTCGGTATGGATGTGCGTGGAGGTCCAACCGGCAAGCCAGGGCTCTAAAACCCTCTCGAGAAATGACATGGCTCTACTTATGCGACCTGATACGAAACAACCAACCTGGCATTCTATCCAAAGATTGATGGCGGTCTGTGTTGCGTTGTGCCTGACCGTAATTGGGCTATCGGCGTGTCAATCGGATTCTGATTTTTCAAGCATTCCAACGAAAATGCCAGATAGCCTCACACCCACAGCGGCGTCAACCCCGACGCAGATAGCAGAGCCCACGCATGAGAGCACCGGCGAGATTATTATTTGGCTGGACTGGGCACCAGAGGAGATGGAGGCTCTCCAGGAGATTATCCAGTCATTCTCGCGAGAGTACCCGACGGTCGATTTTTCACTCTCCTATTATCCGACGGACGAATTATTAAGCGCATTCGAAGATGCAAGCCGCGCGGGTACGCCGCCGACGATCATCTTCGGGCCCTCACTATGGGGTCCGCGCCTCTATGAAGGTGAGATGATCCTGGATCCATCTTCGATGGTTAGCGCCGAACTTGAACGAAGGATCCATCCGACAGCGTGGACACAGGTAATCTACGATCGCCACATGCTCGGACTCCCGCTTGAATTTCAGGGCGTGGTCCTCTTCCGGAACAGGTCTAGAGCGGCGGAGGCGCCGCGAACGGTTGAACGTTGGATCGAGGCAGGTCTCAATCAGCACGATGGTGATCAGACGGCTACCGTGCTGGATTTCGGTTTTGATTTTTCCGCGCCCCAGCTTTCGATTTGTGATGGATCGTTCATTGGAGCACAAGGTGAAATCGCCCTGGAACTGCCGCAGGGGATTTGTTGGCTGGAAGTGATGAGCGACCTTCGAGCAGTCGGACCTGCGGTCATGAATTCGGATGAGGATCTCTCGAGATTTTTAGCTGGCGAGTCTGCCTGGCTCGTTGAAGAATCGTCACGTATTGGTGAACTTGCGCATGCGCTAGGGGTCACGAATCTTAAGGTTGATCCCTGGCCGCTCTATGAGCCTGCTGACCGGCCCTTGCAAAGCCTGGTCTGGACTGAAAATATCTACTTGTCGAATGGGATACCTGCGCAGAATCTCGAGTCAACATGGGCTTTTGTGGAGCATATTTACAGCGCTGAGGCGCAGGCTCGACTGAGCGATTTTCAAGGCGCGGCCCACATCACGGTCGATACGACGGTTGAAACTATCGATTCAAACATGATTGAGATAGCTTCGATGCTGCGCTCCGGTGTACCGCTGTCACTGTGGATCGATTCGGATGATCACATTAAGCCGATTGAGAATGCTGTCGAAGATGTTATTTTCCAGGGGGTTGAACCTGATGTGGCTGCACAGAATCTTATTGACCTGATGGAGCAAGTTCAACCGCCGGGCGGTGGATAATCCAGGGGGGAACGTATAGATTCCCCCTCTCCTAGATCCTTGATCTAAATATTGAGTCGTCTCAGGGATTTCTCATCCCCTTTCAGGGGTTCGAAATGACATGCTTAAGAATGGTTCTTCCCTGGGCAGGTCCCCTTCCAGGAATCCAAGCGCACCAGGGTTACCCCGTTGTATAATCCCAATAGATATTAACGCATCATATTTCAAGATCTGGGTAGAAATTTCGGAAGGAAATTCAGGCAATGCATCTCGTTTGTACGCATGAGCAGGCCGACTTCGACGCTGTTGCCAGCTTACTCGGTGTCCAGTTGCTGGATCCCGAGGCGATGCCCGTTCTGCCCAGGCGTGTAAACCGCAATGTCCGGGCGTTTGTCACGCTGTATGGTGACCATCTACCGTTTGTGGAATTCGATGAACTGCCGCGCAGCCGCGTCGAGCGGCTAACAGTCGTCGATACGCAATCATCGCCGTCGATCAAGGGCGTGCGTGCGGATACTAAGGTCCACCTGATCGATCACCATCCACCTAGCGACGACATGGACCCCACCTGGACAGCCCATATTGAGGAAGTAGGGGCAACAGCGACATTGCTCGTGAAGGAGATCCAGGAAGTAGGCAGGAATCTCTCACCTGTTCAGGCAACTCTGCTGCTGCTCGGTATTTACGAGGACACCGGCAGTCTCTCTTATGCCAGTACAACACCAAGGGATGTGCGCGCCAGCGCCTGGCTGCTGGAGCGGGGGGCGGATCTCAATCTGGTTGGCGAGTTCTTGAATCACCCGCTCTCGAATGGACAGCGCGATCTCTACGATCGTCTGCTGGAAAATATCGAGACCCATGAGTATCACGGTCTCTCGATCATTTTGGCCTGTGGTGAAGTGCGCGGTTTAGTGGAGGAGATTTCAACGCTTGCCCATAAGCTCCGGGATGTATTTGACCCTGATGGCTTGTTTGTTCTGGTGGGATTGAACGGAAGCGTTCAGCTTGTTGCTCGCTCGACGACAGACGAGCTGGATGTGGGAGCAGTCGCAGAGCACTTCGGCGGCGGCGGGCACGCCCGGGCAGCCGCGGCGTTAATCCGTGAACGGAGTAGCGCACAAGTGCGTGATGAACTCATCGAGTTTCTCGGTTCTTCCATCGAGCCCGCACCCACAGTCGGGGAGATTATGTCGCGTGATCCTCAGCTGCTCAGTCCGGATGTGAAGATCTCAGACGTGGGCGAGCGTATGCAGCGATTTGGTCACGAGGGTTACCCAATTGTGAAGAGCGGGCGTGTGTGCGGTTTACTCACCCGCCGGGCGGTTGACCGGGCGCTCTCACATGGCATGGGCAGCCAACCGGTCTCGCGTATTATGGAATCAGGCGATCTTGTGGTCCGCATGGATGACTCGGTTAATCATTTGCAGAAAGTGATGATCGAGCACGGCTGGGGTCAGGTTCCGGTCGTTGATCCGGACTCAGGCGAGATTGTTGGGATTGTCACACGCACCGATCTATTGAATTCCCTGGGGAAGGGATTAGAAAGAGAATACAAACCCAACCTGGCAGGGGAATTAGAAGAGGCGCTTACCGGATCGCGGCTGGCGCTGCTACGGCTCGTCGCACGTGAGGCGGAAGAGCGCGGCGATGCTCTCTACATCGTAGGCGGTTTCGTCCGCGATCTGATCCTCAATGCACCGAGTGCGGATTATGACATCGTCGTGGAGGGGGATGCGATAGGTCTGGCGCGGAGTCTGGCTGCAGCCTATGGTGGTCGCAAGAGCAGCCATCAGCGTTTTGGAACGGCGAAATGGCAGCTTGATCTTGGGAACAAGCAGTTTTGCACGGCGCTGGAAAGCGAATCGCTCGAGGCCAATTCGCTTCCTGAATATTTAGACTTCGTCAGCGCCCGTACGGAGTTCTACACTCACCCTACCGCGTTGCCTTCAGTCCAGCGTGGGAGTATCAAGCTCGACCTGCATCGCCGTGATTTTACGATTAACACCCTCGCGCTGCGACTGGATGGTCGTTATTACGGTCAACTGCTCGACCATTGGGGTGGCGGCCGGGATTTGCGGAATCAGAAGATCCGCGTCCTGCATTCCCTGAGCTTCATGGATGACCCAACAAGAATATTACGAGCTGTCCGACTGGAGCAGAGGTTCGATTTTCAGATTGAAGAGCGCACATTGGAGTTGCTTAACGAGGCGATTTCGTTGTTGGATCGTGTAAGCGGTGAACGTATACGCAGCGAGTTCGACACGATTTTCAATGAGCCCAAATTCGCCGGGATCATGGCGCGGCTTCAAACGCTGGGTTTGCTTGAAGCGATACACACGGCATTAGGATGGGATCCATGGCTTGAAACGCGCATTGAAGCAATTAAATCCTTCGAGCCGCCCGATTCATGGCGTCTTGAGGAATCTCCTGAACGAGATTTTCTTTATTACGCCATATGGCTTTTCCGCTTGACTCCCCAGGAGGCCGAGGGGGTTGGGCACCGGCTGCGGTTTCCCGCCGCGGTTCTGCGTGATATTCTCGAAACCGTTAAACTCAACCATTTCCTGCAATCTCTGACGACGACCACAGCGCCGAGCATGGTCGTCGCCAGACTGGATGATGTACAAGAGCGAGTGCTCATCACTTCCTGCATGGCGTTGAATGATCGACCAGAGATCTGTCAAATCCTTGAAAAATACCTTGGTAAATGGCGCTTTATCCAACCGGAAGCGGATGGGGAGGCCTTGCGTGCAATGGGATTGCCGCAGGGACCGATCTACGGTGAGATTCTGTGGAAGTTGCGAGCTGCCTGGCTGGATGACGAAATCCGGGATGGGGTGCAGGAGCAAGCGCTCTTGGAGAACATGGTGAAGGAAGCCCTCGCGAATGGTTGATCGAACTGCGGTCCTGATTCGGCATGCGACGGATGCCGACTTATTGGCGCTTGAATGGGATGGGGAGTATTCACACTATCGGCGGATGTATAGCCATGCGATGCGGGATTCCAAACGCGGAAATCGGGTTCTGCTTGTAGCAGAGGTCGAGGGTGAAATCATCGGTCAAATATTTATTTACTTTCGCCCATCGTGGAGCCGTCACTTTCCTGGCGAACAAGCTGGCTACCTTCATTCCTTCCGGGTCAAACCGCAATTCAGGAAGCAGGGGATCGGCACTTCGTTGGTCCATCACGCGGAGTCGATCCTTCTCAACCGCGCCTATCACCGTTCGATCATCTCGGTCGCAAAAGACAATCATGACGCTGTGCGGCTCTATCAAAGTTTGGGTTACTCGATCTTCACAGAGGATCCTGGCCGATGGTCATACGTCGACGATCGCGGTCGGATACAGCACGTAGATGAGCCTGTACATTTGATGCAGAAATGCCTTTCCTTGGAATAAGGGTTGACAACCGGGCTGGCATGATTCTTGAACCGGATAAAGCGAGTTTTATTACGGCAACGCCGAAAATGCTCCTAACCTGGGAAGAGGATAGTTTTTACCTTTTTGTTTAACATCAACCCTTATGTCAAACCTTGCGTTATTTTCACCGAAAGATCGAGCTATTGCCGTCGCCTTGCTTCTTGTTATTGTTCTTGCGGGCTGCGGTGTCTCTCCAACCCCCACTCCTACGACGCGCTTAATTGAACCGTGGCTGGGAATACTGCCGGCTTCACAAGATGAAAGCGAGTCATCACAGTTGAGTCCAGATGAGAATCAGAACATGCCATCCCTGCCAATGGCGGTTCTTGGCACCCCCACACCGGATCCGTTTCGTGAGCCTCCGCAACTTCGGACTGAAGCGGAGAGCTACATCGTCCAACCCGGTGATTCGCTCAATTCGATAGCGATCCGGTTTGGTGTGTCCGCTAACCAGATCGTCCAGGCGAATGCGATTCTCAACCCAGATATATTGAGTGTTTGGCAGGCGTTGTATATCCCCGCGCCGCAGCCGCAGCCGCCGGGACCGTCCCACAAGATACTCCCCGATTCCGAATTGGTATTTGGTCCCGCGAATATTTATGTGGATATCTACTCCGTGGTGGACCATTGGTATGGATACTTGCGGGGTTATATGGAGGAAGTGGAGGGTGAGGAGATGAGCGGCGCGGGCATCATCCATCTAGTCGCTCGGCGCTATTCGGTGAACCCGCTTCTGTTGTTAGGTCTCCTGGAATATCAAGGTGGGTGGCTCACCCAACTAGAACCATCGCCGCAAAGCCGGTTATACCCGATGGGGTATGTCGCCTACAGCTGGGAGGGTCTCTTCCCGCAGCTATCATGGGCGGCCGATCAGTTAAATCTCGGTTTTTATCGCTGGAGGGCGGATTGGTCGGGCCCATTTATTCTGACGGACGGTTATGTGATCAACCCCGGGTTGGGGATCAATGCCGGCACTGCAGGTGTACAGATGCTTTTCTCCCAACTATACCCCGCGGACGCATGGAGGCAGGTCGTGGGTGAAGCTGGATTTGCCCTCACCTATGCTGACCTCTTTGGCGATCCATTTGAACGGCGTGTCGAGCCTTTGCAGCCCGCGGATTTGAAGCAGCCGATCCTGCAGCTTCCGATTGAAGATGGATTCGTCTGGTCGTTCACTGGCGGACCGCACAGTGCCTGGGGGGATTACGCCGGATGGGCGGCTCTTGACTTCGCCCCGCCCGGGAATGCGTTCGGCTGCGTCATTTCCAATGAGTGGGTTGTCGCCGCCGCCGATGCGTTGGTTGTGCGTGCGGAGAATGGGGAGGTATTACTCGACCTGGATGGGGATGGTTATGAGCAGACGGGGTGGGTTTTGCTGTATATGCATGTCGAATCGCGTCATCGTGTGGAAGCCGGTACGGTTCTGCAAGCCGGAGATCTGATTGGGCACGCTTCGTGTGAGGGTGGGGTAACGACTGGAACGCATCTGCACCTCGCTCGGAAGTATAATGGCGAGTGGATTCCCGCTGATGGTCCGATCCCGTTTGAGATGGATGGCTGGGTTTCGTCCGGCGCTGAGTGGCCTTATGATGGCTATCTTAGCAAGGATTCTGTCGTATTAGAAGCGTGTGCATGCCGTAATGAATTCAATCAAATTTCGCGTTGAGGGTAATTTCGAAGCCAGTCGGACCACCAGACGGTGGAGACGCTGGCTGCCTCTCGCCGCGCTGATTTTAGCAACACTTGCATGTTCGCGAGCAGATGTTCCCCCGCCGGGGGGGACTGGCTCAGGAGGGCTGCCCTCTCCTACGTCCCCGGCGCCGCCATCAGCAGAGCCATCGGAAATTATCTTTACGCCAATTCCTTTGGCCACGGATACCCCGGCGCGACCGGAGCCGCTTGCTTCCCCAACTTTCCCGGCTACACCGACTACGATGAGTATGGAAGAACCGGAGTTGCTGCTCTATGAAGCTCAACCCGGCGACAGCATACATTCCGTAGCTGTGCGTTTTGGCGTCTTGCCAGTCGAGGTTGAATCCCCGGACCCTCTCCCTGTTAATCCAGGCTTGATCGATCCCGGGCAGCTGCTGATGATTCCCCGCAGGTTGACCACTATTGGACCTGATGAGCGATTGATTCCTGATAGCGAACTCGTTTTCTCACCTCACGCATCGGACTTTAACGCTGTGGAATTCGCGGCGGCTCAGAATGGTTATCTACACTCATACCGCCAGACCGTCGGCACACAATGGCTATCGGGTGCTGAAATTGTGGAGCGAGTAGCGCTCAACAACTCCATCAACCCTCGTTTGCTCCTGGCGATGGTCGAGTATATCGCTGGCTGGGTAACGGACCCGGCTGTTCCAGATGGTGATGCCTTCAACTATCCATTGGGATATGAGGAGGAGCAAATCCCGGGTTTGTATCGACAACTCACATGGTTGGCTAACGAACTCGGGAATGGCTACTACGGCTGGAGGGCTGGGACACTCACAGATGTCCACTTCTGGAATGCTGGTTCGCTGCGACTGGCACCTGACCTGAACGCGGGCACAGTCGCTCTTCAGCATTTCTTCTCCATCGGCCATACTCAGCAGGTTTGGGAGGGAGCAATCAGCCAGGAAGGGTTCTTGCGAGTGTATGAGGATCTATTCGGGGATCCCTGGGCGTATGAGTATCCGTTGTTTGAACCAGGGGTTGAACAACCAGACCTTATCCTGCCCTTCGAACTCGGTAAGATTTGGGCTTATACGGGCGGACCGCATGGAGCCTGGGAGCGTGAGAGCGCCTGGGCGGCACTGGATTTCGCCCCCGCTTCAAGTGTTTCGGGGTGTGTGTTGTCGGAAGAATGGGTGGTCGCCGCTGCGCCGGGCATCGTCATGCGATCTGATAACGGAACTGTGGTTCTCGACCTCGATGGAGATGGGCGTGCACACAGCGGGTGGGCACTGCTCTACCTGCATGTTGATCATAAGGATCGAGTTCCCGTCGGAAGTTTGCTCGACGAAGGTGACCGTATCGGACACCCATCCTGCGAGGGGGGAATCGCCACAGGGACGCACATCCATATCGCCCGCATGTACAACGGCGAGTGGATTCTGGCGGATGGTCCTCTCCCCTTTAACATGGATGGATGGATCGCGCGGGCCGGCTCCAAACCCTATCAAGGTGCTCTTGTGAAGGATGGTCAAGAGGTCTTGGCGTGCTCTTGCGCTTCCCAGGAGTCTCTGATCACGCGATGAATAAGCATCTTTCCCTGATTACGGCGCTGCTGGTCTGCGCAGGAATGCTCATGGGCGCATGCCTCCCAGCCAATCCCGCTGCCAGTACGACTGTGACGCCTGAAGAACCCGTTCTGGTGGTCAGTGCAACCCCTTTGCCCACGCGGGGGCCGCATTTGCCGGGCCAGATATTTGAGTACCTCGCCCAGAGCGGAGACACCTTACCAGCGATCGCCTCCCATTTCAACACAACCGAGGATGAAATCCGGGCAGAAAATCCGGATCTCCCCGATGCAATAACTACGCTCCCCAGCGGATACCCGCTGCTTGTTCCGGCCTATTACTCACCGCTTACAGGATCGACGTTCCAAATTCTCCCCGACAGCGAAGTTGTGAACGGTCCATCCGCGGTGAGTTTCGATGTGCGATCGGAGGTTCTCAAGCGCGCTGGTTTTCTCACGGACCTGGATACCTTTGCCTATAAACGGCAGCGGGAAGCCTGGCAGGTTGTCGAAATCATCTCCTTGAACTACTCGATTAACCCCCGGCTGCTGTTGGCATTGCTTGAGCACCAGAGCCAGGCTTTGAGCCTGCCATTTCCGGACGCTGATGAGCGTATCTACCCTATGGGTGTCCAAGACCGCAGCTACCGCGGTTTGTTCTGGCAATTGCTCTGGGCCGCGGAACGCATTAACGATGGATATTACGGCTGGCGAGCGGGATCCTTAAAAGAGATCGAACTGGCGGATGGCCTTGTCGTCCAGCCCGACCCATGGCAGAACGCCGGCACCGTCGCCCTTTACCAGTTCTTCGCAGGTTTATACGGGAAAGAAGCGTTCGAAGCGGCCGTGAGCCCGGAAGGGTTTTACCAGACCTATCTAGCGCTGTGGGGAGAACCCTTTGCATTAGAAATTGATCTCATCCCTGCCAGTTTGCAGCAGCCTGAACTTGGGCTGCCCTTTGTGCCCAATAGCGTATGGGATTTCACCGGAGGACCGCATCCTGCCTGGGGAACGAGCTTGCCATTCGGCGCGCTCGATTTCGCCCCGCCTTCAGAGGAGAGCGGCTGTGTGGAGTCTAAGGTGTGGTTCACAGCGCCGGCTGATGGTGTGATTGCACGCAGCGCGGAGGCGACTGTGATACTTGATCTTGATGGGGATGGGGACGAGCGTACGGGCTGGGTGCTCTTCTTTTTCCATGTGGCTACCGAAGGAAGAATCGCAGAGGGGGTTAAGGTTAAGAAGGGCGATCTTCTTGGTTTCCCATCTTGTGAGGGCGGGATTTCTACTGGAACGCACATTCATGTTGCCCGTCGCTATAATGGGGAGTGGATTCCCGCCGCAGGACTGCTGGCGTTTGTTCTCGATGGCTGGGTCGCGGAGTATGGTGGAACCGCTTACGAAGGGACGCTTACAAAAGGGTCTAAGGTCGTCCCGGCCTGCAAGGGTTGTGCGCGCGCAGATAGCCAGATCATCTACACGCTCCCCGAGTAGCGGCTCGGCGCCGCTGGCCATCTGACGTTTCCCCGGAATGATTGACTGCCCGATGACTTGGCGCACTCATGTGTGCACCCATTTCCCCTTAATCCATCGACGCTAGCCACAATCGATGGACTCAGGAAGTCTTACTGCTTTTAGGCTTTACCTTCCCGGCTTTTTTCGAAGGATTAGTTTTCTTCGAGGGCTTTCCCTTAGCTGCTGTTTTCGATGTTGATTTTTTGGTTTTCGCTTTCTTGGCGGGTTGCGGTGAAATCGTTGATCGAGGAAGCGATGGCGAGATCCGTCGTACCCGGTTCTTCCCCTCTAGATCGAAAATGACCTTGCCGGAAGAAGCACGCGCCCGCCTGGGGGCATCGCCGAAGCGCAGAGAGCGAGGAGCGCCGCGCGAGAAATGCACGACGGCGCGATCTTTAATCTCGCCAATCACCGCCCCTACGATTTTGGCGGTTTCGCCGGATTTCCAGGTGAGCACTCCCTTGCCGTGACGGCCCTGACGCGGGAATTGTTTGAGCGCGCTGCGTTTAGCCAGGCCTCCCTCCGTAATCAAGAACAGTTCTTGATCGGGTCGAACGACCCCCATTCCAACGACCTGCACATCTGTGCCACCCAGCCGGATACCGAGGACGCCCGCAGCGGAGAGTCCCATCGGGCGGACCTCTTTCTCAGAGAAACGGATGGCCATCCGCGCAGTGCTCACAAGCAGGACGTCGTCATTCCCTGAAGTCAATTCCGCCCACCCGAGTTCATCGCCGGCACCGACCCGGATTGCTTCGAAAGTTTTCGCAGATGGGCCGGGCATGATGGCGAGGCTGGTTTTTTTCACCATGCCGTTGCGTGTCGTGAGGAACAGGAAACCACCGCCATCCGTCCGACCGACCTTATCGGCTGGGATGGCAATACCGCCGATGAGTGCGGAGTCGAGGTCAAACGCTGTAGCGCCAGAGATCTGCTTCGCCCTACTGGAATCGTCACTCTCAGGCAGCGTGTGAACAAGAAGGGCGGACGCATGCCCTTGAGCGTCGAAAAGATAGAGTAGATCGTGCGAGTTAGCGCCGATGACCAACTCAGGGGCGCCGCGCCCGGAGAGACTCGGCAGGCGTGCAGTTGGTGTGCGGTAAATCATCCCGGACGGGGTAACCACCACCCAGGTGTCTTTGTCGGGGGTGATATCCGCCGCGGCCAGAACCGCCGTACGTTTCCCTTTCGTTGTCTGGGCAATCATCGTCCGTCGACGGTCGCTGAAGCTATTCTTGATTTCAGCAAGTTCCTCGGCGATTAAATTGCGCATCTTCTTCGGAGAACGCAGGAGACTCTCAAGGGTTTTGATTTTGGCGAGGATCTCCTTGTACTCCTTCTCGATGCTCTTGCGTTCGAGGTTGGAGAGTCTGCGCAGCGGCATATTTAGGATCGCCTGCGCCTGGGTAGCAGAAAGTTTCAGGCGCTTTTGAAGACGCTGACTCGCCTGGTCGGGATCTCTGGAGGTCCGGATCGTCTGGATAACGTCGTCCAGATTTTTCAAAGCAATCCGTAAGCCAGTGAGTATGTGTTCGCGCTCCTTGGCGCTAGCCAGGTCGTGCTCGCTCCGGCGTTTGACGACTTCTAACCGGTGCTCGAGGAAAACTCGCAGTGCCTGTTTCAGGCTCAACATCCGCGGTTCACCATCTACCAACGCAAGCATGATCACGCTGAAAGTTGTCTGCAATGGCGTTCGGCGATGAAGCTCGGCGAGGATCTTCTCAGGCGCGCCGGTCTTGGTAAGTTCGAGTACGATGCGCATACCGTCACGATCGGATTCGTCGCGTAGGTCAGCCAGACCCTCGAGCCCGCCGCCGCGGGCGATATCGGCGATGCGCTCGATCAGATTGGCTTTATTGACTTGATAGGGCAGCTCGGTGACGATGATACGTGAGCGACCGCGGCCCATATCCTCGATGTGGACGCGGGCTTGCAGCGTGAGTTTGCCGCGTCCGCTGCCGTAGGCTGAGACCAGTGGATCCACATCGTCGGATTTCCGCACGATGATCCCACCCGTCGGAAAATCGGGCCCCGGGATGAAATTCATCAGATCTTCAAGGCTGATATCGTCAAGTTTTGACCAGTTCTCGAGCAAATGGATGAGTGCGTTGCATACCTCACCCATGTTGTGTGGTGGAATCGAAGTGGACATCCCCACGGCGATGCCCGTGGCGCCGTTTACGAGCATGTTTGGCGCCATCGCAGGGAGCACAGTTGGCTCACGCATTGATCCGTCGAAGTTGTCGACGAAGGCGACGGTGTCTTTGCCGAGATCGGCCATGATCTCGGTCGCAATAGGTGTCAGCCGCGCTTCGGTGTAGCGCATGGCCGCGGGTGGATCTCCATCGACCGAACCAAAGTTGCCCTGCCCTTCTACCAGTGGGTAGCGCATGGAGAAGGGTTGCGCCATGCGCGCCATCGCCTCGTAGACAGCCATATCACCGTGCGGGTGGAATTTCCCGAGCACCTCACCGACGATGCGCGCCGACTTGCGATGTGGGGAATCTGGTCGAAGTCCCATGGCGTTCATCGCGTGCAAGATGCGCCGGTGGACGGGTTTGAAACCATCGCGTGCATCAGGCAGGGCGCGAGAGATGATTACGCTCATGGCATAGTCCAAATAGGACTGCTGCATCTCTTCGTTGATGTCGATCTGCTTGACCAAACCAACTTCCATACTTCACCTCGAATAGGGTTCAACTGGCGCCGGTATGATAAGTGAGCCGCAAGTGGGCGTCAAATGAAATGAGAATAGGTGGCTCATTTGGTGAGGTGTTCGAATTATGGGGCATATCTGATCGAAGGCGAGTCGAAGCCCATTCAGCCGGTCGATACTGAGGTAGAGCCAGCATAATTCACAGCGATGCTTGCATAGGTCTTCGACAAATATTATTTACCATCGTTGGTAAATCGTCGAGTGGAACAACAGGAGGACTTTCTTAAGCGAATAGGTGCTACCCGATAGTGTATAAATGATAGGTGCGCCCTCTCGAAGAAGGGCGCACCTGTTGTCGTTGACTTCAACGATATTCACTGGACTTCAATGGTGGGAAGGTCATCCATTGAGGGAATCGGTGTTGCTCCCCACCGCTGAGGCTGCTCACCTAGAGGTAATGGTGTGGGTTGAGCTTCGGACGGGTCGTAGCCGAGATAGGTCACAAGCGTTATGAGATAACGCTGAAATAGATCGGCGTCCTGCACCATTTGAGCATCGCCGGTAACTGTAGAGACACGTCGCAATTCTGTTTCGATGTCATATGCAAGCTGCCAGGCATCCAAGAAACGTCCGTTATCCACGAGGTCGCTGATGGTTTTGAGCGCCTCTGCAGATTTTACGATCGTTGCATTGCGGCAGACCTCAATATCTTCGAGGGGGTTATAACGCCCATCTTCTACGACGCGCATGGTAACCGCTTCATAGATCTCCCGCGGCTTTTGTGCGAAGACGTCCATGTATTGAAGTGTGACTTCAGCGATGGTCATAGAACCCATCGAGCCCGATTGGCCATCAAACCGTACCATGATAACCTGGCTGTCTCCAGCACCCATATCCTGGAGCAGAACCTGGGCGCCATCGGCAGGGATGTGACCGTCAAACCCGGTAATGGAAACCAGTTGAACTCCCCAGGTAGGGCGGATGCTTACCCGGACGTCCGCGGCGACCTTCTCCACCAAGCCTTCAACTTCTTGCATGAAAACCTTCTCCATCTCTTGCGCGGAGTCGACGAAGTGGTAGGCGCCCTTTCCCTGCCGCGCCAGTGTGCTAAGCAAATGATCGTTCAGGTCATATCCGAGGCCGATAGTGGATAAGTGGATCCCCTGATTATTGTAGGCCAGGGCATCGGCAGCGATGCGGTCGGCGCTCGTGACGCCTTCATTGGCGATCCCGTCAGTGAGTAGGATGACCCGGTTACTGAAGCGGATATCGAAGTTCTCGTCCACTTGCTCCAGACCGAGCATCATGCCTGCGTGGAGATTTGTGGATCCGCCAGGACGCAATTTCTCAACGGTTTGTCGTATCCAATCTCCACTTCCCACTTCCTGGGCTGGACGGATTAACCACGCATCATCGCTGTAGGCTACGATGGCGACAATGTCATCGGGGTGGAGTGAGCCCAGAAAGACCATCAGGGATTGTTTGAGGTAAGGCATCTTGTCAGATGAACTCATCGAGCCACTGACGTCGAGCACGAGGGCGAGATTCAATGGTGTTCTGCTCTCCGGCTCCGCATGCTGCGCCTGAAGACCGATTTGCAGCCAGATCTCTCCACCGCTCGTAGGTAGGTGTGTATTCCCGAGGCGTAAGTCCAAGCCCAAGGGCTGATTGACGGGCTCGGGGAATCGCTGTTCGTAGTAATTCAGATATTCGTTGACGCGTACAGATTCTGCTTGGACGATGACCCCTCGGTTGATCGCTCCGCGGCTTATGGATTTAGAAGCATCCGTCGCGGCGCCACATCCACTTATGAGGGTTGCGACCAGGATGATCGCCAGGAACAGATTGGGTTGGGATATTCGTTTGAACATTGGAACCTCCTTGACTGATATGTGGCCAAATTACCTGTTCCTATTCTTTCTCGGAGCCGGTACACTTCAAGCATCAGTTGTGTTACATTGAATGCAACACCGCACGCAACCGGTGATGGGATGACCATGGGATCATTTTCTGAATTGCTATCAATGTTCGCCGAGCGAGCCGGTATTAGTGACGCCGAATTAGCTCGTCGGTTGGGCATAAGCAGGCAAACAGTCTTCAGGTGGCGCGAGGGAGAAACACAGCGACCACGTCACATTGAAGATGTGGTCAGACTTGCCGACGCGCTTCGCTTGGAACCAGAAGAGCGCGACCATTTATTGGTCGCCGCTGGTTTTCCACCTGATCAGGGCATCAATGGTGTGATTGGAACGGAAGAAGATTTCGAGCCGCGAGTAGGCAGAGAACAATTACGATCTCCAGGCGCCGGAAAGGAAAAGGGCTGGTTCAGGAAGGGCATGGATGGCAGGAAAATTACGTGGATCACAGCTGTATCTGCAGGATTATTATTAACTATCGTGACTCTGGGTGTGAGTGGTGTGTGGAGTGAATCAACCGGGCTTTTTGATCTCACCAGGCGTTACGATTCAGAAGCAAGCGACACACTCGTGGTCGTGAGCGAGTTCGCAAATTACGGCGGCGGGCAGGTTGGATATAACATCGCGAGCAGGCTTGAGGAAGCGTTGTATAAGGAATTTGAAAATGCAGATATTGGCAATGTCAGTGTTAAAAAGATATCAGAGATCGTTACGGACGAGGTGAGAGCAATTGAAATCGGCAGGGAGCTTGGCGCTGATATCGTGGTGTGGGGTGAGTACGACAGTGGAAGAGTGATCGCGTTTGTAACGAGCCCTTCTTCCGATGATCGAGTAGGCAGTCTCGAACGGCGCTGGAATTTTATGTCGGCTGAAGAGTTGAGTGCTACAGTAAACACTGATCTCCCAAATGAAGTGCAGTGGATTGCGCTATATGTCCTTGGACAGGCTCACTACTGGTCTGGTCGTGAGGAGCAGGCTGAAGTGGTTTTCCTGAGGACGTTAGAAGACCTACCGGAGTATCCAGGGAATGCCGCTACGGTATACCAATTTCTCGCAATGATCGAAAGCAGGAAGGAAACACCAGATGTTGATAAAGTGATCGCTTACTATACAGAGGCGATCGTTCTTCGTCCAAACCTTGTTCAGGCGTTGAACAATCGAGGAATAGCCTATCTTGAGCGGTCGGCAGACGGCGACCTATCCCGTGCAGAGAAAGACTTCCGTGAAGCAGCACGTGCCGATCCGAATTTCGCTGTAGCCAAATACCATTTGGCATTAACGATATTATGGCAAGACCCCTCCAAAATTGGTGAAACTCTGGATATGCTTGAACAAGCCGAGGACCTCGATCCGGAAGCCGTGTATATCCAGGATGCACTATGCAGGTATTACAGTCTGGTCGAGAATCCACAGGAGGCGATCGCGCATTGTGACAAGGCTATCGCATCTGACCCATCGGGAAGGAGGAGGGGCAACCGCGGAATAGCTCTGGCTTTGCTCGGTCGTACTGAAGAGGCTATCAAAGATCTTCAAATATTCTTGGAATATCTTGTCGCTAATGATGCAGATGGGTTTGCCCAGCTTGCACCTTCACGGCAGGTCTGGATTGAGGCGCTAACGCGAGGTCAGGATCCCTTTAATGAAGAAATTCTAACGGACCTGCTCAGTGAATAAGACCTTGATCAATCAATGCAATTGCTTTTTCCCCACCTTCAATGTTGCCTGACAATCGAAACAACAATTTCTTTATCCGTACTCTTGCTCCTCCCTCCTGCATGTGCTAGAATCCAACCGTACGACTTTTGAGAGAGCGGTGGTTCTGGAAAGTGGGTTTCCCCCACTTTTCTGCGTATAAAATAGACTTAGAACAACCACCAAGGAAAGAAGAGAAATGAAGAGTGAGTTTGCACTAGCATTCAATGAAATTACCGAGCGCTTCAGCCTTCCACCCGAGACAGTGATGGAGGCGCTAGAAGCGGCGATGATTTCCGCTTATCGGCGGTCCGTCAACGCCTCCAGCGCACAAAACGTTGAGGTCAAGATCTTGCCCGAGAGCGGCGGCATAGAAATCTTCGTAGAGAAGGAAGCTGTCGAGGGTGTCGAGAACGAACAGACCGAAGTCGTCCTCGAGATTGCTAAGAACTTCGACCCGGAAGCAGAACTCGGTGATATGGTGATGGTCGAATCCACACCAAAAGACTTCGGTCGTGTCGCAGCCCAAACGGCGAAGCAGGTAATCCTGCAGCGTCTGCGAGAGGCCGAGCGAGAGGCCCAGTACGAAGAGTATGTCGAGCGCGAGGGTGACCTCGTGCACGGTACGGTGCACTCGGTCACACCACAATCCGTGACGGTTGGCCTGGGGCGAGCGGAGGCGATTCTGCCGCGCAATCAGCAAATCCCCGGCGAACATTTCCGTGTACGTGACCGCATTCGCACCTATGTTCTTGAGGTGCGCAGGTCACCGCGTGGACCGGTAATCGTTGTTTCCCGCACCCACCCGCACATGCTGCGGCGGCTGCTGGAGATGGAAGTACCAGAGATTAATCAGGGTTTGGTGGAGATTAAATCAATCGCCCGCGAGGCGGGAAAGCGTGCGAAGGTTGCCGTAGCTGCGCTTCGCGAGGGCGTGGACCCTGTCGGCGCATGTGTCGGTATGCGTGGTGTGCGCATCCAATCCATCGTACGTGATCTGAGCGATGAAAAGATCGACGTGATCGAGTGGCATCCAGACACGGCCACATTTGTGGCCAAGGCACTCGCACCAGCCCGCGTTTCTGGCGTGTATCTCAGTGAGGAGTTTGATCGAGGCAAAACGGCGATCGTAGTCGTTCCGGAGGATCAACTCAGTTTGGCGATCGGCCGTGCCGGCGTGAATGCTCGCTTGGGTGCAAAGCTGACCGGCTGGCGCATTGATATCAAGAGCTTGCCTGAGACTGCAGTTGAGTCCTTAATGCTTCTCACTACGGATTCTTCCTTCGCCGAAGTGGCTGAAGAGCAAGCTGAGACAGTATTGCAGGTCGAGGCGATTCTTTCCAAGAAGGAAGAGGGGCGTCCGATCACACCTGAGGAATACCAGACGTTAACATCCTTCGTCGACCGTGTACAGAGCGAGATCGAGTCGCGCCGGAATGCCCGCAAGCAACTTGAACTCGAGAAGCTAGCCGAAGTGCGAGCTTCATTCCCTGAGACAGCCTTCGAAGTTGAACTCACTGAGGTAAAACTATCGACACGAGTGCAAAACCTACTCATCGAGGCAGGCTACAAGACCGCAGGGCAGGTACTACAGAAATTGGGGATGGACGCAGATGCTATCTTAGGATTGCCGGGTATCGGACCAAAGGCGATGATCGAGATCGCTGAAACCCTCAATTCTTACACATACCCCGAGCCGGTTGTAGAGATTGAAGATGTCGCTGAAGAAGTAGTTGCAGAGGAAGTTGAAGGAGAGCCCGCAGCTGTTCTTGAAGCCGAAGAGGCTGTCGATGTGGAAATTACCACAGAAGCTGAAGCTCCAGTTATCGAGGACGAGGCTGAAGGGGAAGTGGAAGAGATCATCGCCGATGCCGTCGAAGAGTTGGCCGAGAAACTCGGGGAGTCGATCAAAGCCCCCGAGCTAAGCGAAGATGAGTTTAGTAAGGACTCCGCCGAAAGCAAGCAGCGCCGCAAGGAACAATCACGGATTATGGAATTTGATCCAGATATTGGTGAGGTAGTCGTGCGCAGGCGCAGGAAGCGCGACGAGGATGCATGGGATAAAGGGGATTATTAGACCACTATTGATTTCAGGTGGGCAATGCGACGGTCGATGAATGTCACCACGTAGATCGCGGCGACGAAAGCATGAACCCCAACGCACGTGTGTTGGCTGCCGGCAGATCTTAGCGAAACGGTCCTTGATACGTGTTGTACACGGGCAAGATGGCGTAAGAATCGACCTAACAGGAAAAGCTCCCGGGCGAGGGGCCTACGTGCATGATCTGCGATCATGCTGGGAGAAGGCTCTGCAAGGATCCTTACCCCGATCACTAAAAGTAGAATTGACGGACGAGGCTCACCAGGAGTTAGAAGCGTACATGAACAGTCTGACAGACGAGCAGAATGGCTGAAGCGAAAGCTTTCGCTGTCCGCGCCGAGCACGGAATGGCCGAACCACCGAAACACCTGTAATTCCCCCGGCCAACTCGCTCGGTGCTGCCGGAGTGCTCGACCCGGAGGTGCTTTATGAGCGAGAATGGTGCAAAGATCGTAGAAATCCCATCAACAGTTACAGTGCGCGAACTGGCTGAAATGATTGATGTCAGCCCGATCGAAGTCATCAAGCAGTTGATGGCGAATGGTGTGATGGCGAATATCAACCAGCAAGTAGATTTCGATACGGCGGCGATCGTGATCGCTGAGTTCGGTTTTGAAGCGGAACATCTTGCCGCAGTTGAAGACGAACTTGAAGAAGCGGGCGAGCTGCCGCTCTGGAGACAGTTGATCGAAGAAGAAGATCCAAAAACGTTAAAGGAACGACCGCCGGTGGTAACAGTGTTGGGGCATGTTGACCACGGCAAGACTACACTGCTGGATGCCATTCGTTTGACGAATGTCGCCGAGGGGGAGGCTGGAGGCATCACCCAGCGCATCTCTGCCTATCAAGTTGAACATAATGAGCGGTTAATCACATTTCTGGACACACCCGGACATGCCGCTTTCACGGCTATGCGCGCACGGGGGGCTAAAGGGGCTGACATCGCTGTGCTGGTTGTCGCCGCGGATGATGGCGTAATGCCTCAGACGCGTGAAGCGCTGGCGCATATACAAGCTGCTCGTGTGCCGATCATCGTCGCCCTTAATAAAATCGATCGTCCCAACTCAAATCCGGATAAAGTCAAACAGGAGTTATCTGACATCGGGCTTATTCCAGATGACTGGGAAGGCGAAACGATGGTTGTTCCCGTTTCGGCCAAGGAAAAGGACGGGCTGGATGACCTGCTTGAAGCGATCAATCTCGTCGCTGACTCCACGGAAATTAAAGCCAATCCCTCAGGGAAAGTCATTGGAACGGTGATTGAAGCCGAGTTGGATAAAGCCAAGGGCGCCGTAGCAACGTTCCTGGTTCAAAATGGAACCCTGCGCATTGGAGATGCCATCTTGGTGGGCACGTCCTGCGGGAAAATCCGGGCGATGTTCGATTTCCAGGGGAAGCCGATTAAGGTCGCCAGGCCATCGCAACCAGTATCCGTCATGGGGCTCTCAGATGTACCGCTCGCTGGAGAACTCTTCACGGTCGTTGAGAGTGAGCGCGAGGCGCGCATCATTGTTGAGGAGCGAAAGATCGAGCAGCGAGAGCGCTCCCGCGGGACTTCAAAGGCGCAGTCGCTTGAGCAGCTCTTCGCGGCGTATAAGGCAGGAGAGGTTAAGGAACTACGGCTTGTCGTCAAAGCCGATGTTCAGGGGTCTCTTGAACCGATCGTCAATTCACTTGAAAAACTTAGCGCAGGTGAAATTAAGGTGAACATCCTCCATGCTGGCACTGGTAACATCAGTGAAAACGATGTCATGCTCGCCGCGGCATCCCAAGGAATCGTTATCGGGTTTAACGTGACCGCCGATCAAGTCGCAAAGAATTGTGCCGATCTGGAAGATGTGGATATCCGCGTATACGATATTATCTACCGCCTTACAGAGGACATTGAGCTGGCGCTCAAGGGAATGTTGGAACCTGAGACGCGCAGGGTTGTGCTTGGCAAAGCGCGCGTGCGTGCGGTTTTCCGAATACCCAAGCTAGGTAATATCGCCGGCTGTATTGTCACAGAAGGGGAAATTCAACGCAGTGGACGTATGTTGGTTCTGCGCGAGGAGGAGGAGCTTTTCAATGGCCCTATCTCCTCTCTCAGGCATGAGAAGGACGACGTTCGGGAAATTCGTAACGGCTTCGAGTGCGGTATTGGCTTGAAGGGTTTCGAGTCCTTCAAAGAGGGCGATATTCTGGAATGTTTTACTGAAGAGACCGTTCCCATTACGTGAGGTTGAGCGATGGCGACTAAGGCGCGCGCCCGTAAGGTTGCAGAACGTATACAAGAGGAATTGGCCGACATCCTCATGCGGAATGTTGCTGACCCACGCCTGGCAATGATCACGATCACGGAGGTGGACGTGGATCGGGAGCTGGCCTATGCGCAGATTTATGTAGTCGCCAGTGGAGACGATGCGCGGATGGATGATGTTCTCGCGGGTTTGGAAGGCGCGCAAGGATATTTACGCAGCCAACTGGCAGCACGTATACAATTGCGAAGCTTCCCCCAACTTCGCTTCCGTTGGGATGCGTCTCATGAACGTGGAGCTCGCATTGAAGAACTGCTAGACAGCCTGCAAGAGGAGCGCGGTGAAAAAGCAGGAGACGTGAGTGGCGGAAACGACGATTGAGAAGGCCAAGGCGGCCCTTGACGCCGCACAGCAGGTCATCATTCTCTCCCACGAACGGCCAGATGGGGATGCTATAGGCTCGCTGCTCGCACTAACCCTGAGCCTGGAACGAGCCGGGAAAAATGTCACCCCGGTTCTTTTGGAAGGAGTGCCGTCTCGCTTCCGCTTCCTGCCAGGCGCAGATAAGGTGACTACGAAAATCCCTAGCGATGGTGATTTATTAATCTTAGTGGATGCCGCGGATATCCAGCGGACAGGGTTTCCCGTGGAGAACCTGCCGAGGCAGCCTGATATTAATATCGATCATCACCCAACCAATACGGATTATGCTGCAATCAATATCGTTAATCACAAAGCCCCCGCGACGACAGAAATTCTCTTCGACGTCCTCCCGCAGCTTGGTTTGGAAATCGACACTGATGTCGCTGCAAATCTTATGACTGGTTTGATCACAGATACGATAGGCTTTCGCACGGATAGCGTCACACCGAGAACGCTGGAGATTGCTTCAGAACTTATCAGCCTGGGAGCCCCCATGGCGGAGATTTACGCGCGAACACTCAATCAACGTAGTTTTGTGAGCATTCAATACTGGGGCATGGGTTTGAGGCGACTTGAGATGGAGAATGGAATCGTGTGGACGAGCCTCACAATTGATGACCGAAAGGCAGTGGGATACCCAGGATCCGACGATGCCGATTTGGTGAATCTTCTTGCGACGGTCGAGGGGATTCAAGTGGTCGTGATCTTCATTGAACAAACCGGTGATAATGTGAAAGTCAGTTGGCGGTCGCGACCGGGGGTGGATGTAGCTGCGATCGCATTCTCCTTCGGGGGAGGCGGTCATGAGCAGGCTGCCGGGGCCACAATCGAAGGAGATATGCAGGAGGTTCAGGAGCGTGTCCTGGCCGCGACTCGGGGGACCATCTCACCTTCTCCGGAGGAATCTGCATGAATCGCTTTGGTCTCATCCTCGTCGATAAACCTACCGGCCCGACATCGCATAAGATCGTCAGTATTGTTCGCAGGGAGACGGGGGTGCGCAAGGTGGGTCATGCTGGAACGCTCGACCCTCGAGCGTCGGGTGTTCTCGTCCTCTGCTTGGGATCGGCAACCCGATTGAGCGAATATCTCAGTACGGCTTCAAAACGCTATGAAGCCGTGATCCGCTTCGGCGCGAGCACAAAAACCTACGACGCAGAGGGGGATGACATTCACCTCACTGGAGCGGTGCCAACCGAAGAAGATATCCAAGCCGTTATCCCCGAGTTTTCGGGCCTGATCGAGCAAATACCACCACCGTACAGCGCGATAAAGATCAAGGGTAAAAAAGCCTATGAATTGGCACGAGAGGGGAAGGAATTCGATCTTGAATCAAGAGATGTAACAATCTATAAAATGACTCTCGTAGAGTACCGTCCGCCAGATTTGGTCTTAGAAATCGAGTGTTCGGCTGGAACGTACATCCGCTCGCTCGCGCATGATATGGGAGAGCAATTGGGGACTGGCGCCCATTTGGCAAACCTGCGGAGGACGAAATCGGGTCATTTCACAATAGAAGAATGCGTTTCGCTCAGAAAGTTAGAGCTGGGATTTATGGACGGCACGTGGGACGAATATCTGCGGCCCGCCGTTGACGCCCTACCTGATTTTCCAAGAATCAGTGTTGAGGGTAAAAATTATGAAGATGTGACATTCGGCCGACTCATTCCTGCAGACGCACCCGCCTCTGGAATGGCGGTTGCAATCGGGCCTGATGGCGATCTAGTCGCCATCCTTGAGGCTGTCGAGGACGGCGCAAAATGGCATCCAAAGAAGGTCTTCAACCGCTGAAGTCACCTATGAAGCATCTGCGCGACTTTTTCACCGTTCAATTGGAACAAAGCGATCTTACGATTGGATCTTTCGATGGGGTTCATCGAGGACATCAGGCGTTAATCAAGGCGCTCGTCGAACACGCACATCGGGAGAATCGTCCGGCAGTCGTCCTTACTTTCTTCCCTCACCCCTCTGTATTTCTGCGCGGTAGAACGCCCGCGTTTTATATCAACACACCTGAGGAGAAAGCTGAATTGCTTGGTGAATTGGGCGTGGACTATGTCATCACGCAGCAATTCGATCGAAGTATGGCCGAGATCCCAGCAGGGATCTTCCTCGACCGATTAAAGGCGCGTTTGGGATTAAAGAGCCTGTGGATTGGCGAAGATTTCGCGCTGGGTTATAAGCGTGAGGGGAATCGCCACTTCCTCGCCGCCGCTGGTTTAGAGCGCGGATTTACGCTGCATGTTATTCCCCCTACCCTTCTTGGCGGTGAGGTTGTAAGCTCGACGCGGGTGCGTGAAGCACTGCGCTCCGGAGCTGTGGCTCGAACTGCCAAATACCTCGGCCGGTCATTCGTGGTTCCAGGGAAGGTGGTTACGGGTTCAAGTCGCGGGCGAGCGCTGGGGATCCCCACGGCGAATTTGGAAATCTGGGAAGAAAGGGCATACCCGCGTTCAGGTGTGTATGCCTGTTGGGCAGTGTTCGATGGACAGCGATATAAGGCGGTGACGAACATCGGTGTTAGACCGACCTTCGAAGACAAACTCGAACAAGCGATTGTTGAAGCTCATCTTCTGGATTTCAACGCGGATCTCTACGGAAAGGAATTGCGCCTTGAATTTATCGCTCGCCTACGGGATGAAAGACGTTTCTCGAATACGGAACTGCTTCTTTCCCGCATTGGGCGAGACATTCAACGGGCGCGTGTGATTCTGAATCAAGATGTGGAGGGACAGGATGCCTGAGACTTTCAAGCGGGAGATTTACCTGTTGCGTCCAGAGGAGCTCAATCCAGAGACAATCGCGGTGGCCTTTGCTAAAACATCCAGGTCACCGCTTTCATTTCGTGAAATCGCAGCCGAGCTGACCGATGAGAAATCCGCAGAGTTTCATGAGCGATGGGTAGTCGGTTACGGACATGCCTCGGTCGCGGAACATGCCGTCTTGCATCTGGCCCTCGAGAACGTTTCCCGTTTGGCGATCGAGTGTATCGAGTCAAACCGTCTGGCTTCCTACACCGAGAAATCGACCCGTTATCAGAAATGGGACCGTCAGGGATACTACATCCCCCCCGAAGTCCAAGATGGATCGACAGAGAAGGTCTATCGTCAAACCTGCGACTTGTTGTTCGACACCTACATGCAATCCATCGCGCCTGTGAAAGACGCTGTCGCCAGCGCGCATCCACGCGCGGAGGGCGAGAGTGATGAGCGCTGGGATGGGCGAATTCGTTCCCGCTATATCGATGCGTGCCGTTTTCTTCTGCCAGCAGCCTCCCTGGCCAATGTGGGTATGACCGCCAACGCTCGCGTGCTTGAGCATGCGATTCGCAAAATGCTGTCTCACCCCCTGCGCGAGGTTCAGGAAATTGGTGAGCGAGTTAAAGATGTTGCTCAAGTGGAGATACCGACCTTGGTGAAATACGCCGACCGGGTTCCATATCTCGAGGATGTTGGCACTGATTTTTTAGAACGAGCAGCAGCTTTTCCTGTTGAACCGATGGCAGGAATGCTCGAGTTGGTTGATTACGAGCCTGAAGCCGAACTGCGCATCCTGGCGGCTGCGCTTTTCGCACCAGGAGGCGCGAGTTTCGCAACGGTAATGGAGACTGTGCGAGAGATGGAAGGAGACCAACTCAAGGAATTGGCCGAGGCGCTCCTGGGAAGACTCGATCGCTTCGATGCTCCGGTGCGAGAGCTAGAACATGCCTATTACACATTCGAGGCAACGCTCGATCAAGGAGCTTACTTCGAGCTAAAACGCCACCGCATGATGACTCAAACCCCCCAACAGTTAAGAGCTGATCTGGGTTACGCTGTCCCGCGCCTAATCGTGGAGGCTGGCTTCGAAGCGCCCTACAGAAAGGCGATGGAGCAGGCTGCAAAGGCATTTAGCCAACTTGAAGTCTGGAATCCACATGTCGCTGTTTACCTGGTGCCGAATGGCTTCAATCGCAGGGTTTTGATGACGATGAATCTACGCGAGGTTTATCATTTCTGCGAGTTGAGAGCGGAGAAAAACGCACATTTTTCCATCCGGCGCATCGCGCTGCGGATGGCGGAGATGATCCGCGAGGTTCACCCACTCCTGGGCGCATACTTGCGTTTGCCTCAGGGAGCAGACTGGCGCGAGATTGAAGCTGATCATTTCACCCAAGTGTGAGTGAAAAATACCCTGGGCAGTCATTCCGGCTGAGTAAATTGGGACGCAGCACGAATCAAGGGCCTCAAAGCATTCCCCACCGAACCATACATTAACTGCAAACCAATACCTAATGACTGGCGCAGTCGAACTGTGCTGTGGGAGAAGATCCGCGTCTAAATTGATTTAGCAGAGGATAATCAGAAGCCAAGCTTTCCGAATTTTAGAGCGCGATCAAACCCAGGAATAGAAGGAATGACGTTGCCAAGAAGAGTTGAGAGAGGTGGTAGGTGATGATCGTTATTAGTTGTCCGTTAGGAATCGGTTTGACGTAGCGGTTCCACCCTAACATGCTGTCTGAGAGGACGAACAACCCGCCGCCGATCGCTGCAAGTACCGCGGCTTGCGGAGGCCAAGTCTCTCGCAAGAGCGTTGATAGGGTTGAGAAGAAGGTGAGACCGAGGACGGCGGCATATGCTATCACCGGTCCGATGAGTTCGCCCCGCTTATTTGCACGCAAAGCCTGAGTGATACGTCTCAAAAGGAACAGGACTAGGGAACCTATAACCGCAATAAAAATTAGGGATAGTGGTTGGAATATCGGCTGCGGGAGATTGAAGGCGACGATATAAGCGATGTTGCCCAGGAGGAAGGCGAGCAGACCTTTGATGAAATTTTCCGGCGGCAGCATCAGGAAAATGTCCCCGGCGAGGCATAAACCCATTCCAAGAAGGAACCAGGTGCCGGCTGGGGCAGGCACAGCGGGCAGGGTGGTCGCGAACCATAAGATCAGTCCCAGCATGGTTGCGGGTTTGGCGAAAAATACGAGCCGCCGGCGGTTTGTTGCGACTGCAATCCAATCAATGACGGCGAACGTTGCTGCAAAAAAGAGGAAGAACACCATCGTTGTCTGCCCTCTAAGGTCGGTTTACTGCTTTGAATGCGCCTGGTTATCCAACGTCAATACCTGTAAATTCAATCGACTAGAAAACGAAAGAAACACCGCATTCAATCTACCCAGTGCGCTGCTGTACGGGTAAGAATTGCTCAGGAATTCACTTCTTTCTGCTCTGGGGCTAATCGCCCGCGAATGCGCGCCGCCATTTCCTTCGCCCTCACAGGAGCAAGACCAACATAGGTGCTCGCATCCAGCAGCTTACGGATTCGTGCCGGCTGAAGGTGCTTAAGCAGGGCGGTATCCTTGGATAACAAGCCCTTAAGCGGGTTCTTTCCCTTTGTTTGATAGGTCTCCCATGCTTTCATGCTGTGCTGGCGAAGTCGTTCATGCATTTCCTGGCGGTCGCCACCAGCCTGGACAAGAGCGGTTAAAACGCGCTCGATCGCAGCGAATGGTCCAAAGCGTTTAAGCTGGGATTGGAAGTGATCGCGGTCGATGACCAGCCCCTGGAGAATTTGAGTTGTGGTGCGCAGCATCTCATCGCAAGCTAAGAACACCTCCGGGATCATGCTGCGCCGGTTGGCAGAGTCATCAAGCGTCCGCTCGAGAAGGGAAGTGGCGCTATTTTGCCAGGCGACATCCACCCATGCCGCGGTCTCTCGAGCCAGTGAGCAAATCTTCTCAGCTGCCACCGGATTACGTTTGAATGGCATCGCGCTTGATCCGACTTGTTTATCACCAAAGGGCTCCTGAAGGCCGCCGATCCCGGGTGATTGCAGCAGGCGCAGATCGAAGGCGAATTTATGTAAGGCGCCCGCGACGTCGGCCAAGCCGCTGATCAATCTGTAATCTTGCATGCGCGGGTAGGTCTGCGTCGTGATTGGAAATGCTTCAAGATTGAGGGAGTTCATGATGTTCGACTCGAGCAGTTCAGGTGTGATATCGGAGTCTGCTAACATATCTACAAATGGACCAGATGTCCCAACCGGACCGCGAATGCCTTTCCCGCGCAGCCTGCGGTGTAAACTCAGGAGAGTTTCGAATCCCTCTAAAAGGTCCTGGGCGTAGACGCTCAGGCGGTAACCCAGTGTCGTTGGTTCGGCAGGCTGAAGGTGGGTGAAACCCATGATGGGTAGATCGTGAGTCTCCTCGATGCGCTCGGCGAACGCCAACAGCAGAGTCCGCAGGTTGTCGAGTATAAGGGCGAGTGCAGCCTTCTGCCGCATGACATCGGCGTTATCCTGGACGTCTGCGGAAGTTAATCCCCAATGCAGGATTGCGCCGCCCGACGGACATTGCTCTGCGAAGGTACGCAGTTCAGCCATTAGATCGTGCCCGATCTCGGCTTCGATTTCGCAAGCCCGGGCTAGATCGATCGCATCAATCTTGGCTCGGATCTCTTTAATTTGCTCCGGAGAGACAAGATCAGCTGCCGATTGCGCCTCAGCGACAGCAAACCATACGCTGCGCCAGGCGCGCCTCTTGGCCACCTCAGACCATATTGCGCGCATCTCCGGTGAACCGTATCGAGTTGAGAACGGGGATTGGTAGGCCATCTTCTCCTCTATGTTTCGTCCGTCGCAGCTTTTCCCAGGAGATCGCCTTCTGTTGCGCCTCCCAGTCGTTCTTCTGCGAGCTGTTTGTACTGCGGGTTAATTTCGTAGCCGATGTACTGCCTTCCGAGTCGAAATGCTGCCAGACAGGTGGTTCCAGATCCACAGAAAGGATCGAGGACCACGTCGTTCTTAAAGGTGTAGAGGTCGATCAGGCGCCTGGGAAGCTCCTCAGGAAATGGAGCCGGATGTCCGATCCGCTTTGCAGAAACGGCGGGGAAAGTCCAGATGCTCTTCGTCCACTCGAGGAAAGACTCGCGCGCGATCGTATCTTCTTTGACTTCAGGTTTGCGTGAGAAAGACTCCTTTGAAAAGACGAGAATGTACTCATGGACATCGCGCAATACAGGATTTGATGCTGACTGCCAGGACCCCCATGCCGTGGAGGGGGAGGCGCTCGCGGCTTTGTCCCAGATGATTTCTCCCCTCATCAAGAAACCGATTTCGAGCATGGTTTGAATGATGAGAGCATGCAATGGTAGGTAAGGCTTCCGACCCAGATTGGCGATATTAATGCAGGCTCGCCCGCCGCTTACCAATACCCGGTAGGTCTCCTTGAAGACAACATGCAGTAGATCGAGGTATTCCTCAAGGGTGAGATCCTCGTCGTACTCTTTCCGGACGTTGTAGGGTGGCGAGGTCACCATGAGGTGGACGCTGTAATCAGGGAGTTCGGACATATCGCCCGACGATTTCAGGTGGAAACAATTGAGGCTTTCTTCAGGGATAGGATTCTCAGGGAGGGGTGAAGTAATTTCCCGCTGTTGTCCCTGGTAAAGGCGGCTGCTGTAAAACGGTGAGGCGTCATGGCTGATACGTCCCGGCACCCCGAAAGAACTTGTTTTTGTGCCCTTCGATTTTTTACTGCTCAAGGTTATTCCTCAGCGAATGCATCTGCACTCTTAGTGACCAGACCCCCCAAAGCCGAAACTCTTAAGTTTGTTTTCGTCATTGCGCCATCCGGGCAAGACTTTGACACGTAATTTCAAGTAGATTTTGCGGTCTGTTGCGGCTTCGATTTCCTTTCGGGCAAACGTGCCGATCGTCTTAAGCATTGTGCCCCCCTTACCGATAACGATCCCTTTCTGGGAATCGCGTTCAACAAATATTGTAGCTTCGATATAGGCGCCATGTTCATTCCGCTCTTCGAATTCATCGATCCGTATCGCGAGACTGTGCGGAACTTCGTCGCGCAGATTTTTCAAAGCAGCAGCACGGATCATATCGGCGGCGATGTCGCGCTCGTACGCATCCGTTATTATTTCGGGTGGGAAGAGGCGAGGGCCCTCGGGTAATTCACCTTTGATGCGTTCGATCAGTTCATCCAGGTTATCCCCTCGAGTGGAGGAGATCTCCAGGAAGTCAGCTTCAGGGAGCAGGGTTCGAAACGCTGCGCGTCGGTCCGACATGCGATCATCGGGCACGCGATCTGCTTTTGTTAGGGCGACTATGGTAGGTATCTTCCCCTGGATCTCTCTGATCTGCGTCGCGACCTGTATGTCTTCTTCGTTAGGCGGTCGGGTGAGGTCGAAGAGCGCTAAAACAACGTCCGCCTCCTGCAGTGAAGAAAGGGCTTCCTCATTCATCTTCTCGCCCAATTTATGCAGTGGTTCATGAATCCCCGGTGTGTCGACGAAAATCAACTGCGAGTCCGGAAGGGTGAGGATCCCAAGTTGGCGCTGGCGGGTCGTCTGCGGCTTTGGTGACACCGCCGCGATTCGCTGCCCAAGGAGGTGGTTGATAAGCGTGGATTTCCCTACATTGGGGCGACCGGCAAGGGCGACGAAACCAGAGCGGTGACCATCGGGGACTTCAAGTGATTCCATAGCCCAATTGTGGCGATAAGGATGTGTGCTGTCAAGCTGCGCCTCCATTCTCCTTGACACGCGTATTTCAGGTAGTTATGATGTTTCAACGTCCATTTGTCTGTAAGGCAGGCAAGTGCTCTGTGGCCGATCTTCGACGGGCTTTATGGGTTCGTAGACAGATGATCGCTGATTGAGTCTATAATTAGGACTACAAAATGTTGGATCTGATCCGAGATTGGGATTCGCATTTATAATCAACTATCTAAATGACCGGCCGATCAGATTTCGAGGATCCTTTCCGGAATAACTCTCGAAGCTATCAATTTGGTAGTATTTCTCGAAAATCCGGGAACTCCAAAAACACAACCTTGGTTCGTAATGATATGATTAAACGAAGGGTGGAACCGTATGAGTATCTTCTCTCGCAAAAAAACAAACCGCTTTATCGAACTGCTAATTAAGCAGGCGGAATATTCCGTTATGGGAATGCAGAAGCTGCTCGAGTATGTTAAGGAACCCAGCGAAGCGCTTGCAACGGCGGTGACCCAGCTCGAGAAAGAAGCCGATGAGGTGCGCCGGATCCTGATCGACGAGCTCAATAAAACATTCGTTACACCGATCGATCGCGAGGACATCTTCGCACTCTCGTTAACGATCGATGATGTGCTCGACTATGCCGATACAACGGTCGAAGAGATGCACCTGCTTGGTGTGCAGCCGAATGCATTTATGGAGCGTATGGTCTCACTTCTGACGGATGCAGCGCGTGAGATCTACATGGGTGTGCAGCGCTTGGAAGATCACCCCAATGTCGCCAACGATCATGCCGTGCGGGCGAAAGCTTTGGAGAATCGGATGGAGACAGTTTATCGGGAGGCGATCGCCGATCTCTTCGCAATGCCGCGTGATATCGATCACGTAGTTGAGATGCTGAAGCTGCGCGAGATTTATCGTCATCTCTCCAACGCTGCAGATCGTGGAGACGCAGCAGCCAATGTGATAGGGGATATCGTCGTTAAGAAGATGTAATATTTGATGCATCATGAAGTAAATATTTGGGCTGTCCATAGCTCCTTTTTGGACAGCCCTTTTTTTACTTGTCTAAAGGGGGCGGTGATATTTAGGCGTTTTTCTCAGCCAAGCGGTGCAGCTTGGTGCCGACTTCGCGCCATTGGATTTTCGAGATGCCGAGCTTTTGTCGAATTCTGTCGTGGTCTAAGCCCTTGACATAATCGATGAGGACTGCAGTCCAGCGGCACATCTCGAAGGAGAGATGCTTCTCCACACCAGCGGCTTTTCCAATGTCCTCGAGTAAGTACTCCAATCTGCGCGGCGACCAGGGGAAGAGTTGGTTGGTGGGTTCGTACTGCTTAAGGTATTCCTGGTATGCTTCAATCCAATCAGAGGTTAGATCAAGTTTGCGCTCCTTATAGCGCTTACTCACACTTCCATAGCGGATGAATAGAATCGGTCCATCTACAGCATTCAAGTCGATATGATTCAGATGGATGTTTAAGCATTCCCCCTTCTTTATCCCTGTATCGAGCAGCAACTTTAAAAGCGTGTAGGGACGCGCATCGGGAGCAGAACCCTTGCGTAACAATTCGGCGTTTTTTACCACAGCATCGACTTCTTCTTGTGTGAGCACTTCTGGCAGCGGGCTGATGACCGATTGCTGGGGGATCGGAGCTGCGGCATCCTCTTGGAGGACGCCGGTCTCTACCAGCCAGCGGTAAAAGGCTTTAATCGAGGTGATGCGGCGGGCGTAGGTCTTTGGGCTGCATGAGACTCCCCGCCGGTTCAGCATCCAATCGAGGAAATTCTTAAGATCATTTGTGCTTATCACGTTGATGGGCTGACCAGTGCCAACGAACTTCCCAACCAGGCGAAGATCTCCTGTGAATGCCTTAACCGTATGAATCGAACGACCCTGCGCTTCGAGCGCCTCGCCCCAGGCGTTTATCGCCGCGCTGAGGCTGGAATCGGATTTAAGGGGCGTGGTAGCCTCGCTCTCGGAAACGCTGCTGGTCGTCTGGTACGAAAAGAGAGGGAGATCCTCAAGCGGCTCATCCATGAGCGCCACCTGTAAAAGTCGGCTTCGTGTAGTCATTCATGTCGTCAATCCTAGTTTGTGAGATGGGAAATGTCAAATCTGAAAGCATGGATAAGGGGCGGCTCGTGAGGCGCGGTTCTAATCTTGAGGGGGACTTTCGAATATTTCGTGAAGCATGGGCTCGATCACCTCCCAGTCGGGCAGGAGGACGGAGGCGCCGCTATAGGGCACTCTCCATTGTGAAGCCATTGTGGGATCGATGGAATAGCGGTGTATTCGGTCCGGATCGGCGGCCAGTTTTGTCGCCAGCGGCAGCAAGCGGAGGGTGTCCTCGACGGTAATATCTGTTTCAACATAAGAGCGAAATTGAGCGTAGAGGTCCGGTACTCTAGAGAGCCCTTCGAGGGTTAACATCTTATTGAAGATTGCCAGCATAGTCTCTTGCTGGCGGCGCAAGCGATCAAAATCCCCGGTAGTTTTGCGCATTCGGACGTAGCAGAGCGCGGTGAACCCGTCCATGTGATAGGTCCTCCCGGGGGAGTATGACCAATCTCTACGACCGCATTCATCATGAAGATACGCTTCGACCTCCACATCTATCCCGCCCAGCGTATCAACCACCTGCTTGAATCCATAGAAGTTAATCATAACCGTGTGATCAACTTCTATGCCGAAATTGTAGAGGATCGTTTGAGCGACTCTCGCAGGTCCTCCATAGGCATCGGCGACATTGATCCGGTCCACCCGCCAGCCGGGTATGAAGACGTATAGATCGCGAGGGAAGGAGAGTAATGTGGCGGTACCGGCTGCGAGATCAAGTGAAACCAGCATCATGGTATCGGTTCGGTGCCCGTAGCTATAGGGGCGCTCATCTGAGCCGAGGACCATGATATTTACGACATTATCCCCCATCTGCAGCAGCGGTATCGGCCGGTGGATTTCAATCGCAGATGGCTCGACGGGAGCGTTGAAACCGCTCCACGGGTCTATCGGCGTCGGACTGGCTAAAGGTGTGGCGGTAGGCGGCGGCGGTGGTGGCGGCGTTTGCGTGAGCGGGGCTGGATTGAAAGGTGTACCAGTCGCAGCCGCATTCGGGTCGATGGTTACAAGTGGATTGGCAAGCGCAGCAGAGCCCCCGGTTAGCATGCCCACCAGATTGCTGCAGGCGCCTACTAGCAGGATCAATAATAGAAGCGTGAGGATCATCAAGAGACGATCAAAGCGATTAGTGGATTTCATCGGATGAATGTGCTCGTCATATTAACGTCAGAGTCAACTCTCTAGTTCCCCACCAGATCGCCCGACTTCTTTGCTGCGAGGTCGTATGATCTGGGGCTTTAAAGTAGTGTAGACGGCCGATTTATTATTTGCCTTCCAATTTACTTGAACGGCGGACCGTAGATACTCATTCCGAGCGGCAGTACGGTGTGGATATCTATGCAATTCGCGTGCCATAGCGATGACTCATCGACCCCGAATCGCTCAGCAAGCCTGCTTAATGAGTCGCCTTCTCCCAGTGGATAAAGAACCCAGGTTGGAGGCGGTCCGCATGAAGGTGATGGATCTATAGCGTCAAGCACGGGGAGGTAAATTGTATCACCAGGCGTGATGTCACCCTCGATGCAATTGATCGACATCAACCTTGTGCGCTCGATCCGAAACTGGTCAGCGAGATTTGTGAGTGTATCCCCGTTGTGGACGCGGTACACAGACCAACCGTCGGGTGGGGCGCAGCCCGTTTCTGGACCTGATGCTTTCTGGCGGTCAAAGAAGGATGATACTTCAGCTTCAGCAAATACGGTCAGCCAGGTTCCCAGGAGCACAGCGATCGCGAGCATAGAAATGGTTAAACCAACGATCAGATTCTTTAGGAATTGCATCCGGGCTATTCCACACCACCCGCATTGGATGGGTTTTGTGTTGAGAACGGCAACAAGATTGAAAATGTAGTTCCAGACCCCGGCTGGCTGTCTACCCAAATGCGCCCGCTCATGGCTTCGACCAGAGAGCGTGCGATGGAGAGACCAATTCCATCACCCCCGAGGCCTTGGATTGGAGTTTCCTCTGCTGAATTGCCGAAGCTGAATATCCGTCCCAGGTCCCCGGCGGGAATTCCTTCTCCTCCGTCAATCACCTGGAGAGTGAGAAATCCTGATCGGTCCGAAGCGGCGAGGCCTGTGCTGATTTTGATCAATCCACCTTCGGGTGTCGCCGCGATGGCATTATTGAGCAGGTGGATAAGAACCTGAAAGGTGGCATCCGCATCCGTCAGGATTTTCGGGAGATTCTGAGGGAGCGAAACGCGCATTTCAATATTTTTCTTTCGAGCGGATGGGAAAACCTGACGGATCGCATCCTTTATGCAACGCACAATATCGATAGGCTCAGGTACGAGAGCGATGGTTCTGGCCTCAATCGCGCTGAGATGGATTAGATCATTAAGCAGCCCCGACAATCTCTCGGAGTTATTGAAAATGTGGTTGATGGCTTCGCGTTGGCTGGTTGTCATCGTCTCATTTGCATCATCATGAAGGAGTTCGGCATACCCCAATATTGCCGACATAGGTTGACGTAGATCGAGCGAAAGTGCGGCGATATGGGAGATGCTGGGAGAGCGTCCTGATGAGGGCGCAACCGAATCGTTTCCGTTCTGGATAAGGACCAGGTTGGCGCGCGCTTCGGCCAATTCGTGCAGCGTTAGTTGGAGCTGCTGGGAGAGCAAATCTATTTGTTTGAGGTCGGAGACGGCAGGCGGCTCCACTATCGCTTCCCTCATCCTTTCAATCTCACCCTCGAGAAATTGAATGGTTCCCTCTGCGTCTTGATGGCTGGTGAGAAAACTGCCAAGCTCTTGTCCTGCCAGATCGGTTGCGGCGATGAGTTGATCCGTCAGTTGGGTATTGTTGATCAAGAGGTTTTGAATGAGCCGGCGGGACTCCTCTAGGTCTGTGCCTAATACGAAGGGATCTACCAGGCTTGATGAAAGAAGTTCATCGCCTGCTGTAAGCGCCGCGAAACGCTCAGCGATCACATCCGCGAGCTGCACGAGGGCGGCGCGGTTTTCCTGTGACCAGCGCTCACGGGCGAAAGGAGAGAGCAGCAGCAATCCCCCAATAACATGCTCTCCTGAGATCAGAGGAGCGAAAAGCATCGGCCCTGTTTTTGTGAGGTTTAAACCCTGCCGGAGCGTGATGAGGTCAGGCGCATTGCTCTCTGCTGGAAGGATCAGCGATCGTTGCCTGCGTAATGCATTAACGATGACGGGAAGGTCCGTTGAGTTGAAGGCTTGGCCCTCGATGTGTTGTTCGCGTATAAGATCGAAACCCGTCGCAACGGATAGATATTCCAATGTTTCCGGGGGTGTGAGCAGCAGGCATATCTCAGCTTTCATTGAATATGCAGTGCCGCGCACGGCTGCGTCTGCCAGATCGCCAAGTTCCTTCGCCTGGAAAACATCATAGATACTGGTGAAGACTCTGGGCAAAAATTGGAGTTCAAGATCAGGCGATTGTGTGGTTACAGGATGCCCATCTTTCACATCCGTTCCTTGTGTTGTGATAAATGTGCGCGCAGCGGCGATGATCAACGCAGGATATGCCGCCAACTCACTCCAGCGCACGAAGGGTGCAAAAGAGCCATCTGCAGGACCGAGAGCCATATGCAGGCTGTAGCCGACGGTAAGCAGGAGGTATCCTGCGAAGGCGATTTGCCATTGCGCTGGTCGACGGACGAGCAGGAAGGTCAGTGTAAGGCCTGAGAGGATTACTGTTGAGATTCCCCATACAGCGTCGGCGGGTGTCCGGTTGAAGCGGAGCAGAGAATCCTGCCCGACTAGGAAGTAAACTGTCCCAAATAATGCGAGGACAGCAACGCTGAGGACAACTGCAAGTGTGCGCGAGCTAAGCTTTGTTGATGGGTTGAAGATAAAAGTATAACTAATGAGCAACAAGGAGGTGAAGCTAACGAAGCGGTCGAGTGGGGGGAGAATTACTTGTCCGTTGAGAATCACAAGCCAGGATAATCCGGCGATGATCATTGTCAGCAGGTGGAGCCCCAGTATTACACCGCTTGTCACCCGCCAGCGTGCGGCAAGAGCATCTGTGCGGGGAGAGCTGCTCCAGGTTAATGCAAAGAGAATTGAAAGTGAAATGATCAGCGTCAGGTGGTAGACAAGACTCCCCGGAGGTGTCGTGAGCAGGGATGCAGCGTCAGCAAGAATCATGATGGGCAAGTGTCGTTTCGTTGTTCCTGCAATACAGGGTGGGATCGACTCCAATTTATCTCAGGTACAGACATAAATCACCGGTAATAAGGAAGCAGAATAAATTTTTCAAACTGACAGTCTGCCAGGGTTGGACCATTATCCCCGAGCTGCATATCTTATCTAATGGATTTTACACCAGAAGCCAACAAGAGGATGAATCCTATGCCGTTCTCATTAGAAGATATTACCCGCCTTCGCGTGCACCTGAAATGGCTGCTTAATCTTTCTGCGGGTCCGAACTGGGATTGTTTTCGATAAATCCTGTCTCTGAAGAGGGGATCTTATCCAGCCCGTCGAGCGCAGCGACTTTCACCGCTGGCTTGTCGCGTTGGAACCCAATCATGCGGATGGCGATAAAACCATAGGCGAGCGTCAGCCAGAATGTGACCCCGCGATACGCGAGAGCAATGGCCGTAGAAGTGAGAGGATCAACACCCATCGCGTTTTGGGTCAGAATCATTGCGCCTTCAACGAAACCGACTCCGGAGGGTGTGACCGAAGCGATGATAAAGAGGTAGCTCACACTAAAACTTGCCAGTAGCGTTTCGATCCCAAAGGGGTTGTGGAAGGCGAGCGAAACGAAGAAAAGGATGATCATCATCACTGTTTTCCGGGTCAATGCCAGAAAGAAGGGCAGGATAAGAGCGCGGGGCGAACGGCGGATCTGAAGCAGCCCGTCGGCGATATCTAGCGCGAAGTTATGCGCTTTGGCTCGATTGATCAAAGAACGTTTGAAAAACGGTTGGAGAATGCGATTAGCCAAATCAACAAGCCGGAGGATTGTTCGCTCGAGTTGATCGGTAGAATGGACGCCGATCGCAATCAGGATGAGCAATCCCACGGCGATGCTAACTGCAAACACCGCAGCGCTAATTAACCAAACTTCGAGTTTCCCTCGCCTGCTTAATATGGAGAAGCCCAGAAGAAGGACAACCAGGAATCCGAGGTAGTCATAAACGAGATAAACAAAGGCAGCGGCGCTGACCTTTCCCACTGGTTTACCCCGCTTGCTTCCATCTGCAATCAAAACTGCCAGCGCTCCTGCGCCGTAGCTCGGTACGATGACGTTGATGAAATTTGCAGCAGTTGTTAAGGGGATCAGGTGGCTGAGTTTTTCATGGATGCCCATTAAGTGGTAGCAGGCCCAGAAATTCCCGGCGATGGTTACCAACCACAAGAGTTGGGCCAGCGCGGCGGCGAATAACCACCGGATGTCACTGTGGCTGAAAGCAACGAGGATGAGTTTGAGCTCGCTAAAGTTGCGAACTACGAAGAAGATTGTCAGCAGGAAAATGGCGAAGTAGAGAATTTTCCGAAGCATTGGATGATCAATTCAACTTATATCGTGTCCCAAGTCGGTGGAGAATCAAGGGAGATTCCTCGCGTTTGAGCATCCATTCGGCGCAGCAGTCCGCTGAGAACGGTTCCCGAGCCCATTTCGATAAAAGTATCTACGCCCGATTGTGCCATCCACCCGATCGACTCTGTCCAGCGAACCCGGGAAGTGAGTTGGGCGTTCAGGTCTTCCCTGATCTCTTCGATTGAAGTAAGCGGCTTGGCTGACACATTCCCCACGACAGGAATGAGAGGGTCATTGAACGATGTGGCTGTAATTGCGTCGTTTAAGCGATCCTGAGCAGGGATCATCAGCGGAGAGTGTGCAGCGATGCTCACTGCCAGGCGGATGACTTTGCGTGCACCGGCGTTGTCCAGAAGGTCATGAGCGAGTGCAAGCGCGTTTTCGTCTCCGGAAATTACGACTTGCCCGGGGCAGTTGTCGTTTGCTACAGCTACAGTGCCAACAGATTGCGCGGATGCTTTATGGCATGCTACTTCAACTTCAGTTACACCAAGTCCGATCACGGCGGACATTCCCCCGGAATGGATCTCGCCTGCGTAGCGCATTGCTTCCCCTCGTTCACGCGTGAGAAGTAAACCATCCTTAAAAGATAGCACACCGGCGGCTACCAACGCGCTATACTCACCCATAGAGTGTCCAGCGGTGGTGGCCGGCGTGAAGCCGGGGTTCCTGGCTTTGAATACCTCGAGCACGGCGATGGAGTGTGTGAGCAGCGCTGGCTGTGTATATTGAGTTGAATTCAAGTCTGCTTCCGGTCCGTGCCAGCACACCTGTGATAGAGGGTAATCGAGGATTTCATCGGCGAGTTGGAAAACCCGCGCCGCTTCGGGGGCGGCTTCAGCTAAGGCCATTCCCATGCCGATTGCCTGGGAGCCTTGGCCGGGAAAAACAAAGGCAGTCCGTTCGGGAGTTAGGGGCATTTGGTTTTAAATAAAGAGCCGTGCATCAATGAGCACGGCTTTGTGTGGATCGGGCTTAAGTGCTTTCGATTTCGATCACTTCTCGGCCGGCGTAATGACCACAATTAGGGCAGATATGATGCGGAAGATGTTGATCGCCGCAATTCGTGCAGTTGATTAGATGACGCAGCTTAAGTGCGTGGTGAGTCCGTCGGCGATCGCGTCGGCCTTTGGAGATCTTGCGCTTGGGGACAGCAGGCATAACGTTACTCCATTCGTAATCATAGAAACGCCCACCCTCAGGCAGGCGGGCTCATTATAGCAGTCGCCGATTGTCTGTCAAGGTTTCACTATATTCGGTCATTCAAATACCGTCTAAGAAGATATCCTTCCTCATCGTGCGCTTCCCCTCACGGCTTCTTAAATGTTTGATCGTGATGGCCGACATTGCGAAAGAATAGTGCATCGCCCTCCGTCTCGAATGTGATCCTCAAGGATTTGCTTGCGCGCGCCTCCCAGATGCCTCGTGTACCTTTAATTCGTTTTACGCGCAGACTGGGGTGTCGAAGACCAGCCGACATGAGGCGAATGGCTTTCTGTACCCGTTTTTGGTCATCAACTGCTAAGGATTGATAAGCCTTTTTGAATCGATTGGTGAGGATGAAGCGCATCAGGCTTCGCCAGATTGAAGGGCGTCAACAAGGGAATTAACATCATCGAATTCCTGGATGTGCCCTGCTTCGATATCTTCGCTGGCTTCCAGTTCGCCCTTCTGCCAATCATCACTCCAGAAATATGCCTGGCTCTTGTCGATCAGTTTCTGGGGACTCAATCTGATCGTGTCTCCCTCAATAAACACCGCGATGAGATCCCCCTCCTCGATATTCGCAGCTTGTCGGATTGCCGCGGGCAGCGTGATTTGTCCGTTCCTGGTGACCTTTGTTAGTGTAAAGTCTTCGGTCATACAGAGCTCCTAGTTTGTGGATATAGTAATATACTATATTACTAGTGTTCCTCTGTCAAGGATTTCAGGCCGCGTTAATAGTTTGGATGTAGTGACGGACGCCCGGTATAATTTGGCTATTATGCGTCAGGTTTTTGGAAAAAGGAGACCGTGCCTTGAATATCAGTTTCCCCGAAATTAATAATGGAGCGAGCGTGTATTGGATCTTTAGAAAGGATAGCGGATGACGTTGCGGATACTCTATTTCGCTACGATACGGGATTTGGCGGGAGTGCGGGAAGAGACCGTATCGCTTCCTGATGGATTACGGGTAAAGGATTTGAAGAGCCTCCTTGGTAGGAAGCACCCGCAGCTCATCAAGGCCTTTAACTCTGCAATCTTCGCCGTGAACCGCGAATTCGCGTTGGATGACCAACCACTCAAAGAAGGCGATGAAGTGGCGATCTTCCCGCCAGTGAGCGGCGGAAGCGTTAACCATCCAACGATACTCCGCATTGTACGGGAACCGCTGGATATGAATGCCCTTTTAAAGGAAATCATCACACCAGCTGCGGGAGCAGCCTGCGTCTTGACCGAGGGCTCACAGGCGCACAGCGAAAGAAATGGGCCATTGGAAACCACTCACAAATCCTCTGTAGACCAACCCCCGATGGTTGAAGAACAGATGGATCAAGTCGTCCAGGAAATTCGTGACCGCTGGGAGTCAGTCGAGGGAGTGGCGATAGTCCAGCACCTGGGTGAGGTAGAGCCAGGCGCACCAACCGTTATGGTCGTTTGTACCGCAGCCAATCGTGATGCCGGAGTGTTTGAAGCTGCAAGGTTTGGCCTCGATCGGATGAATCAGACCATCCCACTTAGCGAGAAGGAAATCGACCCGGAATAAGCGCACTATTGTGAGGGATAAATCCATCCTGGGGATGGTGGTCGAGGTGTTCGTGGAGGGTTATGTCTGCCGATAGAAACTCATGGGAGTGGCCGTTTCGCTGCACGAATTGCGGTCAGCCCTATCCGACAAAGGGATTCCCTCACTGCTGCGAGAAATGCGGCGGTCTCTTCGATTATATAGATCCAGTCTCCTATGATCCGGTCCAACTACCTGGGCCTAGTCGCCGGTCGATCGAACGCTACCGGCGGAGCTTCCCCCTGCCTACAGATGCAGATTTCGTCAGCCTTGGGGAGGGAGACACGCCGCTTCTCTCTCACCGCATCTCCGCGCGCGAGGTCTTCTTCAAGTGTGAGCACTTAAACCCCACCGGTTCTTTTAAGGACCGTGGATCGGCAGTGCTGGTCAGCGCGTTAATCGCTGCAGGAATTGAAGAAGTGGTTGAGGATTCATCCGGGAACGCAGGCGCATCCCTGGCCGCCTATGCCGCGCGGGCGGGTGTTAAGGCGCGCATCTATGTCCCTGAATCCGCATCGGGGCCCAAGAGTTTGCAGATCAGCGCATACGGCGCGCAAGTTGTTCGCATCCCTGGTCCACGCTCGGCGAGCGCGGAGACTGTCCAGCACGAGGCCGAGGGCGGGGTCGTGTATGCCAGCCATGCATATCTGCCCCACGGCATCGCCGGAATAGCGACCCTCGCCTTTGAGATCGCGGAACAGCTGAGAGGATCTCCTGGAACCGTCATTGCGCCCGTTGGTCATGGGACGCTTCTATTAGGACTGCATCGAGGTTTTCAAGCGTTGCAATCAGCAGGCGAAATCGATTGCATCCCAGTTTTCGTTGGCGTTCAGGCGAGCGCGTGTGCGCCGCTGTGGGCGGCCTTTTCCGACGGCGTTTCGGGTTTGGATACGATCTCTGAGGGGGTAACCGTCGCCGAGGGGGTACGCATCATCCAACCGCTGCGCGGGGATGCTGTTCTGCAAGCCATCGCCGGGAGCGGGGGTAAGATGATCGCTGTCGATGAGGAAATAATCCTGAAAGGACGCGACGCACTGGCTCGAATCGGGTTGTATGTAGAGCCGACTTCGGCACTCGTCATATGTGCGCTTGAAGAGGTTCTCGAAACTTGCCCGGATCCAATCGTTCTGATCCTCACGGGATCGGGATTTAAGACGCTGGGAGAATGAAAGAATTAAGATTGGGGTCAGCGGCGATTGGGAGCTGGCGGATTGAAAGAAAAGAGCGGGTCAGTGGAGGGTAGGCGCATGGAACGCAGGGTTGTTATCACGGGGATGGGCACGATCAACCCGTTGGGATTCAACGTCATGGAGACCTGGGAAGCTCTCAAGTCCGGTGTATCAAGCGTTGAACGGATCACGTTATTCGACTCGAGCGATCTCCTGGTTAAGATTGCTTGTGAAGTTAAAGAATTTGACCCTGCTTTGTATATGGACCCGCGCAAGGCACGCCGTCGGGATCGTTTTGAGCAGTTCGCAAGCGCCGCGGCCTCACAGGCGATGCAGAATTCCGGATTGGAGATACAGCCGGAAGGTGCTGATCGGGTCGGAGTTGTTATCTCCTCGGCAGTGGGCGGTCTGGATTCTCTGCAGACGGCCATGCAGGTGATGGCCGACGATGGCCCACGTCGGATCAGCCCATTTTCGATCCCGATGTACATGTCCAATGGCGCTTCAGGGGGTGTGGCTATCGACATTGGCGCCAAGGGGCCCTCTTTCTCTATTGCCTCGGCTTGCGCCTCAGGCGCCGATGCGATTGGCATGGCTGCTGCGTTGATTCGCACGGGTGTTATTGATGCCTGCTTGACCGGTGCTTCGGAGGCGAGCATCACCAGGTTCGGCGTTGCCTCCTTCGATCGGTTAGGAGCGCTTTCGAGACGAAACGAAGATTTTTCTCAAACCCCCGCACCGTTTGACGCGAACCGCGATGGCTTGGTAATAGGTGAGGGGGCGGCTGTGATCATCCTCGAAGACCTGGAACACGCACGCAATCGAGGCGTGGAGGTACTCGCTGAGTTAGTAGGATATGGTTCAACTACCGACGCATTCCATATCACGGCGCCCTCAGAGACGGGCGCGGGAGGCGCTTCAGCCATTGAAAAAGCGCTTGCTGCTGCTGCAGTCAACCCCGATGAGATTGATTACATCAATGCTCATGGGACGGGAACGAAGTTGAATGACATCTCGGAAACGAAGGCGATCAAAGCCGCGCTGGGAGAGGCTGCTTATGAAGTGCCTGTCTCTTCCACGAAATCTATGACAGGACACATGATGGGTGCGACCGGCGCTTTGGAAGCGATCATCTGCGTCATGGCGATTCGAGACGGGATTCTACCGCCGACGATCCATCTCAATGATCCCGATCCCGAATGCGATCTGGATTACATTCCTAACCAGGTCCGCGAGACTGAAGTTGAAGTTGCGTTGAGCAACGCTTTTGGTTTTGGCGGTCACAATGCGGTGCTGGCGTTTCGGAGGTTCAAAGGTTAAAATAGGGTCGCTTAAATCAATCGGATTTGATGGAACTGGTGGAACGCGGAGTACCCAGATCGGCTGAGTTCTCGGCGTCCCCCAAGTTCATGGAGAGTGTCATAGTGAAACCGGATGAGTTCATCCGGCAAACGGGATTGTCCTTCTCAAATCCCAGTTTGCTCCGCCGCGCACTGACGCATCGCTCATACTTAAACGAGCACCCCGAGGCATTGGAGGATAACGAGCGTCTTGAATACCTTGGTGACGCTGCTCTGGATTTCATCGCCGCGGTCTGGCTGTATAACCGTTTCCCGGAAATGGATGAGGGTGCGCTCACCCGGCTGCGTTCGGCGCTGGTTCGAACGGAACAGTTAGCAGCATTCGCCAGCGAGCTCGGGTTGGGTGAGGTTATTTTCCTGGGCAAGGGAGAATCCGCGACGGGTGGTCGCCAGCGTCCTGCGCTGCTCTGCGCGGCATTCGAGGCATTAATCGGTGCGCTGTACCTCGACGCCGGTACCGAGACGGTTATTCGTTTCATTGAGCCGCGCTTCGAACGCGCAGCTAAGGCTGTGCTCGCAGATGAGCGATTAATCGATGCGCGCAGTATATTGCAGATGTGGTCTCAGTCTGAGTTTGGCGAGATACCCGATTACCGGACTACGGGAACATTTGGGCCTGATCACGATCGAGAATTCGCTGTCGAGGTCTCGATTGGAGATAGGGTGAAAGCTGATGGAAGAGGGCGGAGCAAGCAGGAGGCTTCACAAGCGGCGGCGGCAAATGCGCTTCAGAAATTAGGATTGGGCAATTCGACAGCAGCCCAGTGATCGGGCAAATAACTTGGAAAAGAGAATTCCACATCTGAAATCCCTCGAGATCCAGGGCTTTAAAACCTTCGCGACGAAGATCAACTTTGGATTCGCACCAACCATTACGGCGATTGTTGGCCCAAACGGATCGGGGAAATCGAACATCACCGATGCCATTCGCTGGGTGTTGGGGGAGCAGTCCTTCTCGCTGTTGCGCGGGAAACGAACAGAAGACATGATCTTCTCCGGTTCGGAAACACGACCGCGCGCTTCGATGGCCGCGGGCACGATCACCTTCGATAACAGCGATGGATGGCTGCCGATTGATTTTTCAGAGGTGACGATAGGTCGTCGCGCCTATCGCGATGGTCAGAATGAGTACATGCTCAATGGTCAGCGTGTCCGCTTACGCGACGTGAATGACCTTCTCTCAAAGTGTGGTCTCTCCCAGCGCACTTACACAATTATCGGGCAGGGGCTTGTCGATGCGGCCCTTTCGCTGAGAGCCGACGAACGCCGTCAACTGTTTGAAGAAGCCGCCGGCATCGGCCTATACCGCAGCAGGAGAGAAGAAGCCTTACGCCGGCTGGATACGACGAAACGCAATCTCGAACGGGTCCAGGATATTCTAACTGAGTTAAAGCCGCGCTTGCGAAGCTTGAAGCGGCAGGTGGACCGCTCGAAGAATTACGACCAGGTGCGGACGGATCTGCATGAAATGCTGCGCATATGGTACGGGTATCACTGGTATCGGCTGATGGACACCGTATCTGCACAGGTTGCGGAAGCCGACCGGCAGGTTGGATTGCGGGACGACCTGAGGGTGAAGCAGGATGAAACCGAAACCGAGATGCGGACAGTGCGGACTCGGAGTAATGACCTTCGATCTCAGTTACGGGGTTGGCGGCAGCAGGTTTCAGACCTTTATCAGGATCGTGAGCGGTCTGGGCGCGAACTGGCGGTAGGAGAAGAGAGACTACGCTGGCTTACGGAACAGGATGGCTTGCTTGGCGGTGAGATTCAAGCACTTCAGGAGTCACTGACGCTGCTGGGCAAGCAAGCCGTCGAAGCCGAGACCGACCTCGCCGAGGAGAGAACCATCGTCGTGGATTTTGAGCGGAGACTCGGGGCGCTTCTCCAGGATGGAGAGATCGACACAGCGCAACGGACAACCCTGCTTGAGGAAGCGCGGCAGGTGAAGAGTGCATCGGAGACACTGCTCGCGCGGGGAATTACGTTTGAGGTGCAGGAGACGCAGCTTCAAAATAGGCAGGATGCCCTTCGAGGAGACGAGGAGCGCCTGAAGGAAGACCTGCAGGCTTTGCAGAAAGAAAAGCAGGAGGGCGAGGAGACCCTGCTAGAGGCGAAGCGATCCCTCCTGGAAGCGGAGGAGATGGTTAATGAAGCTCTTTCTGCTGAAAGCGCAGGACGCGATCGATTAGAGACTTTGCGGTCTGAGGAGGGTCGGGTCGCGCAGCAGATCAACGTGGAGAAAGTGGAAATAGGCACGCTGAGCGCACAACTCTCCGTCAGCCAGGCGAATAAACTGGACGAGGCGAAGCTCTCGCGCTTGCATTCCGCCCACGACGAAGGCCGCCTCAGCGGCTACCTGGGAAGCATCACGCGACAGATCCAGATACCTCGAGAGTATGATCAGGCGATCCACGCTGCGTTGGGGGATTTCTTTGACAGCCTTACCTTTGCCGACCTGGACCAAATTCTATTGGCGCTTGAAGGCCCGGAACTGGAGGCAACGGATACAGTCCTTTCGCTTCTGCCCTTGAAGTCGGGACGCCCGCTTAAGCATTTAGACCCCGTTGAGGATGCGGAGTGTGTCGGCAATGCCGCTGACCTGGTTTCGGTTGCCGATCAATATCGTCCAGCGGTAGAACTGCTTCTGGGTCGAACACTCGTCGTACGCGACCGGCGTTCGGTGAAACGATTGATTGACCACCTGCCGTCCGACGGGCGGCTCGTTACACTTCAAGGGGATATTTTTTACCCAACCGGCCAAGCGGTAATCGGTCTTGGAAAGGGGATTGGTGGGCTCGAGCGTAATGCAAAGCAGCTTCAAGAAAAACACGATTCGAAACGCAAAGCGCTGGAGTCAATGTTGGCTAAATTGGAGGAGATTCAAGCCCAGATTGCATCCAGCCGCGAGGCTATCGAAACGGCGGTCGAGGATCACAAAGGGAGCGAATCAAAGCGCCGGCAGTTCAGGGATGAATCGGAACAGGCTTCACTTGACTTGAAAACCATCGAGCATAGGGTCTCGTTATTAGAAAAAGAATTGGGCACCGTCGAAGATGGACTTGAATCGATCCGGATCGAACTTGTTGAGACTGGTGAGCAAGCTGCACGTGTACGTGAAGAGAGGCAAGATATCGAAGCAAAGCATCAAACCGCCATCCTTGCCCTGGATGGGTTCGGCGAAGGATCAGAGATTACGGGGATCGAATCACGTCTGGAACGGGCGAGGGTTTCCCATGACAAGTCGCAGGTCAGGGTTCAGGCGCTTCTGGATAGGCGTGCACTTATCGAGCGTGATCTCACCGGGCGCCAGGAGCGCTTAAACGCCAATCGGGGGGAATCAGAGCGATTGCAGGAACAGGTTCGAGTTGGACAAGAAGCGCTCAATAATATTAGGGCGAAATTAGAAGAGCTCCAAGAGCAGATGAGACCTGCGGAAGAAGGACTTGCTGCTGCGGATAGCAGCCGGCTGGAACTAGAAGCTCAAGAGAGCGAAGTGCGCGTAGCGCTTCAGGCTGCCGAGCGAGCGCATTCCCAGGCGCAAATCGGGTTGGCTCGCAGGCAGGAAGAGCTGACGAGTTTAAAGCGGCGGATCGAGGATGATTTCGGCCTCGTGTCTTTCGAGTATGAAGAAGACGTCCCTGGGCAGGAACCGCTGCCCTTTGAGGGCATCGTTGAACGCTTGCCGCGTGTTGAAGAACTGCCACCTGAGATCGAAAAACAGAGCCGGAACCTGCGCATGCAATTGAGGCGTATGGGGCCGGTGAACCCTGAGGCGCGGCGCGAGTATCGCGAGGTGAACGAGCGGGTTGAATTCCTGACAACACAGGTCGACGATTTGCGTAAAGCCGAGGGACAGATCCACGAGGTTATCGCCGAACTCGATGTGCTCATGGAGAGGGAATTTCGGAAGACCTTCGATGCTGTCGCCATAGCGTTCCGCGAGGCTTTCACGCGGCTGTTCGGTGGCGGATCGGCGCATTTAACGTTAACAGACCCGGACGATCTTACCCGGACCGGAATCGATATCGATACTCGGCTTCCTGGCCGACGGACGCAGAGCCTGGCGATGCTCTCCGGTGGCGAGAGGAGCCTGACGGCGAGCGCCCTGATCTTCGCGCTGCTTAAAGTATCACCGACGCCTTTCTGTGTTTTGGATGAGGTGGACGCGATGCTTGACGAAGCGAATGTGACGCGCTTCACCGACATGCTCGCTGAGTTGAGCCAGGATACTCAATTCGTTCTCATTACCCACAACCGGCTGACGGTTCAGGCCGCGGAGGTCGTTTATGGGGTCAGCATGGGCACCGATACCACCAGCAAGGTCATTGGGCTCAAGCTGGATGAACTGGAAGAGGAGCTTGCCGTATAGGTGGTAGACGCAGGTTTGTACTGGGAGCCGGCGGAGTCCGGCGAGGGATAAGCGCCAGCGCGTTGATATCTAAGACTACATCAGGTAGAATAGCAGAGCGAGCCGAAGTGGCGGAACTGGCAGACGCGCTGCGTTCAGGGCGCAGTGAGCTTTATGCTCTTGCGGGTTCGACTCCCGCCTTCGGCACTCAAAGCCCCGAGGGGGGCTTTTTTTATTTAACTGTCTTGCGGAGCGGGGTTCCCTCGGGTAAGATGACCCCACAATGAGCGAAGATGGAGAAGGGCGTAATCGCCTCTCGAGTGTTTTAATACTTGCGTCCGTAATCGCCGGGATTCTCATCCTCGGTGATCTGAATCGCCGCATGGCGAATGCGCGCCGTCTGGAGCGAGATGCAGTGCAGTTGGAGACGGAAGTTGCAGTTATGGCGACGGAGCGCGTGCAGTTAATGACGATCGTCGCCGAGGCAACGAGCGAGTCCATCATCGCTGAGTGGGCCCATAGCGATGCGAAGCTTGTGCGTGAGGGGGAAACGCTCATTATTCCGCTGCCCCCGCCGGGTCAAATATCTGTGGCAACTCCCACTCTCGGGCAGGACATCGAGACGCCAAGCAAATGGCAGGTCTGGTGGGCATTAATCTTCGGGGGTTAAGACCCGTTTGGAATCGAGTTACTCCACTTGGCACAGCGAATAATCCATACCATTCAGCCTTCCCGGCTTGTTCAGACGACGATACCTTGACGCTGATTCTGGCGCTGTGTTATAATCTTCGACGCTGTCAAACAGCAACAAAACGTTGCGGGGTGGAGCAGTGGCAGCTCGTCAGGCTCATAACCTGAAGGTCCTCAGTTCGAATCTGAGCCCCGCTACCTTAAGGCACCTGAAAGGGTGCCTTTTCTCTTCCAAGCCCCC
>CBDAFF010000015.1:0-15706 GCA_965195195.1 uncultured Anaerolineales bacterium | reverse complement strand
TCCTAACGTTGCATCACGAGAGATCAAGAGATGGTTGGTAGCTCATCAATGCCGCAGTTGGATTTTCCAGATCGAAGACGCCTCGATGCTGGAATATCCGCACGCTTGTTATCAGAACTGGGTATTGACAAAGCGTGTCTGAGGAGCAGAGCGACGAAGAATCTCGTTCCGGGCAGGAAGTTACCCGTCATGTCGAAGAACGAGATGCTTCGCTTCGCTCAGCATGACATGTTCCCGCAATCTGTCATTTCAAGGAGCGGAGGGAGAGCGAAGTCCCCGGCTCACTAGAAGTGACAAATTGAGTGTGAGAGTCATTCTTAAGGTTGTTTTGCATCCCAAAGTTAAAGCAACTTTGTCGCCTTTACACAGTAATTGGAGGTGAACCTTAATTTGTAATCTATCGCCGCTTTGAATAGAATCGTTTTTCAGGTCTAAAATCAATAGCGTGATGCTTACGTGGGTCGGGGTGACGGTCAACCCGACCCTAGGGAATGGATGGGTCGAAGGTGACGGATCAAAACCCTCAAAATAATTTAACATCTCCGTCCTGGCAGCCGGCTACCAGACTGGTCGTGGCTACTTTCGGGGCTTTATTTGGCATCCTGCTCCTTTATCTTCTCCGCAGCCTGATGGTCCCAGTAATCCTTGCATTTCTGTTTGCCTACATGCTTCATCCCCTGACACGTTGGGCGAGGGATAAAACACGTTTGCCGAAGGGCTTAGTAGCGTTCCTCGCGCTCCTATTATCCGCGGTGCTTATTCTCAGCGTAACGACTGGTTTAGGAGTGGCTTTTTCCCAGCGAATAGTCGATCTCGCTTTATATCTGTCATCCATCGTGGAGCAGCTTCCCGCTGCGATCGAATCACTGGCGGATCAAACTATTAAAATTTGGCGTTTTGAGATCGATCTGAGGGAGATGAATATTTCACCTCTCCTTACAAACCTTGCTTCGTCCTTGAGCCCATTGCTCACAAGAGCAGGTTCATTAATCGGATCATTTGCCGTCGCGGCTGTCTCTGGCGCCACAACTTTCCTCTTGATGATTGTGATGAGTTTTTACTTCCTAGTGGATTTTGAAAAACTCAGACCCGCCTTGCATAATATTGTTCCCGCTTCCAATCAGCAGGATTTCGAATACCTTCTATCCCAGACAAACCGGATATGGCGGGCATTTCTGAGGGGGCAAGTGCTTCTGGGTTTGATTGTGGGTGTGATCACCGCGGTTCTGATGTCGATCGTGGGCTTGGACTTCCCCATCGCAGTTGGAGTAATCGCTGGCTTCATGGAGTTGGTTCCCATGTTTGGCCCCATCATCACAGGTGTATTCGCAACTCTTATTGCGCTCTTCCAGCCCGTGAACCCCTGGGGCTTGACGCCTTTAGCGTTTACTCTATTGGTTGTTGGGATATTCTTTTTAATCCAACAGGTGGAGAATGTCATTCTCGTCCCTCGCATTATGGGTGAGAGTCTGAACATCCATCCATTGGTGATTTTAATTGCAGTATTAGCCGGAGGTATCCTTGCTGGTTTCATTGGTGTTCTGCTGGCTGCTCCTGTTGTAGCAACATTGCGGCTCGCCACTGGTTATTTGCATAGCAAAATCGTTGAAGTAACACCTCCTCGAACGGAGGTTGTAAAACCTAGCGCACCTAGAAATCGGCTTGAACCCGTGAGCGGCTGGTTCAAACGCCTGCGAAACCGCTTCCAAACCGCGGAGGAAGAGGTAGAAAACGAGGGTGTTGAATGATTGAGAGGCAGGAAGAGTCGCCGAAATGGGGTGTAACGACCAAGGCACTTGTTGCCCTGGCAGTGATGATGATCATGGCTGGAATGCTGGTCCGATTCCAACACGTCATTCCGATTCTTGTCCTGGCTCCAATCTTGACCATTATCGTCGTCCCCGTCGTGCAGTTTATGTGTGTAAGGATGAAGATGCCCTGGGGTTTAGCGGCGACAATCGCGATGCTGCTGTTCGTTCTTCTCCTAATCGGTGCTTCGACGGTTCTGGGTTTTGCAATCGTACAGCAGCTCCAGGCGTTATTCCTCATCGTTCAGCAATTCCTGCTCGATTTACCCGCCCAACTTGAACACCTGAGTCAGCATACCTATCATCTCGGACCCTGGGTGATCGATTTCTCTCAGTTTGATCTTGCCGCGGTCGGAGAGCAGGTGATTGTCACCATTCAACCGCTGCTTGGTGAAGTCAGTTCGCTGATCACATTCCTCGCCACGGGTGTGATTGAGTCATTGACTCGAATCATCCTTGTTATTGCGATCGCTTACTTCTTGATTTTCGATTATCGCCGCATCCGTGCTGTCCTGAAAAATATTTCAATTCCTGGCTATAAGCAGGATATCCAACGGCTTATGCGAGAACTTCTCAGGATCTGGCAGGCTTTCATGCGCGGCCAGCTTCTCATCGTCACCATTGCCGGATTTCTCACGTATTTGGTCATGCAGATCCTAGGCGTTCGATTCCCGATCGGTCTGGGGGTTTTGGGTGGAATAGCGAAGTTTATCCCCATTGTTGGTCCTGTAACGGCAGGACTTATCGCCGCACTTGTCGGTCTTTTCCAGCCTTCGAATTGGTTTGGCTTAATGCCCCTGGCCTATGCCGCAGTCATCGTGGTTTGCGTCATTATCCTGGATCAATCTATCGATATTTTCCTGGTCCCGCGTATCATGGGTCCCACATTGAATCTGCATCCTGCCTTGATTCTGGTGGGGTTAGTGATAGGTGCCAGCCTGGCGGGGATCATTGGTCTGCTGCTCTCCGCTCCTACAATAGCCTCATTCCTTCTTTTAGGGCGGTATGTCTACCGGAAGATGTCCGATCTTTCGCCCTGGGATCCGCCGATCGATGTCCTGGCAGAACGCACTCCTGAGGATCCAATCCTTCCGAGAATCTGGAAAGTTATTAAGGCCCGATGGAATCAAGGCAAGAACGTGCAAGATTGAGAGAAACGCTCCTGTGTTGCCCTGATCGCCCCCGCGATTAACCGCTGGCTTTTGAATTCTTGGAAGACGATTGGGAAGATCGTGATTCGATTCCGCTCTCGCCTTTTACAACAGCGGCTCGTATACTGAAGGAACCAGATCGCGTTTATTAAAATCATCGAGATATTAAAACGATATCCTTAAACCGGAGGTGGCAGCGATGACAGATTCAGAAGAAATCTTAACGAAAATTATTGCCGAGACCACAAATTTCATCTTTTGGTCAGCGGAAGAGCCAGATGGTGAAACTACATTCCATGTCGAGCTCGGGACCGCGACGCTACATTTTTTCCGTGAGGAATGGGATGAATTTCTAGAGGCAGTTAAGTCTATATAGCAGCACACAAGAGACTTGCTAACCCGTTCTCCACTGTTGGGCACGGTTAACCAATGCCAATCTCCCTTGGATCAAAACGGATTGCGCCCTCTAGAAACCAGCCGAAGTTGTCAATGAAATTCACTGGTGCTAATATCCACTACCGCGTTATTCTTGGTGAATTAGGATGCAACGACGTACAGAGCTGATCACCTGGCAAGAGGTTGAAAAGCTGATTGACCACCTCACCCCACAATTTCAGATGGAATTCGAGGCAATGGTGATCATCACTCGTGGTGGGATCATCCCCGGAGGATTGCTGTGTGAGTCGCTCAATATTGAGAGTGTTCTCACCGCCGCAGTGGATTTTCCTTTCGCGTCCAAGATTGATACTGCGAAGCTCCTGGCTTGGCCGCAATTCATCCAATTTCCAGATGACAATCAATTAGAAGACCGAAAACTACTCGTTGTCGATGATGTTTGGGGATCCGGGCGAACGATTACAGCTGTTCGCAACCGGATTGTTGCGGCCAAGGGAGTGCCCCTCACTTGTGTCCTACATTACAACCCATACCGAAATCTCTTCGGGCAGCTGCGCCCTGATTATTTCGCAGCAAGCACAGACGCCCATATTATCTACCCCTGGGAAGTGGATCAAGGTCCGGACCGGGTGCTTCTTGACGAACCGGAATAGGGCCAGACTGTTGCTTTTCACCGCGCAAATGAATTTATGTTAAGCGGGGTGCTGTCCGTATAGCTTACTCTTGGAAATGACTTAAGGATGACTATTGTCATCTAAATAGCCTTGTTGATCGCCTGAAAACTATGCCTGATTGACAATGCCCAAGTGGCTGAGTATAATGACATCGCGTTCGCAGGCCGGTATAGAATTTGGCCTTTGCGAGATAGTCAAAGGAGTGCGCCAGAGCGAGTATCCGATTAACAGAAATTGTCGGATTAACATAGTAGCCTGGTCGGTCTGGGAATGCGCTGACCAGGTGATTTCATTTAACCGGGGAAAGTAAGGATGACCGACGCGGTGGATGATCTTAAAGCACTGCTCGCGAGTGATGACCGCTTTGCAGCCCCTGAACGAGGGGATTTACTGCAGGGTACTGTGATCGCTCAAGATTCCCACGGGGTGATCGTTGATTTGGGGCAAAAGCGTGATGGCGTTGTTCCTCAGTCGGACCTTGAAAAAATACCTGAAGAGGACGCCCAATTGAAGACCGGTGACCTTGTTTCTGTGATGGTCATAAATCCGGTTGACCCTGATGGCAATTTGCTAGTCTCAATTTCGCAAGCACGTGAAAGCGGAGATTGGCTTGAGGCTCGGCGTGTAATGTCAAACGACGAGCTCTTTAATGCAGAGGCGACCAGTTTTAATAAGGGCGGTCTCCTCGTACCTTTTGGTCATATTACCGGCTTTGTCCCTGCTTCTCACCTGAGTGGGTTGCCGCGCGGGCTGGATGACGAAGAACGGCTGAGTTATTTTAATAGGATGATCGGAAAGCAGATACCGCTTAAGATAATTGAGGTGGATCCTCAACGCAGGCGCCTCGTATTGTCCGAGCGTAAAGCGATCCGACAATGGCGGCAGGATCAGAAAGCGGATGTGATCAAAGCTCTAAAAGAGGGTGAGCATCGAAAAGGGATTGTGACAAGCCTGCGTGAATTCGGTGCATTTGTAGATATTGGTGGCGCAGATGGATTGATCCACATCTCGGAACTTTCCTGGACGCGCATCGAAGATCCTTCGGTGGTCCTGGAGATCGGGCAGGAAGTGGAGACACTGATCATTCGCCTCGATACCACCAACAATCGCATTGGTCTAAGCCTCAAACGTCTCGAACCGAACCCCTGGGAATTGGCCAAGGATCACATCGAAGTGGGGCAGGAATTGGTAGGCGAAGTTACCGTACTGAGCGCGCCTGGTGCCTTCGTTCTTGTAGAAGAGAACCTCGAGGGATTACTCAAGACGCCAAATGGTCCGGGGGATCTAACCCCGGGTTTGAAAGTGAAGGTTCGTGTCGTCGATTTCAACCTTGAACGCGAACGGCTCGACCTCGAATTAGTAGATCAAACGAGCTGATCCAAAGAGCTCGAGTGGGAGGAGGTGAGAGAAAGTGCCGACAGTTGTTATTCGGCCTAACGAATCACAGGAGCAGTTGCTAAAACGCTTTCGCAAGAAGGTAGCGAAGAGCGGGGTATTGAGCGCGGTGCGGAGAAAGCGCTGGTTCATATCCAAGAGCGAGCTGCGTAGGATTCAACGTAAGAAAGCCATCCGCCGCTTGAAGCGCCGCCAGAGCAAGACGACGCCAGGACGCCGCTAGGCAGTGTAGGGAGAGCGGACAATCTACAGAAATTGGTCTTCTCTCTGGAGGTGCGCATGACAAAGAAAGAAGAAAAAATCGTCATGGAAGGTACGGTCTTGGAGGCGTTGCCCGCAACACAATTCCGTGTTGAGTTGGAAAACGGGCATGAAGTTCTCGCATATCTTTCAGGTAAAATGCGTCGATATTACATCCGAATTTTGCGAGGGGATCACGTGCGAGTAGAGCTATCTCAATATGATCTGTCTCGAGGGCGGATCACCTATCGCTTTAGGAAACAAAAAACGGCAAAAGCCTAAAGCCGTTTGTTCGCGTCAAGCCTCTCCGTTTTGCCCTTTCATTTCGATCTGCCCCGGTTATATTCGGGGCAGTTTTCGTTTAAAGATGAGCCCCCGCCAGTCCTTTTCGCTGCGGACGTCTATTAGTTCCAGGTCCGAATATGCTGCCAGGTCCACCAAGGGTTCTACTTGCTCTGCAAGGATGCCCGAGAGGATGATTCTTCCCTTTGGCTTCACATAGGTCGCCAGTCCAGATTGGATCAAATCCATTAAGATATGAGAAAGGATGTTCGCAACAATGAGATCAGGTATTTGAGATTCAGTTTGAAGAGTTTTCACTTGCTCGAGACTTCCAGATTCAACACGAATATACTCGGCGACACGATTCCTTTCTGCGTTTTCCCTGGTTGCCTGCACCGCAATATCATCGGTGTCTACAGCAAGCACGTGGTTTGCTCCCAGTAGAACCGCAGCGATACTCAGAATGCCCGTGCCACATCCGATATCGAGAATGTTGTCCCCGGGTTGTAAAAAATCCTCAATGGCTTCAAGACAAATACGTGTTGAGGGGTGAAGCCCGGTGCCAAAGGCCATCCCCGGCTCAAGGACAATTACCTCACGCTCATTTTCTTCGATTGTGATCCAGGGAGGGATGATTAGCAAACGTTTGCCAATTGCTATAGGCTGAAAATGCTTCTTCCAGGAAGTTTGCCAATCCGCTTCTTCTATTATTCGAAGTTCAGGTTCGGGCAGTGGTTGAATCTGGCTGAGGTGCCAGAGGCCTTCTTCTATGCGCCGTCTTTGTTCATCTTCCTGCCCGTCGATCGGTAAATAAGCCTTAACTATTACATCCGTTGCGGCTGAAAGAGCGCTGTTGCTGTCCGCTGCCATCTCGATGGCGACCCCTCCGGACGAATAGCGGGATAACACCTCGGTGACCGCTTCGGCAAGCTCACCATTGAGATTCAGGGAGAGCTCGAGCCAGCTCAATCGGTCAGCCCTCCAAAAATATTCTTCAAGGTGTCAAAGAAACCTCGCTCCCGCGGTCGGACCTCGGTTCCAAGGGATTCGGCTAAACTTTCCATGATTTCGCGCTGTTCCGAATCTAGCGTGCGGGGGATCTCAACCGAGAGAATCACCAGCTGATCACCTCTGCTGCTCCGATTCAACCGCGGAACACCTTTTCCACGCAATCGCAGAATCTTCCCGGGTTGTGTTCCGGAAGGAATAGTCAGTGTTTCATCGCCTTCGAGCGTCGGCACAGAAATGTCAGCGCCCAAAGTTGCCTGAGCGATGTTGATTTCCAACTCAAGAAGGATGTCATCGTTCCGTCTCCGGAAAAAGCGATGGGGTTTGGCGTGTATCACCACGTAGACATTTCCAGGAGGTCCCCCATTCACCCCGGGCTCGCCCTCGCCCGCCAGGCGTATTTGAGTGCCATCGTCTACACCACCGGGCACTGAAATAACCTTCTTGACTTGCTTGCGTTCCAAGCCGCGCCCAGAGCAGTTCTTACAGGGAGTAGAGATAGTTTGGCCTCTCCCGCCGCAGTTCTGGCAGGGGGCGACACTAACCATCGAGCCCAAAAAAGTCTGCCGCATTTGACGTACTTCACCCGTGCCGTTACAGGTTGTGCAGCGGATGGGCGAAGTGCCGGGCTCTGCGCCCGATCCCTGACAAATCGAGCATACAGCTTGTCGGGAAAATGAAATTTCCTTTTCGATGCCGAAAACGGCTTCCTCGAAGCTCAGCGTGAGATCGTAGCGTAAATCGGCCCCGCGCCTGGGTGCATTTCGTCTCTGACGGCCTCCCATGCCGAAGCCAAAAAGCCCTTCAAAGATATCGCTGAAACCACCGAAGTCGAAATCAAAGTTCATCCCTTTGAGCCCCTCATGACCAAAACGATCATAGGCGGCTTTTCGTTCGGCGTCAGAAAGTACGCCATAGGCTTCGTTGATCTCTTTAAAGCGCTCTTCGGTGCCGCTTTCCACAGCTACATCGGGGTGATATTGTTTCGCTAGAGCCCGGAACGCATCCCGAATTTCATCGGGTGATGCGCTTCGGGATACCCCTAGTACTTCGTAATAATCTCGTTTGCCCGTCATAGATATTGGATAAGGAAAGGCGCCCAAAGGCGCCTTTCTGCATAGAGAGGTACCCGCTTAGGCATCTTCAGATTCACCGTCTACGACATCATCCTGATTCGAGGATTCATTGCCCCCAGGAGCGCTGCCTCCAACTTGTTCTTCCTGCTGGGCGTCCATATCAACCCCCGCAGCTTCGATCATCTGGCGAAGATCGTTTGTCTTCTGCTCCACTGCATCGTAACGATCGGCGTTGATATCTGCCCGCAGCCCATCGACCTTAGCTTGCAATTCGGCCTTCATTGATTCTGAGAGCTTGTCGCCGGTATCGCGCATGGTCTTTTCGGCGGTGTAGATTATCTGGTCAGCGCGATTCCGGGTTTCGGCGACTCCGCGGCGCTCAAGATCTTGTTCGGCATTTGTTTTTGCTTCATCGCGCATGCGCGTTACTTCATTTTCAGAAAGCCCGGAGGAGGCATGGATCGTAATCTGTTGGCTCTTTCCAGTCGCCTTATCCGTGGCGCTGACTTTCAGTATGCCGTCGGCGTCGATGTCGAACGTAACCTCGATCTGCGGTAGACCGCGCGGCGCCGGTGGTATGCCCTGCAGGGTGAAACGATCGAGTGACTTGTTATCCGCGGCCATGGGCCGCTCCCCTTGCAAAGCGTGGATTTCGACCTCCGACTGGCTATCAGCGGCAGTGGAGAAGACCTGACTCTTACGAGTTGGAATGGTCGTGTTGCGGTCGATGAGGGATGTAGCAACCCCTCCCAGCGTTTCGATGGAGAGGGTGAGAGGTGTGACATCGAGCAGGAGGATATCTTTCACCTCGCCGCCAAGGACACCGGCCTGGATTGCTGCTCCAACTGCTACCACCTCGTCAGGGTTTACGCCTTTATGGGGTTCGCGGTCGAAGATCTTGCGTACTGCCACTTGAACTGCTGGCATGCGTGTCATCCCGCCGACGAGGATAACCTCGTCAATATCATCTGCGGTGAGCCCCGCATCTTGAAGCGCCTGCTTGCAGGGTTCGATCGAGCGTTCGATGAGATCATCGGTGATCTGCTCAAGCTTCGCTCGAGTAAGGGTAACGTTCATATGCTTGGGGCCGGATGCATCTGCAGTGATAAAGGGGAGATTGATGTCGGTCTGAGTCACGGTCGAGAGCTCGATCTTTGCTTTCTCAGAGGCCTCTTTTAGGCGCTGGAGTGCCTGGCGGTCGCTGCGCAGGTCGATGCCCTGTTCGCGCTGAAATTCATCGGCAATGTAATCGATAATGCGCTGGTCGAAGTCGTCGCCTCCGAGGAAGGTGTCACCGTTGGTGGACTTTACTTCGAAGACGCCGTCGCCGACATCTAAGATGGAGATGTCGAAGGTGCCTCCACCCAGATCATAGACGCCGATGGTCTGGTCCACTTTCTTGTCGAGGCCGTACGCTAGTGCGGAGGCTGTGGGTTCATTGATAATACGCAGGACGTCAAGCCCGGCGATCTTCCCCGCGTCCTTTGTTGCATTGCGTTGAGCGTCGTTGAAGTATGCAGGGACGGTGATGACTGCCTGAGTTATGCTCTCCCCGGTGAATGCTTCAGCGTCGGCTTTAATCTTGGCAAGGATCATGGCCGAGACTTCGGGGGGGGCGTATTCTTTTCCGCCGATCATGACGCGCACATCACCGTTGGGCGCTTCAGAAACTTGGTACGGAATGAATTGCAGACCGTGTTGAACTTCTGCATCGGAGAACTTGCGCCCCATGAAGCGCTTGATTGAAAAGATCGTATTTTCTGGATTTACAATTGCCTGGCGCCGGGCTACTTGGCCGACCATACGTTCTCCGGTAGTCGGATTCTGAGACACAACCGATGGGATCAGCCGGCTTCCCTCAGAGGAGGGGATGACCTCAGGGTCTCCTCCCTCAATGATTGCGACTACAGAGTTGGTTGTTCCCAGGTCAATTCCAATTATCCTTCCCATTGCGGACATCTCCTATTTGGCGACTCGCACCATTGCGGGACGAAGCACTCGCTCGCCCATCTTGTATCCTGGTTGTGTAATGTCGATGATTAACCCTTCTTCGTGATCGTCGCTTTCCTCAAACGAAACTGCTTCGTGGAAGTTCGGATCAAAGCGCTCGCCTTCAGCATCGATGAGTTCGACGCCTTCCGCATCAAATAATGCCTGAAGTTTCTGGTGGATCAACTCAATCCCTAATATCCATTCCTGGAAATCATCCGTTTCAGGAGCTCTCGATAGCGCGCGTTCGATATCATCTTTCACTCCGAGGAAATGTGTGATGATGTCTCCGGCAATCCGCTCCCTGGCATGTTCGTTCTCGCGTTGGGTGCGTTTTTTGAAGTTGGCAAATTCCGCGCGGGCTCGCTGCCATCCATCCAGATATTCCTCGGCTTCGGTATGGAGGCGTTTAACCTGTTCTTCTATAGAGTCTTCCTCTGATGTTCCAGAAGATTCAATGGAGTCATCAATTTCACGAACATCTGCATCGACGACATCATCCGACTGCAGCTTGTCGTTGATTTCTGAGTTCTCAATTTCTTCAGCGACCTGCTCTTCGTTGGTTGTTTCGTTATCTTTCATGCTCTTGGGCTTTCTCCTCATTGAGTAATCTTGGTATAGGTCTGGACAGAAAGATGGACAGGAATTCTACTCTGCGAAGGTCTCGATCACCAACTCGCTCATTAATCCTGCCACATAGCGAACTGTTGAGATCGTTCGACCATAAGCCATCCGGGTTGGTCCTAAAACACCGAGAGCACCGATCGCGATGCCGGGAGCACCGTAGCGTGTCAGCACCATTGAACAGTTTCTCAACTCCTCCCATCCACCTTCGCCGCCGATCATAACTTGCACACCGTTGATATTGGGGCTGAGTACGTATGCAAGGACCTCGTCTAAAAAGCCGCGTTCTTCGAGCAGACGCAGCGCGGGTCGGGCGGCTTCGGAACCAGCGAATTCCGGTTGTGCGAGGACGTTGGTGAGACCATCACGATAGATCTCCCCGGTCCAAACTTCATCGGCGCGGGCCATCATTTCTGCGACCAAGCGAGAGATATCCTGCAGAAGGTCGGATTTTTGTTCCGACTGCAGTTGGATGTCTTGAGCGTCCATGCCGGCACATAGTGTGGTGATCTCAGCGGCTGTCAGGGCGAGTTTGGTTTGATCCCAAATATCAGATAATGTGAGCATCTGCTGGCGCACATCGCCCCCTTGCAAGACAAGCACCAGAAGCACCTGGTGATCTTTGATGGAGATCAGCTCGAGGTGTTTGAATAAAGCTCGTTCGGGTCGGGGTGTAGTAACGAGCGATGCGACGCTAGAATGTTGAGCCAGGATGGAGGCCGAAAGACGTAACCACTCATCCATATCAATTGGTGCCTGGTGGAATTGGTGGCTGATCAAGCGTTTTTCGGCCATTGGGAGCTCGGTATCGCCGAGCAATCGACGGACGAAGTAACGATAACCGATTTCCGTAGGGATCCGACCGGCAGAAGTATAGGGCTGACGGAGATAGCCTGCGGTGGTGAGCGCGGCCATCTCGTTTCGAACGGTCGCCGAACTCACCCTCAGGCTGTAGCGGTCAATAAGCCGCTTAGAACCAACCGGCCGGCTGGTTTCGGTGTATTCTCGCACGATGAGTGCGAGAATTGACTTTTGGCGATCCGTGATTGGTGACACTGTTTTCCTCATAGTGTTAGCACTCTCGGTTCGAGAGTGCTAAACAGACATTTTTTGATGATACCATAGCCGCAAGCAGACCGTCAAGAAAACAGGGGTAGCATAGAACTACTTTTTTCGAACCTGCATAGGAAATTGTTGCCAGGAGGGCATTTCTTTTGCGGTTTACGTACAGTAGAGGTAAGAGCCAGGCGGTCATGTGTCGTCTCTACTGCAAGGAAATGATTCTTCCCGGGGGGTTGACTTTTCAAGTCCGCCTCGATAGTATCGGCACCATATCACCACAAGGAAGTGAATTGAAAAATGGCGAAAATTGTTGAAATAAGTGATGCGACATTCGAAACGGAAGTTGTCAAGTCCAACGGGATGGTCCTGGTAGACTTCGGTGCGGAATGGTGCCATCCCTGCAAGCAGTTAGATCCAATCGTTGAGGAACTAGCTGAGGAGTGGCGGGAGAATGTGACTGTTGGTAAGGTCGACATTGATACGAACGTTAACAGTGCAATGAAATATGGGGTCATGGGTGTTCCGACGTTGATCTTGTTTAAAGACGGCGTGCCGGTTGAACGGTTAACGGGTTTTGTCCCGAAGAAACGGATTCTCGACAGATTCAGCCCGCATATCCGCTAGCAGGCTGATTAGCGAAGGTATTGACGAGCGATGGAGCACGGCATATACTGGAATCTCAATAGAATAGATAAAAGCGGAGAAGAGGACGAGTAGCCGTTGTAAGGTCGCCACAGAGAGCGGGGAGGCTGAGAAACCCGCGCGGACGACGACGGATGAATGGACCTTGGAGCTGTGAGGCGAACAGTGAACGCCAGGAATCAGGCGAGATCCCAGTAGTCCGAACCGGATTGGCCTCCGTTATCAAGGCCGGTAGCCTTAAACATGGGTTCTGGAGGTTGCCTAAAGCGAGAGCAGTTGATCGAACTTGGTCTTCACGGTTTAGTTGCTCTAAGCGGGGTGGCACCGCGGGCTCTTCAGCGCTCGTCCCCAATCGGGACGAGTTTCTTTATTTAATTGGGATGCAGGAAGAACTGCCGAGATTATCAAACTGGGGAAGGAAGAAGGAGAGAAAATGACGAAGAAGAGGATTCTTACAGGGGACCGCCCAACAGGGCAGATGCACCTCGGGCACTATGTTGGAACGCTAGAGAATAGGATTCGACTGCAGGATGAGTATGAGTGCTTTTTCATCGTCGCCGATCTGCACACATTAACAACCCAGCCAGAGAAGGATTCGATTGGGCAGATCAAGGAGAACATCATTCAGATGATGCTGGATTACCTGTCTGTGGGTATCGACCCAGAAGAGAGCACAATCTTTCTCCAGTCGGCAGTGCGCGAAACCTACGAGTTGAATCTAATCTTCGAGATGCTTGTGACCGTCCCGAGATTGGAACGTGTGCCAAGCCTAAAAGAGATGGCGCAGGCCGCGAATCTTGAGCGCATGCCCTTCGGCTTGCTCGGGTACCCTATCTTGCAGGCAGCAGACATCCTGCTGCCGCGCTCTAATCTTGTGCCGGTGGGCAAGGATAACGAAGCACAAGTCGAGGTCTCGCGGGAAATAGCGCGACGATTCAACAATCTCTATGGGGAAGTATTTCCTATTCCGGACGTGATGATAGGGAACATTCCGACGCTGGTTGGCACCGATGGACAAGCCAAGATGAGCAAGTCGTTGAACAACAGCATCTTCCTCGCGGATGACACGGAAACCGTGAATAAGAAAGTGCGAGGGATGTTCACAGATCCCAACCGCGTCAGCGCCGACATCCCTGGCCGTGTTGAAGGTAACCCGGTCTTTATCTACCACGATGCTTTCAACCCGGATCTAGAGGAAGTGGAAGATCTTAAAGCACGCTATATAAAAGGGAAAGTCGGCGACGTTGAGGTGAAGCAGAAGCTTGCCAAAGCGATAAACGATTTCCTCGATCCGATCCGCGAGCGCCGAGCGACGTTTGAAAAAGACATGAAGCAGGTAGAAGAGTATTTGATTGAGGGGACAAAACGGATGCGGAAGGAAGCCGAAGAGACGATGGCGCTTGTGCATGATGCGATGGGGATGTATCGACCTATGTAATGGGATTGTAACAACATTCGTTTGGAATCTCTCCGCGGGGCTATGCCAGGAAGGCAGGTCGGGTTAGCGCTCTCTGGAGCGCAGCGAAGAAGCCTAGTGTATAATCGCGAAGTCGTTGACGATCCCACCCATTGAAGGTTCAAACCATGGTTAAGAAGAAAATTCGTATCTTGATCTGCAAACCAGGGCTTGATGGTCATGATCGCGGAGCGATGGTCGTAGCGCGTGCGCTTCGAGATGCTGGCATGGAAGTGATCTACACAGGATTGCGGCAAACACCAGAGATGATCGCCGAATCAACTTTACAGGAAGATGTGGATATTGTTGGACTCTCCATTCTCTCAGGGGCGCATATGGCTCTGGTTCCCAAGATCGTCGAGCTAATACGCGGTCAGGGCCAGAAAGATGTTGGCATCGTCCTCGGGGGGATCATCCCCGATGAGGATGTTTTAAAGCTCAAAAAACTGGGTGTTGCCGAGGTGTTCGGACCTGGAACGAACACCCAGGACATCATCCGCACCGTATTCGATCTTGCCGGTGTAGAGGCGAATGACATCGACTGACCTCATCCTTCAAGGCGATCGGCTTGCCTTAGCACGACTCCTCACACAGATTGAAAATGAATCGCCAGAAGGGCTCGAAACCCTTGGAGCGCTATATCCTCACACAGGGCAAGCTCATCTTGTTGGAGTTACAGGCGCCCCTGGTACTGGTAAATCTACTCTCGTAAATCAACTTGCACTCCACCTGCGAAAACGACCGATGCCCGGTGAAGACACGCCTCCGCGCGTGGGAATTGTCGCCGTCGACCCGAGCAGCCCATTCTCAGGGGGCGCGATACTCGGTGATCGTATTCGCATGCGGGATCTCGCCGGCGATCCGGGTGTGTTCATTCGCAGCATGGCGAGCCGCGGCGCGCTGGGAGGGTTGGCGCGCGCTACGGCTGCAGTTGGACTGGCTCTTGACGCCGCCGGCTTCCAGATCATCTTGATTGAAACCGTTGGCGCAGGTCAGGCTGAGGTTGATATAGCATCGAATGCTCACACCACGGTCGTGATCGAGGCGCCGAGTATGGGAGATGCCATTCAAGCGAATAAAGCTGGGATTTTGGAGATCGCTGACATCCTCGTTGTAAATAAGGCTGATATTCCCGGCGCGGATACTACCGTCGCTACGCTCCGTCTATCACTGGAGATGGCTGGCTCAACCAGCGCCCATGCCGCAGTTGAAGATCGAGCCGGAGGCGGAAGAGAAAGTTCATGGGAGATACCAGTGTTGGAGACAGTGGCGACCAAGGGAGATGGGATGCCGGATCTGGTTGATAAGGTATACGCTCACAGGGAATATTTAAGGACCAGCGGGGGGTGGATAATTCGGGAAGGAAAACGTGTCCGGTCGCAGTTGGAATCGCTATTGCGTGACGAGCTTGTTAAACGCTTTCTAAAGGGGCGACCGGATGGGCGATTTGAAGAGACAATACAGAGGGTAGTCGACAGGGAACGATCCCCAGCGCAAGCCATTGAGGAGCTATTGAAAGGCAAGAAATTGTGATCATCGGCGAGCGGATTCGTCTTCGGGCGGTTGAGCGCGAGGATCTTCCACGTTTCGTGGAGTGGTTCCATGATCCTGAAGTGAGAGCCGGGATCTCACTCTTTATGCCGATGAGCCTTGCTGAAGAAGAACAATGGTATGAGGGGATGCTCAAACAGGACCCTAGTGAGCACAGCCTATCGATCGATGTGCATCAAGGAGAGGAGTGGACCCATGTTGGTGGCTGCGGTTTATGAATCTCCTGGCAAGAAAACCCCACTGCTCGCGGTGGGGATGAATTGCCATTTATGCTGATATTTGATATAACTGAATTGTGCATAAGCGAACCTATAAATATCGAATCTATCCTACAAAAGCACAGCGATCTGCT
>CBDAFF010000014.1:0-14804 GCA_965195195.1 uncultured Anaerolineales bacterium | reverse complement strand
GCTGTTGCCAGGTCTACCGGAATGAGAAATCACCCAATGCGAAGTTCTGCTTTGCTAACTTGGCCGAACCGCCGGATGCGGACCCGCATGTCCGGTGGTGTGGGAGGGGGGAGCCGTGAGGTTTCCCCCTATCCCGATTTAGAGAGTGATTAGATGGACAGCAACGCCGAAAATTAGGCCTAGCAGCGCACCCGCCAGAACATCAGAGGGGTAGTGCACACCCATGGCGATGCGAGCAAGGCAGACGAGAAGCGCCCAAAGGGCCAGCACAAGCCCGATTGCGATTGGACACCAAAGAAGTGCCAACGTGGCGATCAATGCCGCCCGCGCCGCGTGACCGGAAGGGAAGGAGTGAGGGTCGGTTTTTCGGTAGACTGCTCCCCAATCTCCTTCAGGGCGGCTGCGGCGTATAGTAAATTTGGTTGCCATAACCAGGACCGCGAGAACGAGGATGGCGGCGATGAAACGAACCGTCAAGCCTTGATAGACCGGGTTTCCGAAAGCCCAAAGCAGACCTAACCCGAGCAGCCAGAACCAAGAATCTCCGGAGTGGGCGAATACCATCGCCAGAGTGCGCAAGATTCCCGGCTTCTCAGCAACCCGCAAGCGAGCTGACCAGCGGGCATCAAATTCCTCCCAGGCGGCAAAATTCATCTCAATCTCTCGACCGTTGTGAGAGATCGGAGATGACAATCTCTAACTGATGCGGCTTGTCCACGTCCATGCCAATCTCCGCGTAGGGCGAGATAACCGCACGTCCTTTAAGACCCAGCCGGTTGCTCACGCGCTTTACAGCACCATCTATAGTTATTCGGTGGATGAGCATAAGGAATAGCAAATCAAACCCCAGTAGCGCAGCCTGACGGAAGGCGTTCTTGCGTGCGGCGACCAGCTTCTCCCAGAATGAGAGGTCTTCAACCAATCTGACGTGGATGACATTCATGTCCCCGCCGCACACCTCAACATCCTGCAGGCGAACGTAGGAGCGTGATGCGGCCGGGAAGCGAGCATCCATGGTTTCTTTTTCGATAACAGAATATTCGAGATCAGAATCTGGATCGACACCTTGAACACGCCAGTCCACCATTTCCGACGTGATCGTCGGGATATCACAGGAAAGAAGCAGCACTTGTTGGATAGAAGGATTGCTGCTTTGCAGATGCTCTACCCCGGCAGTCAGGTTGGCGAGCATTCCCTCGCTCTCAGGTATGAAGTCAATAGGCTTTGAGGACCGAAGATTAACATCATCGGGTAGTCCGACGATGAGTATACGGTCCACGCTTTTTGCCCCGTCAAGTGCATCAACAACCCATTGCACCATCGGCTTTCCAGCAATGTCAATCAGCGCTTTGCTCTGACCATTAGATGCGAAGTAAAGCGGGTCTTCGCTTGTAGGAATTCCACCAGCTAGAATAATTGCATCCATCGTTCTCTCCGCCTCTCGCTGCATATATGTAGCAGTCCAAAATGGTAATCAGGAACCGTTTATCTGCTCTTTCGTGGCAGAGGTTTCCAGTTGTAGCGCTTGAGGTTAATTCCGCCAGACTTTCCGAAAGCAATCCCCTCATCTTCTAACAGGGTGCGCTGAAATTCGCAGCCAGGTCTAGCGCTGATTTTCCCCCGGGCGTTGATCACGCGGTGCCAGGGCACATCTTCGGGACAGTCCTTAAGCGCATATCCGACCCAGCGGGCTTTGATGCGATCGTAGGCAAACGGGTCCATGTTTGTAGGATGTTCGATACAGGCTGCGACCCCGCCATACGTCATCACGCGTCCAGATGGGATCGAACGGCAAATCTCATAGACAAACTGATTGAAAGATGACCGGTCTTTGGGCCTCATCTCGCCGGGCCATAATCTTGAGTTGTTCGGGGGGGGCACTTGTGCCCCTTCAATCTGACTTTGGTGGTTGAGAGCGATGGCAATGTCCCTGTGAATGCGCACCCGATTCGGCAGATGGGGAATTAATTCAACGTCTGCATCTGGGGTTTGAGCCCGATCTCATCAATAATGCTCAAGATCTCAGCCTTTGTCAGCGTGCGTCCTTTTCCGGACACGGCAACGAGCGCGGCTTCCATCATGTTTGTGCCGAACGAACGACCCTCGTAAACAGCCGTGGAAGTCACCAGAGTTTTTACCCCCAGGCTTTTAAAGAGATGGACATCGGCGTCGGTGGTCGTATTCGTGACGATGATCTTCCCGTCCATTTGGTCGGGCATGGAGTGGATGATGTAATGGCAATCCCCGGCGATAACAGTAGCCCATTGGTAATCGCTGATCCATTTTGGTGTGCGGATTTCCTGCTTCTCGCCGGTGGGATAGAGCCACTCGAATGGAACGCGAGAGACGACCGGAATGAGCACCGCGGCTAGGATCTTCAATGCCCTCTTGGTGCGGAGACGAATCGGGAGGCCCAGTCCAAACATCAGGTCACCGAAAATGCAATCGTAACCCGCATCCAGGAAAGACATCGCCATGCCCCAGCGGCTGGTTGCGCCGGTGTGCAAAACCCTTCTGGGGCGATCCCCCAGACCCACTTCTTTATCTACGAAGTCCGCCAGGCGAGCTTCCACAGTATCTTTCAGACCAGAGCCGTCGACAAAGGGCGTTTGTTTAATATAACGCACCATGGGCGCCACTGAATGCAGTGGATAATCACGATCATCAGTATGGAGGGCAAGGTCCGCCCCGCCCACACCGAATGCGTCGACTTTCCCGTCAAGCTCACGATAGAGCTGGGCGGCCTTCTCCATATCACCGTCGGTGCCGATACGCTCGATACGAACCTGTTCGCCGAGAAGTTCAACCTCGACAGATTTATCTCGCTTCGAAGATCCTAAGCTGATACTGACTGCTCGCTTCATACGCCTCTCCTATTTGAATCCCTGATGAGAAGTCAATTTACACCTGTTATCCTACTTGACCTGCGTGGGTTGCATCTGTAGTAACACCTCCAGTATAAAGTAGTTCTCCCCTTCCTCCGGAGAAATCCTGGCCTAGGTCCGATTGCCAAGCCTGGGGATAGGAGGCTGGTTACGTTTGAACTGGTTTCGTTGCATGCGTTCTACGACTTTGCGTACGAACTTCTCATCGAATCCCGCATCGACACAGGTCTGTTCGGAGCAGCCCTGGTCGTTTAGAAGTAGAAGCAAGCGGTCAACTTCGTCGTAGGTAAACCCCAGTTCATCTTCGTCCGTTTGACCATCCCAAAGGTCAGCGGAGGGTGGTTTGTTGACAATCGGCTCAGGGACACCGACTGCGCGTGCAAGCTGCAGGATCTGTGTTTTGTAGAGATCTCCAAGGGGGTTAATCGCGCAGGCGCTGTCGCCATAGAGCGTAGTGTAGCCGAGCAGGCTTTCCGTCTTGTTTCCTGTGCCAATGACAAGGCCGTTAAACGCAGCCGACTGGTCGTAGAGGACGATCATCCGCATTCGGGCCATGATGTTTCCCTGCCGGATTTTGTTTGCCTCCGGGAACCGATCGAAGACCGGGGCTGTCATCGCGGTAATATCCACGGTTTGCTCCCGGGCTCCCGTAGCCTCGATCACCAGCGCGGCATGTTCTCGAGAATCCGCGCCGGTCGTTTCATAGGGCATAAAGATTGCGAGAACGTTCTCTGGACCCAATGCCTCTGCTGAAAGGAAACAGGTGAGCGCGGAGTCGACCCCGCCGGATACGCCGACGACGGCGCGCGAAAAACCGGCGCGAGCGAGCTCTTTACGGATGAAATCCACAAGAGTCTTCAGGACCATACCGGTGTCGATAATCAGGGATAATTCTTCGTTTTGCATCGATCCATTTGATCCTTTCCAAGGTGTATCAGGTATTTCCGTTCACATCTCGGCAAAGTCAACCAAGCTCGAGTTGGGAAGAGTAGCTATGTTTTTCGTGTAACGATCACTATCCCACCGATCCCGAGAAGCGCAAGCCCCAGGGAGGCCAGTGTATCGAGTCGGAACCCCGCAAATAGAAGGCTGGGGTCGCTTCTAAAAAAACTTACCACAAAGACCCCGAGAGCTATCGAGGTTAAACTTACCATCCCGAGCAGCCCTTGCGCGAGCCGGTCTTTGAGGGTAATCAGAGCGCCGACAATTAACAAGCTGAATATTGCCCCGGCAGCTTGTGTGGGCCAGCGCAGGGTCTCACTGTTAAACATATCGAACCCGGTGAGCAGCGAGAATTGGCTTTCAAGGGGGATTCCGTAGGCGCACCCATCCAACCAGCACCCGAGCCAGCAGCTCGAGGCGATAATTGCGCCCGGGATTGCTAGTGCGTCAGCGTGGGCAGTCAAAGTTTCGCCGGTTACTCTTGCATAGATACCCAGTCCAACCAGCGCACCGGCGAACCCACCGATCCCACTTAAACCACCCTGCCAGAGGTAAAGAATATCGAGCGGGCGGGCATAATAGTAGCTGCTATGAAGGAGGATGAAAGTCAACCTGGCCATGAATAGGCCCGCGGCGAGCATGACCACACCGGCGATGACCGAGTCGTTTGTAAAGCGTTGCCGAGGAGCGAGATCCGACTCTGTTCCGGCTGCGATCAGCCAGAGCATGGCTGCAGCAACACCAACGGTAAAGACGAGAGGGTATGAAATCTTGGCAGCTCCCTACGATGATGGCAATGATACCATCGGCGCCGATAGGATTTCAATCTCCTGGTGAACTATACTTGAAGAACCGCATGGAATAGTGCACAATTAGATAGGGTGAATGTCGGCTGAATGTCCGCTAAAGGGGAGAGGTCTAACCAACTTTTCCTTATACTTATTATTAATTCAATCGGGAGGAGGTGAAAGCAGATGACAATCATCGATTCAACACTGTTTCCAAGTCTGCTCTATTTATTATTGGTTGCCGGAATATGGTTGACGGCACTGGCGGTCGTAAACCCGGGCACGGGAGCTCTGGAAATCCTTGCTCTTGCCGCGCTGGGAGGGGTAGCGTTGGGGACGATCTACGTGCCGTTCAACGCATGGGCGTTGATCGTTCTCGTGCTTGGAGGCGTGTTGTTTGTCGCCTCGCTCCGTTTGCCGCGTCCGGAGATCTGGTTGGGACTTTCTGGACTCTCCCTGAGCGTGGGCTCTGTCTTTCTCTTTCAACCGGCGGGAGGTGGAGCGGCTGTTAACCCGCTGCTCGCGTTGAGTGTGTCCTTGCTCACTTTGGGTTACTTCTGGTGGGCGATTCGCAGCGCGATCAACGCGCAGCGAGCAAGACCGACGATGGATCCTGATAGAGTTATCGGAGAAATTGCCGAAGTACGAACGGACCTCAATCCAGTCGGATCGGTCTACGCATTGGGTGAGTTGTGGACGGCGAGGTCGGAGGCCCGTGTAAAAGCGGGGAAGAGAGTTAAGGTCGTCGATCGTGAGGGCTTGATGCTCTTGGTGGAAACTGAAGAAGAAGCTGGATAGGATCATTCTATTCAAGGAGGTTATGGTTATGGATAATGCTTGGTTTATCGCTTGTTTAGTTGGTGCAGTAGGATTGGTTGGGTTGGCAATTATTGCCAGCGCAATCCGCATCGCCCAGGAGTATGAACGCCTGGTGGTATTCCGCCTTGGGCGCTGCGTGGGCGAACGTGGCCCGGGTCTCGTGTTCCTGATCCCGTTCATTGAGCGAGCCATCAGGGTCGATCTACGCGAGCAGGTGCGTGAAATCCCGCACCAGACTTCGATCACAAAGGATAACGCCTCCATCGCCGTCGACTTCATCTGGTACTACAAAGTCGTCGACGCAATGCAGAGTACGATCCAGGTGGGCAACTTCGAGGCGGCGGCGCAGGGTATGGCGACAACAACGCTGCGTTCGGTGATCGGTTCGATCATGCTTGATGAAATCCTGTCCAATCGCGACCACATTAACCAGGTGATGCGGGTGAAGCTGGATGAGGTGACCGAGCGCTGGGGTGTGAAGGTGACCAACGTCGAGATCCGCGAGATCATTCCACCGGCTGAAATTGAGGAGGCGATGACCCGTCAAATGACGGCCGAGCGTATCCGGCGTGCAGTTGTTACCGAATCTATGGGTCAACGGGAAGCCGCGGTAAACATCGCTGATGGTGAAAAGCAGGCTGCCATCTTGATAGCGGACGGTGATAAGCAGGCGAACATCCTGCGCGCCGAGGGTGATCGGGAATCCCAATTGCTTCGGGCGGAGGGCTATTCAGCGGCTCTAGAAAAGATATTTGTCGCCGCCAAGAAGGTTGATCAGAAAACGATGACCTTGCAGTATTTCGAGACGCTTAAGGATATGGGCGCCAGCCCCGCCACCAAGTTCATCTTCCCGATGGAGTTTACGAGCTTGCTGGAAAACTTCACGAAGGGTAGTAAGTAGCTCCTGGTCGCAAGAGAAAGCTCGAAAGCCGAGTTAAACCCTAACATCCGAGCGGCGACGTGGCGCGATTTTCTCCCCATCTATCGTCTGGAGAAGCGCTGTTTTCGGAGTGATGCTTGGCCGTGGATTGACGTGTTGGCTGCGCTAATCTTCCCGGAAACGGTGCGCTACGTCGCCGAAGTGGATGAAGAAATCGTGGGTTTCATTGTCGGTGATCGGCGCCGGCAAAAAGACCTGGGTTGGGTGGCGACGCTCGCCGTTGCCCCGGCATTTCGACGAAAGGGCATCGCAAGAAGTCTGCTCCGGGATTGCGAATCTGGTTTGAGCACCTCTCGGGTGCGACTCTCTTTACGAGAATCGAACCGGGAGGCTTATGAATTGTATCTTAAAGCAGGCTATGCTGAAGTCGATCGCTGGCAACGGTATTATCGTGATAGGGAAGATGCGATCGTGATGGAGAAAAACCGTCCGACTCCTTGAGCCTAAGCTGATGGAATATATGTACCAGGGCCGTTGGTGAAGGTTGACAAAGCTGCCGGTGCATATAAATTGTGAGTCGTGGCCCGATTGCCGGGGAAAAAATTCTCCTTTGACCGATTGGAATGGCTCTGGTACAATGCTCTGCACTGGGCGTTGTACCCTTCGCCCCGAGCGCCGCATGCGGCGCTCGAATTTTGAGGAAAGGGCTTGATGAGAGATGAAAGTATTGCTGTTGAAGGACGTTTACAAACTGGGACGTGCCGGTGATGTGAAGAAGGTCGCGGACGGTTATGGGAGGAACTTCCTCCTACCGCAACGTCTGGCGGCGCTCGCAATACCGGGTATGCTCAAGCAGACCGAGCGCATCCGTGGGCAGGCTGAGAAGGAACGCAACCGGCTCAATATTGAGATGGGCTCAATCGCCGAGCAGCTTAACGAATTGACCCTGAATTTCGGCGTCAAAGCAGGTGAGACAGGAAAGCTCTACGGTTCGATAACTTCAGCGATGATTGTTGAGGGCATCGAGCAGGAGACAGCAGCTGTTATTGATCGCCGGCAGATCGAGGCACAGCCGATCAAAACGCTTGGCGTGCATGAGGTCAAAGTCCGCCTGACGTTAGATCTGATCCCCGAAATCACCGTCGTTGTACATAGAGAGGGTGAGCCACCCGAATCGGCCTATGAAATCGAGGAACCCCTCGATATAGGAATAGAAGGGGCAGGCCAATTTGTGGACCTGCAGGCGGAGCTCGAGGCGGAGGATGCCGAAGCTGAAGCAGCAACACGAGCAGCGGAGGAGACCGTTCAGGAAGATACGGAACCGGCCGAAGTGCAAGCTGAGGCCTCCGTAGAGCCTGACGAAGGGGAGTCGGACGAAGACAGCCAAGAGGAAGACTAAGTTATATTGAGCCTATCCGCCGGCGTATTTCCAAGAGAAGTGCGTCGGCGGTTTTCTGTCTCTAGTATCTGACATGGAAGAGATCGGTCGTACACTACGAGAAACGCGCGAGCGGCTAGGACTTACGCTTGAGGAAGCCGAGCGCACCATTCGCATCCGCGCATCTCTGCTGGGGGCGCTTGAGCGAGGTGAATTTGACTCGCTCCCGTCTGCACCCCAGGCGCGCGGTTTTTTACATAACTATGCTGAGTTCCTCGGCATAGACCCCGAAGAACTCCTGCGGCAATACGATGAGAGCAAGCAGCCAAAGCAGCGACGATCACTCGTGGCGAGGGGCAGCAGCAAGCCTGCAGGTAGGGAAAAGACTAAACGCCGGACGCGAATGCCGAGTTGGTTTTCTACAGATAGTTTCGTCATCGCCACTATAACGCTTGGTGTGATTGTTGTCCTTGTATGGGGTGGGCAAAAACTATTTACCAACATCGGCAGCGGGGATGATGCCGATGCTGCGGTGGCAAGTTCAGCGGATGCGACCTCACAGCCTACCGCGATAAGCACTCCGTCTCCCGCAGTTTCTGTCCTTGAGGAGGCGACACTACTGACGACCGATGATCCCACGGCGACACCGACGTTGATCCTGAACGTTCTTGATACAGTCAATTTACAAGTCATTGCCGAGCGGGAATCCTGGGTGCAGGTGCTTGTGGATGGCAAAGAGGCCTTCAGGGGCCGGATGCGTGCCGGTGAACAATCTGATTACCTCGGTGAGGAGCGCGTGGAATTATTCACGGGAAACGGCGGCGGCATCCGCGTGATCTTTAATGGACAAAACCAGGGTCTCATGGGATACATTGGCCAGGTGGTTATTCGCGTTTGGACCCCGCGCGGCGGGCAAACACCAACCCCCACGCAGACTCTGACGCCCACCGCTTCCCCAGAAATGACTGAGACCGCAACCCCTACCCCCATTATTCCTGAGACGTAACCTAAATAGTCGATGGCAGCAACGCGCTTTCACCTGGTTTCCCTTGGCTGTGCGAAGAACACAGTTGACTCCGAGTCGATGTCCATGCTGTTAGGGCGCGTGGGCTTTCAGGGCAGTGAGCGGCCAGAGGATGCTGACGTTCTGATCGTCAACACCTGCGGTTTTATTGGACCGGCGAAGGAAGAATCGCTGGCTGTATTACGAGAGCTCGCACAGGGGAAGAGAGAAGGTCAATTACTCATCGCCGCTGGCTGTCTGACGCAGCGCTATGGTTCGACTGTTGTTGAGAAAGTGCCCGGGATCGATGGCCTATTGGGCACCCGGCGCTGGATGGATATCGTTCAGGTCGTGCAGAGCTTGCGTGAGCGGCGCCATCAGGAGCCTCTCTACCATCTCCCGGAGACGCCGGCGGTAGGCAAGGAAGAGCACGGGGTGGATCGGGTAGCGGTGAGCGGTGCCAGCGCATATTTGAAAATTGCCGATGGCTGCCGCCGGCCCTGTGCTTTCTGTGCTATCCCATTGATCAAAGGACCCGCAATAAGCCGCCCAGAGCAGGCGATCCTGGGAGAAGCCCGCCGGCTGCAGGAGTCGGGGGTGCGCGAGGTGATTCTGATCGCACAAGATACGACCGACTATGGTCATGATCTTGGCGTGAAAGATGGTCTAGCGAAGCTGTTGGAGAAACTCGTCGCCGCGACCCCTGATTTGGAGTGGATCCGCGTGATGTATGCTTACCCGGGATATGTGACGGATCGTTTGATTGAAGTAATGGCGAAGAACGAACAAATCCTGCCTTATTTGGATATGCCGCTGCAGCACGCAGATCCGAATGTATTACGCGATATGCGCCGACCGGCGAACGTCGACTGGGTTCATCGGACGATTGAGAAGATGCGGGGGGCGATGCCTGAGCTTGCTCTGCGGACGACGTTCATCGTGGGTCACCCGGGTGAGACGGAGCAGGCCTTCGGAGGGTTGTTGGACTTCATTCAGGAGATCCGTTTCGACCGCGTGGGCGTCTTTTCTTATTCTCCCGAATCGGGGACGGCAGGCGAATCCCTTGGCGATCCCATTCCATTAGTTGTTAAAGAGGAGCGGCGGGACCGGTTGATGACCCTTCAGCAGGGAATTTCCCTCGAGCGGAACCAGACCTTCCTGGGTGAGTCGCTGCCGGTTCTAATTGAAGGATGCGGAGACGGGATTTCCTTGGGTCGCTCCTATCGAGATGCGCCGGAAATTGATGGCATGGTCATTGTGGAGGAAGAGATACGCGCCGGAGAGATGGTCCAGGTTCGCATCACGGGTGCGCTCGAATATGACCTGAGCGGAGTCATCGCTGATGGTGCTGCGACACCTTCGTAATTAAAAGAAGGCCGAGACAGGGATTGTTTCCAAGCACTCCCCGCCGGTTATTCCTGAAGTGCAGGTCACCTAGGCAGGGTTGGTGATTTAGCCAAGGGATTTGTGATCAAACTTCTGCGCTTAAAGGAGAGATCTGACGCTTACCAGGGCAACTGAGGGCTATCATCGCAGCATTTTTTGAAGGTGTTCTGGCGGGTTACGGGATCGCCATTCCAGTTGGCGCCATTACGATACTTATTCTTGATGTGAGTCTGCGGCGCGGTTTTCGGGTCGGATTCATGGCTGGAGCAGCATTTGCGGACTTTTTGTACGCAGCGCTGGCTGTGGTTGCCGGGGGAGCGCTGGTCCTAATCATCTCCCCATACGCAGTACAAGTTAAAGTCATCAGCGGCGGGGTGCTTTTAGCGGTGGGTTTGTATGGGCTGGCGCGGTCGATCAGACCATCGGAAACACCTGAAGTAGATGGCGCAGACTCAAATTTCAGCGCCAAAGTATTCGTCCAGTTCCTGGGTTTGACGTTAATTAATCCCCTTACGATCGTATATTTTTCAGCCCTGATCCTCGGCGGCGGCGCCAAGAATATGGGTTCAGTTCCGGAGCGTGCGGCGTTTCTGATCGGGGCAGGTCTGGCGTCTCTCTCCTGGCAGACCTTGTTGGCCGGATTGGGATCTCTCGGGCATGAACGGTTGTCGCCCCGATTTCAAATGACGGCGAGCATCCTGGGGTTCCTGGTGGTGATCGGGTTCGGCTTGCGCATTCTCTTGCCGTTAGTTTAAGACCCCCTCGCTGGTGTACCGATGTGGTCAGGCTCTACACTCGGCGATCTATTTAAATATAGACAGCTAGTAATTATGCTATGGATTCGCTTTTAACTTCCTAAATGGTGATTCTGGAAATCAAGGATTATTTGGCTGGCGAGGGGGGAGCCGGACGATGAGTTCGGCACGAAGCTGCCGGCCGTCGTCCTGTATGAAGTTGCCGTATACTGCGAGAATGTCGTAACGCCCAAGATCGCGTACCTGAAGCGTTTCCCCGCTCCAATTCCACACGCGTGTATCTTCGTCAACAATTACGAATTTGTTCCCTTGCTCTGTGATGAGCTGTATTCCGTCCTTGCCAACGAACCTAAGACGACCGACCAGATCCGGGTTGTTGATCTGGATATCCTCCCCGACCTTCTCCTGGAGCGGATTCTGAGGAGGGATGGGCGGCGGTGCTGCCGCATCATCCCGGGGAGCTTCTTGATTCGTTCCCAGGCGGCCAAGATAAACGCCGATGGAAAATGAGCCAAGCATAAGTATCACAATTAAGATTGCCCCGCCGATTATGATTCCCCAGCGATTTTTAGCCATCGTTCCATATCCTTTTCTTCATCGAGGACGAGAATCTCAGCGATCGGAGCTTTCTCCCCACCGATCAGCAGACGAACATTCAGATCATGTATTCCGGCTGGTGTTGTCGAGGGCATAACCAACCAGTAATCCTCGACAATCACGCTGTCTTTGGAAATACCAACTTCTTTATGGTAACGAGCTAAATTGCCAAAACCGAGCTCATGTGCTTCGAGGATGGAATCGCCGAGCGAGAGTTCGACGCCATATCGGTCAGGTTTCGAGATATTCCAGTACAGCGTGAGGTGAATTCTTCCTCCGCTCTCAACCGATTCGGGATCGAGATCGATGCCCAACAGTGTCACGCCCCCCAGCTTGAGATTGAGTGGTGTAGAGGGAGATGCAGTGTCGGCGATCAAGTCGGGCGGTTCTTCGCTGAGATGGTAGAGCACAAGCCTGCCTCTTTGGCTTAATAGCCCGGGCTGGTTTTGATGTGCACCGATGAGGACGGGAACCTGCCAGAGATCCTGTGGAAGAAGGTCGGGCGGCAACGCTCCGGGTCCCAGGGCTTTCTGGTTTGTGCCAACCGGTGTCGCGCTGTACAGGTCGAGGCCATCGAGACTTGTCGAGACAGGGAATGGGGTGGGTAGAGTTGGTAAGAACACATCTGTGCGGGTGTTATAGATCAAGGGCCAGTAGAAAGCATCATAGCCCATGACACCGCATCGGGTGATCAGAGCGGAATTCTCAGGGAGCATCTCCCAAACATTGGCGTAGAAATCGTTGACTGCTACGTCATCAGACCGATCCGATTTATACCAATTTCGAGCTAAGGGGATAAGACCGACAAGAATCGTTAGCACGGCAAGGGCGGAGGTGAGAATTCTTACAGTAAAGGAATATTTCAAGCGTTTCGCTAGTCGCTCAAGACCACCCAACAGTTCAGTAATTCCGAAGGCGATGAAGACCGCCCAGATGAAATGAGCGGCGAGGAAAAAGACTTCCAGATCGAAGGCGCGGTACTGGATGAAAAACCAAACGTGAACCAGGTACATCAGCACCAAGAGGAAATAATATTTTGTGCGCCGGAACAGCAATGAAAACAAACCCACAAGCCCGAAGAGAATACCCGAAAGGCCAAACTCATTGCGGATAAGATCGATATAAAGGACGAGTCGTAAAGGCAGTTCCTCAATCGGGAAAGCGAACTTGATTTGTGAGAACGCTCCCAACGTGTACCTGTACATGCCCATGATCGTCACCGGTGCCCGTTCGAGCATTAAGCGATCGTTCAGCGTATCCGCTCTGAGTGGCAGCCAAAGAAATTGGAGGATGCCGATCCCGAATCCGGCGATCGCAGCCAGCCACCACCTCGGGCGTTTGAGCGTGGAAGAGTCGGTCAGGAGAATGAAGACGACAAAAGCAGGGGCAAATCCGAGATTCGATATATGCGTTCCAAGTGACAACCCGAATGCAAGAGCGAACAGGAAGAAATCGCGGTCTCGACGGGTCCTCTCCCAATACAGGAGAGCGAGCAGTGTTAGAGCGATAAAGGCGATGTTTGGTGCGTAGACTTCTGCGATCACAGATTGTGACCAAAAGGTGGGTGAAAATGCGAAAAGCATCGCCGAGAAAAGTGCTGCCGTCCGCCGCAGCATGGGGCTGGCGACACGAGGGTTCAGGATAATTGTGATCAACAGGTACAGGCTACCGATGCTGAGTGCTCCCATGGTAGCGCTCATCAAGTTAACCCGGTGGGCGATATCCCCGAAAGGGAGCAGGGTGAAGAGTTTCCCCAGCCAGGTATAGACCGGGTATCCAGGGGAGTGAGCCAGGCCGAGGAGGTAGGGGATGGTGGCCAACTCGTTGCCGTCCGGGCTCAAGTACGAAAGACTCGGCGTCAACGTTTGTACGTAGACGAATTGCGCCAGCGCAGTGAGAGCGAGTGCAAGCCAATAGTCTATACGGTCAAGGGGGCGTCTATTCTCTTCCATCTCTCACATTATCGTGCGAATAAGGTTACTTTAAAACCAAATGGATGCAATAGCGGTGTAAAATCGGGTTCCATTGCCAAAGAGGCGGGGATGAACTGCTTTTGGCGCGTGATAAAATCTCATGTTACATAAGCTATCAAGGAGGTGTGCGGGAGGGGTTCGGGTGAAGACGATCCCCTGAGCTGCAATCCGACCCCAAACGATTTCAAGCTTAATACTTAACGGATGCGGACCTGGAAAGTCAGGGTCGCCATTATTGACGGCTCCATGATCTTGCCTGAGGTTAACCGCCGATATTGAGTTTGTTCGCCAGCAAACAAATGGACAATAAACCTTTACTCGACAATTATTCGAACGTTTTCTTCGATCTGGATGGCACGCTGCGCCATAGCGACCCTCCGGCCAGGGATGTGTTTTACCAATATGCAGCTGAACATGGCCTTGAGATCGCGCCAGAGCAGCGCATAGGCGTGGAGCGTTGGGTGAACTGGTACTGGGCGGATTCGGAAGAATTGCTAGAAGATTTGGAAACCTTTGGGCCATGGAGAGACAATCGCGACTTCTGGGTAAACCACGCCCGCCGGCAATTTGTTCAGCTGGGTACAGAGGAGGCGTTTGCCGAGGAGCTTGCGCTCGTGGTGACGGTGAAAATGTGGGAGGCATATGAATCTGAGGACTGTGTCCCGGATGATGTCATCCCTACGCTTACAGGCCTACGACAGGCAGGATTCAAACTTGGCCTGGTCTCGAATCGCAGCGAACCCCTGGATGAAATTGTTGAGAGCTTGGGGTTTAAGGGTATGTTCGATTTGACGCTGGCTGCCGGTGAGGTGGGATGGTATAAACCTGATCCGCGCCTGCTCCTGTATGCTGCAGGACAACTTGGCGTCAAGCCGGGCGAAACGCTCTATCTGGGCGACAACTTCCATGCAGATGTCCTCGGGGCTTCAGCGGCGGGGATGATGCCTGTATTGCTCGATCCACGCGGAATATATCCTGAAGCCGATTGCTGGGTCGTCCCCAGCGTAGGTGCATTCGCGCAGGAACTGCTGCGCTCGGGCGGATCAGAAGCGCGCCGCATGGGGAGGCAAGACCCCGACGCATCTTCGTAGAACAGCAGATGGTTTGCCGTAGGGAGGTCGCAGATTGACTCCCCTCCGAGGAAGGGCTATACTGGATCCGAGAAAATTTGTTACAGGAGGGACTGCCGCCATGAGCGGAGTCACCGGACAAATAATCAATCACCGGTATTAGGCACTTGGGCGCGCCCATGTGCCTTTTTGTTTGTACGCCCGGCATGGGCGATAACTAGGAGGTGGAAATCCTCTGCGGACGTTGATCCGACGAACCGCTAGCCGAAGGCAACTGCGCTCGTGCGAACGGGTGTGGGGAGGAAGCCGGAGTGCAAAACCTGGACTT
>CBDAFF010000013.1:0-55162 GCA_965195195.1 uncultured Anaerolineales bacterium | reverse complement strand
GGTAGACGGCTTGACGAAACTCGATTAACTTGCTAATCTGCTGATCGGTGTTGTCTTTTTCTTTTCTCATAAGAAAAGCTTACACCGATGGGCGGTTATGCGCGAGTCGCTAGCCGCCCGGCTTTTTGTCAAAACTCAAGTTATATGGAGAGATCGACTAATTGCCCAAAACTGTGTTTCGGGATGCGAATCGTCTCCTGGTTGTCCGGGAGCTGCAGACCACGGGGATGCGTGTAGGGAGCCCCTAGTGGACCTGTTCCGAACCACTTTTTGCCCTATATTTTGGGGAATTTATGGTCCGACAGTGTTACCTTTCCAGGAATCTTTGTCGTGAGCTCTGGAATCGTCAAGCAATGATGGTGTTACCTAAATACCATCTCAAATCATTCGTGTTTAAGCGCCACCACTGGGTCTAGGCGTGCGGCGCGGGCCGCAGGATACAGTCCTCCCAGCACGCCGATAAATGCTGCAAAGATCAAAGCACCTATAGCCAGCCAGGGCGGCACGATCGACATTTGCCCAATCCCAACCACTCCTTCGGATTCGAGATACAGATGTCCAATCCAATCCACCAAGCGGCCTAAAAGCGTTCCCAGGATAACCCCTACGATCCCGCCGATAATACCGAGCAGTATCGCATCCGCAGTGAACATGCGGCGCACTTCGCGACTGGTCGCGCCCAACGCTTTGAGCACTCCGATCTCGCGTGTGCGTTCATAAATGGCCATCATCATTGTATTGGCCACACCCAGGGTTGCCACTAGCAGAGCCAGGCCTCCCACTGAACCGAGCAAGGCTTGCATGATCGCCAAAACGCGGTTGGCAAGTTCAAGGATAGTTCCCAGGGATTGCGCTTCCAGTTCCATACTCTCGGCAACCTCAAGCACAGTGGGTACGGCCAACTGGTCCACAGCGCGAACTACAAGCATGTCATACCCATCAGTTTGCAGCGTGTCAGGCCGCCCATACCACCAGGCTTTGATCTCCGTCCGTTCGGCCAGGCCCAGGACAATGGTTTTGGACCCCATCCCAGACTCCACCCCGATAATTCGAGATGCAAACTCCTTCGTCTCACCCCGTGGTAGGCGGATGGTCAGCATAACCGGCTGATCGACCAAATCTTCGTATTTCAAATCTGTATCTTCAAGCAGTTGATCGGCCAAGCCCTCGATTAAGGTCAATCCCTGCGTATCGCCTTCGCCTAATAGGACTCCTGCCACCATTTCTGCCGGAACAGGCATGCTTGGCCCTCGCGGACTGTGTCCGAATTCACCTGACAACCGTACTGGAACCGCTACACCCTCATATGACAGGCTGATTTCTATATTGGAGGGTAGGTTTAATACCGGCGTCACGGTCTGCACTTCGGGGAGGTCTCTAAATGCCATAGCCGTTTCCGGTGTCAATGGTTGCTCTGGTTCAGCAACTCCAAATGGATCGAAGGAATCGTCTTCTTCAGGGAAGGTTGGGGAGATAAATATGTTTTCCAGACCCAGCGCTTCGAAGTTGCGATTGACTTCATTTTGCACACCCACACCAAGCGAGACCATCGCCACCAATGTGACAATCCCGATCAGTACGCCAGCCGCGGTTAACACATTGCGCACCGGGCGACGACGCAGATTATCCCAGGCAGTCCGCACTAGGTCACGAAACGATAGGCCACCATTCAAGGCTAATTCAGGTTTAGAGTCAGGTGAGACTTTTATAGCTGGAGCAGCTTGTGTCTCTTCAATTTTTTCGACACGACCATCACGTAGATACACAATCCGGTCAGCGTAAGCGGCCACTTCCGGGTCGTGGGTGACCACGATTAACGTCACGCCGCTTTCCGCGTTGAGTTTCCGCAAAAGCCGCATAACTTCATTGCCTGTAGATGAATCCAGGTTTCCTGTCGGTTCGTCCGCCAAGATCAATTGGGGATTGTTGACCAGCGCACGCGCAATGGCCGCTCGCTGCTGCTCGCCGCCAGACATTTCAGCCGGGCGATGATCCAAACGATGTTCTAAGCCAACGCGCTGGAGTAAATCTGCAGCGTGTGCATGCCGTTCTTTCAACGGCACACCACTCAACATCAGCGGCAGGGCTACGTTTTCCAATGCTGTCAGCGTAGGGAGCAAGTTGAATGACTGGAAGATAAAGCCCACGTTATGACGCCGATGGGCGGTCAGTTCTTCTTCTGTAGCATTCTGTAATCCCAGGCCCTGAATGCTGAGTTCGCCGCTGGTGGACCGATCCAGGCCACCCAGCAGGTTCAACAAAGTCGACTTCCCTGATCCAGAAGGACCGACCAGGGCAACGAACTCGCCCTGGTCGATTTCTAGGTTGATCTTGTCAAGTGCTTTTACATCTGTGCTGCCAAGTTCAAAATGGCGACAGATCTCAACCAGTTGTATGTTATTTGTCATTGCTTCAAAGATTCTGCGATTTCAAGCGCCTGCTCGGCAGTGAGGTTGCCACCGACGTAGAAGGATACCTCGCCCTCAGTCCAGGATAACAGTACCTTATCGTTTTCTTCTGAGACGAACAGACTTCCCGCAACTCCCCGGACCTCGACGACCTGCTCCTCCGTGGACGGTTTCTCCGCTTCGTCAGTTTGACCCTGTACTACAGTGAATGAACCACCTTCTGGAAGCGTGTATTGTTGCACGATCATGCCTTTTACGTTAAATACTTCTATCAGAGTCGCGCCATCGGGGACTGTATCAGGGGTGAGAAAATCGAATTCAGCGGAAGCAGCCGCTTCGTCCAGAGAGAGCGATTCGGGCTTCAGGTCCGCAAAGCCGACAACTTCTACCCCGTCAGGAATCTCGAAGGAGAAGAGCGCACCGTCCACACCTTGATTGATCTCAAGCTCCAGCGCAGTGATGCGGATTTCGCCCATGCTGCCGCCCGTATATGCCACGGCCAGGGGAACGCTGCGGCTCTGGTCGATCCACAGGTTGAGCAGGCCGCCAATGGCTGTGTATTCAGCGGGCATTTGCTCAGGGATCGGCTTGAGTTCGAGTTGATAGGCGTTTGCATCGGCAATCGTCTCGGTACCGGTTCTTTGGGCTTCGAAGTATTCCAGTAATTTTTCAACCGCTTCTTCAGCATTTTCGGGGTGTTCAAATTCTTCCTTATCGAATTCTTCGCCCATGGGCTGTTTCTCTTCCATGGCGGCTTTGGCTTCTTCAGCCGTGCCGGTGAAGACCTTTCCCTCAGCCGGGGAATATGCCCAGACGGTTTCACCGTCGCTAACAATTACCCCACCAACGGCTTCTTCTTTGTCGGTTTCGATGACTTCCAGGCGAAAGGCTCCAGGGCCTTCTTCCTCGTGACGTCCCCAAACCTCGACCGTCGCGGAAGCCTTTTCTTCCGGGCTATCCGCGCTGATATTGAGGATCGCGTGTGCATCCTCGATCGTTTTTGAAATTTCGAGGGTTTGTGTCAGGATGTCTTTGGCTGATGGTTGCATGATAACAAATGCACTCACCAGGGCTGCCAGTAAAATAACCCCTCCGGCCACAAGCCAAATATATCTTTTCTTATTCATTAATTAATCTCCTTGTCTGGTTATAGGTAAAGCCAACCAGATACTCTTCTGTATTCTAATCATTTTCGATCACAATGATAGCATAAAATGTGTGGAGCAATTATGAGCCTATTCTTAGAAAAACTTGAGTATAAATTCTTGGTAATTTCACCATTTTTCTGATCAGAGTTTAAACAAAACCTAATTGCCAAGGTAAAGGACTCGAACCGTTTTTCAATATATAAGTGCTTGTTTTCACCACTACTTCATCTGCTTCAATTTTAACATGTGAATAGGGCGAAAGTTAGATGATTCAATCGCTTTTTCTTTCACCCATTGGGTGAAAACCAAACTTGACAAAACCCTTATGTTTTCAGGCTGAAAAGGTTGTTTTTGAGTGATTTTAGATTAATTGACGCAGAATGCGGGTATTTTTTTAAGTCAAAATCAGGTTTTGTCAACAGATACACCCCGGATGCTCTGGCTGTATTTAGAAATTAAACCGCCCCCGATCTTATCTTGGAGGCGGTTTCTCACTAATGCGTTAGATTGTTGGCTTATTCAATCGCGCCAGTTTCGATTCTCATGTTGTAGATTTCTTCAAGGTTGTAAATATCTTGCATCAAATCGAAGAACCCATGCCAGTGAGCCCAATCTGGCCCGCCCATCAAGGCTCCTTGACGGGCGCGGCGACCTTCGTGGTGCCATAGGTAGTAGTAGGTGATCTGGAATTCATCTTTCCAGGGGTTATCTTTGAGCAAACCCAGTTCTGCTAACTCGGCACGCATTGCCTCGGCGGGCGCGAAATAGGCTTCGTTATAAAGACGAACTGCATTGTCGCCGCTTTCTAAGAAACCGTTGTAGAGCGTCGATGAATGGCATTCGCTGCAAACCGCTTCCATTAACTCGCGGCCGGCTTCACCATCGCCATAATACGTATCCATCACATCAGACTCAGTGCGGACTTTTGATTCTTTTGCCCAAAGATTCCAGTAGAGACGTTCTGTCACATTGTGCGTGACCTCAAGATCGCCGATACCGCTCATGTGGCAGGTCGCGCATGTGGGTGCGCGGTAATCACCAGGTTCCCACTCGCCGGGGGCGCGATCCCAAATCCAATCTTCACCTTCTGCAGCGTAGATTTGTCCATGTTTGCTGTTTTCGTAAATTTCAATATCTGGGTGATCGGGTCCCAAATGGCAGCTTGCACAAGCCTCGGGCTTGCGAGCCTCGGCAATATCAAAGCTATGACGAGTGTGGCAAACTGCACAGTTACCTACGTCGCCATCGGGGTATATGTTGCCAATACCTGAAGAGGGGTAAGTCTCTGCAATGGGATGTCCACTTTCATCAACCACAAACTCGACCCCGTGACACTGGAAACAGCCGGTTTCATTGGAAGAACCGCTAAATTCTGGGTGGCTTTGGCCCTCATGAATGTGAATCAATGCTTGCATCGAGTCTTTAGCGATGACCTGAAGGCCGGCGCGGTAATGTCCACTGGCGTAGAACTGAGCAACTTGATCCTCATGACATTCACTACACACAGAGGGTGGAACAAGCATTGATACGGTCACCGTTACATCTTCGTGGCCTTCAACATTTTTCAAGGCCAGGGGCGAATCGGCATCTACCTCATGGCAGTCAATGCAGCTGATAGCTTCCTCGGCGTGCGCGCTACCGTCCCAGTCTGCGGAAATGCCGGTGGTTTCTGTTGCATGGCATTCAACGCATCCCTTGGCTTCCTCGGAAAGGTCCGCAGTTGAGAGTGTATCTTCCTCAGAAGGAAGAGCGGACTGCCCGCTGCAAGCAGCTAAGGTAAACCCCGTCACGATAGAGGCAAGGATGATCACGAACCGGAAATTATCTTTCATTATTCACCTCTCTCAATACAGTGTTGTAGACTGATAATCATCTAGTCGTCGGATCGATATTTGTTTTGAAGCAGGTATTTATTGAGATTCGAATGTCCAACTTCCTCATGGCAGTTTACACATTTGGAATCGGTCACACCTTCGAAATAGTTATCGTGTACTTTTATATCCTGCGTGGCTTCTTCCAGGTTGCGATGGCAGGTGAGGCAGCCAGAATCGTAAACGTACTCCTCATTCTTTAGACGTAATGCTTGCCAGTCATGGGTAGAAGTATCTGTAGTAAGCGTTACCCAAATGTCATGTGTGCCCGATTTTGCTTTACCAATAAAATGGGTGAATACATTTTCATGGGAGACATGGCAATCGGTACAGGCGGCCATAATTCCCCGAGGATTGTTGCCGCCATGGATGGACGCTTTATAGGATGCGACCATTGGCTCCATCGAGTGGCATATGCTACAGAAATCAGCGCGCGACGAAATCTCGATACCCGTTTCAAGAGCCATCCAGGAGACGACGATAAGGACGAATACAGAAGCAGGGATACCTAGCCAGTAGATTATTATTTTCCTTTTCTCCATTTTCACCTCGACTTTTGCAACCAGGCTTGAACTCATCCGTCGGAAGGCTTGCTGGCGCCAGGAATCCCAGCTCCTCGATCACGCATCATCGCTAGAATTTCACGACGCATCCCCGATCGCGAGATGTTTGGCATCTGCCTGTTTATCATTCTGGTTGTGTAATAATATGCTGATCGTAAGTTTAAGCCCAGTCTCTAATTTCACAAACGAACGGACCCAGTAAACCAATTTTACTTATATCCGGAGGAGGATCCCTGCAGATCATTACCCTCCATCTCTACACCGGTTCCATAGCTATTAATAAACGTTATGGTTGACAATCGATCGTGCCTCGTTATAATGAAGTCCAATAAAATACCCTAAACGCGTGGACCGGGACGAGTACTCGGCATCAGGTCTGACAGGGAATGGGGATCTTGGATTGAGAGTCCCCAACAGAAATGAGCCGGCGAAAACCACCCGCGAGCGGAAACCGGAAAAGCCAATCATGGGCCGAGTATGGCGAACGGAGCAGCATCGTTAGCGGCTGTCAGAGATGACCCACCAAGGGTCAATCTGGGTGGAACCGTGTGAGCAAGTGCTCCCGCCCCAGAGGGCGGGAATTTTTATTTAATATACGGAAGGGTTAAGGAGGTTCGAAATGGCAAAGGGCAAGAAAGCACATTATGAGGAATCGGAGCTGTACCGCATCCGTCACTCCACGGCGCACATCATGGCGCAGGCCGTGATGGAAATGTTCCCGGGAGAGGCGAAGATCGCCATTGGTCCCCCGATTGAGGACGGTTTTTACTATGACTTCGATCTGCCGCGCCCGCTCACCCCGGAGGATCTCGAGGGCGTCGAAGCGAGGATGAAGGAAATCATCGCCGGCGATTTTAAATTCCAGCGGGAGGTTCTGTCCGCAGAAGATGCTCTTGAACGGTTCGCCGATCAACCGTATAAAATCGAACTCATCGAAGGCTTGGAAGGCGGAGGGATGGATGAATACGGCGAGCCGATTGAAGAGAAGCCGGAGATATCCATCTACACGCATGATATCTTCACGGACCTCTGCCGCGGCCCGCACGTAGAGAGTACGAAAAAAATAAATCCAAAAGCCGTCAAGTTGCTTAATGTCGCCGGCGCCTACTGGCGCGGAGATGAGAGACGTCCCATGCTGCAGCGGATCTACGGCACGGCGTGGGCGTCAGCGGACGAACTTGACCAGTACCTGTGGAGGCTGGAAGAGGCGAAGAAGCGCGACCACCGCCGCTTGGGTAAGGAACTCGATCTCTACAGCGTGAGCGATGCCGTTGGCCCAGGCTTGGTCTTGTGGCATCCGAAGGGCGGCATGGTGCGCAAACTCGCCGAGGACTACGCCCGCGAAGAACACGAACGGGGAGGGTATGAGTTCGTTTACTCACCCCATATTGGAAAAGCGCAGCTATGGGAGACGAGCGGTCATCTCGACTGGTATCAAGATGGGATGTACGCGCCGTTGGATATCGAAGGGCAGCAGTATTACCTGAAACCGATGAACTGCCCCTTCCACGTCCAAATCTACAAGAGTCGTACGCGCTCGTATCGTGATCTTCCGCTGCGGTACGCAGAGTGGGGGACCGTGTATCGCTACGAGAGGAGCGGTGTCCTTCATGGACTTTTGCGCGTCCGCGGTTTCACGCAGGATGACGCTCACCTGTTCTGCCGGCCAGACCAGATGCCGGAGGAGATCGACCGAGTTCTCGATTTTAGTCTGAAGATCCTGCGCGCTTTCGGTTTTGAGAATTTTCAAGCGTATCTCTCGACGCGGAATCCTGACAAGGCAGCGGGGAGACCAGAAGATTGGGAAGCACCAACCGAGGCGCTTCGCAATTCACTCGAGCGCGTTGGGGTTCCCTATGAGATCGATGAGGGTGAAGCCGTTTTCTACGGACCGAAGATCGATTTAAAGCTGAACGACGCTCTTGGACGGGAATGGCAGCTGAGTACAATTCAGTTCGACTTCATTCTCCCTGATCGTTTTGATATGGCTTACATCGGTGAGGATGGTCAGGAGCATCGCCCCTATATGATCCATCGCGCCTTATTTGGATCCATGGAACGGTTCATGGGGGTGTTGATAGAGCACTTCGCTGGGGCATTCCCCATCTGGCTGGCGCCGGTCCAGGCGGCGCTGATCCCGATCGCGGACCGACACGTTGAGTACGCCGAAAAGGTAGCCGATCAATTACGGGAAGCTGGTGTGCGAGTTGATGTTGATCAACGCAGCGAGCGCATGAACGCTAAGATCCGCGACGCCCAGCTCCAGAAGATCCCCTATATGCTCGTCGTCGGAGATCGTGAAGCGGGAGCAGAGCAGGTTGCCGTGCGGATGCGTTCGGGAGAGGACTTGGGGGCATTGTCGATTGAAGCCTTCCTCGAGAGATTGACTGCCGAGGTCCTCGAGCATAAGTAGATCTGGCAAACCTACGACCGTAAGTGGATCGACGCGCAATTTCATCGACCCACTTCTTTAATAGAACGCATCTTAGCGGCATCGTCACTCTGGGATGTCAGGAGCAGTGACATCTGCGCGTTTGCTGGTTATAATTCTAGACCTAAGGTATCCAATTATGGCGAAATTGCGTCTGGAAACAGCTCTTGGAATTCTTATTAGCGTCCTGTTAGTGGGCGTAAACACGCTGCCTGCACAGGCAGGTTCTGCGGATGGTGTGGATGGTGTCGTGGAAGCCAGTAGCCCGGTGTGTCCTGTCCACTTTCAATTGAGATTTCCTGAGCGTTGCAGACCGCAGGGTGAGCGAGCAGAACTCAACGAGCTGGCAAGCAAAGGTCTCCTCCCACAACGACCGCTACCACTCGTTCGGCTAGATGAGTCCCTGGGTGACCTGCCGTTCTACTACGTGCGGTCAAAACGCAAGGATGGAACGCCTCTCTATACCAGCTTGCAGGATGCGTTAAAAGGGCAGAATCCATATCGAGTTATTGAACCGGGTTTTGTTTTTTTCTCATGGATCGAACGTTATGATCAGGACAATGCCGTAGCCTACATGATCGTTCCCGGTGTCTATATCCGTGGGGACGGCATGGCTCGCCTCACAACACCATCTTACAAGGGCATGGCTTTCTCACGTACACCAAGCCAAACCTTTGCATGGGTGCTCACCCGCACAGAAACAAGTCGAGAACCAGGGCTGGCTCAGCCCAAAACCGGCCGTACGGTCGAGCGCTTTCAGATGGTCTATGTGTCCGATTCGCGGGAGGTCGATGGCTGGGTGTGGTATCAAATTGGCCCGGATGAGTGGATCGAACAGCGCAGAATAGCGAAAGTAATCCCCGACGGAACGCGTCCCGAGGGGGTCGAATCCGATCGCTGGATTTCGATTGACCTCTACGAGCAAACAATGACTGTCTATGAACAAGGCCAATTGGTGTTCGCGACGCTCATCTCGACGGGACTTGATGGATGGTGGACGCAGCCCGGAGTTTTCCAGATATACGAAAAACTTGAGGCCGATCCCATGGCAGGGTCGTTTACCGCTGACCGCTCGGATTTCTACTACCTCGAGGACGTTCCCTGGATTCTTTATTTTGATAAGTCGCGGGCCATCCATGGGTCATACTGGCACAATGGCTATGGCTATCCCCGCTCCCATGGCTGTGTAAACATGTCGCCTTTCGACTCTCATTGGATATACAACTGGGCGGAGGAAGGAACCTGGGTTTACGTCTATGATCCTTCAGGGCGGACCCCCACCGACGCTGAACTCTATGGTGCGGGCGGCGCCTGATAGGATTGCTCGTTAGCCGTGGGTGTGGGCAGCACCACCATCGTCTCACCCATAATAATTCCAACTCTGCACCTGCGATCACACAAGCAACAACCAAGTTTACCTGAAACGAAAGTCGATTGGATCGTTCGCGAAGGTGAGAAACCTCTTGGTACTAAAGTACTCTGCCCTGAGGATTCCCCCGAATCTACAATGAGGAAAGCACAACAATCGTATCCATCAACCTACCATCAGGAGTCGCGGCCTCTATGTATGCGGACAACGAATTGCTCTTTCCAGTGCATGTGATTTCAAATTTGCAGCACTCGCGTGGGGACGGATGGTGTGCGCTGGTCGAGCGCGTTTCCAACCTTCCCGAAGGCGACATTGAAATTTTAGCGTTCTCTTTGATGATGATTCGGCTTGACGGATGTTTGAGTTGTGAAACCGATTCGTACCGGGCGATGCGTGGCTGCAAAGCGTGTTCAAAACAAAGCCTGCGGCGTTACAAAGGCTCAGACCTGGAACTCTTAAGCATCTATCAGCAGGCGCTTGAGGATGTTCAGCGATATCTCGAAGTACAAGTCCCCACGGTGATCGAGGAGCCCATCTCAGCTCGAGCAGCTTGATCAGACGTCAGAGCGCTATTTGAACCGGGTACTCGATACCCGGTTTTTTGATATCTCCTAAAAGTTGAGCGGGTGGCCGAGCAACTGAACGTTTTTACGCAGGCATAGGTTAGAATAACGAGCATTAGTATCGGGAGGTTTTTAAATGACGGAATACGATGTCATCGTCATCGGCGCTGGACCCGGCGGCTATGTCTGTGCGATCAGATCTGCCCAATTGGGCAAAAAGACAGCCATTATTGAGAGGGAGTTTCTAGGCGGGGTTTGCTTGAACGTCGGCTGCATCCCGTCAAAAGCCTTGTTGAAGAACGCTGAAGTTGCCCACACGCTGCGGGAGCGGGGGAACGAATTCGGATTTAAAGTTGATGGCTTGACTCTGGATTACAGCGCGGCGGTTAAGCGAAGCCGCAGAGTCTCCGGGCGGTTGGTAAAAGGTGTCGGATTCCTAATGAAAAAGAATGGGGTCGATGTGCACATAGGGCATGCTGCTTTTACCGGACCTAAAACAATCACGGTAAAAAATGAGGAGGGTGAAACCACGGCGTTAACGGCAACGGACATCGTGCTGGCGACAGGTGCTTCACCGATGGTTATCCCGGGGATGGAAGCAGATGGGGACCGGGTTCTGTCTTACCGAGACGCGATTCTGCAGGAGCATTTGCCGGAATCTGTGGTGATCATTGGGGCGGGAGCGATCGGGCTCGAGTTCGCAACGATCTGGAGCGCATATGGTGTGGATGTGACGCTGGTGGAAATGCTGCCGCGCATCGCACCGTTGGAGGATGAGGAAGTAAGCAGGGAGCTCACGAAAGCGTTTAGTAAACGGGGCATAAAAGTTCTGGCTGGGACGAAAGTCGAGGGGATTGAACGGCTGAAGACGAAAGTAAAAGTTACCGTTTCCGGATCAGACGGTGAGCAGACTCTCGAGGCCGAGCAAGCGCTTCTGGCAATGGGTTTCCGGCCGAACACCAAGGATCTGGATCTTAAAGCCGGTGGAGTGAAGTTGGACGAGCGCGGCTTCCCTGAGATCGATGAACGCATGGCGACGCCCACCGCTGGAATCTGGGCGATCGGCGACGTAACCGGCAAGCTCATGCTCGCTCATGTCGCCTCTGCGATGGGGATTATCTGCGCTGAGAATATCGCTGGCGTCGATACAACAACCCTGGATTACACGATGATGCCGCGGGCAACGTACTGCCAGCCGCAGGTCGCATCATTTGGGCTGACCGAGGCGCAAGCGGCAGAGCGCAGTGTCGAGGTAAAAACTGGACGTTTTCCATTCCAGGCGAGTGGAAAGGCTTTAGGTTTGGGGGATTACGGCGGATGGGTCAAGATCGTGACGGACGCAAAATGTGGAGAGATCCTGGGTGCGCACATGGTCGGGCCGGAAGTGACCGAGCTCCTGCCGGAACTCACTCTGGCGCAGAGGATGGAACTCACGTCTGCGGAGATCGCTCGCAATGTCCATGCCCACCCGACGTTGAGTGAAGTTGTGATGGAAGCAGCTCATCATGCGGAAGGTCACGCGATTCACACGTAGTATCTTCCGATGTTATCCTCCATATTTCGGAATTCAACAAGAGAAATTGCCAAGGTGGGTAATTATCCCCTTTTAAACCTCCCGCAGGTTTTGAACCTGCGGGAGGTTATCCATTGGCAATTGTCACTTCGAAAAAAGGCACGGAATGTGCACTTCCCAGCGTATACTGGAATGTAAGGCATCTTGATCAAACCGAGGAGAATGAGCATGTGGGAACGCAGACAGGTAGCCGAAGTTACAGAGCGTCACAAGGAATCCATCCTGGCGAAGCCCAATGTGCTTGGTGTGGGAACCGGGTATAAAACCCGGAATGGGAAGCAGCTTGGAGATCTTTGTGTCATTGCGATGGTGAGTCAGAAGATTCCTCAAGCCGGCCTTGATCCATCAGCGTTGGTGCCTGTAGAAGTCGATGGAATCTCGACGGATGTCATCCAGGTTGGGTTCCTGCGTGCCCAACAAGAGCGCACCGACCGTTGGCGTCCAGCTCTTGGGGGGGTAAGTTTGGGGCATTATAAGATTACCGCCGGGACGCTAGGCGTGGTTGTCCGCGACCGGACAACAGGTACACGCTTGATTCTCTCGAATAATCACGTCTTGGCTAATAACAATCAAGGACAACAAGGAGATCCAATCCTGCAGCCAGGTGCGGTGGATGGCGGCAGGGAAGAGAAAGACACTTTCGCTACACTGGAACGCTTCTGCCCGATCCGCTTCAATCATGGTCCAGTCGATTGCAGCACAGCCGAAACCTATGTTAATTTTGGCAATGCGATGGCGAAGTTGTTGGGATCCAAGCATAGAGTGCAAGCCTTCTGGAGTGACCCTCAGGCAACCAATCAAGTCGACGCAGCCATTGCCAGACCGGTAAACGACCGGGAAGTTCTCGATGAGATTTTGGAGATCGGAGCGATAAGCGGTATTCTCTCGGCGATGCTCAGTATGCGCGTACGAAAATCCGGCAGAACAACGGGATTGACAACGGGACAGATTATGGTCTTAGATGCGACCGTCACCATTGACTATGGTGATCGAAGCGCGCGTTTTGAGAATCAGATTGTGACTACCGTGATGTCGCAGCCGGGCGATTCCGGCTCTCTTCTCGTGGCCGGGGAGTCTATGCAGGCAGTCGGTCTATTGTTTGCGGGTTCAGATCAAGTCACACTGCACAATCCAATCCAATCCGTCCTGGATTGTCTGGATGTGACCTTATGACAACTCCCTCAGAATTTGAGACACAACCCATAGAGTCTTATCAAAAGGCAATGGTGATTAAGGAAAAACACGAGGAAGCATTGCTGAATAAATCCAACGTGATGGGCGTGGGTGTAGGGCTGCGCATGCGCTCTGGGGAACTGACCGACGAGGTGGTTCTGGTCGTGATGGTCACCCGTAAAGTGCCTCGATCTCAATTAGCGCCTGAGGATTTTGTACCGTCGGAGATCGAAGGTGTGCCTGTCGACATCCAGGAAGTTGGGCATGTAAGGGCGGGTTGAGGTCGGATAGGTTAACCTTGTTGGAGTAAGCCTCCGTCGCGGGGATATCTGCATCGCTGGGGGATGATTGAGCGCTACTTAATCCTCTCGATAACCCAGAAGTGAGATAAACCAAAAACTCGTAAGGGAGTCGCTTCCAGCGCCTGGAGGAGAGTGCGCAATAGCTTCCCCACTCTCGGCCATCGGGCGATGATGTTGTCGTAAGCCCCAAAAATTCTTGTGGTGTGAATAATCTTGATAGGTAGGCCGTGGAAGAGCCGCTCGAGGTCTCCGTGGGTATAGACGCGCACATGCGGGGCGAGTCGATCGCGAAACCGACGGGGGAGATAATTAACAAACGGGATATTACCAAAGTGGTACCGGCCGCGTAGATAGACGCCGTGGGTTTCGAACGGATAGCCGCGATTAGGGACAAAGAGAATGAGCCTGCCTCCGCCCAAAGATCCTGATTTGGGAGTACACAGCACACGAACGATCTCCTCGAGTGCAGCCCGATCATCTTCTACGTGTTCAAGCACCTCATGGGAGAGGACGAGGTTGAAGCTTCCGTCGCTAAAAGGGAGACGCTCGCCGGCTCCCTGTACGACTTTATGACCCAACTTTGATGCAGATGAAACGTGATCGGGGTCGAATTCCAGACCATATATGTGGGGAGTATGTTCGGCGAAGCGGGTCATATATTCGCCCACACCGCAGCCGTCGTCTAGGATAACACCAGATTCGCGGCCGTCTGCTCCGGTCAGAATCATACGCAGGCGGCGTTCCTGACCGGCGCGCCAAATGTAGGATGGTTCGCCGCGGAGCGCGGCTCGTTCGAGGTTTCGTTCTGTCAACGGACTATTCCTTGAATGGCGAAAATTTTACTTGATTCCAACTTTATCGATCTGCTGGAATGCCAGTCCGAGCGCCGCCACTGCACCGACCTGGCGAAATCCACCTTCAGACCAGCTGCGGCGTGCCTCCTCAAGCGGGAGCCAGATGACCTCCTGTTCCTCTAGATCGCCGGAATCAGGCTCGGCGACCTCCCAGCATCCGATTGCTAGAAAGAAGTGGGCATATCCCGCGAAGTAATTCCCACTCAGGACGACCTCTCCGAGTTTATACCAGGTTGTTGCCTTGCAACCGAGCTCCTCCTTGAGCTCGCGTTTCGCGGCCTCCAATGGATCCTCCCCCTGCTCGAGTATCCCCGCTGGCGGTTGGATATCAACCTCATCAACCCCGCGCTTGTAAGAGCGGACAAGCCCAATATGAGCGTCGGGTCTTACGGGAACGATCATCACGTATCCGGCAGTCTCCAGGCGCAAGTACCCCTCGATGATGCGTCCGTCTGGAAGACGGACATCATCTTCGAAAACCAGCATCCAGGGTGAGCGGTCGAGTAAAAGCGTGCGTTTCAGTGTTTCCCAGGGGGTTAGATCGGGCATCTGTCGGACTCCCACAAGGTTCGAAGGGAACCAGATTCATTGGTATGGAAGGTCAATTATATGCAGTTTTCCAGATTGTTTGAAGGTGCGACCTGGACCTCGATGGTTAAAATTTCTGTTATACCCAGCCCCGTAACGTGTAGTAAATCAAACCCATCCATTCTCGCAGAACGGATTGGCTTACAGCCAGCGCCCCAAGATCAGGCACAACGCTGTTCGATGAGAAGCTGCTTGTTTCGGAGCGTGGGGCGGATATTGCCGGAATAGGCTCCAAGCCTTGCTCCACAAAGGAGAAATACGCCCGACGCATGTGTGTTGGAGAGGTGACGAGGATAAAGCGTTCGCTACCAGCCGCGATGAGCATCGGCGGGACGTTGAGCGCCTGGTCGTGTGTGTTAGAGGAATCCGACTCAAGCAGGATCCTTTGGCTTGGCACACCCAGATGAACTAGAGCATCGCGCATCGGTTCGCTCTCAGGCGTGAGCAGGCCGCTTCTCAGGTTGGTGCCGCCGGAGACGATCACAATCGGGTCATCGAGCATCTGATACAAGCGAGCGCCCTCCATCGCCCGCAGCGCACTCGACTCGCTCACGGAATTCACTTCCAATTCTCCAGCCCGAAAGGAAGCGCCGCCTCCGCCAAGGATCACGATCGCATCTACGTCCGCGTATTCTTCCGCAGAGCTGATGGGTTCATAGCCTGCGCTCAAGCCGCGCTCGAGCAGTGAGGCGGCGAGTGGGATGCTGAGTAACACGTATAAGATCGATAAGAAAAGCAGCCAGCGTCTTCCCCACTTCTCGGTTCTCCAACCGATGAAGAGCAGGATAACTCCGAGGATGAGACCAAGAAGGAGGAACGCAGTTGAGCCCGGGATAAGCATCTCTTTGATGAACTCGATGGCTATGTCCATGAATTACTCCAATTCCCAGAGAAGGGGAAAGCAGCCGCAAACCCCATAGTCGTCCAAAGAACAAGACGGTCTCATGAATTTTTTCCGAGCGGGATCACGGCGCGTGGGATGAAGGGTGTGTCGTGTTCGATCGAGCCGAGGTAGAGGTGAATTTTATCGACAGAAAAGCAGAACGATGGAACTGGAGGAAGCTCGACATTATCCGCCTCCTCAGGATCATCAAAGCGGGCCAAAGTGAGGTGGGGATGAAGTTCGGTCCCGTGTTCGCCCTCGTAAACAGGGTACTCCGGGAAGGCTTGTGATAGCTGGTGGTGAAGCTGAACGATCGGCTCCGGTGTTGAGGTCCCAAGGAATATCGCGCCTTTGAACGTCCCATAATGGTCTAATGTGACCTCGAAGGGAGAAATCCCCGCGCACAAGCGATTGAGCTCCTCAATTGCAGTTTCAACCTGTTCCGGAGGGACAAAGGGGTAGAGCAGGGTAATGTGAGCAGGGACGTTGCCGAAGGATTCTGCATCGTGTTGCTCCCGGATCGGGAAACTGAAGACCTGGACCGGTTTTGGAGGAATTATCAACAGCGCAGTTTCTAGTTGCATGTTCTATCCATAATTCGTCGATGATCGCGCCCATCGGCGGAACTTATTGTGGCTACGGCTGTGTAGAGCCATCACTTGGGCCCTAGCTTGCATCGCTTGAAGTACAAGGCGAATCCCACCATGGAGTATACAGCACCTTATGGGTTATTTAGCGACCAGGAAATTATTCTTATTAATCTTCAAGACCGGGATGATGAGGCCGGGGTTATAGATAAGTCTTGACTGTGAAGGGATGGGTTGCCGCCGTGCCCCCACTTCCACATAGATTTTTCTTGCATGGTGATTTCTCCATTTAATAACCGGTGAAGGACCTGCATCTTTCTTGTAAATCCGAATTGGACCAAAGAGGGCTGATATAATCCACCCATGCGTTCACGGCTAATGTGGTTTCTTGTTGGTACGATATTAACTGGTCTGCTCCTTGCCGGGATCTATCAGATTCCGAGCGTTAAATACAACCTCGAGTGGCGCATCGATGCGGCCCTTGGAATCGTTCGCGGGTGGATATTTCCACATGATGTGCTGCCGACGCCATCCGGCGCAACAGTGATCACAGCCCTGCCAACCTCCGTACCTTCCCCAACATCAGATGTGGTCCAGAGTGATCTGAATCCCAGCCCCGCGCCAACACCCATCCCTTTACCGGAATCGGTGATGCTCCCCTCGCCGGAATGGGAAAAGCAGGATTGGAACAATTGTGGACCCGCGACGCTGGCGATTGCCCTGCGCTTCTTTGGCTGGAAGGGAGATCAATTCGAGATCTCGGATCTAGTAAAACCTGATCGCGGGGACAAGAACGTCAACATCGAAGAAATGATCTATTTCGTTCGCAATCGGGCCGGTTGGTTGGAAGCCGATTTTCGTGTGGGCGGAACGATCGAGACCTTGAAGCGATTTCTGGCGATGGGGTACCCGGTTGTGGTTGAAAAGGGGTATGTTATCGTGAGCGACGGTCCTGATAACGGGTGGGCGGGTCATTACATGCTGCTTACGGGATACGACGATTCGCGGCAGGTTTTTGTGGGTCAGGACTCATTCATCGGCCCAGACCGGGAAATTTCATATACCGAACTTGAGGAAGCTTGGAAAGCCTTCAATCACGTGTTCATGTATGTCTACCCGGTGGCAGATCCCGCGCCACTAGAGTTATTATTGGGTCCGGATTACGATGTAGATGTGAACCGCGAACGGGCATTGGCTCGCGCGCAGCGTGAGATAGAGCTTGACCCCGAGGACGAATTCTCCTGGTTTAATCTGGGGTCCAATCTGTTGTACTTTGAGCGTTACCTGAAGGCCGCCGAGGCATACGACATGGCGCTGACTTTAGGCTTACCTTGGCGATTCACTCGCTACCAATTCGGTCCCTACATCGCCTATTTCCATTCAGGTCGGACAGAGGACGTAATTGCCTTGACAGAGGCGACACTCCAGCGCACAGCGAAAGCCGAGGAAGCGCGTCTGTGGCAGGGTTGGGCTTACTACAGGCTGGGGGATGTGGGTGCAGCGATCGAGGACTTTCGGACGGCTTTAATAATCAATCCGAACTACCTCGATGGGCATTATGCGTTAGAATACTTGGGGGTCGGACCTTAAAAGTCCAATGTTTAAATATCAGATTTTACGATCAGCCGGGCGGTAAGATCGCCCCCCACCGTTCCGGTGTGAATTAATAATTCTAAGGAGAGAGTAAGATGCTTATAAGCAAAGAGTTAACCGCGGCGATGAACGCCCAGGTTGGAAGCGAACTTGCGGCTTCTAACCAGTACATCATCATTGCTTCCTATTTTGACAGTGAGCAGCTCCCGGAGTTGGCTGATTTCTTCTTCCGCCAATCAGACGAGGAGCGCATGCACGCGCTGAAATTCGTGCATTATATTCTGGAGGCTGGTGGAGAAGTATCGATCCCGGCGATTGATGCAACGCCGCAAACACTTGACTCAGCGGAAAATGCAGTGAAGGCTGCGCTGGATTGGGAACTGGAGGTTACAAGCCAGATTAACAATATTATGGACCTGGCCATCAAGCAGAACGATCACCTCGCTCAGAGCTTCATGCGCTGGTTCATTGATGAACAACTGGAAGAAGTTTCCACGATGGACAACTTGCTGGGGGTCGTTCGCAGAGCGGGCGAACAGCTGCTCTTGGTTGAGGATTACCTTGTTCGACGGGGTGACCCACACGCGCAGGAAGCAGGCGCCGAGTAAATCGGCACTTTTGCGATCAACGCCGCAGCTCTTTATTAGGCTGTGGCGTTTTTTTATATGGAGAGCAGACCTCGATTGGGTGGAGATTATTCCCCTTGTCCCTTGGACCAGCCTTTCGAGTGTCGCAGGTGTTTGGGCGCATCGAAATCTGTCGTCGTAAGGAACCCCTCAAGATCTTCGATCTCGAGGAAAGGACCGTAGTTTGTATAGTCTGAGCCCGAGGGTATCGTCAGTGATCCGTCCGGGAAGACCATGACGTAGAGTCTATCTAATATTTCATGGTCCAGCCAATTAATCTTGAAAGCATGCGGGGAGCTTTCGATGCCGGCTTTTAGCGCCCGGAAATCATCATCGCTTACAACTAATTCAACCCAGGATTGAGGTTGCATGGCGCGTGGATAAGCCTGGAAGACATTGTAGAAAAGGTGATTGGGCATGTGCGCTGCACGCTCGTCAAGCAGCGCTATGATGTCCGCGATGTCGTCAATGTTATGGAGCGTGACGGGGGTGGCGACCTTCACGTCGATCGCAGGGAATTCGGTCAGGAAATCAAGGCAGTTCATAATGGCCGTGAAATGCCCTTCCTTTTTGGTCCGGCTGGACACTTCTTCAGATGCGCCGTCAAGCGGGAGCGAAATCAGATCGATCCAGCCGCCGTAGCCGCGCACGAAGCTGCGCGTCAGCTCGTCGCCGGTGGTGGAGAGCGCCACCTCAAGCCCTTCCTGTTTGGCGAGGCGGATGAGCATGCCGATATCTGGGCGGAGGATCGGGTCGCCACCAGTGAAAACGATGCGCTGTGCGCCGTTCTGGGCGATTCTGCGCACGATTGCGGCGGCTGTTTTGGAATCGACTTCCGTTTCATCGAAATTCTGTGGTCCCCAGCAGTACGGGCACTCCTGGTTGCAGTGGGAAGTCACATGGTAATCAATCGTGGCAAACGCGGGCATACAATACTCCCGGGATAAACAGTTCTTTAGAATTTAGTATACAGGGAGATTGGTCGTGTTTGAGTCAATTGGTGCGACCTTGAAGAATGTTCTTGATAAGAAAGGTGATTATTCAACGGATGAGATTGGTGATGGTATTCGAGCGTGCAGTGCCCATTCGGATGCGAGGGGTCGGGAGTCGTTCTTGAATATAGCGTCCCAATGGTTGAAGAAATACTTTCTACTATGTATAGTTTGCTAGTATCCGGTAGAACCTGTGATTAAAAGTAAGCATCCCCCTGTGGGGTGAGCGCAGGGCGGGATTTGAACATACTCTTATGTATGGCGCTTGAAGGCCAGTTGGAGTCAAGGAGAATGTCATGAAATACCCGCGGGCGGCCGCATCTTTCCTTATTACTCTGATTGTTTATCTTGGTTTACCGTTAATAGGCTGGGGGATCGATGATCTCTCGGGCTTCTTTTTTCGCTATCCGAGATTGGGGTATGCAGTGCTGATTGTGGTCATGGCGCTGGCCATTGGTTATCAGGCAATTGATGCTCCGGAAGGGTTTCGAGGAAGCAGAGGGGAAAAGGGCAAACGTCTTAACCGCCAAAGCGTCATAGCTGTCATGTTGAGTCTTCTTATGTTCGGAGCCCTTTTTTTTCTGCCGTTTGCCGACCGCCGTAGCGTTAGCGTGATGTTCGATCGTCAGGTGGTGCGTTGGCTCGGTCTCATTCTTACCGGGATAGGATTGGTGCTGATATTCTGGTCGGGAGTGGCTTTGGGGAAGTTTTACAGCCCGGAGGTTACCATACAGAAAAACCATCAATTGGTAACGACGGGTCTGTACCGCTTTATCCGTCATCCGCGATATCTCGGTGCAATCCTGGTTACCCTTGGCTTGTTCCTCCTGTTTCGTTCATGGGTTGGCATGGCGGCAAGTATCCCTGTACTTGGGATGATCCTTCTGCGAATCAAAGATGAAGAGGTTTTCATGCATCAAGAGTTCGGGTCGGAGTGGGAAGTTTATTGCAAATACTCATGGCGCTTGGTACCTTATTTGTATTAGCTTTAGCTTGACAATGGGGTGGAGCGAATCCTAATCTTCATTGCCGCCCAACACCGCTGAGTTCCGCGAAGCTTCCATCGATTGGAATATTTAGTGCTATGATTGGGGATGAATCGCAAACAACCATTGGAAAGTGAGGATGGGTAAAAATGGGTGAAAAAGGGAAGAAAGATAAGAGCAAGAAAGAAACCAAAAAAAAGCCAAAGCTGACGATTAAAGAAAAACGCAAGCTGAAAAAAGAAAAAAAGCAATACTAGGCGCATCACAGGATCTAATATTGGCACCCGCAGAAAATCGCGGGTGCCTAACTTTATATTACGGGTGTTACCCCGATGTTTGGCAGTCCCGTTTGATGAGCATTCAATAGGGAGGAGCCCCATACTCAAGCCAGCAGCAGACCATATCCGTTGGAGCAATCGCGTAATTGTAGTTTCATCAATCTTCGCCGGGTTTGGCGTCGCTCATCTGATTGATGATTTCCTGTTTGGCGTTCCTGTAGAATTTAATTTGTCCAACCCGCCAACGCAGTTTCTTGCATTAGCGTTCTTCGTAGCGCTTTCAGGATTGATTGCGCTAGCAGCCCGAGGAACGCGAGCCAGTTACCAGGGCTTGATCACCATCGGTCTCTTGCTGGCGCTGGCCGACACCTTGTACCATGTTCCCGAGATTGTTGGATCGGTGACATTCCGATCCGGCGGGGCTTCAATTTTCTTCGCAATAGGCCTGATTGTTTCAGGGTTGGTGGTGGCCGTGGTTGCATGGCTCGCATTGCGGCACCAGGCTATGGTGCAATCAACGTTAAAGGCAAATCTGGGCGAAGGTAATTAGAACAGCGTTAACTGTGTGGAAGGGGCGGCTCCATCTAGGGTGATATAGGGTGCGGCGCGTTCGGTGAGTACCCCAAAACGACGGAGTTGACCAAGTTCACGAATGTTCGATGAGCGGCGTGCCTTCAAGATCTGATCTGCTCCGCGTGGACCGATCCCAGGCACACGCAGAAGCTCGCTGCGATCTGCTCTATTAACCTCTACGGGATTCTCGCGGATAACCTGATCCGCATAAGCCACCTTTGGGTCACGCTCTTTGGGGAGATTGCCCGTTAACATAAAGGGAAGTTCCTCCAGATCAAAACCGTAGTCACGCAGTAGGAAAGAAGCCTGGTAGAGCCGCACCTTGCGTTGTGGATCTTCTGGCGGGTGACCCTCCATCGGTGTTCCTTCAACAGGGCTGAATGTCTCAAAATAGGCGCGCTGCAGCCCTGTCTGGCGATGCAAGTTGTCGACGGTGCTCAAGAGTTCCAGATCCGTCTCTCCCGCGGGACCAACCACAAACTGGGTGGTGGTGGAGGGCCAACGACCGCGCCAACCAAGATGGGCTGGCAAGGTTTGGCGAATCTCTTGCGCCCATTGAAGCGGAGTTACCAGTTCCTCTTCAAACGCCTTTTGCGGGGCTAATATTTGAAGGCAAGATGCATTGGGGGCTTCAAGATTTGTCGATACACGGTCGGCGAGCTTCATCGCCCGCAGCACCTGCCCACGTTCCGCCCCGGGCATGATCTTCAGATGCAGGTAACCGCGGTAGTTGAGCTTCTTGCGGAGGATCTCAGCCGTTTCTAGAAGTTTGTTCTGTGTGTTTGCCCCGCCAGCGAAAATACCAGTCGAGAGGAAGAGTCCTTCGACAAGCCCGGAACGATGGGCAGCGAAGAATGTCTGAGCGAGTTCTTCTGGTTGGAAAGTTACCCTGCGGAAATCACGACCGGCACGAAATGGACAATAATAACAATTCCGTTCGCAAGCTGAAGTAAGCATGGCCTTGAGCAAGGGAAGTTGACGTCCGCCACCGCTCGCAGCCAGGTGAATGTGGAAATCGTGCCCGTCAGAACGCACGCGGTGGACCTTGTCTGAATCACCAAATCGCCTGCTGATCATGGATGGTTTCAAGCCGGCGGTCAGGCTATTCGAGTGAGCCACCAGCGGGAGTCCATCGGCCTCGAAAGTGGTTTCCCGGCTGGAAATGGCGAGTTTTTCAACAGGTTCCATTAAGTATAGAATAGCACATATGTTCTGTTTGTTCAATCAACAGATGTTAATAGGAGTTTAGTAAGACCTGGAGGGGATCACCCGACCATTCCTAGAAAGGTTCTTCCCGAATTTGTCATTTCGAGAGAGCCGTGAAATGGCGACCGAGAAATCCCTACGATGTTGTGTGAGGGGCCCATCAGCGGTGTTGAGTACCATCCATAATTTCCGGAAGCAAGTCCCTTAATGTCATGCTGAACGAAGTGAAGCATCTCGTTCTTTGAGCTGGAATGTTTTTCTGACCAAGAACGAGATTCTTCGTCGCTTCGCTCCTCAGACATTGACCGATAACATTTCATTTCGAACGAAGCGAAGCAATCTCCTCCTTTGTTGTGGTGAGATTGTCACGTCGCCCTGACGGGCTCCTCGCAATGACAAAAGCGGGCAGGGTTCTGCTCTAATTGAGATCATCTCGAGCGAGTTGCGCGGCTGCGACCAATGAATCCCTAAATTGCTGCCCGTGAGGATTCATTCGGTGAAGAACAGCCAAAGAGATCAATCGGGGAAAAGTTTGTCCTCTGTGGGTGGTTTTGCCCCTGAGGAATCGTCGGGCTCGTCTATGCCAATCGCAGCGTAGAAACGTTGATCGTAATCGCGCGTGCGCACGACGACGGGCATAGGAACGGCGTGACCCAGAATGAGCGCCTGCTGGCGGGTATCAAGGCGGGCAAGTACCTCGCGCAGCGCGCTTGCTCCGCTCACGCCCGAGAAGACCGCCCGAATGTCGGCTTCGTTGTCGAGCAAACAGGTCACCCGGGTCCCGATCTGACTCATCACCTCATCTTCGATGCCGCTCGGTCGTTGATCGACAATAAGCAAAGTAACATTGTATTTACGCAGCTCCCGGGCGATGTTGCCGAATATCGTATGCCCGGCGACACTTGGGTCGAGGAATTTATGGGCCTCCTCGATCACGATCACGAGTGGGCGGGGCTCTTCGCCTTTCTTCCCAGCAGCCAAATTTTTCCGATGGACGTAGCTTGCGTGGATGCGCCTGGTGAGGTAGTTGGCGACCAACACATAGGCGGCGAGAGTGTTTCCGTAATTACCGAATTCAAGGACAACGCTCGTTCCGATGTTGAGTCGTTGGAAGATATCATCGACTACCTTCGATCCTTCACCGGGGACGAGGAATCCCATGCGCGGGATGAAGGATTCGAGCTTGCGTTGTATCGCACCCAGCGTTCCTCCCACAATGCGACCGCTCTCGAGAATATTCTGAATCTCTTCCTCGTGCTGTTCGTCTAGTAATTTCGAGATCCATTTCTTACCTAAACGTCGATAAAGGAAGTAAAGCGCGCCGGTTTGAATGTCACTCAACCCGAGTAAGGACGCCAACAATTCTATGTCTTCGGGTTCGATCTCCTCATAGCCGATCGTAAGGATGCCGTCGAACTTGCTGCCGCGGGCACGCGAGGTCGCCTCATCAAGTGTGATCACGCTAACGCGTCCATCTGGAAAGAGCTGCCTCAGTCCTTTGTACTCTCGACCGCTCTCGTCCTTAACCGACCAACCGTAGTCGTTATGCATGTCGAAGATTAGCGTCGACGCCAGACCTGAGCGGATGATGCCGGCGAGAATCGTGCGGGTGACGAATGATTTTCCAGTGCCTGTCTTGCCAAACACTCCAGATGAACGTTCGACGAACTTGGCTAGATCGAGGTTGACCTGAACCGATTCCATATCCAGAGGCGTTCCGATGTAGAAGTGCTCATCGTCCTCCTCCCCGAATACGCGGGCGACATCCTGCGCCGTTGCCTCATAGATGGCTGAGAAATGAGACGGGATTGTTTTAATGGGGCGGGGTTGATCGTCCTCCTCATCGAGCATTAACATCGGACTGACGTGCAGCGTCGCGTAGGCAACCCCGGCGGAGTACACATCGAGAAGGAAATTATCCGACGCATCGGGCGGATGATGCATTAGATCGGGCGTTGTTGCTCCGAGAGCGATATCGGTGATGATTCCAAAGAAGGTGCTGCCGGTTTTTCGGCTCTGGATGACGATGTATCGGCCTACGGCGAGTTTCTCGATAGCATATCGCGGGTCTAATTTCACCTGCAGTCCGGCGGAAAGCGATCCTTCCAGGACAATTCCGAGAGGGTGTTCATCTCGTTTGGGACCGAAATAGGCGTCGAGTTCAGATGAGTCTGACATTGTTCGTCCTCTTGCATTCAATATCAATGGATGCGGCGTAAGTGATCAAGGATAGTTCACTCCTATGCGCGCAGGCCGCGCAGGATGTTCTCCAGGCGAGTGAGGTCCTGTGCGAGCAAACGGGCGACTTCGCGGCCGGCTTGAAGTAGAAAACGCTCGCGTTCCTCTTCAGGCCTCGCTTGCGCAGACAACCGCAAAACGGTTGCTAGAAGTTCATCGACAGGGAGTTGAGGCGCGTTCAGAATCGTCTGCAGGAAATGAAGCCGCGAGGTGAAATCAACCGAGTCGTTAGGCACCATGCTAAAGACCGAAGCCAGTGTAAGCGGTGGTTGTGGGGGCAGGGATTGATGAAACCCCCCATCATCGTGGAAGCCGATGGCCAAAGCGCTGAATTCAACGGGAACCTGGCGGTTGATTTGTCCATCCGCGATTTGTTCTTGCGGAACTTCATCAAGCGCAGCTAATTGCCGGGCGAACTGGTCATCCGTGATGCCGATGTCGTACACCAGCCCGACAACCTTACTGCGCCCACCTTGCGCTTCCGCCTGACAAAGAGAGCCGAACACAGGGAGCGCGTTCTCGGATATCTGCATGGCGCCTACAAATCCACGTGTACTGCAGCGTGTCACGCGCCCGATCATCGTTGGCGATTCCGGCATCAATCCTCCTGTTATAACCTGTGTTGTTTCCGTTGACCGGTGAGCTGTTTTGTAAGCGCTTTTTGAGATTGTGTAGGGCGCAGACCGTGCCCGAGGAGTGTCCGTTGCAGCATATCTTCGAAAGCAGCTCGCTCTTGCGGAGGGATTACTGCCAGTTCATGGGCCCGCACCAGCGTATAGGGGAACCCTCCTGTCGTCTGACAATCCTTCAAAATTCCGGCATGAACGCGATTGAGCAGTTCGGGGTCTTGCGCGACCCAGATCGGGATTTCGACGCGCACAACCGTGCCGTCGGCATCAGTATTCAGATAGAAGAAATGGACTTCATGACCGGCCGTGCGGAAGTCGCGATTTAGGGGTGATGCAGAAATGAAGAGCGCACTGCGATGGCCGGGCGGTAGCAATTTGGTGAAAATCGCCCGATCCGTTAAACCACGGAAGGGGGTCAGGCGTAGCGTTTCCTGGTTAATCTGATCATCTGGCAGTCCAGCAAGGTGGATTAAAGCGAGCACACTTACGCTCCGCGGGCGGTCGATGAAACCTGCCAGTCCAGTTTTAGAGGAGCGTAAACGATCGAGTAGTTTCAGGTACTGCTGGAGGGTTCGATCCGTCTCCTGAGATGTCGATCCTCCGGTTTGCAGCGCCATCCACAGTAGAATGCTGTTGTCTAGAATTGCGAGTTTCTGTTCACCAGCCAGGGTTTCAGCCCTTTCTGCGAGCGTTTTCATCTCGGCGACATCCCGGCGCAGGTTTACATAAGCATTCTGGACAGGATGATCTGCTTCGTCGTAAAGGTCCTCAAGTTCAAAAAATAGCCTGGAATCCTGTTGGATCGTGGGGGCTTTGCCGCTGCCGTGTGAAACTACGATACTGCCGATATTAATGAGGTAATAAAACGCGGCTGCGTGGCGATCCGGATAGATCTGTGAGCCATCGGCGCCGATCACATGGAGATCCTGCGGGGCTGTAGGCGGCGGAAATGTCAGATTGAGCGTTTCTTCGGTAGGGATTGCACCAGTCCAGCGATTCCCCGCCTTCTTAATCCTGAGTTGAAGTTCGGAATGATCGAGTTTGGCCGTGGAGTGCAGTGCTTTAATAGCTTTGGGGATCATCGCGGACACCTGAAGACTCCGCTCATAGAGGGCTTGGCCGAGCTCTTGCATCTGGGGAAGTAAGGAGGGCAGATGGATTCCCATAATGTTTGTCTTTCGAACAACTGTTCGCAATTATAGCCTAAGACCAAGTGAAGGCAATCTCGTCCGCTTGACCCGCATAGTACCGCGGTCTACAATCGAGCGGTGTGACTGCGCTCCCCTATCTGTGTGGTGGAGCAAGGTTGTTTCCGGCGCGCGCGGTATATGCTATACTGCGCGGCGATGGAGGGAAGGATAAAGGTGCAGCGAAGACTTGCTCGAAAACTTCGTCAATCTGGGCTGGGCGGCTTAGTCGCAGCCTTTCTCGACGCTGGCGGGCCAATCTTGCCATTGGGCGCTCAAGCGGCGTATTTACTCAACCCCTTCATCAGTGGTCCTTCTGGAACATGGAATGAATTCGGCAAAATAATGGAAGACCCCGACGCCATCTCGGAACTGATTGTAATGCTCAGAAAGAAGGAAGAAACCCAATGAGCGGCGTGGATCTCACCGGTCTCTTTATCCTGCTGCTGTTCGTCGGTCTTCTCATTTTCTTTATGACCGTCGATAGCCGGCGGCCTGCGACTTTCAGGCCCATCAGAGGCTATGAAGCTTTGAAGGGAGCGATCGAGCGCGCTGTCGAGGCAGGGGAGCGAGTTCACTTGTCACTCGGAACAGGGTCGGTGATCGGGACCGATTGCGCACCTGCGCTGGCTGGGCTGGCGATCCTGACAAGCATTGCCGAGAAGACGACGATGAGTGACAAACCGGTTGTTGCAACAACCGGGGATGGGGCGATGGCAATCTTGGCCCAGGATACCTTACGCAAGGTGTATTCCGACGCTAGAGCCTTGCCCCGCTATAGTCCCATCTCCGGGCGAATGTTAGGACCCACCCCCTTTTCTTATGTTGCCAACTTGCCGATACTGCTGGCCAGCGAAGACATCTCAGTTCACGTACTGGCGGGTTCCTTCGGCGCAGAAGGAGCATTGGCAGCCGATTTCGGTGAGCGGCAGGGGGCTTTTGTCTTAGCGGGGACGGATGACGCACAGTCACAAGCCTTGCTTTATGCGACCGCTGAGCATCCCTTGATCGGTGAGGAAATCTTTGCGGGTGGAGCATACCTGAATGTGGGACGTGTTCACAGGGCAAGTTTGAGGGTGCAAGATGCTGTGCGAATGCTCATTATTATGGGGATCGTTATTGGTGCTGTTCTTAGCCTTCTGGGAGTGATCCGTTGAAGATCGGAACCTATTTATTATGGGCGGCTATGGCTGTCGGTACCGGGATCATCGTCCTGTTGGGTTACTTCGTCCAGATCGATCAAATTCCCGCGGATAGTCTCGTTGGCAGCATCTTCGAATTACGGCTGTTGATCATGGGTTGGGCAGTCTTGCTGGCGGCCGTCGCGTTAGGTATCGGGCTTTTCAATTTATTTTTGGTTCACTGGACGAAGGTCAGTGGGCAGGAATCTGGATGGAAGTACAGTGGGATATTAATCCTCGCCTTTGTGATCACGCTCGTTCTGGGGTTGGCCTTAGGGCCCGATAGTCCAGTGGTCCTGTTTCTTTTCAATTCAATTCAGTTACCAGTTGAGACAAGCTTGATGGCCTTGCTGGCAATCACATTAACGCTTGCTGGTTTTCGCTTGGTGGCGCAGAGAAGAGATCTCATAAGCCTCGTATTCGTTGGAACCGCGCTGCTCGTGTTGATCGGTTCCGGACCTGGCATATTATCTGCGGAGGGTCTGTTCTTCAGTTTCTTCGCTGGCCTAAGAAACTGGTTGGTGCAGGTGGTTGCCGCTGGAGGCGCGCGCGGCATTCTCCTTGGAGTAGCCCTGGGATCTATCGTTACGGGTCTCCGAGTTTTACTGGCTGTTGATCGGCCATACGGGGAATAATGCATGGCTGAAATTCGCTGTCCCATGTGCAGCACCATGAATCAGGAAACTGCGGACGTCTGCAGCAATTGTGGAGCGCGCCTGACGCCGCTTGTCGCGGATACGCCACCTTCAGATCAACAGGCATCTGCTGCGGAGGGGATTTCACCTCCGGCCTCAGAAGCGCCCGGTGATGGGGATGATTGGCTGGCGAACATCCGCTCCGATGCAATAATGGGTTCGGATGCGGAAGAAGATCATGCAGCGGAGACGGAACTACCGGAGGAGGCTGCGCCAAACTGGCTGGGAAGACTGCGGGAAGCTGATTCGGGGCTCGAGGAAGGACCGCCTTCAGAAGCGATTCCCGACTGGATGGATGATTTCTTAGCTGCTGGCGATGAAGATTCTGATGAGGAAGTTCCAGAGTGGCTTTCACGGGTTCGAGAGCGACGGGAAGCTCAGACGGAAGACCAGCCTGAGTCAGGCGAGGATGAAGATTGGATCACACGTTTACGGGATGACACGCCCGGCGAGCAGCCAGCCAGCGTAGAAGGGCTTAAGCCTTCTGCAGATGAAGAGGAATCAATCGAGCAACCAGCGCCGCGAGCATTGGATCTCAGCCCGCCACCAGATGTTCCTGATCCGGTACCTCAAGGCGAGATATTACGGGAACAAGCAATACCCTCACACGAAGCAGGTGACAGCTCGCCAGCACTGGACAGTATTGATGAAGATCCCCAGCCCGTCCTGGGGGAACCCATACCTCCTGAGGAGGAGATGGAATGGTTCCCCGCCCCAGATGAGGGTGAATTGTTGGATGCGAAAGGGCTCCCGCATGTCCCCGCTTTGCTCGATGAAGAAACCGGGGAGAAACCCGTCACCGAAATCAGTGATCTGAACCTGGGTTCAATAGAACTCCCGGATTGGCTGGGAGAGTCGGAAGCAGAGACTCCATCAGCGGTTGGGGAGGAAGAAGAGAAGCTTGACCTGGCACCAGCAACGCTTCCATCCTGGCTTGAAGCCATGCGGCCAGTTGACACTTTCCGCTCAGAGATAGCGATCGAATCAGATGAAGTGCAACCGGTTGAATCAGCGGGACCGCTTGCTGGATTGCGCGGCGTATTAATGGCTGAGCCGGTAGTTGCCATGCCACAAACAGCGAGCACAGCAGCGTCTCGATTAGAGGTCACCGAACGTCAATACGCGCAAGCCGAACTGCTGCAGCGTCTTGTTGAAGAAGAAGAGAAGGAGATCCCGCCCGTAAAGGCAGAGAGACGCCGGCTGCCTCTCATGCGTTGGGCGATAGCTCTCATCCTGCTTCTCGCTGTGATTATACCTTTGGGTTTCAGCCAGCTTGGTGTTGAAGGTTACGCCCTCCCGAGTGTGGTATCCAGGGACCTCGCGCCCTTGATCGATCTTATGGGCACCATTCCTACGGATCGTCCAGCACTGGTCGTGTTCGATTACACACCCGGTTATAGCGGTGAACTCGACACCGTCGCTGGCGCTCTGCTTGAGCATGCTGTATTGCGTTCACTCCCAATCGTAACCATTTCGACCCGCCCAACGGGACCACCCCTGGCGGAGGGTTTGCTAAACAAAATCGGCGCCGGTTACGGTGCTGTAAATGGAGAGAGTTACCTGCACCTGGGTTATCTCTCCGGAGGACCGACTGCGGTTCAACTATTTGCGATTGCCCCGCGCAGCGTAGTTTTATCCGGGTACCACCTTCCCGAATCACTCGAAGGATCGGTCTGGGATTCGCCCTTGCTTCAGGGCGTGCACAGGTTATCGGATTTCAATCTGGTCATCGTGATAACGGCAGGTACAGATACAGCACGTACGTGGGTGGAACAGACCCACCCATGGATAGGAAATACTCCTCTGGTGATGGTGTTAAGCACTGGAGCGGAACCACTGGTGCGCCCTTACTTTGAAGCCTCCGAGCCACAGGTGGATGGAATCCTTTCCGGATTACCGGCAGCCGTATCGTATCGGCAGTACAGCGGGTTGCCGCTTGATACAAGTGGGCAATGGGATGCTTTTGGGCTAGGGATGTTGGCTGTTGAATTAATCTTGATCGCTGGTGGAGCCTACGGAGTTGGTTTGTGGCTCATACGTTTGCGTGAGCGTTGATGAGAGGCGATAAGTAAATGCCCGAGGTACCGGTCGATTTCATCGAAATGATCGTCGCTGCATTCATCACAGTGATGATCTTGAGCTACGCGATAGGCGACAATGTCCTCTTCCGAATTGCGACCTATTTATTCATTGGGATCGCATCTGGCTTTGCTGGCGCCATCGCCTGGGAAAATATTATTAAACCCACGCTTGTTCAGCCGCTCATTGATGGTGGACTAGCAAAACTGTTTTCGCCTGAGGGAGCCCTCACATTCCTGATACCGTGGATGCTCGTGCTGTTTATGCTGTTTAAACTCTCACCCCGGCTGTCGCGATTCGGGGGTTTCCCGGTTGCGCTTCTTGTTGGTGTAGGAGCAGCGGTCGTTGTAGGTGGAAGCATCACGGGCACGCTGGTGCCGCAGAGTATGGCCGCAGCAGGCACACTATCACCGGCAACTGCTCTTCCATCCGCAGGCGAGCCCTTGTCTGTATGGTTGGAACGGCTCATTAGTGCGTTGTTAATGATCGTGGCGACCATCAGTGTATTGATTTATTTCCGCTTCAGCGCCCAACGGGACTTGACAGGGGGGGTGCGGCGGTCAAAGATCGCAGAAGTCTTCGCATATCTTGGTCAGATTTTTATCGCGGTAACATTTGGCGTAATGTATGCTGGTGCGTTGATGGCAACGATCGTCGTCTTAGCGCAACGATTTCAGTTCCTTCACGATGTGGTCACCCGAATAGTGGGCGGGGCTTGAGAAGCTGATGAGCTCGATACTAGATACCGATACCATATTGACTGTCGATGTGGGCAGCGTGAGCACCCGAGCCAGCCTCTTCGATGTCGTCGATGGCCACTTTCGCTTGATCGCTTCTGGTCGGGCACCATCAACTGTAAAGGTGCCTTTGTCCGATATTAGCGAGGGCGTACGGATGGCTCTCGACCAGGTGAAGGCTGTTACGGGAAGGAAATTGCTGGACGAAACGGACTTGCTGATCATGCCCGTCACCAGCAGAGGATCGGGAGTAGACACTTTTGTAGCGACGGCTTCAGCGGGACCGAAGGTTCGAACAGTACTTGTGGGGCTGATGCCTGGAGTCTCCACAGATAGCGCATTGCGGCTCGCCGAATCGACATATTTAGATCTTGTGGGTGTCATTGACCTGCTCGACAGCCGACGTGAATCGGAGAAAATTGATCTCATCCTATCGGCCCGCCCGGATTTGATCCTTGTTGTCGGCGGAACGGATGGCGGCGCGCAGGATCCCGTCCTGCAATTAATCGAACTCGTCGCTGTCGCCAGTGAGCTTTTCTCTCCTAATCAAAGACCACGGATCGTATACGCGGGCAACCGCAATCTGGGCGCTGCGATCGCTGACCGCGTGGGAGAGCGCCTCGATATCGCCCTTGCACCGAATGTAAGACCCAGTCTCCGAGTGGAGGACCTTGGCCATGCCCGGCTGGCGCTCGGTGAAGCGATCGCCGAAGCGCGTAATAAGCGCGTGCACGGATTTGATGAATTGGAACAGTGGTCCGGCGGCACCATGATGCTTACCGCAGACGCGTATGGGCGGGTGATCCGCTATTTAAGCCGTATTTATGACCCAGCGAAGGGTGTTCTCGGTGTGGATGTAGGTGCAGCCAATACGATGATCGCCGCAGCATTCGAAGGAGATCTGCGCTTGAGTGTTGAGACCGACCTGGGGTTGGGGGAACCCTTACCGACTCTGCTGCGGCATTGCAATCTTAGCAACATTGCCCGTTGGTTGCCATCCGAAATATCGGAACGGACGATCTTAGATTACATCTATAATAAATCAATTAACCCGGCAACCGTTCCAACAGAAGAGGATGATCTCCTTCTAGAATTAGCGTTAGCACGTGAGATCCTTCGGCTTTCACTGAAACGCGCTCGCAAGCGGTGGCCCAAGGGCAGAGATCTCAAATCATCCTGGTTGATGCCTTCCGTAGAACCGATTATTGCCAGTGGAAGCGTCTTGGCTAGAGCTCCTCGACCAGGGTATGCCGCATTGGCATTGCTAGACGCCGTACAGCCAACGGGGATCACAACGTTTGTGCTCGACCCGCATGGTCTCTCTCCCTCGCTTGGCGCCGCGTCAGGCTCGGTCCCAATGTTGACTGTCCATGTCTTAGAATCTGGGAGTTTCGTGAGCCTGGGGACGGCTGTGTCGCCGGTAGGGAATGCGCGCATGGGACGCAAGGTTCTCAGTCTGCACCTCGAACTTGAGCAAAGCAGCGAAGATGTTGTTGGCGAGGTTCGAATGGGCCAACTCGCAGTCGTGCCGATCCGTCAAGGGGAGCACGCTCACCTTACCCTCAGACCTGAACGCGGTATCGATGTCGGCTTTGGAGCCGGGAAAGCAGGTGCGCTGCGTATTGCCGGTGGGGCCGTTGGCTTGATTATCGACGCCCGCGGGAGACCGCTTGTACTTGCAAAAGATCCTGGCCGCCGCCGAGAGTTGAATAAGAAGTGGCTGTTTGATATCGGAGCCGTAGTATGAGGCATTGGCACCATTCTTGCACCATCAGGCTCAGTGGTTCATAGCATGAGCGAATTATTCTTGTCTTCGATGACGCATGTCATCCCTATTACAGTTATCCGCCGCGAGCGTGTTCTTCCGGTTCCGGGGGCGGTTTTAGTGCGTGTAAACGAGCGCCTTCAGGCTGCCGACATTGTCGCCGAAGCTGAGATCGACCCAAAACACTATTATCTGGATGTTGCCCGTGGATTGGGTATATCGGTAAAAGATGCAGGACGCTATATTACCTGCCAGAAGGGTGACCGAGTGGAAACGGGTGATGTGCTCGCTGGACCAGCAGGAGTACCACGCAGAACGGTGCGTACTCCCGCATCAGGCCGCATCGTTGGGATAAACAAAGGCCGAATTCTCCTGGAATCCTTTGGTGAAGTGTTGCAGATAAAGGCTGGCTTTCCTGGAAAGGTCGTCTCATCGGATGGGGTCCAAGCTGTGACGATTGAAGCGATAGGCACCTTGATCCAGGGCGTCTGGGGCAATGGGCTGCAGAACTACGGCGTCATGCGCTTGGTGGGTGATGGCCCATCCTCACGGCTGCAGACAGATCAGTTGGATGTCAATCTACGCGGGGCAGTCCTGGTCGCGGGGATATGTGATCATCCGGCGCCGTTTCATCAGGCGACCGAACTCTCGGTTCGAGGGGTGATCCTGGGTGGGATGCCATCTGAGTTGATCCCGGTTGCACGCAGGTTGCCTTATCCGGTTTTGCTCACTGAGGGATTCGGGGAGCATCCCATTAATGTGGCCGCGTTCAATCTTTTTGTAAGCAATGTGGGGCGCGAGGTCGCGGTTGATGCAGGCTGTGCCTGGCCGCAACCCGGGCAACGTCCGGAGGCGATCATCCCGCAACCATCCAGTCGTCAAGTGTCTCATCCTGATCGGGTGGTATCGTTGAAACCGGGGGTGAGAGTAAGGGTTCTGAAGCCGCCTTATCAGGGGGAAGTCGCCGTGGTTACAGAGGTACTTAAACGCGTCGAGACGTACCCTAGCGGAATCCGGGCAAAAAGCGCAACGATCGAAATTGATGGAGTTGGAACCAAAACAGTTCCACTCGCGAATATCGAGATACTGCAGTGATTCGAGCAGGTGGTGGCCAAACCGCGGAGAAAGTGACTGCGAGCAGGCCCATAAAAGTTGAGGAGTAGAGACCATGGCAGAAGAATTTGATGTAGGCGGTCCATTGCCCGAGGAATCATCTAATCGGACATTCGTGATCGCAGCTGTCTCGCTGGGCGGTTTGCTGGTTCTAAGCATGATCTGTCTGTTGGTCTATGCTTTGGTGCTGGCGCCGCGGCAGCAAGAGGCTCGCGCCACAGACGTGGTGCTTGTCAACCAACAGAACACCGAGGAAGCGTTGACTCAAACCGCTGTCGTCGTTGAACGGACGCCGTCGCGCACACCGATCGTGACTGAGCTGCCGGACGCAACAGCGACGGTGACACCCACGCTGGTGGTTGTCGTTCCAACGTTCACGCCGACCCCATTCTTGACCTTGCCTACCTTAGCGCCGGAAACAGCTACAGCTGCGGCTCAACTGACTCTGGCTGCAGGGCAGGGAGGCGGTGGAGAAACGCCAACACCGACGGCTCTTCCCGCAACCGGTTTCGCAGATGAAGTCGGAATTCCGGCATTGGCGTTGGCGGGCGGATTGCTTCTGGCTTTAATATTCATTGTACGCAGTCTGCGGACTCGAGTCACTACTTAATCGCAAGCTTTTTAATCACCTGCTCGACAATTGAACTGCTGGTGGCAGGGTCAGCCTGATGTTGACCCTGCCTTCTTGTGTGGAGATTTGATGGCGAAGAAAGTCACTCCTTTTTCCTCCCTCACCGAAATTGCGATAACTGAACTTGCTGCGGGCCACTGCGTCTCGATTACCGGTCTGAGCAACAGCGGAAAATCTAACTTGATGCGCTCGCTGGCGGATCAGAATGCAAAGAAGTTCTATAAGGCGAAAGCCGGTCGGCCCGGTTTCCTTATTTATATTGACTGCAACCGGGCAGTAGCGATTTCGGGCCAGGCATTTTACGAGGTTGTACTGCGGTCAACGCTGGAGCGCCTTTCGGATGAGATTCCAAATTCCATACTAACAAACCTGCAGGGTTACCATCAGATAATTACAGAGGCGGATACAACTTTCACAGCATCCCTCTCTTTCAACCTGGCGCTTTCGGAATTGGGCAAGGAGCTGGGTCAAAATCTATGCCTGCTTTTTGATGAGTTTGACGAGATTTACACCGCTTTAGATAACCGGGCGCTCCTGAACTTGCGAGCACTCCGTGATCGCTTCCGCGATCGTCTTGTTTTTGCGACGGCCACGCGGCGCCGGTTGCCAGAATTGCGTGGTAACACGATCGAGGATGAATTCGCTGAACTCTTTTCCCGTTTTACATATAACATGCCGCTGCTAAATATTGCCGAATCTAGCGCACTATTAGCCGGCCTAAATCTCCCCGATCTGAAGAAAGAAGTTAAACAAAAGGCATTTGAGCTGGCGGGTGGGCACCCGGGGATGCTGGTGGCGGTGTCCCAGGCTTTAGCTCATCTCCCTAAGGATTGGGAAGGGGATCTCGCGGCTTATATTCGGCTAGAACCCCAACCGCGAGCCGAGTGCATGAAACTGTGGTATCAACTCAATGGGGACGAACGAGCTGGTTTATCCTCGCTTGTACTTGAACCGAACGCTGGTTTACCCCAGCAGCAGATACGCCATTTAGGCTCCTTGGGCATGCTTGACGCCAATCAACCATTCTCACCGATCTTCGCTGATTTTATCGCCAGGAAGAGCCGAGGGCATGATGTTGAGGTGCGGGGGGTATATCTCGACACCGATTCCGGCGATGTATGGGTTGATGGTGTTCGAATCCCAGTTCTCACGGATTTGGAGTATCGATTGTTGGATCTCCTCTATGAGAGGCGGGATAAGCTGACAGATAAATTCCAGATCGTGACTGCGGTATGGGGGGAGGAATACCTCGGGAGCGTGGATGACGCTCGTGTTGAGAAACTGGTCAGCCGCCTGCGAGGGAAGATCGAACCCAATCCCACCAACCCAATTTATTTAATCACGCGACGGGGTCGCGGTTATAAGCTGCTTTCAACCCCGAGGTCAGATTAACATTCCGAACGCAGTTATCGCCTAGTTAGGGGTGGAGATCACAGATGAAAGTCCGGCTGCTGGTTTACGACCCAGATCCGGAAGGCCGGCGCCTTTTTCGCAAGGCACTTCAAGAATCTTGCGATGGGTGTGTGTCTGTGATACGGGCGAGCGCCGAAAGTTGTGTGCAAGCCCTACGCGAACACTCCTTCGATGCATTAATCCTCGGTTTGCCCATTGATATCCCCACACTCCTACAGGTACTGCTTGTATACCAGGAAATCCCTAAGCGGCCTGAACTATTCCTGTTCGCGAAGCAGCCTCCCGAAGGCGATAAGCTCTCTTCTCGGCATTTTATAAAATCAGCGCCGGGCATTGCCCGGTTTCTCGAAGATCTTCCGGGCTATCTACGCCCAGGTTTGATCTCGTATTTAACGGATGAACTTGAGCGAGTTAATATTGACCAATATAGAGGAGATGCCCGGCGGACGATTACAGAACATGCGATCGAGCTCCTAAGTGGGATAGGTTTGAACTCGATGTATATAAGCCTCGATTCTGTGGATGGGCATTGGGTTTTACACGGTTCAAGCTACTCGAAAGACATTCACCAAGAAATTGATGCGCTTGTGGGAAAAGCCGGAAGACTTGCACCGGACCCCGCACGTGTCTCGCAATCCTTCCGCGAGGTACTCCTCGGCCAGTCCTCACACTATTCAGATCACCCTGTGGAGATCATCCGCTCGATTTTTCCTTGGGCGACAGCAGCAGAGATTGAGGGTTTGGTTAATAGGCTGCGTCTGGATGCGTTGTTTATGCTTCCGATCCTGGGTGAAGAGCAGCCGTGGGGGATATTGATGGTCGCTGCGACTCTTTCCATCCAATCTCAAAAAGCGCTTCAGATCTTCGCAGACGGGTTAAGTATGCTTCTCATGCGAGTGCAATCACTGGATCGCTTACGACGTGATGCGCATGTTATGAGGGTTTTGCAGCAAGTCGTTTATGCGCTCAGCTCGACGCTCGATTTTGAGACTATCCAGGACCAAGTCCTTGATCTACTAAAGACGGTAATTCCCTTCGATTCCGCATGTGTAATACTCAGGGAAGAAGGGGAAATGATTGTGCGCCAGGTAAGAGGTTTCCTCCCCGCGGATGGAGCGCTTCAGGTGGGTGAGCAAGTCATCCCTCCTGATCACTCGGCTTTGGGGCAGGTGGTTTACGACGCCCGTCCTATACTTCTGCGCTCAGTTGAAGATCCGCTGCGGATCGGCTTTGAAAATTTCCCTGTCGACACCAGATCTTGGTTAGGTGTGCCGATTCTGTGGAGGGCCGATATTATCGGAGGTATGGCTTTAGGCAGCAGGGTACAGGGATTCTTTCAGGAGTACCATCTAAGAATTGTGCTTGGTTTTGCCCGGCAACTGGGGGTGGCATTACAGAACGCTCGCCTTTTGCGCAGTTCCTCTGCACGTGCTGAAAAGATGCGCTTAATGTATGAGATCGGCCGCAGTGCGATTGCGATTCTCGACATAAATCAGTTGGCTTACGAAGTGGCGGCGGGTACCCTGAGAGTTTTTAATTACTATGCCGTAGGGATTCTGTTATCCGAAGGGGGCAAATTGGTCCCGTGTGCATACTTACGCGGCCCTGAAGGGGTTCCCGTGAATCAAGTTGAGCCGCTAGACTTGAACGCGGAGGGATTTGCTCAAGAGGCGATAAAAAGCAATAAGCCGCTTTTGATTTCTGATGTAAGCAAAGAGCCGCGGTTTCAACACCACACCGAACTTCCCAATACAGGCTGCGAAATGATTTTGCCTCTCTCAATTGCCGGGGAGGTCCTCGGTGTAATGATTGTCGATAAAGAAGAAGTTGGACAACTTGGGGAGGAGGATTTGGAGATGCTTCAAGTTCTGGCCTCCCTGATTACGATTTCGATAATCAACGCCCGCCTCTTCGGCGAGATCCATGACCATGCCGCCGTATTAGAAGAGCGAGTCGCGAGCCGCACCGCCGAGCTGCAATCACAAAAGGAACAAACTGAGGCGATCCTGAGCTCCGTTGCCGACGCTGTGCTCGTCTTCGATCTTGATGGGAATCTGGTTTTGGCAAACCCACAGGCGCAGCTCCTGATGGCGGGTGAAAGGAGTGAGGGGGTGCTAACACAGATCTCTCGTCTGCATGGAGCAGAAAGCAGGGTTCAAGAATCATTCGATATCGGCGAGACATCATTTCAAGCTCTCGCCTCACCGGTCGAGCTGGATGGAGGCTCAATAGGCACGGTGATTGTCCTGCGGGATATCACGCGTTTACAGGAGTTAGATAGGTTAAAAAGTAAATTTGTGGCAACAGTCTCGCATGAATTACGAACCCCTCTTGCGAACATCAAGGTATACCTTTCGCTGCTCCAGAGATCTAAACAGGATAATCAAGAGAGGTATCTGGGTGTGCTTAATCAGGAGACGGACCGTCTCACGAGCATGATCGAGGAGTTGTTGGACCTCGCGCGTTTGGAATCTCAGAAAGAAATCGAAATAGAGAACGTAGAGATCACAGCAATCCTTGACCAAGTTGTCGAGCGGCAGCACCCGACATGTGAGGAGAAGGGCATACACATCACTCGTGAACCGGAGAGTGAACTGGTGGTGTTGGGGAATCCCCACCAGTTGATTCGCCTTTTCACCAATTTAGTCGCCAATGCAGCAACATACACCGATGCTGGTGGGACAATCTCCCTGCGAATCAGCGGCAAAGATGAAAAAGAGGGAAATGTTTACACGTGCATAGAAGTCCGCGATAATGGAGTCGGGATCTCTGAGGAAGATCTACCATTTATATTTGATCGTTTTTATCGTGGTACTATGGCACGGGAACACAAGATACCTGGAAGCGGCTTAGGCCTTGCGATTGTACGGGAGATCGCGATTCTACATGGTGGTCTCGTTGAGGTTGAGAGCGAGATTGGAGTTGGAAGCGTTTTTACTGTTTGGTTGCCTCTATTAAATAAGGAACAAGGATAACCATGACCAAACCATTAATCCTGGTCGTCGAGGATGATCTGGCGCTGCTTGAAGGGATTCGAGAACTTCTGGAACTAACCGAGTACAAAGTACTCACCGCCATGAACGGACGAGAAGCGCTTGATGTTCTGGAAAAACAACGCCCAGACTTGATCGTTTCAGACATCATGATGCCGGAGATGGATGGGTATCAATTCCATGAGAAGGTGAGTGAACAGCCCGAGCTTAGCGCAATTCCATTTATCTTCCTCACCGCGCGTGGAGAAAAAGCAGATATTCGCCGCGGCAAAGAAATTGGCGTCGATGATTACATCACCAAACCGTTTGATGATGAGGATTTATTGGTAGGCGTAAGGGCGAAGCTTAGTCGGTGGGAGAGTCTCCGTAAGCAACGAGATGAGGAAGTTTCTGACCTAAAGAGTAAGATTCTGCTTACACTGAGCCATGAATTCCGAACGCCTCTGACGTACATCATCAATTATTCCGATTTGCTCGAACTCGAAGGTCAGAAAGTCGAAGGAGAAGATTTCCAGGATTTTATGCAAGGCATTCGCCGCGGAGCCCTGCGGTTGAACAGCCTCGTTGATGATTTCCTCATCTTAGTAGAGATCGAAACTGGCGAGGCGGAGGATGCTTATCGTTACCGGAGGCGGCGAATTGAAGAGACGGATCTTTGGTTGCGCGTGATTGTAAAACCCTTCCAGACAACTGCGGAAGAACGAGGGTTAACTCTGATTACGGATGTCCCGGAGGATCTCCCACCGCTTGTTGCAGATGAGGTATATCTCTCGGATGCAATTGGGCGTTTACTCGGTAATGCAATTAAGTTCTCAACGGATGAAAGTGAATGGGTCCGGTTTTCGGCGGAAGCTAAGGGAGACCAGTTGGTACTGCGCGTCCAGGATCAAGGGCAAGGTATTAAGGAAGAAGACCTGGGCGGCTTGTTCGATGTGTTCCACCAAATCGACCGCGCCAAACGTGAGCAGCAGGGGTCTGGATCCGGTCTGGCAATCTGTAAGGGAATCATCGCAGTCCATGGTGGTGAGGTTGGTGTTGAAAGCGAATTTGGGAAAGGGAGCACTTTCTGGATCTCGCTGCCTTTCGAGCCCCTGGATTCTCAAGGCGAAATTACAGAGAACGCGTGATGGTTAGGACGCCCCCTGGTGTCGTTGCCAGGGGTTTTAAACTCAACTTTTAAGCCCCTTCAGCCACAGATTGACCAAATTCGAGAAGCCGACTGACCTGTTCGGGCTCGCGAGCTTCAGCGTACACTCGCAAGACCGGCTCGGTTCCGGAAGGTCGGATAAGGAGCCATGAATCGTCGGCCAAGAGGTACTTCACGCCATCCATCGTGTTTACCGAGGAGATTTCAACACCGCCGATGGATGACGGTGCGTCTTCGGCGAGTTGTTTAACCATTTGCTCCTTCACAATCGGACGGGCAAGACGCAGATCGACACGTTTATAGTGGGCTGGTCCAACCTCGGTGAGCAAACCAGCGACCATCTCATCCAGCGGGACGCCGCTTTCCGCGACCATCTCCGTGAGTAAAAGCCCCATGAGGATACCGTCCCCCTCTGGAATGTGTCCTTTGAAAGAGATTCCACCTGACTCTTCGCCGCCAATGAGAACATCATCTTGCAGCATCCACTCGGCAATGTAATTGAATCCGACGGGTGTCTCTATTACCTCGAGCCCAAATTTCTCGGCCAGGCGGTTTATCATCTGGGTGGTTGACACTGTTTTTACGACTTTCCCGCGCAAACCACGTTTCTCGAATAGGTATTTGAGTGCAAGAGCCATGATGCGATGTGGATCGACAAACTGTCCACGACCATCCATGGCGCCGAGACGGTCGGCATCGCCGTCCGTAGCCAGGCCGAGTTGGCCATGGCCGGCGGCGATTGCGCCGGCAAGCGCACCGAGGTAGTGCCCGATAGGTTCAGGATGAATGCCGCCGAAACCGGGGTTCATCTCTCCGCGAACCTCGAACACCTCACAACCTGTGCCTTGCAGTATGCCGCGTATTTGCCCTCTGCCGGATCCGAACATCGAATCAACGACGATGTGCTGAGGATTATCTGCGATCTTGTCGAAGTCGATGAGTTGTCTCAGGTGGTCATAATAGGCCGGGGTGGGGTTTATACGTTCGATCAGGCCTTCGGTGCGAGCTTGATCGAAATCCATTAAATTCGGTCCCCGACCTCGAGACTCGTTGTCGCTGAGATAAACCTCCACTCCCCGGCATTGCTCTCTGGCAGCCGAGTAGCCCTGAGCAGCCTTGAGTTTCACCCCATTATAGCGAGGGGCATTATGGGAGGCGGTGATCATAATTCCCGCGATGGCCCCCAGGTGTCTCACGGTGTATGAGACCGAAGGGGTGGGCACATCAGCCGTCGTGAGATACACCTTGTATCCATTAGCTGCGAGCACCCGCGCCGCTTCAGCCGCGTAGCGGTCGGAGAGGAAACGAGTATCGAAGCCGACCACCATGCGTTTCGAATCTGGTTTCGGTCCGCTCGTTACTCCGTTTAGCCACTCTTCTGAAGCGACGGCATCAGCGATTGCTTGAGTTATTCGGCGCAAGTTGTGAAAGGTAAATGTGTCGGAGATCACTCCCCGCCATCCGTCTGTTCCAAAGTGGATGGGCATGAATCCTCCTGGGTAAGATGTAAGTCGCGGCGGGATTGTATCAGGCGCTTATTGAAGGGTCAAACGAGATGATTTTCGGAGATGTGGAGTTAGCTCAATAGATAAGGCCGACAACCAGGTCGTTGAGGTTTGTGCCGGTCGGACCGCTGTGAAGGAGAGCGCCCGCAGCTTTTAGAACCGGGTAAGCATCATTCTCTTGGAGCGCTTCCTGTGGCACGAAACCAAGCGATCTTGCACTCGCTGCTGTATCCCCGCTGATGATTGCGCCTGCTGCATCTGTGGGACCGTCAACCCCATCCGTAGCGAAACTCATGACGGCTACATGCTGTGTGCCTGCAAGGGCGATGGCCGCGGCGAGCGCCAATTCTTGATTGCGTCCACCAAGACCTTGGCCCCGTACCGTAACTGTGGTTTCGCCGCCCATTAATAGACAGGTAGGTTTTTCGATAGACCCGCGCTCGCGAAGGTTTTTTATCTGCAGGCCGAAACGCCCACCGACTTCGCGGGCCTCGCCCTGCATTTTTGTTGTAACGGTCTTCACAGAGAAGCCGAGGGCATGCGCCTGTTGCCCAGCAGCGTGAACGACGCGCGAGTTGTTTCCGATCAATATATTCCTTGGATGTCGTGCCCTCTCCAACGGAGGGTCGGGCCGATCAAGGGCGAAACGGATCGAGGCACAGGTTTCTGTCCATAGCCCGCTCTCCTGAAGTATGTGGCGCGCCTCAGCTCGTGAGGCGCGTTTCAGGACTGTGGGCCCCGATGCTATGGCCGAAAGTCGGTCGCCGACGACATCTGAAAGGATAAGGGATAATACGCGCGCAGGAGCGGCTAGCCGCGCCAAACCGCCATTTTTTATGCGAGAAAGCGCTCTGCGTATGGTGTTAATCTTGTGGATTGGAAGCCCGGATTGGATGAGAAGTGTATTTAGGAGACGAAGATCATCGAGTTCGATGCCCGGAAGCGGTAGTTCGAGCATTGCCGACCCACCACCGGAGACGAGCGCAAGCAGAAGATCATCAGCGGGGGCACTTTCAAGGAGCAGCTCGGCAGCGCGCCCCGCGGCGAGGCTGCCAGCATCCGGCAATGGATGACCGGCACGGTAAATTTGAAGTGAAGGTGGCAGATCATCGATAAGGTGTGGCGCAGCGATGACGCCGTCAACGATTTGATTCTGAAGGATTTCAACTGCGGCTCTCGTCATCGCCGGTGCCGCTTTTCCAAACGCGACCAGGTGTATTCGTGCCCCAGGTTTCAACCCAATGGTGTGTGTCCCTGCCTCGATACCTTCACTGGAAAGATGTAGATGCTCTCGAACAGCTCGATGAGCATCGGCAGCCTCGAGTGCTTGAAGGGAAATAAGTTGTAGGTGTTTCTTGTGATCATCAAATCGAGGGAGCTCTATCATAGCCTGAACGAGATCTCCATCAACGGCCGTGAAATTACGGATTGGCGAGCGCTTCCGCCGCGGCTTGGGCTGCGGTCGTTGGAGCTTCTCCTCCGCCGATGACGGCCTCGACAGCATCATAGAGAATGGGTCCTATCGTGAGGCGAAGCGATGAATGTGGCATCGGTTGCGTTACGGTGACAAGGCTGCTGACTAAGGAGGCATCGGCCCCTTCCGGCCATGCTGCTAAAGAGGCGCTTGTGGGTGGGAGCATCCCCAGTGAGTGAGTCCACAGCCCGAGGAAATCAGGTGCGCTAAGCCACGTAAGCAGCTCAGCAACGATCGGGATCCGTTCGCTATCCTGTGTGACGATTGCCCAAGACCATGTTGAGGCGAGACCTACGCCTTGGCCATCCTGGGTTGGAAGAGGTACGGCGGAGAACTTCTCCGGATCATGCTCTAACATATAGAAGTTTAAAGGAGACACCGCGCTGGCCGCACCATTATCTTGCAGCACAGACCAGGATTGTTCCGCATTGGTGATTTGCCTTACGGAATAAGGGAGAATTTGAGCGCCAAGGGCTGTGTTATAGAAGGTCAACACTTCGGATAACACAGCGGGGTTTAGGGCTGGATCTTCGTCGGAATTGAGGAGATAACCATCCAGGGAGAGATACTGTGCCAATGTGAAAGTTGCCAGCGGATCACCAGCAGGAAAAAGGAAATTGCGTGGTTCACCGAGTAGATCGTCCCAACTTCTAGGAGGTGAGGTGTAGAGATCGCTGCGGTATGCGAGGATATCTACTTCACTAGCGATTGGAAGTCCAAAGAAATTCCCAGATACGCGTGCGGCCGGAAGACTAAACTCATACCAATCCGGGGCTTCAGGAACCTGGAGAACACCATCTAATCCGATAATCAGGTCCTTGGAAACTGCATTCTCCAGGCTCGAAGTGCTGAATGTAATCGCATCCGGAAGGAGTGCAGGCGCGGCGGCATTCGCAGCGACGAGCGTCTCTAATAGACCCGAGGGGCCATCAATGCTTTTAACCCGCACCTGGATGCTCAACCCAGGATGAAGCTGCTCAAAAGCTCGTAAACGCTCTGTGAGCAATGCACCGGCGGAAGTTTCTGAATCCAGCGCGAACGGCGGAGCGACCCAGAGCGTCAGACTGCGAGGCGCTGGCTGTAGCGCCTCTGTTGCCGATGCCGTAGGCACCGGAGAACTTGGAATCGTCGTCGGTGGACCGGGAGTCGTCGTGGGGTTAGTAGTTAAGCACCCAGAAAGTGCGACTGATAGAATCAGGTAGACCGGCAGGCGGTGGTTGATTTTTAACATAGTCCCGCGATTATACTGTCTCCCAGGACGCAATGGGAATATTCAAAGCGTAACGTTTGGAAAGTATATTTCTTGAAAATCTCGATAATGTGAAGGCTTGCCGTAAGTTGTGAGTGAGCCAGATATGCTAGAATCGACTCAGTATGGCTGCGTCTGATTGTCTCAAACCCATCTTACAGGGAATCCCCAGCAAACCCGGTTGCTACCTGATGAAGGACAAGGAGAGCCGGGTTATTTATGTTGGAAAAGCAGTCAATCTGCGCAGCCGGGTTCGATCCTATTTTCACAAAGCCGCCAACCACAGCCGCAAAACAGCCGAGATGGTCTTGAAGATCGAGGCTATTGAGTGGATCGTTGTCAGCTCAGAGCTCGAGGCGCTAATTCTGGAGATGAACCTCATTAAGCGTTATCAACCGAAGTACAACATCCGCCTTAAGGATGATAAAAGATATCCGTACATCAAAATCTTCTGGAAAGACCCTTTCCCGAAAGTCACAGTTACACGTCGGGTACTAAACGATGGGGCGCGTTATTATGGTCCTTATACAAGTGTATGGGCTGTCCATCAGACTCTTGATGTGTTACGCAAGATGTTCCCTTATCTCACCTGCGATCGCGTAATCACAGGCGAAGACCACCGTGCATGCCTTTATAACGACATTAAACTCTGCTTGGCGCCTTGCATTGGGAAGATTGACATTGTGGGTTATCGAGCGATGATCGATGACCTCGGCCGATTCCTTCAAGGGCGCACAGATCCGATCGTGAGCCGGCTTGAGTTGGAGATGGAGAGAGCATCGGAAGCGCTGGAATATGAGAAGGCTGGAACCATACGCGACCAATTGATCGCCATCGAGAAGGTCGTCGAGGGACAGAAAGTTGTCACGCAGGATAAGCTTGATACGGATGTCATCGCCTTCGCTCGAGACGAGCGTGATGCATGCATTCAGATATTTTTTGTTCGCGGGGGTAAACTCATCGGGACAGAGTATTTCGTGCTTGATGGTACGCGTGAGGCTCATGATCAAGAATTAGTGGAGGCTTTTGTAAAACAGTTCTATACTGAGGCGACTCATATACCGCCGCGAATTCTCCTGCCGATTGAGATAGAGGAAGCACGCATCATCGAAACCTGGCTCAACGATCGGCGCGGTGGGGCAAAGGTCTACTTGAAGGTGCCGCGTCGTGGCGCGAAGAGAGATCTGGTGGCATTGGTGGCGGAAAACGCGGCGGAGACCCTGGCCTCTTTAAAGGCAAAATGGGAGGCGGATCGCAGCAAACACGTACAGGCGTTGAGCGAGCTCCAGGAGGCGCTGGCTCTCCAAGCCCCACCAAATCGCATTGAGTGCTACGATATATCCAATCTACAAGGGACAGCCGCAGCGGGTTCGATGGTTGTATTCGAGCAGGGAGCGCCCAGCAAGAAATTCTACCGGAAATTCACGATTAAGAATGTCCAGGGTCAGGACGATTTCGCCAGTATGGAGGAAGTCCTCGGGCGACGCTTCCGGCGTTGGCAGATTGCTAACGAGGAGGCTGGGAAACCGGGGGGTAAACTGGATAAGAGTTTTGGATTGCTGCCGGATCTTCTAATTGTCGATGGCGGCAAGGGGCAGCTCAGCAGGGCTTGCAAGATCCTGGAGGAACACAATCTGCAAGAGCGCGTGCCGGTTGTTGGATTGGCAAAAGGGCACGAGGAGCTCTATCTTCCCGATCGAGCCGACCCCGTCATCCTGCCGCGACGATCACAGAGTTTGTACCTTGTTCAGCGGATTAGAGATGAAGCCCATCGTTTCGCCCTACGGCAGCATCGGACTCAACGCAGGCGAGGAGGGCTGGCTTCCAAGCTCGACAGTATCAATGGCGTCGGTCCGGCACGCCGGAAAGCATTAATTAAAACCTTTGGTGACCTCGATGGGATTCGGCAAGCGAGCCTTGAAGAGTTAGCTGGCATCTCCGGAATCACATCAAAGACAGCGGAGCAGATTCAAGAAGCGCTCACAGGCTAATGGAGGAAAGAATGCGGGCAGTCTGGATAGTGGACGATGACGATGAGATGAGCCATGCCGTAAAGCTGATGTTGCAGCTTCTCGATTCTACAGTTGAGATTTTCCGCAATGCACGCAGTGCAGCCAAGCGGCTCCTAGCGGGTGACCGACCGGATCTAATCGTGTTGGACATCAACATGCCGGAGGTCAGCGGAATCGATTTTTTAGAGTTCCTGCGTATGCGTGATGATTTAAAAGAGATTCCGGTGGTGATGCTCTCATCTGAGACAACCGACATCCAGGTCGATGAAGCCATGCGGATTGGCGCGAACGCCTTTGTTTTTAAACCCGTGACGCTCGAAGAGCTGGAAGAAGCAATACTCATAGCGCTCCCTAAACCTTAGATTATCTTCCTCGTAAGTAGAGAACCCTCTCAAGTTAGTAAAACCTATATTACTTCGAGATATCCTCCCTCATGTACGCGGGGTGACGTTTGCTTTCTTTGGATGCTTGGATTTTGGAGGGGGTATGAAGCTTACTCGTTTGAACCTGGCGGATCGATTAAAAGCCCGAGACGCGCGGCAGATGCCTGCAGTTTAGGCCAATCTGAGGATTGTACGATTGCTGTAGTTGGGCTGAGGATCTCTTTTAAATAGCGATTTGTCGACTTCTTGCTGCGCAGCGTCTCGAGTACATCTGGGGATTGGACGCGTAAGACCCAGTATTGCATGATATACGCTTCTGTGCCTCTCTCAGCCCAGCGAGTTAACGCCAGTTCAACCGGCCGTGGCAGCGGGGATTCGCAGGTCTTTTCCAGGACCATGCGGATATGTTGATGGGATAAACCTTGCTCTCTGGCACGCTGCAGCGTGCTGGGTGTGAGGCGGTACTCATACTTTTCATTTTCCACCGATACCCAATGAGAGAAGCGTGCGATTTGATAGCGAACAGCTCCATTAACCCCACGAGGAACGATAATGCGACCATCGGAGTGAATGACGATCGCCTTGTCCGGTTCTTCAACGTGGACGGGTGCTTTCGGATCGTACAGCAGCGCCGATACTGATGTGAGGCGAAATGAGGGTTTCGAAGCCGATTGAGAATCTTGCCCGAGATCGACGGCTCCAAGCCAGTGAAGAGGACCGGTGATAATGTAGCGGATAAGAGCGCCATCGACCATATTCCAGTTCTCGATGCCATGGAGGAAAATCCCGCTTTGATTCTGAAGATACCAGGAATCAAAATCACCACCGGGCCGTTGAAAGGCCGGGCAGGTTTGTCGAATCATCTCCACGAAATCATTCAGATCCCACCAAAGCCCGGGCTTTAAAGGCTTCAGGAGATCTAGAACCCCTTGACGCGAGAGCCCGGGGTCATTGGGCCAGACATCAGTATTACATACGATGTGAGGGAGTACAGCCAGGTCATTCCAGGTCACAGAGTCTTTCCAAGCCAGAAGTAGGTCGCGTATTGCCCGCGAGCGCGAGGCGTCTATGAAAGCGCGGGTTCGTTCAGGATTTGGCGTCCAAGGCGGGCCCTCGATTATTAATGTCTCCTGCAGGATTGTGAGCAAAAGATTATGCAAACCTGGAATCAGGAGAAATCGCTCCAGTGTAAGGCCTGGCTTCCGGGAGAGCTCGAATGAGGGGAAGGGAGTGCGGCGCATGGCAGCCAGAAGAGTTGTGGCATCGTCAACTGCAGCCGAGGTTGCCAAAAAGACATGTTTTGGGTCTTGTGTTAGAGGTGAAAGAGAAGTGGCGCTGTAATCAGGAAGCGATTCACTCAACATCTGCAGCAAATCTGTTGGGATATAGGCGAATTCCTGCGGACCTTTGGGTGTGTCAGCAAATGCTCGTCCGATCAGGCCGCGATACCAAAGCACCTCAACCGGAGAAGCAGGGCTGCGCCAGGGCTGTTCGCGATCGCGCTTTCCGGTTCCCATTTCCCGCAATTCTCCATGGTCCCGGATCAGGTCAGGCAATGCCATCCTGCCGCCAGCTTGGGCAATCTCTTCAAGGGTTTGCTTGGCTGCATCGGGCAAGCTGTCGAGCAGTTCGTCGAGCGTGTTGCGGTTGAGCATGGGGAGCGTTATTTCGTCGACGACGGATCGATGGGAGCCCTGGGGTAAGTCGAATCCCCACAGTTCACAGAGAATCCGCAGGTAGCCTGTATCCTGGTCTTCGAGTGTGTGGGTTAAGGATCTCATGTGGAGTGGAATCTACAATGCTTAAGTATATTTGAGAAGGGGTTCCACTCTAGATGACAACGCGTAACGCGTTCGGCATGACCTTGATCTGAATTTCGGTGACAGTGGAATCGAACCCGGCGAAGACCTCGCCATCCAGATGGATTGTTACAGGCTCCTCAGACCTCAATTGCAGTTCGCTGAAGTGACCCATTCGAACCGACTTGAACCGGCCGTGTGTGCCATTCATCACTTCAGGAATCAAGCGGAACATCATTGCGCGGGATACATTCTCAATCATCGCGTAGTGAAAAACGCCATCGTCGAAGATAGCATCCGGAGCGACATGGAAGCCGCCACCTTCCCTGGGTCCGTTGCCGGCAACGAACATGAGGACATCATCATCGATATCTTCCTGGTCCGTAATGATCTTCATTCTGGGCGCGTGGTGGTGGAGAAATATTGTTTTGATCACAGCCCAGAGATACAGTGTGAATCCCTGCAATCGGGTGATTTGATAGGAATAAACCGTAACCGCGGCGTCAAAGCCGATTCCGATCGTGTTGTTCCAGTACTCTGATCGACCAGAACCATCCGTGACCAAGCCTATGTCGATGGTCTTTGTCTCCCCCTTGAAGGCTCGCTCGAGCGCGGTCTCAATTCCCTCCGCCACTCCGACATTTACGGAAAAATCATTCCCAGAACCAATTGGCACTGAACCGAGTAGGGGTCTCTGATCTTCAGGGATTCGCATTAAACCGTTGACAACTTCATGGACGGTGCCATCGCCACCAATCGCGACGACGATGTCGAAGCCATCTTGCGCGGCCTGCTCAGCGAGTTCGGTTGCGTGGGTGTGGTATTCGGTTGTGGACCATTCTGCACCCTCGTGTTTGTCGAGTATGTGCTGCACAGATGTTTCGAGATCTGAGGACCGTCCCCGGTCAGCAAGGGGGTTGAAGATCAATTTCACACGAGGGCTCATAGGTGTATTCTCCTGGTGGGTCACTAATATCAACGCGGATCAGTGTTTCTCGGTTTCAACGTGCTCTCAATTTAGTGCAGGTCGCTAGCGGAGAGTTCAACAATCGAATGGTGCTAAGATGAATTAAAAAACCATCACCGTATGATTAACAACACCAGGTGGCCATTTTCGATACTGATGACCATGGATCACCCATAGTTGGACGATATTCCTGCGGGATTGTAATCTGTGGTTGCACCCCCATGGTAGCTTCCAGATCCGCACCGCGCCATCCGTTGTTCTAAAGGTGATAATTAAATCATCGAGATTATCGCCCAAACTTGCTGTGATATTTCATGAGGCAGGTGAGCGTTGGATATTTTTAAGCGTATCGCTGATTGACTCTTAGGCGCGAGGTGTCTAAAGTGAAGGTGTAATGAGCCTCAGGCCATCTATGGGCTGCACGTCCCAGTAAGCCGTGGCAACATCTGGCCAATCTGACTGATCCCCAGCTTATTTCGGCGATCATGATGAATGCGCCGACCGACTGGAGGAACGCCCTTTCGCTGCGGCGAAGAAGTTGGGACCAACCGGCGAACGCGGCAATGCCGGCCGCCCGCTGAATGGCAGGGGGCTCACCCCTTTAATATTTCTTTCAAGCATAAAGTAAAGAGCTTGTGAAGGAGATGTTCCCATACGGGAGCAAAATTTCTTCACGGCTTAAAAATCTAATATCTTAGGGAGTTCATTCCCCAGGCTGGAGATCTGTTAATCAAGAACCTCTAATATGTGGGTTACGATGGGGAGATACCTTCATCGGCGGGCACACGAAGCTTGAACCAGGCCGGGATGAGAGCAAGGGAACCGAGGAGAAAAGTGGCGAGGAACGGTATCTTTGGGTCGATGGCTTCCCAGATCTGGCCACCAATCCAGGGTGTCGGAAGCGCAATCAGGCCAATGAGTGCAGGTACTACAGCATAGGCAACGCCGCGAAGATGTGCGGGTGCACCACGAGCGATGAGCGAATTAACTGCCGGGTCTAGAAATGCGCCGCCAATCCCCATGATGATCCATGAGAGAGCAAAGACTCCGAAGCCTTCGGCGAGGATGAAAACCAGGAACGAGGAGAGGAAGATCGCCGTACCAAGCATGAAACTATTCCGTTCGCTCGATTTATCGGAGAGCCACCCGCCGATAGGTGCAGCGAGAACCCAGGCGATGCCATGCAGGCCATCAATCACGCCAATACCCTGCTTGTCAATTAGGCCAATATCGTTCAGGTAAACCGGCAGGAGGTTGAAGGAAAGATACGACGCGAAGACACGAATGCCCTCCGTAACTATGATCCAGGTTAACAACCCCCCAGCGAAGACAATCGGGAAGATATGCGTGAGGGATTCCCTGAGCGACTTAAGGCTGGGCTTTTGCGATGGTGCGGTAGCTTTTATTTCCTCTGATCGTAAAAGGAACATAAAAATGATGGCGGCAATGCCATAAAGAAAAACCGCGGCGAGAAACATCGTACGGGCTCCATAATTCATTGCCAGGAAGCCGCCCAAAGGTGGGGTAAGGATCCAAGCTGCGGTGATAAACGATTTGCTGAGTCCGAAAATACGGCCGCGCGTCTCCTTGGGGCAAGTGTCGGCGATATAGGCTCGGAAGGATGGTTGGATCAAAGCTGTCGCCACCGCCAGGATGATGGGACCGATGAGAGTCACTTCCCAACGCTGTGCGAAAGCAAACGGGAGGTATCCGAGGATCCCAGCAATACTCCCGAACAAGATCGCTCGCAAGCGGCCGATTGAATCAGATAACCAACCTCCAAAAATCCCGAGCCCTAGAGGCACAATCATCGTCAGGGTGAAAAAAAGCCCAATCTGACTGACGCTCGCTCCGATTTCGCGCAAGAAGACCGGAATCTGTACCGCGGTCATCGCCCGCGTCGCCTCAGCGAAAGTAAGTCCGATGAGAAAGAGAATCATTTTGCGGGAGAGCAGCGGTTGTAATGATTTATTCATATGGAAGCTTCGTGTCCCCCTTTGAAACAGGCTGCGGAGGTTTTATTGTGTGAGACCTTACTCAACCCACACATGTTTCAAGTAGTGCTTGTAAGACCCACCAATTCTGCCACGAAATTTAAGGGATAGCAAATTGAGTATACCAGTGGTTTTAAAGTTTGATTATCAACTGCAACGATGTATTAGTCCGGCAACGGTATCCAGGTTGCGGCATCTCCGGATGAAGGAGAGCTTAGGCAGTGAAGTCGAGAAGATCTTGCAACTCTTCCAAGACGGTCTGAGGGTCTTTAAAGTGGATTCCATGGATCCCCAGTTCACGCGCTCCCTCGATATTTTCAATAAAGTCGTCGATGAAGATCGTTTGTTCCGCTTCGACGCCCAACCGGTCGAGGGCTAATTGATAGATTCGCCGGTCGGGTTTTGCTAACCCAACCTCGGCTGAAACGATTATGTCGTCAAAGATTTCGGCGATATGCCAGCGTTCTTCAAGGAAGTGTCGAGTGGAAGACCACCCATTGGACAATAGACCCATTTTGGTTCCGTTTGTGTGGGCGCGGATAAAATGGACCAAATCCATATCAATCTTATCGCCTGACCAGAATTCATCCCTCACGAGAGTTAATTCATCACGAGAAAGTGTGAGCTGCTCACCTACGCGCATCCAGATATCGTCATTGGTGGCATCGCCTACGGTGGCTTTGCGACTCACCTCACTATCGAAGATGAGTTCGTATATTTTCCCGTTCGGTAAATCCAGCATCCGGTCCAGGCAATGACGCGGCTCCCAGTCTTCGGTGCGTAGAATGACGCCTCCTAGATCCCAGAGGATGGCCTTGAAGGGGACGTGTTTGTCCATGCGTTCCTTGCTCCAATTCATTAACGATAAAAGGACTGCTCTTTTATCAAGGTAAGTTGCCACACATTATAGTAGAGATATAACGAGGGATAGAACTTATCCGGTAATGTTTGATTGCACGCTGGTGGATTCTCGCTCCTTCTGGAGTTCCTCTCCAGGACGTAGTTCGATCTCGTAGGTGACATACTCTCGCTGTACGTGCATGCCCGCCTTCTCATACAGCCTTGTCGCGCCGGCGAGATTGTTTGAGTCGACGCCCAAACCAACGCGGGGTTTCCCGCAGCGATAAAATTCGACAAAAACTTGCAGCAGCAGGGCTAACCCCAAGCCTCGGCGTCGCCACGGGCGCCCGACGCCAAGGACACTCACCCAACCCTTGTCCGGGTCGTCATCTGACTCCACTCGGCACGTTACCATACCGGCAATCTCATCCCCGTCCATGGCCAGGAACCATAAAGAAGGATCGGGCTTCCGGATTTCAAACACGAAATGTTTCCATTGTTTAAATCCCTCTTCGAAAGGGGTTTCAACATATCCCCAATGCTCCTCGAATGCTTCGTCTTCGGCCCGGTAGGCGGCTTCGGTATCCTCCGGGTGGCGAATATTCCGGATTGAGATTCCATCTGGCCATAGGGGCGCGGGGGGCTCTTCGGTAAGGTCGAGCAGCATGTCCCATCCATAGCGGATGGCTTCCATGCTCATATTCTGAAGCAATTCCTTCGCTGGTGAGTACGTATTTACAGTTCCGGCGCGTGCCGAAACGCGTGCGCCCCCGGGAGCGCGGGGTATAGCCTCACGGGCGCGATCTAGTGCCCAGGCCATCAACGCCGTCCCAATGCCCTTGCCTTCCCACTCTGGATGGACGCGACCCCAAATCCAGGGGTGGACGGGTGGCTCATGTACGTCCCATACCTCGATGCATCCGACGATTTGTCCTGCAGGGGCGATGACAAGTCGAATGTCGTGTTGAAGATCGAAGTTCGGTACCTGCCATTCCTTCACGTAGCGATCCTCCGTAAACTCGGGAGCGCCGATCATCGCCTTTGAACAAAGGTTAAACATCTCTACCGACCCCTTGATGTCATCCAGATTTGCCGGGCGGATCGTGTAGCCCGCGTTAGCGAGTTTGTTGAAAGTCTGTTCATCCATCTTCTTCTCCATCGATATTTCTCGAGCGCGTGCCTCTCTATGCTCACACTTCGTTTAGGCCATCGGCTTGCGATAGGCCGTCCATAGCTTGTTGGTTTGAAATCCAAGATCTTCATATAAGGCCAAGGCGCCGCTAAGGTTGTCGGTATCCACACCCAGCGCAGCTTCCTCCATGCCCTCATCTTTAAACATCTGCAGGCTTTGTGCCAATAACGACCGGGCTAGACCGCGTCGGCGCCAAGGGCGACGAACGCTGATGTCTTCCGTATGACCTCGCTTGCGCTTGAAATGTTCATTTTCCTCGTCATTGATGAAGTTCAAGACCATGCCGGCGACCTGCCCGTTGTCCCAGGCGACTTTCCAGCGCGCGGGTTGAAATTCGGGACTTTCTACCCACCCTTGATATTCAGAGTCCGTCCCGGGGACGTGCCCCCAATGATCTTGGAAAGCTTCATCAGCGGCGTTGTAGATGGTCCGGTACAGATCCGGAGTAGCAGGACGAATTTCGAGACCCTCAGGCAATGCTATTTCAGGGATAGCAGCATCAAGCGGACGTACCATCTCAAAAAAATAGCGGATAGGTTGGTAGCCCGCATTTTTCAACAGAGACTGCTTATCGCTCTCGGTGTCCGCCTGATAAACTTCGAAAAATCGCAAGCCGCCCTTCGGGGCGTGGTTTGCCAGACCTCTCAAATGGTCCTCAGTGTAAATCAGCAAGGTTGACCCAATCCCCTTTCGCCTCCACTCGGGGAGGACATATCCATCGTGCCGAAACTTGACATCCCCGTTTGACGCATGGAGCCAGTTCATCCGGACGTAGCCGACTAAATCCCCGTTAACCTCCGCAAGCAGAACATCCTGAGTTGGATCGAAGTTCTGCATGTGGGTGAATCTGCGAGCGATGTCGTCAGCATTGATGACCTCATCCACGCTATCTGCATCCAGGCAGCGCTGGATGATGGCGGCGATCCGTTCATGTTCCTGTGGACCTGAATAGCCCCGGAAAGTTAATCCCGGTATTTCGGGAGCATAGGCCAGGTTTTTCAGATCAGGATTTAATTTCTCTTTCATCTCACACCTCAAAATGTTTCGCAGCATCTTGCTGCAGTGAAACCCAATAAATAGCAGCTGGAGTTCCGGATTATTGATACGTGTTGCATAAACTATTCGAGAGACTGTTTCTTCTTCTCCTCTACACTTGGCTCGACTGCTCTCCACGCAATGAGTCGTTTTGGTGAAACAAAAAACCGCGGGCGCTGAAGTGCGCCCGCGGCTGTCGTGTACGCCCGGCATGGGCGATAGCTAGGAGGTGAAAGTCCTCTGCGGGCGTTGATCCGACGAACCGCTAGCCGAAGGCAACTGCGCTGGTGTGAACCAGCGTGGAGAGGAAGCCGGAGTGCAAAACCTGGACTTGATG
>CBDAFF010000012.1:0-9398 GCA_965195195.1 uncultured Anaerolineales bacterium | reverse complement strand
CACCTCCTCGGATTTGACGAGGCAGAGGATGCCCGAACAAGTGAAGATTATCCAGCGTCGCTTGCTTGTCCTAAATCAGCGTGTTCTTGAGAATGCCGAACGCAAGTGGTCGGCATGCACCGGAATCGGTGGTCGGCATGAACCGGAATTGGTGGTCGGCATGCATCGGAATCGGTGGTCGGCATGGCCCGGATTACGCATTAGTAGAGAGAACACAGGATAAGTGAATGTTATGATGACTAAAAACAAAGAAAACGACCAACGATCACCGAAGGTGCTAGAAATCGCCACGCTCGGAGGCGGATGCTTCTGGTGCCTGGATCCCATCTTCGATGAATTGACTGGCGTCAAAGCTGTCGAAGTGGGGTACGCTGGTGGAGCCGTTGCCGATCCTTCCTACCAGGATGTCTGCTCCGGGACAACCGGTCACGCCGAAGTCGTTCAAATCACATTCGATCCCGATCTCCTCTCCTTCGGTGCGCTCTTGGATGTGTTCTTCAGCGTTCATGACCCCACTACGCTGAATCGACAGGGCGCAGATATCGGATCGCAGTATCGATCCGCGATTTTCTATCACAATGAAGAGCAAAGGCAAACCGCAGAAGATATTATTCGACAGATCGAAGACGATGGTATCTGGGAAGAACCCATCGTGACCGAAGTCACCCCATTCTCGGTGTTTTACGCGGCGGAGGCGTACCACCAGAATTACTTTCGCAATAACCCCAACCAGGGCTACTGTCAGGCTGTAATCAACCCGAAGGTCACCAAATTTCGCAAGCACTATGCGGATCGACTCAAGCGCTGCTAAGGGACTTCCATTCCAATCTCTAGTGACGATCGTGGCCATCGCCTGCAAGAGACGAGATTTCAGGCGGTGACGCTTCACAGACGCAACGCGCCCTGTTTCTCTGCACACATAACTCCGCTCGGTCGCAGATGGCTGAAGGTCTGCTGCGCTGGCTCGGCGACACTGATTTCCAAGTTTTCAGCGCTGGCACCATGGCAACACATGTGCGCTCGGAGGCGATTAAAGTGATGTGCGAGCTAGAGGTCGACATCTCCAACCAGACATCCAAGACCCTTGATCGTTTTGTCGAACAACACTTCGACTACGTTATTACTGTTTGTGACAATGCCAATGAGGCGTGCCCGATTTTCCCTAACGCCAAGGAGCGAATTCATTGGTCAATTGTCGATCCTTCCAGCGCAGAGGGTACGCTGATGGACCGTCTAGGCGCATTTCGCCGAGCGCGCGATGACCTACACATGCATATTGAAGCCCTTATCTCTCAAACCTCCAAAGCCTAATCCTATACCTCTTCGCTCACGAATACGCTCTATCTACTTGCTAACCCGTCCTAAGCGGGGTCTAATGAGATATATCTTCAGAAAAAGGGTTATGATCATTGACGGAGGCTTAAGTTATGTATAAGCGTATTTTGTTACCCTTGGACGGTTCCCCTCTGGCAGAACAAGCCCTGCCGCATGCCATTAACTTAGCCGAGCACTTCAACTCAGAGCTGATTCTTTTACGAGTCCTCATCCCATTACCAAGCACCCCCACAACAACAGAAGCAGCCCTACAGAGGGCAACGGTGGAGATGGCGATTTTGGCCCGCGAGTATCTGGATCGCGTCGCCGGCGGCGCCCAAGAGCTTGGTATCACTGTGCAAATGGTCACCATCGGGGGACGCCCGCACTATCAGATTATCCAGTATGCAGAAACTAATCAGGTGGACTTGATTGTGATGTCCACACGCGGGCAATCAGGGCTGAGCCGCTGGTTGTTGGGCAGCGTCTCTGATCGTGTGGTGCGCGGCGCCAATGTGCCAGTGTTGATGGTGCGTGGTCAGAAAATAGAGTCAATAAAGAGCCCATAATATCTTACCCTGACCGTTATCCAACATCCGGGCCGATCAGACAGGATGGTGCAACTCCCGGGCATAGTGTCGATCAGCAACGTTTGTTAGTGAGATGCGTGGCCTACTGCCTATAAAAGGGGATCCATAAAGTATTGCGGTTCCTTGACATAGTTTCACTCTTGGTCTTAGCTATTGAATTGCTAACAGGCACCAAGAACAGCGATGAGATAAGTAAAACATACGGGATTCAACCGAACATCAACGGGAAATCCCAAAGAGTCAGAAAAGAAGCGTAATTCTATACGCCGAATGATCAGCCTGTTGTGCCAGTAGGTGCCGACACAAACCCGTGTCCTAACCTATAGGAGGCAGTACGTGAAGCGAACCATGTTGTATAGCTTAGCCGTTGTGGGAATCATAAGTCTCGTCGGGGGCATCTGGTGGCTGCTTGCCCAGCCCACCCGGGGGGGATATGGCCCTTCCTTTTTTATTTCCACCAGCATCTTTTTGCTAGTCTTTGCCGTCATCAGTTTACGCTGGATGCACGAAACAGCAGCGGCGTTACTAGGCGCGGCGGTCGTTTGGCTGGTTCACTACATCGGCGGAGCAGCGACCATCATCGGCGACCCACCCAGCACCATCGTCGGCTCGCACCTTGGGTTAAGTTTTGTTGATTATCTAGTCAACATGGCGCCCATCGCCATCCTGTGCATGATCCCCTTCTTGTTAATAATTAGTTTTCTCTATCGGCGCGAGCTTGCCGGTGCTAAGGAACAATTCTCGTCGGCGCTGATAACCCGGTTGGAAGCCGACGCTCAAATTACCGACTTCCCTCTGCTGCGCAAAGCCGGGCTGGTGGGACTGCTGATGATTATCTTGTTTTTTACTGGAGATTACTTCGGTGGTATTCCGCCCAGTGTCATTGCTCTGAGCGGCGCGGCAATCCTGGTCGCCTGGGTGCGGCCTGATATGCACCGCATGTTGCACGAGGTAAATTGGACAACACTGATATTCTTTATCGGTATCTTCGTCATCGTAGGCGGACTTAAGGCAACCGGGGTCATTTCCTGGGTGGCGGGAATCATCAGCGATCTGGCCGGGGATAGCCTGAAAATGGCAACGATTTTGATGGTTTGGATTCCAGGCGTCGCTTCGGGCATCGTGGACAACATCCCCTTCACCGTTGCCTCTATGCCTATTGCTGACTTTTTAACGGCCACGATACCCGGCGCTGAGAATATGGTGTTGTACTGGGCTCTCATCTTAGGTGCCGACCTGGGGGGCAATGCCACGATCCTGGGCTCCGCACCCAACATTGTTGCCGTCGGCCTGTTGAGCCAGGCGGGCTACCGTCTCGGATTTGGCCGTTTTTTTATGCGTGATGGTGTGCCGGTAGCGATAGCCACCCTTTTATTGGCAACTGTATGGTTGCTGGTTCGGTATTGAGGAGGAACAACATGGGCATGATTTTATGCGCCACCCGTGGGGGCGAGGCCAGCTACCCCACGCAAGATGCCGTCATCGCTCTGGCAAAGGAACAAGGCGCCGAACTGACTTTTCTCTACGTGGCTGACATTAGCTTTCTAAACCAGACGGCTGCGCCCTTGGTGGTAGACGTGGAATCGAGGTTGGAAAAGCTGGGCCAGTTCCAGTTGGTGATGGCCCAGGAGCGGGCGGCAGCACAGGACATCATAGCCCAGGCTATCGTACGCACGGGGCAGTTGCGGGCGGAACTGGTTGCGGTGGCAGAAGAGATCGGCGCGACCCTTATTGTGATGGGCGGATCCCTGGGACCAGATGCCGCCTTTGAGAATTCCGCCCTCCAAGTCTTTGCTGCCGACTTGCAGACCGAAACGGGTGTCGAGGTCCGCATCCTGGGATCGAGCGTTTAACTTTTCATCACTGATGCACAAATCATGCACCTTAAACATCGTATGCAGGTCAATTGGACAGAACATTGGGACGTGATGTCATGCGGAAACAGAGGGCTTCATGAAGGTAGGGATTCTGCACGCGATGGAAACCGAGCCAGACCTTTTCAGCTCTTTTTTCAAGGCTGTGAATGCCCCTTTCGAGACTCAGGTATTCGAAATTACCAGTGGGGAATATCCAGATTCATCTGAAGCTTATGATGCCTTCATCGTTTCCGGGAGCAAAAAAGGAGTGTATGACCCCGACCCATGGATTGCCGACCTATCTGAGTTTGTTAGGAGCTGTAACCTCATACAAAGAAAACTTGTCGGCATTTGCTTCGGTCATCAGATTATCGCTCACGCCCTTGGCGGATATGCATCCAAATCTGAGAAAAGTTGGGGCCTGGGCCTGCAAGAGTTCGATATCACGACTCAGAAGCCATGGATGGTTCCTGCCCTCAATCGCTGTGCTCTCTATTTTTCGCATCAAGATCAGGTGACAGCGCTGCCTGTTGGAGCAGAGCTGCTTGGCGGCAGTGATTTCTGCCCAAATGCCATGTACTGTATTGGGGATCAGGTGCTCGGCATCCAAGGCCACCCTGAGATCTCACACAGTTTAATGGTCCAGGTTATCGAACGACGCAAAGAACAGGTTGGTTCAAAAGTGTACAGCGATGCGCTCAATTCTCTTAACTATGGGACGCCCGATACTAGCACAGTTGCACGTTGGATTATAAATTTTATCAATTTGTAGGATACCCCAACGATCACCAGCCCCTGCACATTGAGAAGGCAAGCGTCGACTCCATGTGAATGTTGATTGTCCGGTCACACCAGCACCAAAAGAAGTCCTTTATAAAATGTGCTGCGGTAAGCGTTGAACACAAATGGGGACGCCTTAACCCGACTTTGAGTAAATTAATAAGGGTATTAAAATCTTGTGATTAGGCATAGTCTCCTATGCAGGTGAAACAACAATGAAAGCAGGGCAATTCGTAAAGCGCGGTTGGCTAGCCAAAGTGATTGGGTTCCTTGCCTGGTCATTTGTGTTCGCAGTTATTTATGGCCAATCCCCACTTTACACCTCCAATCAAAACTCGAAATTCTTGCACGGCTTGGCGCGCGCCGGTATCGGCTACCTGAGTAACGACTGGCTCGCTAACACGGTTGATCCGTTACCCGTATTCAGTGGATTAGTGTTTATCACAGCTCGTGTATTCCCGACAGGCGTTCCTTTCTATCTATACTACGCGCTGCTTATGGGGGTCTACCTCATAGCGATTCTAGGCATTATGAATGTTATCTTCAACATAAGTCGGGATAAGACCCATAAACTTATCTTCCTGACCCTATTCCTGATCCTTCATTCAGCAGCGCTTCGTTTCCTGCTCTCAAGCGTCGTTGGCGTCGCAGACCCCTTCCTCTTTGAGGGCGGTGTGGCTGGGCAGCGCCTCTTGGGACAGGTGTTCCAACCAGGTACATTCGGTGTGTTCCTGGTTCTTTCGATTTACCTCTTCCTTCGCAGGCAGCCGTACTGGTCGCTGGCATCCCTGGCGGTGGCTGTATATTTCCATTCTGTATATCTTCTCCCCGGCGCTTTCCTGGTGCTTGCTTACATGTGGATGACCTTTCGCGAACAGAGAAGTGTTATCGAGGCCCTTAAACTTGGTGCAATAGGTCTGATCCTTGTCAGCCCCACCCTCATCTACACAAATAGCATCTTTCGTCCCAGCTCCAGTTATCTAATCTTCCAGGTAAACGAAATCCTCGTTCACTTCCGCAATCCGCACCACGCAGACTTGTCTGCTTGGTGGGATTGGATGGCCGCAATCAAGGTATCTATCGTCATAGCAGCGCTTTTGATTGTTCGGAAAACGCGGTTGTTCCCAATCATCGGCATTGTGGCCTTAGGGTCGGTTCTCCTTACAACCATCCAACTCATCACAGGTAGTAATTGGCTCGCCTTGATTTACCCTTGGCGGGCATCGATCGTACTTGTGCCCCTCTCATCGTCCGTCATACTTGCCTACATAGTCACAAAGTTCTTGGATATATCCGGAGTCCGCTCGTGGATAAATGCCCGATGGACGGGCGTAGCGGCGCTCATTCTATTAACTGGCTTAATTATCGCTGGCCTAGCACGCTTCCAACTAGAAACCGCCAGACAACACGATGACAATAGCCGCCCAATGATGGACTACATTCGTGACCACAAATCCCCGACGGATACTTACCTCGTCCCTACAGAAATGGAGGATTTCAGGTTGGCCACCGGCGCTCCGATTTTTGTCAGTTTCAAATCTGTTCCATACATGGATACGGATGTACTCGAATGGTACGACCGTGTTCGCAAAGCTCGTAATTTCTATCGGGACCGTGTTGAAGAAGTTAACTGTGATCTACTCCGTCAATTTCAAGAGATTTATGCTGTCACGCATGTCGTGCTCGATGAAGATCTTCTCCTCTTGAGTTGTCCTTATCTAGGAACGGAGGTATATCGCGATGAACACTACGCGGTCTTTCGAATCGAGGTTGAATAGAAGTCAGAAAGCATATGTACGCGGCAATTTCCCGTAGGTGCCCTTGCGATTACCTTCTCGGTATAAAACATCTTGTCCTTGACATAAAAAACCGGTCTGCTCTTGTGGCAGACCGGTTACCATCTTAAATAGGAACAATTATTACATCCTTGTTGATAACATCCCCCGCACAGCCCGCCGGGCGATCTCAACCGCGTAATTTGTGCCCCGATCCCAGGGATAAACCTGGCTCATGCTGGCGAACCACAACCCCGCGAGAGGGGTGCGGATATCGGGTATGGCCGCGGAGTGATTTAATGGCGGGACCGGCTGGGCATATTTAGAGCGGAAGAGCCACGTCTCGCGTATCCAGTCTGCGCTGAACTCGGGATTCATACGGGCGAGGGAGGGCAGGAAGCGCTCCAGCAGTTGCTCCTTCGTGAGCCGGAAATATTCATGGTCTACGTCAAGATAATCGCCGACATATACAATATGTTCACCCCCGAAGAATTCGGGGCTTAGAAAATTCGTGTGTTCGACGAGAGAGAGGAAGGGAAATCCCGCCTCCTTCGACATATTGTGCCAGTAGATCCCCGCCTCAGATAGCTGGTGCTTTAACGCCAGGACCATCACCACGGCGCCCATCGATTTCAACCCCAGCAGCTGCCCCAAGTAATCCTTAGGTAAATCCGGTGCCATCTCCGCCAGCTGGGCTGGGGACGTGGTCACCAAACAGCGATCTACTTCCAGCGCCCTTTCCTTAGTTTGCACAATCAAGCCGCCCGCAGTTGAAGCTTCAATGCGCTCGACCGGCGTCTGTAAGCGAATATCAACCCCCATCTCGCGCAATCGATCCGCGAACGCATCCATAAATGCCTGGAAACCACCCTCATACGTCCCCAGACTCGGAGTGCGAGCTTTCACTCGAGCCCAGAACCAGGCCATGTTGACTTCTTTGTAGTATTGGCCGAACTTGCCAATCAAAAGCGGCTCCCACAGGATTCTGTAGGCGCGCTTTCCAACCCAGCGTTGAAGCCAATCATGCGCCGTGAATTTCTCCAATGACTCCCAGCGGGCGATATAGCGCAGATAAGCGATGCCCATGCCAAGACGCAGGCGATCAATGAATGGGAGCCCTCGAAAACGGAGCACCGCCATCGCCGAGTCCAACGGGTAGAACGACTCATCGAAATAAACTGCGGTGAGCGGTCGTGGAAAGAGCACCTTGTCGCTCCAGCCCAATTCCTCGATCAAACCTAGCATATGCGCATCGGAAGCGAACCAATGATGGTAGAAACGTTCTACGGTCCATTCCCAGCGCGGGTCCTTAAATCCTGATGAAAGCCCGCCGACATAATCCGCTGCCTCGAAAATTGTGACCTCTGCGCCGTCGCGTGCCAGGTCGTACGCTGCAACCAGGCCGCCTATACCAGCCCCAACGATTGCTGATTTCATGATGAATCCTCCGCCACCTCAGCTTGAACCTGTGACCAAGAGAGGCTCTCTCGCGCCATGTAATAGGCGCCGAGCAGTGTGATCGGAAGCCAAAGCGCAGCGTGGAGAACAAGCGTATACCCAGTCGCCAGTGCATTAGGGACGCCATAGGCCTCCAGCACGGCAATACCCGGCGCATCGAATGTCCCTATGTAACCCGGCGCAGAGGGGATCGTCGTTGCCAGATTCACGATGCCGTTCATAAGCATGAGCGCGAAGAAACTGACCTCAAAGGGGAAAGCTTGCATCACAAACCAATATTTCCCTGTCTCAAAGAGCCAGATCACCACCGAAGTCAAGAAAACCATCACCACGTCGCCCGGCGAGCGAAGCGATGCCAGGCCCTCTAGAAATCGAGCGCTAACGGCGTTCACATTATCACGAAAACGCTCGGGCACTAATCGATCGGTGAACCAAGAGATCACGCGCTGTGACTGCTCCGTGAAAGCCGCCATGAGCAAGAACACGAGCACTGCACCAAGAAAAACAGCCGCGCCGATGATGGCGAGCGCCCGGATGCTCCCCGCGAACCCAGAATCGGCAGTCAAGCTGGTGAGCTCCGGCAGGTTGATGAACACAAAAGAGAGCATCACGATCCCGTCGAACGCACGTTCGACGATGATCGTCGCCAGCGAAGCCGAGATTGGCACCTGCTCCTTGCGGCGCAGAACGTACGCTCGCAAAAGCTCACCGGCGCGCGCAGGGTAGATGTTATTGCCCATATAGCCGATCGCCACAATGGGAAACATTGTCTTTGTTGGAATGGACTTCAAAGGTCGCAGCAGGTAATGCCAGCGCCAGGCGCGCGCCCAAACAGCGAGGAAATACACTCCCACACCGGGAAGCAGCCACCAGTAATTCGCATGACGCAGAACTTCCCAGAACGCAGGTAAATTCAGCCCGCGCAGCGCATACCACAGAAAAACAAGGCTTATTGCGATACCCAACCAGAACTGCCAGCGTTTCAAAGGGCCTCCAGAACGCATCGATTAATACAGTGAGTGATTCGCCAAGGCGCCAACTTGCTACCTACCAGGGTCTCCTGCTTCACACCCTCAGCAGTCAGCCTCTCTCACCCACCATTTATAATAAACGCGGGGCTTATTTAACCCCGCGACGCCCCTGCGCTTAATATCCTACCTGAAATAAAATCGAGCGCAAGCAAAGCAAACGCTTGCGCTCGAACATCGATAACCCGGAATCTTCAGACTACTTCTGCAGTGACGGACAACATCCCCTCTAGAATGCGCTCCAACGCCATCGTATGGCTGCAAAGGTTGCGTGTCAGGAAGAAATCACAATCGCAGTGCCACACGCCGTCGATAAACTCCACAATATGTGGGTTATTATCCCCATTAAAGGTCACATGAAAATTCTCGAAAACGATACGTTCGCGTTCTTCCGCGTAGTGCTTTGCTTTCTCAATCTTTCCGATCATCCCATAGTCCATTTTGCCTCCTCTTTAATTTATAAGTTATCGGGATAGGGGGAAACCTCACGGCTCCCCCCTCCCACACCACCGGACATGCGGGTCCGCATCCGGCGGTTCGGCCAAGTTAGCAAAGCAGAACTTCGCATTGGGTGATTTCTCATTCCGGTAGACCTGG
>CBDAFF010000011.1:0-29923 GCA_965195195.1 uncultured Anaerolineales bacterium | reverse complement strand
TTTTGTCCATCAAGTCCAGGTTTTGCGCTCCGGCTTCCTCCCCACACCCGTTCGCACGAGCGCAGTTGCCTTCGGCTAGCGGTTCGTCGGATCAACGTCCGCAGAGGATTTCCACCTCCTAGTTATCGCCCATGCCGGGCGTACAAAAACGCCGGTGCGTCCAAACGTACGCACCGGCATCCCTTTTCAATAATCATTATTCCCCGTTCAGATTTTAAACTCCCCCGACTCATAGAACAGATCACCGTCGACGAAAATCTGACCCCCATCGCGCATATCGCAGATCATATCCCAATGGATGCCAGACTTATTCACGCTGCCCGTTTGCGGGTAACCGGCTCCGAGCGCCATATGGATTGTCCCGCCGGTCTTCTCGTCGAAGAGCATGTTCTTGATGAAGCGATTGATGCGTTTATTCGTCCCGATCGCAAACTCGCCCAGATAGCGGGCGCCCTCGTCGACTTCGAGCATCTCCAATAGGAACGCTTCGTTCTTCTCCGCCGTCGCCTCTACGACCTTGCCTTTCTCGAGTTTTAGCTCAATGCCCTCCACCTCACGCCCCAGGCGGATCGCAGGATACGTGAAACGAATCCAACCCTCGACCGAATCCTCGACAGGGCCGGTGAAGATTTCGCCGCTGGGCATATTGGTCTTCCCATCGGAATTTATAAAAACACGGTCTTTGATGGAAAGTTTTAAATCAACATTGGTGCCTTTAACTACAATATCATTTTTACCGGAGAGCCAGTCCACATAGCGCTGCTGCTCTTCATGGATTCTTCGCCACTCTTTCACCGGGTCATTGGTGTCGGCGTACATGGCTGAGTAGACAAAGTCCTCGAACTCCACCAGACTCATCTCCGCATCCTGGGCATAGGCGTTCGTCGGGAACATTGTGCCCACCCAGTTAAATTCTCCCACAGCCGCTCGCTTCATATAGCGCTGCATAAGGTCAGCATGAGCCTTTGCCACGCGGCTGTGCTTCGCTGGGTCGATGTTTGTCAGAGCACGTGTATTGGCCATGCTTTGTAGCGAAGCCAGACACTCGAACTCTTCAAGGACCAGCTTCATTACTGGCGAGACGAAGTCGAGCTGATCGTCGTTGGATTCGGAAAAACGTATATATTCTTCACTAGGGAATGAAACGAAAAGGTGCGGATACCCACCTGCGCGGAGTACCTCGCGCTGAATTGCCAACATCAATGGTTCACCTGGTGTGCTTCCTTTAATAGCCACTCGATCCTTAGGTTTCACGCTCAGGCAGTACTCGACGATTACTTTTGCCAGATTCTCAACACGATGGTCTGTCACTTAGATTCTCCTACTCGATAATTTATACCCCCCAAGAGGCTATATTTTAAACTCCCCCGACTCATAGAACAGTTCGTCATCGACGAAAATCTGGCCCCCATCACGCATATCGCAGATCATGTCCCAGTGAATCCCACTCTTGTTCTTGCCCCCAATCTCCTCAAATCCGGCGCCGAGGGCCATGTGAATCGTCCCGCCGATCTTTTCGTCGTAGAGGATGTTCTTGATGAAGCGATTGATGCGTTTATTCGTCCCGATCGCAAACTCGCCTACATAGCGGGCGCCCTCGTCGACTTCAAGCATTTCCAAGAGAAACGCCTCGTTCTTCTCCGCTGTCGCCTTGATAACTTTCCCTTTCTCGATCTTCAGTTCAATGCCCTCCACCTCGCGCCCCATCTCAATTGCCGGATAAGTGAAGCGGATCCAGCCCTCGATAGAGTCCTCGATCGGGCTGGTGAAAATCTCACCGCTGGGCATGTTGTCGACGCCATCGGCGTTGATGAAAGCCCGATCCTTGATAGACAAGGTCAGATCAACATTCGGACCTTTCACTACAAGTTCCTCTTTCCCTGAAAGCCAGTCCACAAAGCGCTGCTGCTCGTCATGGATCCTGCGCCATTCCTTTACCGGATCATCGGTGTCCGCGAACATCGTGGAGTAGACATAGTCCTCGAATTCCGCCAGGCTCATCTCCGCGTCCTGCGCATGGGCATTCGTGGGGAACATCGTGACCACCCATTTTAGTTCTCCAGTAGCAGCCCGCTCCATATAGCGCTTCATAAGGTCAGCCTGCGCCTTTGCTACGCGGCCTTGCTTCGCTGGATCGATGCTGGTCAATGCCCGTGTATTCGCTAAGCTGTACAGCGAAGCCAGGCACTCGAACTCTTCAAAAGCCATTTTCATAACTGGCGAGACGAAGTCGAGTTGGTCGTCGTTGGATTCGGAGAAGCGTATATATTGGCTGCCCGGGAAGAATGGAAAGAGATGCGGATACCCACCCGCGCGGAGCACCTCACGCTGGACCGCCAGCATCAGCGGTTCGCTTAATGTGCCGCCAGTAACAGCCACTCGATCCTTAGGTTTCACGCTCAGGCAATATTCGACGATTACTTTCGCCAGATTTTCAACACGATAGTCAGCCATTCAAACTCTCCTCAACGATTATTTCAGCCGCGCCAACGGGCTAAACCGTAAACTCCCCCGACTCATAGAACAGCTCCCCATCGGCGAAGATTTGACCACCTTCGCGCATATCGCAGATTAGATCCCAGTGGATCGCGCTTTCATTCTTCCCGCCGACCTCGGCGAAACCGAATCCGAGCGCCATGTGGATCGTCCCGCCGATCTTCTCGTCGAAGAGGATATTTTTAATGAAGCGGTTGATACGCTTGTTGGTCCCGATGGCAAATTCACCCAGGTAGCGTGCTCCTTCATCTGTGTCGAGCATGCTGATCAGGAAATCCTCATTCTTCTTAGCGCTCGCCTCCACAACCTTACCTTTATCAAATTTTACCTCTACCCCTTCCACCTCTCTGCCCTGGCGGATCGCCGGATAGGTGAAACGCACCCAGCCATTTACCGCGTCCTCCACCGGGCTGGTGAAAATCTCGCCGCTGGGCATGTTCTTTTTGCCATCCGAATTGATGAAATCCCGGCCATCAATCGATACTTCCAGATCAACATTCGGACCCTTCACCGAGAGCTGTTTTTTGCCCTTCAACCAGTCCACGAGCCTTTGCTGCTCATTGTGAATCTTGTTCCACTCGGCGACCGGATCATTCGTATCAGAGAATGTTGTGTCGAAAACGTAGTTTGAAAATTCCTCGAGGCTCATCTCCGCGTCTTGTGCCACAGCCTGGGTGGGATACAAAGAGATCACCCAGCGCAGATCGCCTGCAGCGGCGCGCTGCCTATAGATCTTTGTCACCTCTGTATATGCCCGCGCCCGCAGCTGCTGTTTCGCTGGATCAACATTACTTAAACGGCGGGTGTTCGACTGGCTTTGCAAAACCACCATCACATCGAATTCTTCGCGCACCATTTTGGTAAAACGATTGACATGCTGGATCTGATCATCATTCCCTTCCGTGAAGAGGATATATTCCAGCGCTTCCGTTTCGGCGCGTGAGCGCAGCCCTCCAAGCAAAACATACGGGTACCCACCAGCTGCCAGCGCCTGGCGGTAGACCTCCTCCGCCAGCGGCAGCGCCACCGGTTGGGTGAGGATGCCGACATGATCCCCGGGTTTAACCTCGGTGGAGTAATGGACGAGGGTTTTAGCGAGGTTTGTTAAGCGTAAATCAGCCATTAAGTGTTTCTCCTTAAGAATATGTCGCCTCACACAGGAAACTAGATTATAGTCCCACACATTTTACAACCGCCATCCTAAGTGGGTTCATGCATGGGTGTTAACGAAAATATCGATGGGGTTTTCCAACTGGGATTTTGGATGGAAAATAATTCGTGAAGCTTATGGAATACGACCGACCCGGTAGGATGATGTCCTGCTGCGGATTAGACCCTACCATTCACCTTCAAGCACACAACCATCATTCAGAATTAATTGTAATGAATAGCCCGTGGTACCCGCCACATATTCGAAGGTTATTGTGATGAAAGTAGATTTTCCCCCTCTAATCGTGTTATCGACGCCATCGACCCGGTGCAGCTCACCATCTCCCTCGGCGTCGCCTTTCCAGAGCACGAGTTCACCCAGCTGGATCTGTTCGAGCATGCCGTTCGTTAGCAGCGGCCAACCCGGACTTATATCCTCCAGGTGAAAATCCTCCACGCCGGCGTTGTCGATCAACCAGGTCACTTCATCCCCCTTCACACTCGGTTTGAAAAGCGCCAACTCCGGGCATGAACTGGATGTGATCGGTAACATCGGCGAGGTTGGGCTTGGTTCTGGTTCACTTGTGGTAGTGGAAGAAACCTCCGCCGAGGCAGTCTCGATATCCGCCGTTGATGTCCCCTCATTCGCAGTGGGGGTGAGAACCGTCGATGTGCTGCCGCCCAGACCGCGCACCACTACGAAAGCAGCAATCGCCAGGACGGGAATTAATGCAGCGATGATCCAGCCGACACCCCGACGCCGAGGGGCAATCTCGGGGGCTACCGCAGGAGGTGACACAGCTCCAACAGATTCAATGTAGGTAGTTGGCGCTGCTGCGAGACGCTCGAACTCCGGAAGAGGTTTCCCGGCCAATGCGGCCTGGTAAGCCTCTTTCAAGGCCCTGACGCTCGGGAATCGTTTCTCCGGCTTTTTGGCCAGGGATTTGAGAATCACGACTTCAAGATCAGGTGGGAGATCGGGGCTGAAACGGCGCGGGCGGGGCACCGGTTCCTGGATGTGTGCCAGGACGGTTGCCATAGGAGAACCCGAGTCGAATGGCAGGCGCCCCGTCGCCATCTCATAAAGAATTACGCCCAGAGAATATTGGTCGGAACGGGCATCCAATTGTTCCCCTCTGCCCTGTTCGGGCGAGACATACGCCGGTGTTCCCATCAGCATCGAGCCGGTGAGGCTGCTATGCCCTTCGATGACCCGCGCTAACCCAAAATCCGTCAAACATGCATTCCCGGAGTCGTCCAGAATCACGTTTGAGGGTTTGATATCTCTGTGGATTACGCCATTCTCATGAGCGAAGGCCAGAGCATCTGCCAATTGGCCGATCCATTTTGTGCTTTCCTCGCCCGAAATTGCCCCGCGCGCAATGCGCTGGTGCATTGTTTCACCTCGGATCAAAGGCATCACAATATAAATGGTGCCCTTATACTGCCCATAAGCGAGGACTGAGACGATATTCGCGTGTTTGAGTTGGGAAACTAGCTGCGCTTCACGCCGGAAGCGTTTAACGAAACGACGATCCGAACTCATCGTCGGGGAGAGAACCTTAAGCGCGACCTCCTCTTGAGAGCGTGTGTCGACGGCAAGATAGACCGTCGCCATGCCTCCCTGGCCGATCCTCTCGATTATCCGATAATGATCTAATGCCTGACCGATGAGTGAGCTCATATCAATCGTTTGTGATGTCTGGGCCTTTATCGAACGATCATTCCCGTTAAATACGATGGATGTCAGAAAGCGTACCATGTGAAAGTGCACTAAGCAAAGGGGACTAAGGTCGGGTCGGACTTATCTAATAATCTCATCGCTAGAAACAGCATCAGGGGAAGAGCCCGCTACGCAAACTTGACATCCATTCTTGGATACTCTAGGATAACTAATACCTAATTAATCCTCTCGCTTAACACGATTCAATCATCTCTCGCTTCTTCACTACTTCGGAATCACATAGGCGAGAGGCATTCTATCAACGCACGCAATTGAAACTCCTGTTTAAGAGGAAGGAGGTGGCTTCTCAAATACTCTTTGGGCTTATATTCGTTTGAGTAAAACCATCTACGGAATTCCAAATGGAGGAGACTAGATAATGCGTAAATTATTATTGCCCCTTGCAAGCCTAATAATCCTGGCTATGCTTCTTTCGGCATGCGGCGCTCCAAGCACCAGTGAAGAGCCTGCCGTTATCGAACGAAGTGACGGCTCCAGGGTATGGTGAAGTCCTGGCCCGAGTTCAGGAAAGAGGCCGCGTCGTATGTGCTGGTCGAACAGATCTACTCGGCTTCGGATACCTTGATGATGATGGCCGTAACATTGGCTTCGATATCGATCTTTGCCGGGCGGTGGCCGCAGCGGTCCTTGGTGATCCGGAAGCCATCGAGATTGTCCCTGTGACGGCAGCTGAGCGCGGACCCGTGATTCAGACAGGCGAAGTTGATATCCTGAGCCGTAATGTTACCTGGACTTCAAGCCGTGACTCACAGTGGGGCAACTTCACGATCACGATGTTCTACGACGGCCAGGGATATATGGTCCGGGCAGACAGCGGCATCAAGTCCCAGGATGACATGGACGGCGCCAGCGTTTGCGTCACCAGCGGCACTACAACCGAGAAAAACCTCGCCGCCGACTTCCGAGAGCGCGGCCTGGACTTTGAGGCTGTGATCTTCGAGGACACTTCCTCGGTCTACAACGCCTTCTTCGAGGGTCGTTGCGATGTCACTACGAGCGACCGCTCGCAGCTCGCAGCCATCCAGGCCGGCGCGGATAATCCTGGGGATTACGTAATCCTGCCCATGATCATCTCCAAGGAACCACTCACTCCAGTCGTCTCCCATGGCGACGACCAGTGGTTTGACATCGTCAAGCTCGTTATGTATGCCCTGATCAACGCCGAGAATCCCGCCTATGGTCCGATCACGCAGGCGACTGTGGATGATGTTTTGGCCAGCGACAACATCAAGGGCAAGACGGTCCTTGGCGTCGAAGGTGACTGGGGTTACACATCGCTAGGTCTGGATGCAGATGCGCTAGCGAATGCCCTCAGGGCTGTCGGAAACTACGGAGAAATCTACAATCGCTACATGGGACCAGAAGGGATCGCGTTTACACTACCGCGCGGTTTGAACGAACACTGGACCGATGGCGGGTTGATCTACGCTCCGCCAATCAAGTAGCTCCGTCTCTCACAGATGAGCAGCCCGGAATATTTCCGGGCTGCTCATAGGTTCTCTCATAAGCGAAAATAAACGGATGTCATCTTCAAACTCACAAAGCAATTCACATGCGCGTAAAAGCATCATACCTTTTTGGCGTGATGAGCGTGTGTTGACGGCGGCGGCTCAGGTAATTTCAGCAATCATCTTCATCGGCGTATTGATATGGGTAGGAGTAAACTTACTGGAAGCTGCGAAACAGCGTGGGTTGAGCCTCGGTTTTGACTTCATCAATGATCCAGCGGGGTTCCCCATCAGCGAGGCAGTGATTCCCTATGATGATTCCTACACCTTCGGCACCGCCTTCATGGTGGGGCTGCTCAACACGCTGAAAATATCAATCATCGGCATTGTGCTGGCAACTGTTCTGGGCACTATTGTGGGGCTAGCACGCCTCTCAACCAATTGGTTGGTCAACAGAATCGCCCTTGCCTATATCGAGCTCCACCGGAACATCCCTCTGCTTGTACTCCTTTTCATTTGGTACTTCGCAATCTTCAATAAGTTACCTCCCACACAGGGAAGTCTCGAAATCCCGGGGCTCCTTTACATAAACCAACGCGGCTTGTACCTATCATGGCCACGACTTACGGAAACCGGAGGCTTGTTTGCAGTTTCTCTCCTGGTTGGTTTGATTCTGGCAATCATCGCGTGGATAACCTTACGGCGCATACGCGAGCGCAGTGGTCATTCGACATACTTCGCCGGCGTGAGCTTCGTTATTCTCCTCGTGTCCGTTATTCTGGGTTTGGTGCTCTCGGCATGGCAACCGCTCTGGATTGATACACCTGTTTTTGAAGGTTTTAACTTCACGGGTGGGCTCAGATTCACCCCTGAATTCACCGCACTGCTTGTAGGCCTGGTCATGTATACAGCGGCCTTTATCGCTGAAGTCGTCAGGGGAGGAATCCAGGCTGTTGACCTCGGACAAACGGAGGCCGCGAAAGCTGTCGGACTTAAGCAAATGCAAACTCTCGGGCTTGTCATTATCCCCCAAGCCATGCGTGTGATTATTCCACCACTTATTAGCCAATTCCTGAATCTGACGAAGAACACAAGTCTTGCCTTAGCCATCGGCTACGCGGACCTCTTTAACGTTGGGCGTATCATGATTAACCAAGCCGGCAGAGCTGTGCCAATCTTCGGCATGATCATGGTGACATACCTAATTATTAGCTTGATTACGTCATTAATCTTGAACGTCTATAACCGCAAAATCCAGATAAGTGAGAAGTCCACGTGACCGACGCAGGGAATACCCAACCGGCATCCGCCGACATTCGCCCCCCATCCCCACCTAAGCTTTTCGTGTGGCTGCGGCGCAATCTCTTCAACAACTGGTTCAACTCTGTTCTCACGCTGCTGGCTCTGGGATCGGTTTACTTTATTGGGCGCGCTGTACTCGAGTGGGCCTTCTTCACTGCCGACTGGAGACCGGTCACAGACAATCCGATCCTCTACCTGGTTGGTCAATATCCACGAGACCAGCTCTGGCGAGTCGGCGCGAGCCTGCTGCTTGTATCGTTCCTGACGGGCATGAGCTGGGGTAAATGGCAGGGGGTCATGCGCACCTTCGCCATGCTGCTCGCAGCGGGACTTGCGGTACTGGGAATCATCCCTGCCGGCGGTCAGATGGGCAGCTTGGCTGTACGATTATTTTTCCTGATCAATGTACCCGTTATTTTTCTAGGCTTCCTGCTCGGCTCTCGAAAATTTGTCACGGGCCGTTGGGTCCTTGGCGGCTGGCTGTTCTCATTCATAGTCATTCCCTTCCTCCTTCGAGGCACAGGAGAAGGGACCGTGCTCCCCACCGTTGAGACGTCACTGTGGGGAGGGCTCCTGGTGACGCTCATTCTCGCCGTTGGCGGAATTCTGCTCTCCTTCCCCCTCGGCGTCCTTCTGGCCCTTGGACGCCGATCATCACTCCCTGTTATTAAGATTTTCTGCATTATGTTTATCGAAGGTATCCGCGGCGTCCCACTCATCACCATCCTTTTCATGTCATCGATAATCCTGGCTCTCTTTCTCCCACCCGAACTCAGGATTGACCGCCTTGTACGTGCGCTTATCGGCATGACCATCTTCAGCGCAGCATATACAGCCGAAAACGTGCGCGGTGGACTTCAAGCTGTTCCTGTCGGCCAAATTGAAGCTGCGAAAGCTGTCGGTCTGAATAACTTTCAAACCACGCTGCTTGTCGTCTTACCCCAAGCCCTGCGGGCTGTAATTCCCGCCATCGTGGGGCAGTTCATCAGTCTTTTCAAGGATACAACGCTGGCCATCATCGTCGCCATCAACGAACTGCTGAACATCGGTAAATCCATCCTGCAGTCCGACGTAGAATATCTTCAACTGCAATTCGAGGTTTACATATTCATTGCCGTGGTCTTCTGGGTACTTAGCTATCTCATGTCCTTCGCAAGCCGGCGGTTAGAAACCGCGCTGGGCGTCGGCGAGCGTTAACCGGAGCATATTATGAGCGATCCTATAATCATCTGTCGTGATGTCGAAAAATGGTTCGATGACTTTCAGGCCCTAAAAGGGATTGATATGGAAGTAAATAAGGGCGAAGTCATTGTGATATTTGGACCTTCCGGTTCGGGAAAATCAACCTTCATCCGGACGATCAACCGCATCGAAGTTCATCAACGCGGACAGATTATCGTGGATGGAATGGAACTCACTCACGATGTCCGCAATATCGCTGCCATCCGCAGTGAGATCGGAATGGTTTTTCAGCTGTTTAACCTGTTTCCCCACCTCAGCGTACTGCAGAACATCACCCTCGCCCCCACCTGGGTACGAAAGTGGTCAAAGGAAAAGGCGGAAGAGGTTGCCCAACAACTGCTCGAACGAGTCGGCATCCCCGAACAAGCCGAGAAATTTCCAGGACAATTATCAGGCGGGCAGCAACAAAGAGTAGCAATTGCGAGAGCACTCGCCATGCAGCCCAAGATCATGCTCTTCGATGAGCCGACTTCTGCCCTGGATCCAGAAATGATTAAAGAAGTTTTAGATGTCATGATCGAGCTCGCGCAGTCGGGTATGACCATGATTGTGGTTACCCATGAGATGGGCTTCGCCCGTGCGGTTGCGGACCGGATGTTCTTCTTCGACGAGGGTCTCGTCGTCGAATCGGGAACTCCGGATGATATATTCAATAACCCTCAAGAAGAACGCACCAAGCTCTTTCTCTCACAGATACTGACTCACCACTGAGAAAAAGACATCCCTTCAACTCTCGATTAATGTATCAGGGCAGTAAGTTCGCTGCCCTGATTTTTCCTTTGTGAAGCCGAATCTTGAGTCAGCAAGCTCTGCTTGCGGGCTGAAGCTTCGCTTCAGGATTTGTGAGAGCGCAACCTTGAAGGCTGCAAGCCTCGCACACATTGCTAAAACAACTCGCCCTGCGTATGATTCCTCAAAGCTATATTTCGAAAGGTACTGAAAATGGCGAAATTGATTTCCATCGACGAGACCTACCTTCAAGACATCCTGGTCCAGCTTCTCAACATCCCCAGCCCCACAGGCTACACCGAAGCAGCGATCCAATTCACACAATCAAAACTGGAAGAACTTGGATTGACAAGCAGACAGACGCCGAAGGGCACTCTGATTGCAGAGTGGCCGGGAAAAAGCGACGACAAGCCCCGCGGCCTCACAGCCCACATTGACACTCTCGGTGCGATGGTGAGCGAGATTAAACAAAATGGTCGTTTAAAACTCTCGCAGCTCGGAGGTTACGCCTGGAACTCCATTGAAGGCGAAGGCTGCCTTATCCTCACTCGCTCCGGAAGGAGCATTCGCGGCTCTGTGCTTCTTACGAAAGCCTCCGGACACATCCATGGCGAAAAGGTTACAACCACTCCCCGAGACGGGGACACGATGGAGGTGCGCATCGACGAGCGCAGTCTCACAAAGGGTGAAACTGAGGATCTGGGGATTAGCGTGGGCGATTTTGTGGCTTTCGACCCTCGAGTTGCGAGCTCACCCGGCGGGTTCATACGTTCGCGCCATCTGGATGACAAAGCCGGGATTGCCTGTTTGCTCGCCGCCGCCCAGGCCATGATCGGCGCGGACAATAAACCATCCCAGCGCACAACACTCCATATCAGCAATTATGAAGAAGTAGGGCATGGGGCTGCGGCCGGCTTACCCAGCGATCTTTTCGAGCTTGTCGCCATCGATATGGCGCCCGTAGGCGAGGGTCAGACATCGGATGAATTCCACGTAACGATTTGTGCGAAGGATAAAGGTGGACCCTATCACCATAAGCTCACACGCCGACTCGAAGAACTCGCTCTATCGGCTGAGATTCCATACAAAATCGACGTATACCCATACTACGGATCTGACGGTGAGGCGTATTGGCGGGCCGGCGGAGATGTACGGGTAGCTTTGCTGGGGCCCGGCATCGACGCTTCGCACAGCTACGAACGTACCCATGCCGACTCTCTCCGGGCAACAACACAACTCATCATCGCCTACCTCCAATCTTCGTGAGTCCTTCTAACTCGGGGGCAGACCCAAATTCACAGCCGGGGATTGAATTCCTGAGAGGCGCTCGCGATCAGCTTCCTATCCTCCTGGGCGTCGTTCCCTTCGGGGTCATCTTCGGCGCTTTAGCAGTTTCAGCCGGCATCCCTCTACTTGAGGCACAGAGTTTCTCGCTCTTCATCTTCGCCGGAAGCGCGCAGTTCATCGCCGTTAGCCTTATCGCCGGAGCCGCCTCCCCCTTCCTCATCATCCTGACCATGCTCGTAGTCAATTTGCGCCACATGCTCTACAGCGCTGCGTTAGCGCCTCACGTTTATCACCTCTCTAACCTTTGGAAGATCCCGCTCTCCTGGCTCCTCACGGATGAGGCTTACGTCGTAGCCTCCGCCCGTTATCGGAAGGGCAGCCCTGAGTTCGCACATTGGTATTTCCTGGGTACGGGTCTTACGCTCTGGGCTGCATGGCAGTTAAGCACATTCCTCGGCATCACCCTTGGCGCGTTGATCCCTCCCGGGATAGGGCTTGACTTCGCACTTCCACTCACCTTCATGGCCTTGATCCTGCCCACATTGACTGATCGACCTGCGTGGGCCGCTGCCTGCGCAGCGGGTACCTTTTCGCTTCTTCTCGCCAATCTCCCATTCAAACTGGGCTTGCTCATTCCTGTAATTCTCGGCATTGGCGTCGGGCTTGTAGTGGAACTACGTTCAACAAGAGCAGGATACGCGAACGGAAATAATTCATGAACCGTGCGGAGCTCTGGATTATCATCCTCGGCGGGATGGCTGTGACGTACCTGATCAGGCTCAGTTTCTTCTTTTTCATCCCACCGGACCGATTACCCGTGTGGTTCCGGCGGGGATTACGATACATTCCCCCTGCTGTCCTGGCCGCGCTGATCATCCCGGATCTCCTGCTCCTTGACGGAACCCTGCATCTATCGTTCACTAATCACCGCCTCGTCGCCGGATCAATTGCCGCTCTGGTCGGATGGCGCACAGGCAACACCTGGCTTACGATCGTTTCGGGGTTATTAGCTTTTGGACTGCTCGCACTTCTCTGAGCGGTCAGATTCAACCCTGGCATCCTGTCTGATCATGGCGATGATACAATGCCCAGCATGAACGATCGCTCCTCTCTCATGAAATACGCCTGGCTATCGCTTGGCGCAGCGGTACTCACGATGGGGCTCAAAGCTGTCGGTTATCTGCTCACCCAATCCGTGGGTTTATTATCCGACGCGCTTGAATCCGGCATCAATCTGGTTGCAGCGTTCACAGCACTCGCCGCGCTGCACATCAGCGCCCAACCACCGGATGAGGATCATGACTACGGCCACCAAAAAGTGGAGTACCTCTCCAGCGGCACTGAAGGTGGATTGATCTCGCTCGCTGCAATTTCGATCGCTGTCATGGCCATCCAGAGGCTGCTCAATCCACAGCCGATCGATCACTTGAGCCTGGGTCTGCTAATCTCCGCTGCAGCTTCGGTTATTAACTTAGTAACAGCTCTGATTTTAATCCGCGTCGGTCGACGCGAACGATCCATCGCCCTCGAAGCGGATGGCCAGCACCTGATGAGCGATGTGTGGACTTCAATGGGCGTCCTGGTTGGGGTAGGACTCGTTGGCATAACAGGCTGGCAGATCCTTGATCCCCTGGTCGCGTTAATCGTCGCCGGTTGGATCGGTTTAAACGGGTTCAAGATCCTGAAACGTTCGGCTTTGGGCTTGATTGACACCGCGCTTCCAGAGCAGGAGGTCGCCGCGATCCAGGCCATTTTGGAACGCAACTGCGGCTCCAAAACCAAGTATCACGCACTGCGCACACGCCAGGCGGGATCACGCAGCTTCATCTCCATGCACATTCAAGCGCCAGGAGATTGGAGCATTCAGGAAGGGCATGATTTACTGGAAACGATCGAACGTGAAATCCGTGAGGTAATCCCCTCCGCGACCGTCTTCACCCACATCGAGCCGCTCGAGGACCCCCGTTCCTGGATTGACCAGGACCTGGATCGAAGACCAGAGACCGATCTTCCTGAATCGTCTTAAAAATTTTACTTCGCCGTTCTCAGTGAACAGCCTTCTTATGAAGCCACCTCGAGTCAGTAACCGCTGGCTTACACCCGCTCACTGACGGGATTGAATATCTACTATTCTGACTTTGATACGTTTGGCAAATGCGCGGGGTTTAGGATATCGGATTTAGCCACCTGGTGTGGGTGTACAGTAGCGATTATCACCTGGTTCAGCTTTATCCTTGCAGTTTAATATTGGCGGGTCGGTAGGAACTGCAGTAGACGTTGGCGGAGGGAGCGTGTTCGTGGGAGCCGGCGTGGATGTAGGCTCCCCGGGGGTGGAAGTATCCGTCGGTCCTGGTGTGTTGGTCGGTTCCCCGCCTGAACCAGATTCTGCAGTGGGCGTGCTTGTCGAGGAATACCAGTTGGTCGGCGTCGGAGTGGACGTGTGCGTCTCACTCCGAAAAACATCCCAAATCGACCATGAGGTTGGAATCGGCGTTGAGGTTTGATCGCTCGCCGTCTGGGTTTCCAGGGCGCTCAGCGTCCCGGCTACAGCCGTCTGGATCTGATCGGGATCATCTGCATTTTCGCCGAGCGGGGCATTCGCTGTGTAAAGCGCATTGATCGTCGCCTCGAAGGCGATGGCGGCTTGAGGATCATTCGCGTCGTTCGGCGGAGCGCCTACGACACCCCGCAGCGCAAATGCACCTATCGGGAATGCTAATAGCAGCACCATGACCCCCAGTAAAACCGGCCACCGGCGAACTGTGGGGCGGGAGAACGCAGCTCGGAGCTTCCGCCGCCATCGATCGCGGGTCACATAGAAGCGATTGAGTCGCGGCATTACTGCCGTAAGCTCATGGCCATTCTGCACCGAGGTCAGGATCGCATCCTGCAAGGCATCGTTGAAAATCGCGATCGAACCGTAGCGATTCTTGGGATTTTTATCGAGCGCAGTGATCAAGACATTCTCGAGTGGTACTGGGACGCCGTGATTCACTTCACGCGGAAGCGGAAGGGGTTCGTTGATGTGCTTGAGCGCGATCGCCAGTGGAGTTTCACCCTCGAAAGGTATACGCCCGACAACAAGCCGATAGAGCACTACTCCTAACGAATACTGATCAGACAGCTCGGTGATACCTTCTCCCAGGCACTGTTCAGGCGACATATACCCCGGGGTTCCAACCAGCCCTGACCCCGTCAGGTCCAAGGTCGCCTCAGACCAATAGGCGAAACCGAAATCAGAGAGCTGGGCTTTCCCTTGCTCATCCAGCAAAATATTGGAGGGTTTCACATCGCGATGGACGACACTCTTATCATGTGCGTGCTGTAAAGCTGCCGCAGATTGAGAGATGATTTCAGCAGTTTCTTCAATAGCTATCGGACCATTTGTCAGACGATCCGCGAGCGACCCTAGCGGCATATACGGTAAGACGTAATACAAATGACCGTTCTCTTCACCGTAGTCAAGGATGGGGACTATATTTGCATGTTTAAGCCGGCTGAGCATTTTCGCTTCCTGGCGGAAACGTTTCTTGAGCCCTTCATCCCGGCTGAGGTAGGGCAGCATGACTTTTACAGCAGCGATTTTCTCATCCCGAAGATCTGCCGCTTTATATACGGTTGCCATCCCACCCTGGCCAACGACCTCCAGGATGCGATAATGACCTAGAGTTTTACCAATCAACTCTGTCACGGTGTTCCTCGCCCCATTCGTTCGGATCCTACGCAGAGATCCGGACAAGCACAATTACACTGCGAAGTCGTCCACAAATTCAAAGACAACGCAGGTTAGCGCACTATAAATATAACACTTGAATGACCTTTAAGTCCCTTTCAACCAGCTATCAAGACTGTCAAGCATGTCGATGAGACAAGGGAGACGCTTCACAGCAGGATTGCTACACAGATGATAAACGCATAATAGGTCCATTGATTGTGCATTTAGCACTCGTGACATCTTACCTGGAATTATCAATAGCAGCGATCCGGGACTAGAATAGAGAGCGTGGCACCGCACGCAGCCTGTAACGAATTTTTATACTTTTCACGGGCTATCATCTAATTTCAGGATTTGGGTTGAAGATAGACCCTCGCCAACAGGATATTCCAATGCGTTCCATTCTCTTCATCATCCTTGGACTCGGCGCGGTGATCCTCTCGGGTCGACCGCGATTCAAGCCTCGCTCCTACCGTTTTTTCCGCTTGCTAGCGTTCGAGGCGTTGCTCCTACTCGTGTATTTAAACAGCCCCTCGTGGTTCTTTGCACCCTTCTCAACCCAGCAAGTCTTTTCCTGGATTCTGCTGCTCGGATCCATGGTCCTCGCGTTTCACGGCTTTTGGATGCTGCACAAGTATGGCCAGCCAACGGATGGGATTGAAACGACGACACAACTTGTTGACTCTGGTGTTTTCCGTTTCATCCGACACCCTCTCTATACATCGCTGCTCCTCTTTGGCTGGGGCGTCTTCTTTAAACACCCAACATGGACAGCAGCGGGGATCGCACTTGGTGCTACAGCTTTCCTGATGGCGACGACGTTGTATGAAGAAGATGAGAATCTAGGCCGATTTGGAGAGGTTTACGTGGATTACCAGAAACGCACCTGGCGGATGATCCCGTTTGTGTTCTAAATAGATTTGTTGCCCAGCCCCTCTGGCCGCAGAAAGTTCACTGAACGCAATGATTTCGCATTCGATTCTATGGGAACGACTTCACCGAGCTTTCAAAAATATCCCTTCATCGGTGATTAACGAATATTTGAGGTCTTTGTGCGTGTAACTGAGACGATCTTCATCGACGAACGGGAACTCACGGAACGCTATATCCAATCACCCGGTCCTGGAGGCCAGCATGTAAATAAGGCCGCGACCAGCGTGCAGCTGCGTTTCAATGTCCGGGGATCTACCTCCCTCCCCTCAGATGTTAAAAATCGACTCAAGCAAATCGCCGGGAAGCGTCTGACCAAAGATGGGGTGCTCATTATCGCTGCGCATTCCTTCCGTTCGCGGGAGCGAAACCGGCAGGAGGCGCGCCAGCGATTAGCCCATTTGATCCGTCGGGCGGCGCAGGTGCCCAAGCGTAGGATGAAGACCAGGCCGCCGAGGGGCGTAAAAGAGAGGCGGCTGCAGCAAAAGAAGCACCACAGCATGAAGAAACGCCGACGCCACCCACCTCTCGTGAGCGACGATTAATTAGTAGGGATTTGATTATGGAGTCCTGGTTATGCCCGTAGCGATCGCGGGCGACATCATCGGCTCTGTGTATGAACCTCACCCCCTGGAAACCAAATCCTTCCCGCTTTTCTATTTGTCGTTGAGTTTCTTCGCAAAAATCGAAACAGCCGTGCATGCACGGCTGCCAATGGATTTCGTCCAGGTTCTCGATTAATTACAGTTGACCACCAGTCTCATTTTCCTGGCGTCACGGCGCCGGCCAGGGATTGAACTCCTCAAGAATCGATCCACCGATGAACTCACGCATAATCGAGTTGTCCGGGATCAGCCTGGTGTCGATGGGTATGAACCAATCCAGGAAGGTGAGCAGACGTTTCGCCTCCACGTGCTCTTCCGTCCCGAAGGGAACCTGCCGGATCAAAGGTTCCGCAAGCGGCGCAAGGGCAGAGCCTTCATACATCAATGCGGAATTGAACATCACATCGGCGTTTTCCTGGAATGGGAAGATATAGCGTTTCTCGCCGCGGCGCACAGACTCCCAACGGCGGATCGTCTCCACCGCAGAATATCCTCGCCGCGCAGCATCACGCACAATACGGCGGATAAGACGTGTATCTGTTGTGGATACTCGGTTCAAGCTATCCAGATTGAGTTGGGTCAGCGCGGAGACATAAACTCGAAAGGTGTTCTCGGAAGGGATCTCCGGGATAAGTTCTGGATTGAGCCCGTGGATGCCCTCCAGGATGATCAGTTGATCGGGAGCCAGCTGTACTTCCTCTCCTGGCTCGCATCGCCCGGTAATGAAGTTGTAATCTGGTAGATGTACTCGCTCCCCCCGTATTAACTTCCGTAAGTCATGGTTCAGCCGATCAAGGTCAAGCGCCTGGAGCGATTCGTAGTCATACTCGCCATTTTCATCAACCGGTGTCTTATCGCGATCGACAAAATAATGATCCAATTCGAGTGGGAAGGGTGATAAACCTCGCACCAGAAGTTGAACCGAGAGCCGCTTCGAGAATGTTGTTTTCCCGGAAGCGGACGGACCGGCGACAAGGATCAACCGTGTTGCCTCATGTTCTCTGGTGAGTCTCGCCGCGATTTCGGCAATCCGCCCTTCATGCAGGGCTTCAGACACGAGAATCACCTCCCTCGCCCGTCCGGCGAGGATGGCATCGTTCAAGGCACCGATGCTGGAAATCCCCAATGTATGCAGCCAGCTGCCATATTCCCGGAATGTATTCAGCAGTTTCGAGTAATCCGGAAGCGGCAGGAGTTTTGTGGGTTGGTGTCGTCTAGGAAAACGCAGTGTAAAGCCACTTCCGGTTTTATATAGAGCGAACCATTGGAGATAGCCAGTCGAGGGGACCATATACCCATGATGGTAGTCCCGGTGTGATTTTAATTGATAGAGAACCAGGTGCGGTTTCTTCCGATGCGTCAGCAGTCTAACTTTATCTTTGTTGTCTTTCTTGGTGAAGTGTTCGATCGCCTCATCCACTGAAGTGACCATCTTGGCAAACGGCAAGTCTTCATCGACGAATTCCCGCATGCGCTCTTCAACCTTCTGAAGCTCCCTTTTGGAGAGTGGATCATGGTCGCTTACTTCGCAGTAATATCCCCCCGAGGAGACGGAGTGGTCCACGGTCAATCTTGCATCTGGGTGGAGTTCCTCAAAGGCAGCCGCCAATAGAAAGGTCAACGAACGGCGGTAGATCCGCATACCATCGGCTGATCCTATCGTTACAGGCCGAACACGGGAGTCCATCTCAATCGGGTATGTTAGTTCACGCAATTCGCCGTTGACCACAGCGCCTACAATTGGCGAAGGTGGTGTGAGCACTTTTAGAAAAGTCTCCAGTTGACTTCCTCTGGGACCTTCAAGGATGCCATTGTCCGGTAAATGAATTTGGACAGTCTCCCGCTTCTTTACCTCACGGATGACCGCATCTGATTTACGAGTCATTTGGAGAACCTCGTTTCGGTGATTGCATTCTACCGCATTCCACAATACCCTCGATACTACCTTTGACCTCCTGAGGGTTCAGACTTCATTGAGAGTACTCTTATATAATTCAGAGGATCATTGCATCTTCTTGACCTCGGATTCATTGGGGAACCGAGGCCGCTTCATTCATCGGGGACAAAGCGCCTGCCAGGTTCTGGGCAGGCGCTTTGCTTTTTAGGTGCGTGTTCAAATATTCATCCTGGAATTCATCTTCCAGAGACAGCTATTTGTTATCAGGTTTATCCAGATAGAGCGGACGGCAGCACAGCACCAGCTGCCGTGCGGCTTGCAATTCGTCCATTCTCCCAAACAACGTTTTATGTGGAGCGCTCTTCAAGGTCTCAGGATCCTCGCGGGCTTCCTTCGCTATCGCAAGCATCGCTTCTATGAAGGCATCGAGGCTCTCTTTACTTTCCGTCTCGGTGGGCTCGATCATGAGTGCTTCAGGCACAATCAACGGGAAGTAATTCGTCGGGGGATGGAAGCCGTAGTCCATCAACCGCTTGGCGATATCCAGGGCATGGATGTCAGGCGCATCGTCCCAGTGCCCTTCAGCGACGAACTCATGCATGCAGATGCGATCGAAGGGGACTTTGTAGGTATCGCGCAGTTTTGCCAGCACGTAATTGGCGTTCAGTACAGCATAATCCGATACCGCCCGCAGTCCCGATTTCCCCAGCATGCGCATATAAGTGTATGCACGCAAGATGACCCCGAAATGTCCGTGGAAAGCCTTCACCCTGCCGATGCTCTTTTCAGGAGTAATGAGCCCATACAATGGCGGTTTGGCTTCATCGCCATCATCAACAATCCCCACCACTGGATCTGGAAGGAAGTCGACCAGCTTCTCGACGACTCCGACGGGACCCGAACCTGGACCACCCCCGCCATGCGGTGTGGAGAAGGTCTTATGGAGATTGTAGTGGAGTACATCAATGCCGAGATCGCCTGGCCTGACCACGCCGAGCAGGGCATTCATATTCGCTCCATCACCGTAAATCAAACCGCCGCATCCATGGACCAGATCGATAACTTCCTGAACATTTTCTTCGAAAAGCCCTAGCGTATTGGGGTTCGTGAGCATCAAACCAGCGACGCTCTCATCACAGTGTTTCTTGAGCTCATCCAGGTCGATATTGCCGCGTGCGTCGGAGGGGATTTCGATCACATCCATCCCGCTCATCGTCGTGCTGGCAGGGTTGGTCCCATGCGCTGAGTCGGGGATGAGAATCTTGTTACGTTCCTTATCACCGCGGTCATGATGGTATGCCCGGATGATGAGGATCCCCGTTAGCTCTCCGTGTGCTCCCGCCGCGGGTTGGAGACTCACTCCGGCAAACCCGCCAATCTCCATGAGCCAATCCTGGAGAGCATACATCATCGCCAGGTTACCCTGGGCTGTATCAGGATCTTGCAGGGGATGTGTTAATGCGAAACCAGGAAGACGGGCCATGTCCTCATTGACCTTGGGGTTGTACTTCATCGTACATGAACCCAGAGGGTAGAAGCCCGTATCCACACTGTAGTTCAATTGAGAGAGGCGCATAAAATGGCGCACAACGTCATTCTCGGCGACTTCTGGTAGGGGTAACTCCTCCCGCACCAGGCCTTCCGGGAGCGCCGTTTCGGGAACATCTACCGCCGGCAGCGATACACCTTTGCGTCCGGGTGAGGATAACTCATAAATCAGAGGCTCAGTCATTGGAGACCTCCTCCAGCGCAGCCACAAGGTCATCGATCTCTGCCTTGGCGATCACTTCCGTAACGGCGATCAACATATGGTCCTTAAGATCAGGATATTCCCGACCCAAGTCATACCCACCGAGGATATCCCACTCGAGCAGGCGCTCGTTGATCTCCGCGACTGGTCGCGGGCATTTAATGACGAATTCGTGGAAGAACGGATGCTTATTCCAGAGCGTAAAACCTTTCAGCGCATCGATCCGTTCTGCGGTGTAATGGGCTTTGTGATAGCAAAGTTCGGCGACCTTCCGCAGACCCTGCTTCCCCACGACGCTCAGATAAACTGCCGACGCGAGCGCCATCAAACCCTGATTGCTGCAGATATTCGAAGTCGCTTTATCACGGCGGATATGCTGTTCGCGCGGGGTGAGCGTGAGCACGTAGCCGCGCTGCCCACGGCTATCTATTGTTTCGCCCACCAGGCGTCCGGCCATCTTGCGAACGTATTTATCCCTCGTCGTGAAGATGCCCACGGTGGGTCCACCATAGGAGAGCGAAATACCAAGAGGTTGACCGTCACCGACGACGATGTCGGCGCCGAAGTCGCCGGGGGGCACGAGCATACCCAGCGCCAGCGGATTGACTACGACACAGAAGAGCGCTCCGCTTGCCTGTGCGGCCTCTCCCAGAGCCGAGAGATCGCTGATGTTGCCGAAGAAATCCGGGTACTGCACGGCCACGAGCGCGGTGTCCTCGTCCAGCATCTTCACAAGATCTTTGGGTTCGGTCTCGCATTTTTCGTCGCCCGTGATCGTGAGCCCCATGCCCTGCGTGTACGTACGCACGACCTGGCGATAGTGGGGATGAATCGCTGGTGAGATCACGATCTTGTTTCGTTTGCCACGATGGTGATTCAGCGCCAGGATCACGGCCTCCGCTAAGGCGGTCGCTCCATCGTAGTGGGACGCATTGGAAACGTCCATCCCGGTTAACTGGACCATCAGGCTCTGATACTCAAAGATCGCTTGAAGCGTCCCTTGAGAGATTTCCGGTTGGTAGGGGGTATAGGCCGTATAGAACTCGTTGCGGCTCAAGGTATGGTCGACGACGGAGGGGATGAAGTGGTTATACGCGCCGGCGCCTAAGAAACAGGATGTGTGGAAGACCTCTAAGTTCGCCTCCGAAATTGCCTGCAGTTCCTGGGTGATTTCCAATTCCGAAATTGGATCAGGGAGGTTAAGATCCGGGAAACGCACGTTCTCGGGGATGGCTTCATATAGGTCATCTAGACGATCCACGCCAACCACCGCCAGCATCTCCTGGCGGTCTTTATCGGTATGGGGGATGTAGGTCATTAGTGATCTCGCTCCTCGTTGAACTTCTCGTAAGCTGCCGCATCCATCAAGCCGTCCAGCTCCTCGGGGTCACTGATCTCGAATTTCACCATCCAGGCCTCGCCGTATGGATCCGTGTTCACCAGTTCCGGTGTGTCAGCAAGGTTCTCATTGATCTCTGTGATGACCCCACCGATAGGCATATTGACATCAGCAGCGGCTTTCACCGATTCCACCGCCGAGTGAGTCTCACCCTTCTGTACAGATTCACCTACGGGTGTGTTGGTCTCGACATAGACGATATCCGACAACTGATCCTGGGCGTAGTCGGAAATTCCGGTCGTGCCGATCTTCCCTTCGACGCGGACCCATTCGTCGCTCTCGGTGTACTTCAAATCCTTGGGATATTCCATGCTGACCTCCTTAAAAATGGCTTTTGGGTACTGCGCGCAGAGCACACACCGACCGGGGTGTGCGCCCTCTGTCATCAACCTGAGAGATTCTTCCCTTGTGAGGAGTTGCCCCTTCGGTGTCCGGAGACTTTCCAGAGGTTCGGCCAGATCGGGTCCTTTTACCTGAGAGTTTCACCGCATGCCTGCACGCGTAGATGCGGTTTGCCCCTTCGGTGCCCTGATGGTTAAGGGTCTCTCCCCGACCTGTGCATATTCGTAGCATCATTCTACGAGGGGCATGGGAGGGAAGTCAAGGTGAAGGATGGGTAGCTATGCTCGGGATGAGCACCTTCAATGACGTTAATTAGGAGTTCAGATAGGCTATTCCGAGTGACCGCAAGGACCAATTTGTAGGTGGTGTGGATCCTCTTTTCATTGGCAGCGATGATCACTGCCTGCGAGTGTTGACAGAGATGCAGCGCGCTCCGGAAGGAGGAATACTTATAACGCAAAGAGCGGCGTGACGTCGGCTGTGCCGGACTGTGCCGACACCTCTGTCCGAACCGCCACGCCGCTCCGTCCCTGTAGATCCCACGAGCGTGAGAGCTCCCCCTCAGAGATCGTCACGAAGCCGATAACAGAACCCTATTCACACAACCCAGCGCCTGCTATCGGAAAAACCAGGTTTAGTGACGAACCGACTATCCCCAGCGAATGGAGGTTCGCGAAAACAAAAAGCGCGGCGAACATCGCCGCAACTGCAAGACACCGGATGAGCTTCATGCTATCCCCCTCCTGGGAACGTCTGAACCGGGAGTAGTACCGTGATACTACATAACTACACTTTAGCATGACACCGTATGCTATGTCAAGATTCTGGACTGGCCTTTAGTTGAAAGGATCGGGTGGGAGAACACATCCTGAATCCGGGCTCAGTCTTATTGTCCTCTTGATGGCGGTCATCTAGTAAACTACCCCGCCGCAAGCGACGGGGCTTTCAGCCGGAGTCTTTCATAAACAAGGAGGGCACAACCATCCTCCTCGTTGAGCAGAACGCCCGTATGGCGCTTAAATTTTCTCAACGCGGCTATGTGCTGGAAAGCGGATCCGTAGTATTGGAAGGGAAATCCAGCGATCTGCTGGAGAACCCAGAGGTGAAGAAAGCTTATCTCGGCGGGCAAATTGACGCGGTTGAATATCTTAATGGATAAGAGGCCGACTCCATGTCGGCCTCTTCGCACAAAGACCGATCGTTGACTCACTCCCCCTTGTACAATTGATTACGAATAAACACGGGGAACGCGTTTCATAATCGCACAGGTGACCTCGTAATTTATCGTCCCCCAGCGATCAGCCACATCTTCTGCGCTGATCCGTTCCGCCTCTTGTGAGCCGATGATCACAACCTCATCCCCTGGTTGGGCGTCCGGAAGCGCATCAAGTTGGACCATGATCTGATCCATCGTCACCCGCCCGACTACCGGAACCCGTTTTCCCCCCACAAGAACCTCATTTCCCTCGACGCGTCGGAAACCGTCAGCATAACCGACCGGGACTGTCCCGATCCGCTCCTCAGACGACGTTGTGTAAATGTGCCCATAACTGATCCCTCGCCCGGGCGGGAGCACCTTGACCTGAGTGAGACGGGATTTCCACGTAAGCGCCGGCCGCACGACTCCCGGTAGCTTACAGGCGCTTGAGGGGTGCAGCCCGTACATCGCGATTCCCACCCGCACAAGGTCATACCACACCTCCGGTCTGCGCAGCGCAGCGGCCGAGTTCGCACAGTGCACCAACGGAGGGCGAAGACCCGCTGATTCCCAACTGGTTACGATTTCGTGAAATATCCGCAGCTGTGAATCTGTACTGGCCGGATCCGGCTCATCCGCCTTCGCAAAATGGGTGAATACGCCTTCGAGATACACAGACGGTATTCGCCCTGCCTCCTGAGCCAGTTGTGATGCCTCCTCCGGCTTCACGCCCACACGGCTCATCCCAGTGTCGATTTTTAGATGGACGTTCGCCCGACCGGAGACCTTCTCCGCAGCTCGGGAAATATCAGCCAGCTGCGCTTCACTCCAGAAAGTCAAGGAGACATTAGCTTCAATTAATGCTTCCAACCGCGCCGGCGGAGTCCAGCCCAGGAGGAAAATCGGCTCGTCGATGCCTGCAGCTCGCAATTCGAGCGCCTCCCCCGCACGGGCGACGCCTAACCAACTGGCTCCCGCTTTGCACGCCGTTTTAGCGACCTGTATTGCGCCATGCCCGTAGGCTTCAGCCTTAACAACCGCCATGAGCTGCCTGCTCGTGCTCTGCAAGAAGTAGTGGACGTTCTCCTCGATCGCCCCGAGATCGACTTCGACCCAGGTGGAATAGCTGTCTTTTGAATTCATGCCGCTGAGTATAAGACCACCACCCAGAGATGACAACTTATCGAAGGCGTGGGTATAATCGAGCGCTATGAGCCTCCGAATGGAACGCTTCCAGAACATCGCTGACATCATCCTCCCAATGACCCTTCATCGTGGAAACCAATGTGATGGGTGATTTCAGCTTTCACCTTACTGGACAGGATGGCCGCGGACGGGCGGGGACCCTTCAAACACCGCACGGCGAGCTGCTCACGCCTGTCTTCGCACCGGTGGGTACCCAGGCGACGGTCAAAGCATTGACACCGCGCCAAATCGAGGCAGCAGGTGCAACGCTCGTCCTTGCCAATACCTACCATCTTTTCCTGAGACCTGGCACGGAGAAGATCGCTTCTCTTGGGGGACTGCACGCATTCATGGGCTGGCAAAAGCCTATTCTCACCGATTCCGGTGGCTTTCAAGTATTTTCGCTAGCCGATCAACGCGAGATCGATGCGGATGGGGTTACGTTTAAATCCCATCTCGATGGAACAACCCTGCGCTTCACACCAGAGAGCGTCATCGCCGTCCAGGAACAACTCGGTGCTGACATCATCATGGCTTTCGATGAGTGTCCTGCCCCATACGATCGCAGCGAGAATGAGTCTGCCCTTGCCCGGACCCACGCTTGGGCTGAACGCTGCCTGGCCGCGAAAACTCGGGACGATCAAGCCCTCTTCGGAATCTTGCAGGGCGGTGTGTTCTCCGATTTACGCGAACAATCCGCGCAATTCATCGCCGGTCTCGATTTCCCGGGTATCGCCATCGGGGGTCTTTCTGTCGGCGAAACAAAAGCGGAGATGCAAGTGATGCTTGAAGTCGTCGATGATGTGCTGCCTGCAGATCGGCCGCGGTATCTTATGGGCGTCGGTAGCCCGGAGGACCTAGTAGAAGCCGTTCAGCGCGGGGTGGACCTATTCGACTGTGTCCTGCCAACACGGATGGCCCGCAACCACAGCGCTCTGACCCGGCGCGGACGGATGAATATGCGCAAAGCGCAGTACGCTGATGATGAACGACCGCTGGACCCAGGATGCTCCTGCTACACCTGTACGACCTTCACCCGGGCCTACATCCGCCATCTATGCGCTGCAGGGGAGATGCTCGCCGCGACGCTGCTCTCCATCCACAACATCTATATGCTCACCTCTCTCGCCGGCGATCTCAGGAATTCCATCATCGCTGGTAATCTGGAGAATTTTGCGTCAGAATTCCGCTCTCATTTCAACAAACACCGGCAAGACGTGGAGTGATCGATGACACCTTTTCAAGCCTTCATACTCGGGATCGTGCAAGGAGTAACCGAATTCCTCCCCATCTCTTCCAGTGGTCACCTGGTGCTCGTACCCTGGCTTCTCAACTGGCAGTTCGACCCCGCAACTGCGTTCATCTTCGACGTCCTGATTCAGTGGGGGACCACTCTCGCTGTCATCCTCTACTTCCGGCGGAAACTCCTGAGTATGTTCACCGCTGCCCTGCATGGAATTCTTCAACGTCGCCCGTTCGATGAACCCGATGCCCGCCTGGCGTGGTTGATCCTCCTGGGCAGCCTACCAGCCGCAGCGTTGGGGCTTTTACTCAAACCAGTCGTCGAGAAAACATTCGACAGCCCGCTCGCAGTCTCACTCTTCCTCTTGGTTACAGCAGCCATCCTCTTCGTCAGCGAACGCCTCCACCGCGCCGACAAGCCCATGAAGGATTTGAACTGGGTAGATTCCCTGTGGATCGGCCTTGCGCAGACCCTGGCGCTATTCCCGGGGATTTCACGCTCCGGATCCACAATCGCGGGCGGTTTGCTGCGCTCGCTGAAGCGGGAAGATGCAGCTCGTTTCTCTTTCCTCTTGTCGATCCCAGCAATGCTCGGCGCGGGTATTATCGCTCTGTTGGATCTGTCCGCCATCCCTGACCCAGGGTCGCAACTAACCAACCTATTCATTGGTTTCACAACTTCAGCGCTCGTAGGCCTGGCCTCTATCCATTGGCTTCTTTCCTACCTTCGGCGCCACCCGCTTAATATCTTCGTGATCTACTGTACTATCGTTGGATTGGGAGGTTTGATCGTCTATGCGTTTAAGGGTTAATCTCATCCTGCTCGCGATCGCAGTGAGTTATGTGGGCGCGTGCGCGCCGGCGGCAACACCTGCCCCAACGCCTGTGGTGCAGCAGGTAATCAGCACACCCGCCTATGCAAATCTCGTAAAAACCTGGTTCGATGGATACCTTCAAGTCAACCCGGATTCGTTTATCTCACTTGGGAACCAACCGCAAGAAGCAGCTTTCGCATCCCTGGAAGAAGGAAACGGTGATGTCCTTATCGGGGGACTTACGCCGCCGACAGGGTGGTTCGCTACACCCTTAAGTGAAGATGGAATTGTGGTGGTTGTACATCCCGATCTTCGCGTGCGCGACCTGAGCATTGACGAACTGGCTGCAATCTTCATCGGTCGTATGAGCAGTTGGGAATCCCTTGCAGACACCGATCTTCCGATCCAACCGGTAATCCCGCTTCCCGGCGATGAACTTCGAACCGCATTCCAGTCTACCGTGATGAACGGGCAGCGTTTCACGAACAACGCCCTGCTCGGGCCTACGCCGGCTGCTGTTCTACAACTTGTTGATGAAAATGAAGGGGCAATTGGTTTCCTGCCCTATTCAGCCCTTGGTGAAAAGGTCCACCCGATCCGTGTCGAAGGGACCCTCCCCGGAACGGCAACCATTCACGATGGTCGCTATCCTCTTCGCATCTCGATCCTGGCAATCGCTCCGCAGGAGCCGGACGGAGAAGTCCGCGCCTGGCTGGCATGGATTCAATCAGAAATGCAAACTACTCCATAATCTTTTACTTTCAAAGAATAGAGAACAACTGTGCAAGCTGGATTAAAGGAGAGAGGAAACCATTCGTTTCCAGAGATGGAGCTCTCACGAGCGACATCGCAGGGATTTCTCGGTCGCCGTTGCACGGCTCACTCGAAACGGCATTTATTGGTAAGAGTGAATATCTAGAGCAGATCCAATTATAGAATCTCCCCCGTGACGAAGGGATTACTCCGGCGTTCCTTGCCAACCGTCGTGGGTGGACCATGTCCGGTGAACAAGCGGGTCTCATCCGGAAGCACGAGGATCTCCTCGCGAATGCTCTGAAGCAACGTATTCCAATCCCCCCCCTGTAGATCTGTCCGCCCGACACTGCCAGAGAAGATAAGGTCACCGCAGAAGACCGCCCCAAGCCCCGCGGAGATGAAAATCACATGACCGAGAGAATGACCAGGTGTGTGCCGGACCTCAAAGCGATAGTTTCCCAGCGTGAGTTCCATTCCGGGTTTGAGGTCGATCGTGGGCTCCGGGCCGGGGTCGAATTCGGTAATCCCAAAAGAACCTGCACCTCCGTGGGCTTGCCAGAGTGGATGATCCAACGGATGGAGCGCTACCGGGATTGGCATATCGGTGGAATTTACGATGCCGCTCACACCGCCAAAATGGTCGAAATGCGCGTGTGTGAGCCAGATCGCGTTGATTTGCCAGTCGCGATCCCGCGCCGCACCCGCGATTTGCTCACCATCCCAGGCGGGGTCGATCACAATCGCGCTCTTCGTGTCTGGATCGCCAAGCAGGTAGGTGTTCGTCATCGCCAACCCCAATTCGAAGGTGACGATTTCAAGATCGCCAAGTTGAAATTCTTCAGGTATCAACGGTGCTCCTATCTTCCCCCTCGATGCTCATCGCCGGATGCGAGAATACTATGAAGCTGCGGGTTTTTTTCTCTGCAAGAACTGAAGTATAGTCGCTGTACAAGCGCTCATCAAGAAGAAGAGCGAATCGGTTTCCCGACGCCCGCTGAACATATCATGTACAATCAGCGGGTTGGGGATTCAGCGGGATAGATTTCCGACTGAACCTGTTCCCGGTATATGCAGCACCCGGGAATTGTCGACGAATAAAACACCATCAAAATCAACGCGCGGAGGCTTATATGAGGTCTTATCCACCCGAACCGTTCCGGATTAAAACCGTCGAACCCATTCGCAGGATCATCCGCAAAGACCGTGAAACTGCGCTGGCAGCGGCAGGCTTCAACATCTTCGGACTTCGCTCTGACGATATCTTCATCGATTTTCTCACCGATTCCGGCACCGGTGCGCTGAGCGACCGCCAGTGGGGAGCAATGATGCAGGGTGACGAATCTTACGCCGGAGCACGCTCCTACTTCCGGCTCAAGGAAGCGATGTCCCAGATTTTCGGCTTCAAGCATTTCGTCCCCACCCATCAGGGCAGAGCCGCCGAAAACATTCTCAGCGCCTTGCTCATAAAGCCTGGACACAGCATCCCCTCGAACACACATTTCGACACCACCGAAGCCAACATCCGCGCCCGCGGCGGGCGCCCCGTCAACCTGGTGATCGATGAAGCTGCCGACCCGGCCGCGCTCCATCCCTTTAAAGGGAACATGGACATCGAAAAATTAGAGGCATTCATCAAAGAAACAGGAGTGGAGAACATCCCCCTGGGCATGACCACGATCACGAACAACGCCACCGGCGGGCAGCCTGTGTCGCTTGAGAATATCCGCCGGACAAGCGAAATCTACCGTAAGTATAAAATTCCCTTTTTCATCGACGCCTGCCGCTACGCGGAGAACGCTTATTTCATTAAGACCCGCGAGAGTGGGTATGCCGAAAAAACGACTCTCGAAATCGCGCAGGATGTATTTTCATTGGCAGATGGCGCGACGATGAGCGCCAAGAAAGATGCCCTGGTCAACATCGGTGGATTCCTGGCGATGAACGACGATGGCCTCTTCCAGAGGGCGCAGAACGAGCTCATCCTGCGTGAAGGCTTCCCCACCTACGGTGGTCTTGCCGGGCGGGACCTGGAAGCCATCGCCGTCGGACTGTGGGAAGGATTGGACGAACAATACCTCGAGTACCGTCTGGGCCAGACGGCATACCTCGTCGAGGGGCTGCATGATGCGGGGATTCCCGTCGTCCTACCACCCGGAGGTCATGCGGTCTACGTCGATGCCAGCAGTCTGCTGCCGCATATCCCCCGTGATGAATTTCCAGGCCAGGCACTTTCGATAGAACTTTACCTGGAGGGCGGGATCCGCGGCGTCGAGCTGGGTTCAGTCGCCTTTGCGTACACTGACCCTGAGACCGGCGAGGAGCACTATCCGTTGATGGAGCTGCTGCGGATGGCAATACCGCGCCGGATGTACACACAGGCGCACATGGATTTCGTGATCGAGACGTTTAAGCGAATCGCAGAACACAAGGGCTCGATTAAAGGCTGCCGGATCACTTACGCCCCAGAGCTGCTGCGGCACTTCACGGCGAAGTTCGAGCCGCTCTAAATAAATACTCTGCTCAACAAGACTGCTCTTCTGCCTGTATCGGCGAAATCGGGATAGGGGGAAACCTCACGGCTCCCCCCTCCCACACCACCGGACATGCGGGTCCGCATCCGGCGGTTCGTTCAGGTATGACGAAGTAGGTATTGTTGTAGGAAACTCCTCAGACCGAGTTGCTCCCAATACGC
>CBDAFF010000010.1:0-109742 GCA_965195195.1 uncultured Anaerolineales bacterium | reverse complement strand
ACATTGCGGTTTGCGGGTTAAACCTCCCGCAGGATCGAAACCTGCGGGAGGTGTGTTGGCAATGGGTTGTGTAAGTATTGAGGGCCGACAGATAGGTCAGCCCCTGCGGCTAATTAATGTGGCCGGGTTGAGCATCGCAATCCGCCGGGTCACTCACAAAAAAATATGAGAGCAATAAAAAAACGCCCGTACGGGCGTCGATTGTCAATGTCATTCTTGCTGTCGCTATTTATCCTGAGGTAGATCGAGCCGATAGCCCATCCCCCGAATGGTTTTAAAATATTTTGGACGTGACGGATTCGCTTCAATCGCCTTCCGCAGCCAGCTCATGTGAACATCGAGCGTGCGCGTATCCCCCGTGTAATCTGTTTGCCAGACTTTCCTGATCAGCGTCTTCCTCATCATAAGCCGGCCAGGGTTCCGTAGAAATACTTCCAACAGCTTCGTCAGCTTGGGTGTGAGGCGCGTTTCCTTTTTCATGCAGCGTACGCGCCCTTTAGCGATATTCAGCTTAATGGGCCCGGCTTCTAGTGTGTACTGAACATCACCGGGAAGCATCCGCTCAACGCGGTTCAGCAGTTTCCGTGGCGTGAAAGGATGGACTAAAGTGAGGTTTGCTCCGCTACCGGGATCGGGGTTTGTGTCTTCGGGTGAAACGAGGATGATGGGGACCCCATCGAGTTCCGCTCTGGCTTTCCGGCACATACGCGTGCCTGAAGTCTTCATTGAAGCCGCATCAAGAACCAGAAGATCAGGGGTGGTTTTCTTTGCTGAAGATACAGCTTTCTCTATTTTGTGATGAACTTGAACTTCGTATCCTTTGCGTTCAAGGGCAGGAGCGAATGATGGAGCGTTTGCACGACCACTCTCAATCAACAAAACATCTGCTTTTGGCATTAGGGGATCCAGGCTCCCTCAAACATTGGACAGCCCCCTTATGGCGCTGCCGGATTTCCATTCTACCATTTTTAGGTTCGACCGCAACTGGGAAATTCGTTCTGGACAGAAAGATTGATTTTTATGATAGCGCAGATTAGCCAGACTGGCGAAGGACGGTTTTGAGATCTTGCCTCTGACTGCTTCGAATACGGCTGGCGCCGCCTCCCTCTTTCGGGTCACGCCCTCCTCCGAACCCTCTAAAAGGAACTTCATCAAGAAGTTTCGATCTCTCGGCAGCATAAGCCGTCGGGGCAACCCATAAGGCTAATGGCGACAAACTCTCCCGAAGGAGAGGGGGCCAGTCATCTCCACCATCCCATGAACTGACCGCAAGGTTGCGACCGATGGTCTGCATCGCGTTAATAATTTCCTCTTCACGTGAACGACACCGCCCATCAGCCCTCAGTATCCACGTAGTCATGTCTGCGGGTTCACAGAAATACTCCAGGTGAGCCCATTCCTCTAACTCCTGCGCCCAAGCCCTTTCTCCTGCACTCTCGATGACCTTTGCCGCACCAAATAAGGCGGAGGCAAAAGCCGCCCCCCCACCAACCATCACACAGGTTCCATCCTTAACTTCGTGAGCGAAGCGCTTGCCTGATTCGAGTTGGCCCGGCATCCACCGCTCAAGAATCAGCGGCAATCTATCCAGCACACTTGATAAGTGCTGCGCTGAGTCGTCATCGCATAACCTTGCGGCAAGCGCGTATCCCATGAGCATTGAACCCAAGTAACTGAGCAGACCGGGACCAGATGGTAAATCGGGGAGCTCAACTGGAAGCACTTTACTCGCTGTCTTGGCGAGCGTACTTTCGACATTGCTCGTAATCGCCAGTGTTTGAGCCCCGATCTCATTGCCCATTTCCAGCGCCTCTACAGTACGGGCTACTTCCCCTGAAGAAGATATGCCTACAAGAAGCGTTTCCTGCCTTGTCTCCCCAAGGTCGGGAACTAGATAGCGTGAGATATACATCGACGAACCAGCCTGCGCTTGCCGCTTCGCCAGGGTTCCAAATACCAGCTCCAATCCGAGGGCAGCGTGATGAGAATCGCCTGAGCCTAATAGGACAACCTTCCTCACCGCTTCGCCGTCTAACACTAGATGCGAAGCCTGATTGGATGCTTTTCTCCAGAACTCGGAGATGAAACCCACAGCCATTTCGATTTGGATCGTGAGTGATTCCTGCATGACTCGCTCCTGTCCACGAGTGTATAATCAAATCGATGAAACAAGAATCTCCAAAGTATCTTTTCCTAGGAGGTATTCGGGAAGATTATTGTATCACCCATGCAAATCGGGCGATTTCAGGCGCGCTTGGGGGAAACGCGATCTACTCCGCGGTTGGCGCCAAGATATGGTCCGATTCTGTTGGGATTCTCGGGCGTATCGGTTCCAACTTCGATAGGGCAAAGTTGGAGAAACTTGAACACGCGGGAGTCGATACAAGCAACGTATGTGCCCTCTCCGAACCACTTTCAACGATCACTTTCTACGCATACCTCTCGCCAGAAGAGCGTGTGGACGTTAACCCAGCACTTCATTACCGCCGGATTAATACGCCCATTCCAAAGGAATTGCTGGAATACCGATCTTCAACTGAGGGGCAAGGGAATCGAGAAAGTTTCACACCCCTGGCAATTCGACCGACTGACATCCCCCCATCGTTAAACGGCGTCCAAGGCGTACATCTGGCGCCTGCGGATTATCTATCCCATGTAACTGTCCCTCCACGCTTCCAAGGTAATGACATCCGCTGGATCACCCTGGACCCTTCAATCCGATACATGACCCCTGATTTCAAACGGGATTTGCCGACCCTTCTAAAGGGCATCGACGTCTTTCTTCCCAGCGAACTCGAGGCGCGCGAGTTCTTTTACCAAGGAATAAAAGACACATGGGAGATTGCCGAGGCTTTTAGCGAAATGGGACCAAGGTTTGTCGTGATAAAACGAGGGAGCCAAGGGCAGGCACTTTGGGATCGCGATTCGAAACGTCGTTGTCTCATCCCAGCTTACCCGAGCAAGATCCGGGATGTGACAGGTGCCGGGGATGCCTTCTGTGGTGGATTTCTCGTTGGTCTAAATGAAATGCAGGACCCTGTGGAAGCATCGCTCCGCGGCAGCGTTTCATCGTCCCTGGTTGTTGAAGGAAGCGGTGCACTGTACGCTCTTGGTGCTGCACCCGGGTTGAAACAAGCGAGATTGTCTGCTCTGCGATCAGGACTAAGGGAAATATAAGAGATGGATATAGATCGACTCATCACCCGTGCAATCGAGATTCAGTCTATCCCTGCACCTACTTTCAATGAATCGAAACGTGCTCATTTTCTCAAGACTGCTTTCGAGAATGCCAACCTCAAAGACATTGAGTTGGACACTGTTGGAAATCTATACGGTCTGATTCCGGGTTCAAGCAGCCGCCCAATTATTGTCTCTGCTCATCTGGATACGGTCTTCCCAGAAGATACGCCTTTAGACACGCGCCGCGATGGCAACCGGATCTTTGGCCCAGGAATTGGGGATAACTCCATCGCCTTAGCAGCACTTGTTGAGTTGGCACTTGATCTCTCCTCGGAGAAGCTTGAACATGACATCTGGCTGGTTGCTAATGTGTGTGAGGAGGGACTGGGTAATATTCGGGGAATGCAGGAGGTTGTAAACCGTTTTCAAGATCAGCCACAAGCCTATATCGTCCTGGAGGGAATGGCGCTTGGCAACATCTATCACAAAGGACTTCGGGTAAAACGCTATCGGATCACTGTCGAAACAGCAGGAGGGCATTCTTGGGCACATGCGGGTCGACCTTCCGCCATTCACACCCTCTTCAAGCTAGGTTCTGAAATCATCGATACCGACCTGCCCGTTGACCAGCGAACGACTCTCAATGTGGGAGTAATCGCAGGAGGAACCTCCATCAACACGATTGCCAATCAGGCAAGTCTTGAGCTTGACCTGCGTTCCGAGGGTGAGGTTCAACTGGACAATCTGGATCGGACGATAAAAGACCTATGTCATAATTTCCATCGGGATGAAATCAAGGTCAAAATTACCATGATCGGGGATCGTCCGGGAGGCTCGCTTCCCGACGATCATCCACTCATAAAAACAGCATGTGAGGCTTTAAAATCAGCCGGTGTCCGTGAGTGTTGTCTGGAAGTCGGATCAACAGACGCCAATGCCCCTTTAAGCAAGGGGTATCCCGCTATTTGCATCGGCTTAACAAGAGGTGACGGTGCGCATACCCCTCATGAATATATTGAAATACCACCGCTAGAAAGAGGCTACACCGCGCTGACGAATCTCATTCGCTCGCTGTAAGAACTGCTATCCGCATTGGTTCTCCTCCAATTGTTGTGGATAGGTAACATAACCATGGATATCTCTGACGAGTCAATCATCCCTCGAATCACGGAGTTTTCTCCTGCCGCCGCATGGATTTTTTGGTGAGCAAGATTGCAAATAGTAAGAACCCGGTAGGGCAATGCTAGCCCTCAGCCGACCGGGCATATGCCCCATCCGTAGAGACGCAGCATGCTGCGTCTTTACTTTACCTCCGGTTGCAGGTGCTGCCTGCGCCTTGAGGTTTGCGCGTTAACCTCCCGCAGTTTCTAAACCTGCGGGAGGTTAAATGCCACACCGTGTCACCGGTACACCATCTAGAGTTAGCAAAGACTCGATGGTCAGAATTGATGTTCCCCCAATTCACAAGCAAATCAAAGTGCCAGTACTTAACCCGGGATCAGGGTTGCATAGTCGGACTTGGTGTCAATGTCGGAGTTGGAGGATCACCTTCAATTGTGAACTGCGCTGAGACCCTCCACGTTTCGCCCAAGAAAATCTGGACCTCATGCTCTCCAGGAAACCAGGCTCCCGGTTCACACTCTGTATATCCATAACCACCGGTTCCCCCATCCCACGCATGGGTTTCCAAACAGATCAATTCCGATCCGGCATACCAGATTGCAGTCCATCGCAAACCGTCGGTGAGATAGTTATAGCTGAATGTCCCGAACAGCCTTCTGACTGGGTTCGTAAAAACATCAGACGCTCCGATCGGAAGATTTTGACGATCGATCCGCCGAGCCACCAGCACGGGACTGAAGACCGCCTCGGGATCAGGAGTCTGTGTCTCACGTAAGAGGAGAATGCGGATCTCATCCGGGAGCGATGGTGTGGGCGTCTGCGTTGCCGTCGGGGTAATCGTGGATGTGAGCGTAATCGTCGGTGTGTTTGTGTTTTTTAGAGTTGGCGTTATTGTGGGCGTGGAAGTTTTCGTTGCGGTTGGCGTGATGGAGGGAGTTGGGGGATATAGTGCATAGACAGCCCTGCGCCCAAGAGACGCCGACACGATGCCCGCAACGACAAACACAGCAGCAAGTGCAAACCAACGCCACCCGACGAGCATCCGCTCTTTGCGCAGAAGATAATAGGGTAATTTCCGTGCCGCCTGGATTTGTACCCAGCCAACACGAACGGCAACCAATACACCCAACCCGAAAATGATCGTCATGAGCAGGATCGTTTGATCAATCGTCATTCCCGACCTCACGACTGTTCAATTTCCAGGATTGCCGGTCCATCGACCTCAAGACAAATTGAATAGACCTTTGCACTGACTGCCTCATATGCCAATTCGCTCCCCTCGACTCGCAAAGATTTCGGGGGAACAGGTAGAGCGAGCCAAACTTGACCTTGAGCTCCCCGCTCACAGTCTATCATCACTACGAGTGTTTGGTCATGATAATCCCAGGACTTCACACACAATCCTTGCGATATGTGTAAAGTATCCCCGACCCAAAGTGACTCAGCTCGCACTTCACGCAACGCAAACAGTTTTACCCCATGGGCTGCGATGGTACCTGAGTAGAGAACGCTATCGCTAACAGACTTGTACTGCGCGTTCCAATAATCGACACAATGATAATCGAGTGAAGGGTTAAGTCCGAACACTTCAAGCGGGATCCCGAATTGCTTCTCTTCCGACTCCCAATTTAGGATCGCGATGAGCCACCATTTTCCAATAGGTCCTGCAAGCTCCATATGCAACAGCTTCGGTCTCTCTTCCTCGAGGAGATCGGCGACATGCATTCTCCCAGGTAATGGTGGGCACAAGCGGGCAAGCCAGCTTCTTCTCTCCGCATCCAGTGCGAGCAAATCGTCGGAGACGATCGCTGCTCCACCCGAGAGGGCCACTACTGTCGTCAAGGTCTGGACCTCCGCTTCAGACAACTGTGTCTCATCCTTCCTTAGGAGCAAACAATCTGGATCATTAATCCACCAGCGGCGATGAAGCGGGGAGCGTGTGATCGTGTTATGAAGCGCGTTGCGAACTGAAGGAAGGTCTGTCTCGTTCTGGATGAGCGCGTCGACGAAGGCATATCTTGGCTTCCAGGAAGGCGCTACGTCAGGGCCAATGCGCATCGAATCGAAGATGCCAATACCAGAACCTAACGGACAGCCACACCCGACGAGAGTACTCTCGTCACCTGCCGCATCCCTGATCTTCATCAACATCTGCCGAAGCGCTTGCGCACCTGTGAGTCGCGGGTTGTATCGTTTGCCAGCGAGCGCTGCCGCATACAAGAAATCGAGCTTGAGGTATGAATAACCCCAATGGTTTACCACAGTATCAATCACGTTGGTAATATCCTCTTGTACGCCAGGATGGGTCACGTCAAGAGCACGACCAAAAGATTCCCAAACCCAACCCGTATTTGCTGGCAGACCATATCGGTTTCGAAGAACCCAATCCGGATTTCTCTTCACGACTTGCGCGGAACGAAGGGCGATAAAAGGCGCAATCCATAAACCCGCCACATAACCCGATCCTTGAATCTCTCCCGCAAGCTGAGCCATGCCCCTGGGAAAGCGTTCATTCGTTGTCAGCCAATCGCCGATATCTGATTGATATCCATCATCGATTTGAATAACCTCCAGCGGGATTTCATTATGGTATTCTTTTGCCCATTTAAGATGATCGTGAATATGGGTCTGATGGACATTCTGAAAGAAGCAATACCAGGAGCACCACCCCAGCGGTGATGGTTTTGCGACTCGAGCCGAGTTCTCGTCAGCCGTTAAATTCAGATATGCTGACAGGGGGTCACTGGATTTCGTGTCGATGAAATCAAGGCAAGACCAATCTGTGATGAAGTTTTCACCCGGATCCAGGAGCACATCATCCAGGTTAGTTCGGAGATGAAGTGAAGGTTGTGTGCCTTCTAAACAAGACACTACCGTCCCGAATGCCTCATTTTGAGATAGAAAACCCGCCAGAATTCCAGTATAGCTATTGCGATCCAGAAGCACACCGAACATGTCTGAATGGAGCCTACCTCGTCCCCTAGAAATACTCGCGCCCGGCGGGTCTATCATTGTGCGCCTGATTGGCCCTAGTCGAGTCCCAGGCATCGATTGGTCTGCTCCTACCAGCCCAGCGTAACTCCAACTCTGCCACCCGTTAGAATAGAACGCCAAGTCAACCTCAGGTGAGGAGAAGTGAACACCACTCAGTCTGTCATTTCTCTCTTCGTTGAAATGGGCGCGAGTCTGTCTGATGCGACCCAAAAAGCCCGTGCTCTCATCGGACCCTGCTGCCATCATATCTGCCGAAATTAGCTGGATAGCGGAGGCTCCTTTATTCCTGATCTCGAGTCGCCACAACATCGTTAGAGATGAATGAAGCAGCGAGAAACACACCTCCGCGTCCAGGGTAGAATTTATCGGAATTCGCAGTGTTAGGTGGTTTGCAGGTCCCAACGAGTGCGCAGCTTGCTCCTTAGTAACATTTTCCGCTCGGGAGAATTCTAGATCTGTTGTATGTGTCCTTCCGGCTTCCCTCCAAGTCAGAGCCATCGAAGCATTCATGATTTGCAGGTTTTGGGAGAGTGTGCGAATCGACCAAGTGTCCGATTGTGGTTGTAAGGTGAAATTCAATTGGTCTGTGGAAAGTGCTGGGGCCATAGTCAGACGAGCTCTCTACGATAAGCTAAATACGATTTACATTGGGTCATGGAAATTTCCACGCTCGGTTTTGAAGAACAATTGATCATTGCCTTCGTGTATACTTTATTCCGGCAACATTAATCAGGCAACTATTTAACGGATTCTGCATCCAATGCAAGAGAGAGAACCGATCTCAATCAACGCATTAAAAGCCGGTGACCGTGAAGCTTTCGCGGCGATGGTCGACGCGTATTCTCCAAAACTGTATAAGCTTGCTCTGCGTCTGGTGGGAGACCCTCTTGAGGCGGAAGATATCCTTCAAGAAGCCTTCCTAAAAGCCTATCGAGGGCTTGAGAACTTCAGGGGTGGATCGAAACTAAGTACTTGGCTTTACCGAATTACTGCGAATGAAGCACTGATGCGGCTCCGCAAACATGAGTTGGATACCGTACCCGTCGACGAACCTTTACTGCTTGATGATGGCGCAGAGATCTCTCGCGAATTAAAAGATTGGTGCTGCCTACCGGAAGCCGAACTGATGAGTGCAGAGGCACAGGACACATTGGACATCGCCATAAAATCGCTCTCCCCCACCCTCCGGGCAGCATTTGTTCTGCGCGATCTTCATGGACTCTCAACGCGCGAGGCAGCGGATGTTCTCCAAATTTCAGAGTCGGCAATAAAAACCCGCCTTCTCAGAGCCCGCCTGCAGCTTCGGGAAATCCTTTCCAGTTACTTTTCAGAGAGAATGGAACGGTTATCAAATGTCTGAACATAACCTCTGCCAAGAATTTCTCAGCCAGATCTCAGATTATCTAGACAATAACATTGATCCATTAACTTGCGATGAGCTTGAGAAACACCTTGTCGATTGCCCCAATTGTAGAGTCTTCGTTGACACGCTTAAGAAAACAGTCTACCTTTACCAGCAGCAAGAAGCAGATATCAACGTTCCTGGTGAAGTTCGAGGGCGATTATTTAAAGTTCTGAGCCTTGATGATCTGGCCAGCTGACGAGAGTTTTGCCTGTTTTCAGAGCGAAGCTTGAGAGACAAGATCAACATGTCCCGCACCAAAAAAAGGCACAAGAAGCAGCCAGCAGATATAACCTTGAAAGTGCCAAAACACTCGCCTTCACAAGAACCTCGAGCCGGAGAACCTTGCCCAAATTGCGGGTTGGCTAATCTGGATTATGACGGCTGTTTAAACCTGGTGTGCAAGAATTGCGATTATGTTTCAGGCGGTGTTTTCCACTGATAGGATCTTCCGCCCCTCCGGGTGAGGACCACGCAATCCATTGAGCGAGGACCGAAGCATTATTATTCCCTCAATTGTTCAAACTGAGATGTTCTCGTTCCAGTGTAATCTTATTCCCAACCAAGAGACCTTCAAAAAAAGGGTTTAATCCTTGCGTCGAACCATGCACATACTACTCCTCGGAACCGGCTTCATCTTTATTGCCATGGCAATTCTCACTGCAGTGATTGCGTCTAATCAAGCACGAAGTGATACGGGGATCGAGAAACCCCAGGACTGCGTGGAGCCAATGAAAGTGGAGTATCCTGCTCCGGCAATTGAACTTACGGATATCGCAGGATCAACAGTCTCACTCGTGGACTACAAGGGTGATGTAATCCTCTTAAACACCTGGGCGACCTGGTGTCCTCCATGCCGCAGAGAGATGCCTGATCTGGAGGCTTTCTTCCGCACACACGCTGAGCGTGGGTTTATGCTCCTGGGTGTCAATGTTGGGGAAGAGAAGGAAACTGTGGTCCAATTCGTGGATATGTTCCATCTAACTTTTCCGATCTGGCTGGATCCGGACGAGAGCACATTACGCTCTCTTAATTCCTTTTCCCTACCCTACTCCATCGTAATTGATCGAGAGGGAATCGTTCGCTACGCATGGAGCGGAGCAACTTGTCTAAGTGTGCTTGAGAGTACAATATCACCCATGTTACGCCAATGAGCTAAGGAGAAAATCAATGGATGCAAAGGTCACATGGAGCAAACGCTTGTCTTTTATCGGCGAAGCAGAAACGGGTTTTTCAGTCCCGCTCGGTGCAAACCCGAAAGTCGGTGGTGACAACGATGGTTTTCGCCCGATGGAAATGATCGCCATCGGTCTCGCCGGCTGTACCGCCATGGACGTAATTTCTATTTTGCAGAAGAAACGGCAGAATGTGACTGCCTTCGAAGTCCAGCTCCGCAGCCAACAAGCGCAGGAGCACCCGCGCGTATTCACTAATATTGAAATCGAGTATTTAATTTGTGGACATGATGTCGAAGAAACCGCAGTGCAGCGTGCAATTGAGCTATCAGAGAATAAATACTGCCCTGCACAAGCAATGTTCAAACAGATAGCACCGATCAAGCTTTCCTACAAGATCTTGCCTGCTGAGCAATAACCCTAACAAGCGGCATGGTTTAAAAGCCCCGGTGAAGAAAATCCGGGGCTTTTCTGATCGCCATTCTGATCGAATAATTTAAACAATCAGATTGGGCTTGGTTCTGGATTGTCTCTGCGGAATACTCGAACGTTGGAGCTCAAGTTGGAGAAGGATTCAGTTTACCGTGAAATAAGTGTAGTGATATTGGATCCTGCCATCAATCAAGCCGAGCGTATCATTTCCGTCCAAGATAACTCCTCGCTCGCTCGTTGCTCTCCACATGAAATGACGCGTTCGCCCTTCCCCGGATTTGCCAGTAATCTCGAAGTGCGCGTTGGGTAGAATGTTCGTAAAAAGTGTTTGGTACCACTGCTGAACCGGTTCTCTCCCAACGATTGTCCGTTCGCCGGTCACATGTGCGGCGCGATCCGCGTACAGGCCGGAGACAAGGATGGGGTCGTGGTCATTCATTCGACCGACCAACCTTTCCGGCATATCTGCAGCGGGAGCGTTTGCAGGCCAATCGAAGTCAGCCATTGCATCCCAAAGGTCCATATATTTCGGGCGCCTCGCGAAATCCCAACTCCAGGCATTTGTAGCTGAGAGCCCGAGATCACGCGCTTTGTGCAGAAAGCGTGTTACTTCATCCGCTGTTGGACACCAACCTCTATACGCATATGACGGCAGTGTAGGAACGATGGGCCTCGCCGGCTTTAACGCCATATACTGCTCGACGCAGCGTTCAAGCTGCTCCTCCGGATTGTGGCTCTGCTCAAAATAGACCTGGGGCATGCTGAAGTCACAGTATTCAAGGAATTCCGGGAAGGGTAATGCCATGTGCATTCGCGGGTAACGATAGGTGCTAAGTGCGATAGGAAGATTAGGCATCCCCGCGCGAATCTCCTTCATAAACCGGGTTGCAGCAGCTCTCTTGCTTGTTGTGCGATACTCCCCTTCGGCATCAATGACATATCCGTCGAGGTGGAGCGCATTCATTCTGTCGACTGCCAGGCGGGCTTCATTCACCGGGTCATCACCCCGAACGTAGTGCCAACCCCAAACCTCAACACCTACATTCCTCAACGCATCACGCACTGGAGGAATCAGGTCGACATTCCGATCAAAATCGAAGTTGTATGGCCATGTTGCCCCATCTGCCACTTTAATCAGAACATGCGAAAGACCAGCAGCAGAAGCAGTAGCCGCGATTGCCTCTGGATCACCCTCATCACACCAAGGGATTTTCCAGATGAAGTAACCTTTTCCATAAAGGGTCATGTACATGTCTCCCTGAATACTCTCGATGGCTTGCCCATTTCAACTCCCGTACCTTCTACATAACATCTTCCTCGGGCTGCTCATCATTCTCCGCTGCTGCTTGCTTTCTTAAGCCGCCAGCCCGTCTTAAAGAATCAGGTCCATATTGGTTGCGGATGGAGTCTACGGCTTGCTGCAGTCTCTCATCACGATCCCATTTGCGATCAAACAGGTCTAATTGACGTATAGGCTCATGTAAATCTGCAACCCCCACCCCCAAGAGCCGGACTGCTTGACCTTTCTTCCATAATCCCTGAAACAGCTTGCGGGATTCATCGAATATAATCCGCTCTCGATCCGTCGGCTGCTCCAGACGAACCTGCCTCGTTAGGGTCGTGAAATCTGGCCAACGGACCTTAACCCTGATCGTATACCCTGCCAGCTTCGCTTTACGCAGCCTTCGGCCAACAGTTTCACTCAGTCTAAGAATAACTGTCCGTAGTTCGGGCCAGTTAGATATATCGGCGCTAAAAGTCCTCTCTGCCGACATTGACTTAGGATCTCGCCCCTCTACAACCGGGCGATCGTCCTCCCCACGCGCTCTTGATGCAAGTTCCAGACCAAGATCGCCGAGAGATTCAATTATTAAGCGCGAGGGCATACTCGCCAAGTCTCCAATCGTATGGATGTCTCTTGCAGCCAGGCGCTCCGCTGTTTTCGGGCCCACACCCCACAGCATTCTCACCGGCAAAGGTGCAAGAAACGCAGCCTCCTGTCCCGGAGGTACCGCGATTAACCCTCTCGGTTTCCCAACCTCCGTTGCGACCTTGGCGACCAGTTTATTGCTAGCAACACCCCAAGAAGTAGGAAGTTTTAAATGCTCAAGAATCTCCCTCTGTAAGAACTGTGCCACATCAAGCCCGGTACGTGGATCATCGCTAACATCGAGAAAGGCTTCATCAATAGACAACTGCTCAACAACCGGCGCAGAATCGCGGAGGAAACTCATGATCTGCTGAGAGTGCTTGCTGTATTGTGCATGTTGAGGAGAAATCACGATCAGATCCGGGGCTTTACGCAGAGCTTGAGCAGTAGGCATAGCCGAACGGATACCGAACTCGCGGGCAGCATAAGACGCCGAGGAGACGACCCCACGTCCATCCGCTGCACCACCGACAACGAACGCCATCCCTTCCAAACCAGGGTTGAGCAGGCTCTCAACCGAACAGAAAAATGCATCAAGATCGCAATGCAATATCGTTCTCGTCCAGCGTGACATCAGATACCCTCTGCAAAAGCCACAAACATTCGCTTCATCCTGCATTTAACAATAATCACAGTTCACAATTCTGCAAACAATTTTTCAAGGATGATTTCAAATTAGGTTCGCGAGTTTGTTATCAGGCGTATTGACACACACGATCTCTTCAATAGAATCTAGGTGGACCCAATCAGAGGAGGTATTACGTGCGAACCTGTACACAATGCAATCAACAATCCCCCGATACCGCAGGTGAATGCATCCAGTGTGGAGCAGACCTTTCCCTTCATTCTGCGACCGCTAAAGCCCTTAAAGATATGCAATCAAACCCTCGTGTAAGCCAAGTCCGCCTAATCGTCAACCATGATGCGTGCCCCGCATGCCGGCAAATTGAGGGCACCTATCCTAAAAATGCGGTTCCTGAATTACCGGTTAACGGGTGCTCGTACAGTAAGGGGTGTCGTTGTTTCTATGAGCCCGTACTCAGCGTGATCTTTCCTTGAAGAAGTAGATTTGAATTAGATTATCAACACCAGAACGTTGGCTTGTCGCAGGAAACTTTCCATCCATTCACCAGGAACGACATCCTCAATGAATTGCCCGGGGAAATCTTTGGATACCTAAGCAATTCCTGTCTTACGCCATTCGCCACGACCAAGATTGGCTATGCGCAGAGCGGGCAGGTCTCCCTGTTTGCTAAAGTAAATCACCGCTTTCCTTGGATTCGTTTGTAAGAATTGTTCTTACCGCATCCAAGGCTTGATCCCGAGTATTAATCTTCTCTGCAACCTGAATCTCAATCAAGCGCTGAATAAGTTCTCCAATCACCGGTCCTGGCTTGAGTATAAATTCTGAGATGATTTCTTCCCCACTCAGCAGGGATTCCACATTTATGATCTCATCTCGTCGGTTGAAAAATGCTTCAAGCAACTGCCGGGCAATATTTACACGACTTTCCCATTCTTCCTCAGCTGGCGCCCCATCTATTCCTGCCAGGAAGCTAGCCAGATCATCGAAAATAATCCCAACGCCGGCGCCCTCTGCTCGCTGATAGAAGCGATGGATTTGGAGATCATTTTTCCCGCCAGCTTCGTCTGATAATTGAGGGATGTCCCCAACAAGAAATCGTTCAAGCCAGTCCTTTTCTTTGCGGCTCATGTGATAGCGGTCAGACCATGCCGAAGCTGCAAACGTCTTACTCCCCCGATCTACTCCTGCAGGAGATCCATCGTGATCATCAGAAAGGTCACGATTAACGTTAGTTGAAAATAGACTTCCCAGAAGAACCCAAGCCCGTTGAGTTCGTCCAGAGCTCAGCTCTTCGTCAAGATAATCTGACAACGATTCACGAAATCGCCCCAGGCGAATGGTGATTAATCCCAGCGTCGAGTTTGCGGCGGCATCGGGATCATGCCTGGGCGCCAAGACCTGGAATAATCCGCTGACAGTTGAGATTACCGTGAATGCCTGCCTGGCGAAGTCACGTTTATCTCCGATATGTGATTGATCAAAAAGCTCATAGAAGAGCGTATCGAAGAGACCTAGATGATCCAGCAATCGCAGCGATCGTGCTGGTTGTTGATGGTCAAGCATGCGAAAGAGCTCGTCCCGCAGCCTCTCGACCGAGACATGAGGTAACAATGAACCAGCTGCCTTGACTTGCTGAATAGTATTCGGCTCGATGCGGAATTCAAGCTCCGAGGCGATGCGTACAGCCCGCAAGGCACGCACGGGGTCATTTTGTATTGCCTTAGGTTTGCATGCCCTCAGAAGCGCATCATTTAAATCTTTCAGACCGCCTGTCGGATCAATAAGAATGTCGAGATTATGAGGGTCAAACGCCAGCGCATTGATTGTAAAATCACGATACCAGAGATCATCTTGAAGACTGGAGCCTCTCATTCGGGTGAAATCAAAGACCCATTCCTCTCCATTAGATCCAGACGCTAATACACGCCCCGCTCCCCGTTCCGTATCAAGGGCGTAGTATTTACCCCCCAACGCATCGGCAATCCGCCGGGCAAGGCGAAGTGCATCGCCAGCAACAACAAAATCAAGATCGAAAGATTGACGTTGTAAGAAATGATCCCGAACTGCACCTCCCACCAGCCATACTTGCGGACCTTCAACTGGTGAGGGTAAAAGCTCGAGGAGCGCGGGGGTGAGGAATTTCTGCAGGGTCATCCGAAAAAAGGGAACCTAATCCGGGGGGATATACTTATCTGGTTTCACTACACCGATGAAAGGGAGATTCCGATAGTATTCATCAAGATCGAGTCCGTAGCCAAAGACGAACTTGTTGGGGATTTTAAAACCACTGTAATGGATCGAGACCTCCGCCTCTCTGCGCTCATGCTTGTCTAATAATGTACATACCCGCACAGACGATGGCTGACGGGTTTTGAGCAATTCGATCACGGATGCGATTGTATGTCCGCTGTCGATGATATCTTCAACGAGGATAACATCCTCGCCCTCGATTGAGCTCTGAAGGTCAAGCGTGATTCTAACTTGCCCACTTGATTGCCGTGCTCCGGTTCCATAAGAGGATACAGCCATGAAATCGATGGCATGTGGGATCGTGAGTGTGCGCATCAAATCGGTGAGGAACATAACCCCACCGCGCAAGATGCAAACGAGCAGAACGCTCTTGCCCTCATAATCCCGGCTGATTTCCTCCCCAAGTTCTGCAATTCTCGCTTGAAGTACATCTCTGGGGATCAGAATTTCCTCTAGGAACTCCTCATACGGCAGCATCTTCAATCCCTTGGAACCACGTGATGCTCGCGACAGCGAGCCTCATACATCTCACTGGCGCCAACCACAACAATTGGATCATCGAAATGCGCGGGTTCTTCGTTGATTAACCGTTGCGTACGTGATGCCGCCCCTCCACAGACCATGCAAATTGCGTGCAGCTTATCCACACGTTCCGCCTGTGCCATCAACTTCGGCATGCAACCGAAAGGTTCCGCTCGAAAGTCGGTATCCAAACCGCCGACGATCACGCGCAAGCCGGCTGCCGCTAATTCTTGGATAATGTCGCATAAGTTCTCGGAAAAGAACTGCGCTTCATCGATCGCAACTACGGTTGTGCCCTCTTCTATAAGGTCGCGGATTTGCTCTGGATCTTTAACGGGTGTGGCTTCAAATTCTGTTCCAGCGTGAGATGCGAGTTTCTCGGTAGAGTAACGCGTATCAATACTCGGTTTAAAGACTTGGACTTTCTGCCGGGCGATAACCGCGCGCCTTAACCTTCTAATCATCTCGTCAGTCTTGCCGCAGAACATGGATCCTGTGACAACTTCCACGCTTCCTGTTTGATGGCGCATAGGATCTATCTACTCCTTAACCAAAGAAAATGAGCAGGTGCTTTAACACCTGCCCTGAGTTTACACCAGCCTATTATTTGAGCAAGTTTGGAATTCTAAACCTGCGGTTCTAGTGCAGCCTCTGGCAATTCAAAACCACGCCTTTTTAAGGCTCGCTTAAGATCCGCAAGACTCTTTCGCCCAAAACCATCGATTTCAAGCAACGCCTGATCGCCTTCTGCCATCATCTCAATCGCTTTGCCGACATCCAGGATGCCCGCTTTTGCAAGTGACGACTCCGCACGAGCGCTAAGCTCCAATTCTTCAATGAGAAGGTCTGGTGATGTTTTCGCTGCTTCACGGGATACTGCATCCTCAATATGCTGCTGCCGCGCTTCGAGCTTCTTGTAGAAGCGATCAACTTGCCCTTCCGTATCAACAATGCGCTGCTCACCCGTGTAAAATGGGTGACATTTTGAGCAGACATCAGTGTGAATCGATTCAACCGTAGATCCTGTTTGCCATGTGTTGCCACAGACACAAACGACCGTCGTGTTGGGGAAATACTTCGGATGGATATTTTCTTTCATCAGATTACAACCTCACCAATTATGAGCCAATACCTTATCACCTGATAATCGACATCCGGCGGTAACTGCACCGGCCTGTTTCTGCCATGTGATATGGAGTATTTATTCTGTGACTACGTTGACTCGTTTGCGTCCTTTGCGAACGAAATCGAAGTGAACTAGCCCTTCTGCGACAGCATACAATGTGTCATCTTTGCCACGTTTTACGTTCAGCCCAGGGTGAATGCGGGTACCACGTTGGCGCACCAGAATATTTCCGGATCGCACACGCTCACCGCCAAATTTTTTCACACCCAGTCGCTTGGAGTGACTGTCACGTCCGTTACGGACTGAACCGCCGCCTTTTTTATGTGCCATTCTCTTATCCCTACACTATTTTTTTTCCGTAGATTTTTTACCGGTAGAAGAAGTTTTGGAACCAGTCTTTGCTGAAGTTGACTTAGCTTTGGTTGCCTTCTTTTCCTTGCTGGTTCCGGTTTCCTTTTTGGAAACCTTAGCTGTGCTTTTCTTCGCCGTCGAAGCAGCCTTCTTCGTGGTCTTCTTCGCGGGGGGTTTTTCCGCTTTATCAGCTTCTTTTTTGCTCGTCGCTTTCTTTTCAGCTGAAGGAAGCACAATTTTATCGATGGACACTCGCGTATATTGCTGCCGGTGACCCTTCTTGCGACGATAACGTTCCTTCGGGATATATTTGAAGACGATGATCTTCTTGGCTTTTACCTGGTCGAGCACCTTGCCTTTAACTGAAGCCCCTTTGATCAAAGGCGTGCCGACTTTAATCGTAGAGCCATCTACTGCAAGGAGCACTTCCTTAAACTCAACCGGTTTGCCTATATCCAGCTGCAGCCGATCGACTTCTATGGGCTCCCCTTCCCGAGCGATATATTGTTTACCGCCGGAACTTACGATTGCGTACTTCATTCACTTCCTCCAGCTTCGCTTCACCACCGCACCCGCAGCAATTGTTACGGCAACTGCCGGCCGGCGGGGAAGTTGGGGATTCATACACCCGCCCCAACGTCTTTGCGCTGGGGCAGACGTAGCATTATAACGAGTGGGTTATCAACCTGTCAACGATTAGTTTAAAGACAACCGTGCCAATTAATCAGCTGCGGCTGCCTCTGCTTCAACGACTTCATCCTCAGGCTGTGAATCAGGGGAGGCTTCGGCCTCCCCATCTAATCTCTCATCGTGTAGAGCGACTTCTTTGCCAGGGAAGCCGGTGCCTGCTGGGATTAGCTTGCCGATGATCACGTTTTCTTTTAAACCACGCAAGTAGTCGACTTTTCCCTCGATTGCTGCGCCTGCCAGCACTTTGATCGTATGCTGGAAGGATGAAGCAGAGAGGAAGGATTCAGTGCTCAACGAAGCCTTAGTTACTCCAAGCAGAACTTGTGTGGCTGTCGCAGGCTGTCCCCCATCTTTCAATGCTTGCTCGTTCATTCTCTGCAAGTAATATCGATCGATGAGATCGCCCGGAAGCAGTTCCGTACTACCTGGTTGCGTGATCTGAACCTTAGAAAGCATCTTGCGAGTGATGACCTCGAAGTGCTTATCATTGATATTCTGTCCCTGAGAACGGTAGACCTTCTGAACTTCGGTCAGCAAATAAAGCTCGCATGCCTCCCGTCCAAGAATGCTTAAGATGCGATGGGGATTCAAGGATCCTTCAGTCATCTGGAAGCCTGCCTCGACCTTGTCCCCCTCTTTTACAAGCAAACGTGCGCTTGCGGGGATGTCATAGGATTCCTCTTCCAGGAGATCATAAGAGACGGTGACTTTTCGATCCTTTAAGTGAACGCGTCCCGCGTGACTAGCGGTGATCTCCGATTCGCCACGTTTTGCGATAAGCGCTCCTGCCTCGATCTCGTCCGTATCTTCTACGCGCAACGCCCAATTGCCGGGGACGTTGTATTCATCCTTGATCAATTCACTATTGACGACATGAACCACCCGGGGACCATCTGGAACCTCAGGGCTAAGGACTTGGATCGTTCCTGCAATCTCAGCGATCACAGCTTCACCCTTGGGTTTCTTCCGCGCTTCAAACAACTCCTCAACACGCGGTAGACCCGTTGTGATGTCTCCCCCCGCAGCAACACCGCCAGTGTGGAACGTTCGCAACGTTAGCTGCGTGCCCGGCTCACCGATCGACTGCGCCGCCACGATGCCGACGGCTGATCCAAGCTCAACCACGTTGCCTCGGCCAAGATCCATACCATAACACTGCTGGCACATCCCGAATTGCAGCTCACAGGTCAAAGGTGAGCGAACGAAGGCTTCTTGAACACCCGACGCTGCTATTGTTTTAATAGACTCCAAGTCAATCAGGGCGCCTTTTTTGATAAGCACTTCGCCGGTATCAGGATCTACTATTTTGCTCCCTGCAAATCGTCCATATAGGCGTGGGGCGAACTCCTGGCCGGCAACATCATCCGACCGCCGTATCCAGATCCCTTTCTCCGTCTCACAATCCTCGGCGTTGATGATCATATCCTGAGCTACATCCACCAAACGTCGGGTCAGATATCCAGCATCCGCAGTCCGGAGAGCAGTATCCGTTAGACCCTTTCGGGCGCCGTGAGTCGAGATGAAATATTCCAACGTAGTTAATCCATCTCGGAAACTGGAACGGATAGGTAAGGGGATAATTCGGCCTGCTGGATCTGCCATCAAACCACGCATCCCGGCGAGCTGCGTAATCGCACCAAACCCGCCTTTCGTGGCGCCAGAAAGCGCCATCATGCTTAGGTTCCCCGCCGGATCCATGGATTCCTCAACCGCTTCGGCGACAGCCGACGTAGTTTTCTGCCATAGATCGATAATCCTCTCAGTCTGTTCCTGCTCTGTCAGGAGTCCACGGCGGTAATCCACTCGAACCGCTTCGGTTTGGTCGAGAGTTGCCGCAATGATATCCCGCTTCGATGATGGAACCGTGATATCCGAAATAGCGATAGTCGTTCCAGATCTGGTTGCATAGGCAAACCCAATGTCCTTGATTGCGTCAACAACATCAGGAGTACCCTCTTCGTGTAAGAACCTGTAGACGTCTCCTACAAGATCTTGAATAGCCCCTTTGTCAAGAACCCGGTTGACGAACTGAAGTTCTTCAGGGAGTATTCGGTTGAAGATAACGCGCCCAACCGTGGTGTCAATGATACGCTCCTCTTGCGATGCTAAGCGCTCGTCGTTCTCGTCGTACCATGTCGCGGCGGAAAGTTTAATTGGGGCATGGATGCTGACATGGTCGAGGGCATACGCCATTTCCACCTCATCCATGTCAGAGAAAGCTTTGCCAGCGCCTACATGCTCTTTGCCCTCGTCAATCATCGTCAGGTAATAAACACCGAGGACCATGTCTTTTGTGGGACCGACAACCGGTTCGCCATCTGCGGGTTTAAGAAGATTGACCGAGGAAAGCATCAACTCTCGAGCTTCAGTAACCGCCCGTTGAGACAAAGGGAGGTGAACTGACATCTGGTCACCGTCGAAGTCCGCGTTGAACGCAGCACAGACAAGTGGGTGCAAATGGATTGCCTTCCCCTCAACGAGAACCGGCTCAAAAGCTTGAATACCAAGTCTATGAAGCGTTGGCGCCCGGTTGAGTAGAACGGGTCGATCCTTAATTACTTCCTCTAAGACACCCCAAACCTCGGGGCGTTCTCGTTCGATGATTCGCTTAGCGCCCTTCACATTCGCGGCGAAGTCATAAGCCACCAGCTTGGATATCACGAAGGGCCGGTAAAGTTCGAGAGCCATTGTTTTTGGCAAACCACACTGTGATAGCTTGAGATCCGGTCCGATCACAATGACTGAGCGGCCTGAATAATCTACACGTTTACCGAGCAAATTGCGGCGGAAGCGACCTTTTTTTCCTTTTAGCATATCGCTCAAGGACTTCAATTCCCGCCTGCCTCGACGTGACAGCGCTTTGCCGCGTTGTGAATTATCGATCAGAGAGTCAACAGCTTCTTGAAGCATCCGCTTCTCGTTGCGGACGATCACATCTGGAGCCCCTAGCTCCACAAGACGCTTTAGACGATTGTTTCGGTTAATCACCCTTCGGTAGAGGTCGTTGAGATCAGAGGTTGCAAACCGACCACCATCCAACTGAACCATGGGGCGAAGATCTGGAGGAATAACAGGCAATATTGTCATTACCATCCATTCGGGTTGATTTCCAGATCGCCGAAAGGCTTCGACAACCTTGAGACGCTTGGTTGCTTTCTTTTTGCGCTGCTTGCTTCGGGTGGTGCGCACTTCAGTCCACAGATCTTCCGCAAGTTGAGCCAAATCGACATGCTGGAGAATCTCATAGAAAGATTCCGCGCCCATATCCGCTCGGAAAACCTGTCCCCACTTCGATTTCAGTTCACGGTAACGCGTCTCGCCTAGAAACATCATCTGGTGGATGCTTTGCAACTCTTCACGATCTTCTTCGAGTTGCTCAAATGTCTCGACCCCTTCATCAATGATGGTGTCTTCGATTTGAGAGAGGGCAAGAGCTGTTTCGGCTCTTACCGTTTCCACGTCCACCTTGAGGGTTTCGAGTTTTTTATCGCGTTGTGCCTTGAACGTTGATTCAACTTTATCAAGATGGGATCGTACCGCCTTTTGGACCTTCTTCAGATGGTCCTTGGTAATCTCATCCCCTTTCTCGGCAATAGCTACATCAAGAGCCTGGAAGTGAATCGGACTGCGAATGGTCTTTCCTTGCTTGTCGGACAGACTGCTTTCCAGACGCTGTCCTTCGCGCATCACAGGGGCAATTTCCTCCGCAACCTCTTCATCATAGGCTGCTTGTATCGCTTTCTTCCTATTGCTGAGCTCTGCAAGTCTCTCTTTCTTTTCCGCTCTGATGTCCGCCCGGCGTTGTTTAAGCGCTTGCTTCTCTTCTTTCGCGCGGAGATCAAGCTCTTCCTCAATACGCTTTAACGCCTTACTCCTCGCATCTTCGTCGACGTAAGTGACGACGTACTGAGCGAAGTACAAAACGCGGTCAAGATTGCGTCGGGAGATATCCAGAAGTAATCCGAGGTAGGAGGGAACCCGGCGTGTATACCAGACGTGTGCTACCGGAGCGGCAAGAGTAATATGCCCCATCCGCTCTCGGCGAACAGAAGAGCGAGTAACCTCGACTCCACATTTCTCACAAGTAATCCCTTTGAAGCGGATGTTTTTGTACTTGCCGCAATAGCACTGCCAATCCTTCTGCGGCCCAAATATCGCCTCACAGAAAAGACCGTCTTTCTCCGGTCGTAGTCTGCGGTAGTTAATTGTTTCCGGCTTTAGGACCTCACCATGGGACCAATTACGGATGGTCTCCGGTGACGCTAGACTGATTCGGAGCGCTCGAAATCCCTTAGAATCCACCAAATTTACTCCCTCGCGCGTGGCGATGGTTGAAATGTATCGGCGATATTATTCGAACATCCGTGCTACTGTGGGTGCAAACGAAAACAAGCGCATGAGGCGTCTTTTAACCTCAAGCGCTTCCTGCGCCGACCAAACAAATCGGTTATCACGACGATTACGAGGGGAATTATATCGAATAACCTATGTGTGTCAAGAGAGGCTTAGGTGAATGTGCGCTCACCCTCCCGTGTCTGGCGTATTCTTCTGGCCAGGGAACTCTCCATTCCATCGTTCAGGAAATAATTCTAAAGCTCGCTGCGCAGCCTTCACAATGTGGGGGTCACGATCAAATTTCAATTTCTGAAGCGCAATCTGAGCTTCTGCGGTATGCCACTCAACCAGTTTCAATAAGGCTACCATTCGTGACCGGTTATTATCCACTTGCTTGGACTCGTCACCCTCTTGGATATAACCCACCCGGGGTTGCTCAACGATCTCTATCAGCACCGGGACTATTGCTGGGTCTGGTATCTGCGTCAGTTGTTGGACGGCGGTATGTGCCTGCTCCAAGTCTGCTAGACGCAATGCACGGAACCGGAGTAGCTGGATGGTCGTGAATATAGCTAATTCGCGCACAAGCGGGTCAGGATCATCCATCGCCGCGACAATCTCAGCCATGCTGTCCTCATCTTGAGCCATACCAGCGCGGTTGGCGAAGGCAATTGCTTCCTTCATCCGAATCGCCTGGTCGCTTACACGCAGGTCATACTCAGTTCTTGCACGCTCAAGCAAGCGGCCAACAGGAGTTTGTTGAGTTAATATCGGTTGCTCGTCAGGAAAGCCTCGCTCATCAGGTGGTGTATCTAACAGGGCTAACGCATTTTGGACAGCCGGGGTTACCAGCTCTTCATTTAACTCAAGCAAGTCATTCAAGTAAGCTCTTAGGCTGGTTGTTCCAGGTTGTTGAGTCACTTCGCGCGCACGCCTTCGCCAGAGATTCACATCCTCAGCAATCTGCTGCTGGTCAATCCGGAGGGCTTGCTGTTGCTCACGAATCGTTTTCTTCTCCTCTTCATCAGCATCCGCTATCTGCCGCCCAAGATCATCCAACTGCTCGCTCACTTGGATGAATTCGTGCTGAACAGCACTGGCTTTGCGCTCCAATGCTGCCTTCACATGTCGCAACCCAATTCCTATGGCCAGGGAATGCCTCCATCCAATCTAGTCCAAGGTTCGGATAACATTTGTCTGCTGCTTAGTGTTGACCAACGCCACGTCGTGCTCGCTCTTGATGTTTAATCTTAGAATCCGACAAGTGGTGCTTCAAAGAAAACAAGCACACTAGTCAGTATAGATAAGGACCTAGGCGGCGTCAACCAGTTCCCAGGTTCTACTCCTCCCAGCTATTGTTGACAACGTTTAGGGAAAATAAGGCCCAGAGAGACATTGACCAATACCCGATACGCTTTTAGAATGCATCGGGTCATTAAATACAAAACACAGGAGGAGTATTGTATGGCGAAGATCGCTGACATCGAAGGCATTGGGCCAAAGTTCGCAAAGAAACTCCACGCGGTTGGAGTTCGATCTACAGGTCGGCTCCTCCAGATTGGTGCCGATAAACGAGGGCGAAAGGATCTGGCTGAGGAGACCGGAATCTCGGAGAAGCTTGTCCTTGAGTGGGTTAATCTCGCTGACCTTATGCGAGTAAAAGGAATAGGAGAGGAATATAGCGACCTCCTCGAAGAAGCTGGTGTGGATACAGTGAAAGAGCTCCGTCATCGTGCGCCAGAGAAACTTTTCGATGCACTCGTTGAGATTAATGAGAAGAAAGCCCTCGTTCGCAGGCTTCCTTCGTCTAAACAAGTAAAATCCTGGGTCGCCCAAGCAAAAAAACTCCCTCCTGTCGTGAAATACTAACAACGCTAAAGGGCTTGCTGTGGAGGCTATCAGATCATTTTTCTCACTGAATATCACTAAGCGCTGAATCTGACTCTTTAACCAAACCCTGATATCGTCTCATCAATCGGTTCCCAGGTTAACGCCCCCCTAGACCAGGTTTATCGCTAGTCGCCTGTGATAGTGACACCATACGCGTTCTTCGAGGGGAATTTGTCATGATGACAGGCATCGATAAGATTCCCAACATGGAGTGAAGTGAGATGCGAGCATATTTCCTCGCTGAGGACGGAAGAGAAATTCCATCCGTTACAGAAGACGAAATGCGAGAAGTCGATCGTATTTCTGTCCAGGATTTCCAACTTGGCATTCTCCAAATGATGGAAAACGCGGGCAGAAACCTGGCTTCTCACATTATTGATGTCATCGGTGGGGCAACAGGAAAAATCACCATCCTCGCTGGATCTGGTGGAAATGGAGGTGGCGGTCTATGCTGCGCCCGACACCTTCATAATCGAGGTTTCAAGATCCAACTCCTCATGACGAGGCCTACGGAGGCCTTGGAAGGAGCGGCGGGAGCGCAATTCGCGATCCTCTCTTCAGCTGGGATTATCGCAGCAGGACTAGAAGATTCAGAAAAGTTGATCTCCGAAGCAACCGTTGTCGTCGACGCATTGATCGGCTACAGCCTGCAAGGTGCGCCGCGCGGTAGCTCCGCACTGTTAATCGAAGCAAGCAACCGATGGGCAAAGAATGTAGTCTCACTCGATATCCCGTCTGGTGTTGATGCAACGACAGGTGAATGCCCGGGCGTCTCGATACGAGCCGACAGAACGGTCACACTGGCGTTACCCAAACGCGGCCTTGATCCTTCGATGTATGACCTCTACCTGACAGATATTGGTATTCCGCCAGAAGTCTACCTTCCACTTGGGATCACTCTTGACCCAATTTTCGCGGAGCATTTCTTAGTAAAGCTCATATCTCGGGAAGACAACTAGCATATCCATCACTTTTGAGTTGATTTCGCGCAAACCAAGCATCCTGTATAATCGATATCGTGAGTGAAAAAGAGGATCGAATTGTATCCCCTGACAACCACGGGGATGATCATAACGAAGTCCCTATCCGACCGCGTTACCTGCACGAAATGATCGGGCAAGACCGGGTTAAGCAAAACCTCTCAATTCTGATCGAGGCGGCAAAGGGTCGTAACGAGGCGCTTGATCATGTCCTTTTCTACGGACCTCCGGGTCTGGGGAAGACGACGCTCGCTCATATCCTCTGCGTAGAGATGGGTGTCAATTTGAAGATCACCTCCGGCCCAGCGATTGAACGAGCCGGAGATCTCGCCGCAATCCTCACCAACCTGCAAGCGGGGGACATCCTCTTCATCGATGAGATACACCGCCTCGGGCGTGCAGTCGAAGAGATCCTTTACCCTGCTATGGAAGATTTCGCACTCGATCTGACAATTGGCAAGGGACCAAGTGCACGTTCAATTCGTCTGAAGCTTCCCCGTTTTACAACCGTAGGCGCCACAACTCGCCTTGCGCTTTTGACCGCCCCTCTTCGAGCCCGCTTTGGAGCCATTCACCGTTTGGATTTCTATGACGAGGAATCGATGGTGGGGATCGTACGCAGAGCTTCTGAAGTGTTCCACGTGAGCATGGACGAACCAGGGATCAGAGAAATCGCCTGCCGCGCACGAGGGACCCCACGTGTCGCTTTGCGGTTGCTTCGCCGGGTCCGCGACTTCGCTGAAGTTCGAGCCGATGGTCGAATTACTCAAGAAATCGCCAGGCAAGCCTTAGCCCTAATGGAAATCGACGACCTCGGCCTGGACGATTCGGACCGGCGAGTTCTGGACACAATTATTCGGAAGTTCAATGGCGGACCCGTAGGTCTTCAAACGATATCTGCCTCGATCAGCGAAGAGCCAGACACGATTATGGATGTCGTCGAGCCCTACCTGCTCCAACTCGGATTTATCGACCGGACCCCGCAGGGCCGCGTTGCCACGCCAAAAGCATACGAGCATCTCGGATTGCCGTATCAAGGCTCAGCGCAGACACGTCTTCCGGAACTATGAGTCGCGCCGAACGAAAATGGATCTCTCTACCATCGCACGTTGGGTAATTCTCGCCGGGTTTGTAATTATCATCATCGGCATCGGTCTGTGGCTGGCAGGTCGTTTCGATCTACCTCTTGGCCGTCTTCCAGGGGATATTCACATCGAAAGAGATGGATTCTCATGCTTCATCCCTCTGGCAACATCAATCATCTTGAGCCTGCTGGTAACGTTAGCGCTCAATATCTTGCTCCGTTTCCTTAACCGGTAACCCGTGCAAACAACGGATTTCGATTACTTCCTACCTGAAGAATGCATAGCCCAGAGACCCGCGAAACCACGGGATAGCTCTCGCTTACTCGTGTTTAATCGAGGCGATGATCGTGTTGCACATCGGATTTTCCACCAGCTTCCCGACTACCTCCATGCGAATGATGTCCTGGTGCTCAACGAGACACGGGTCATTCCCGCCCGACTGAAGGCCCGGAAAATCCCCGGCGGTGGGCGCGCTGAGGTATTGCTGCTTCACCGGTTGGGAGAAATGACTTGGGAGGTGATGGTAGGAGGCGGTGGTCTTAAACCCGGCAGGAAACTTCAGGTCCTAAACGGTCCGCAAGCGCAAATCCGAGAGGATCTCGGGGGACCGCGGCGGGTTGTTGTTTTCTCCGAAGCGATCTCTCCCCTCCTGGATCAATTGGGCGAAATGCCCTTACCGCCATATATCCACACGCCATTAGAGGAAAATCGCGAATACCAAACAACTTTCGCAAAATACCCTGGATCTGCCGCGGCACCTACGGCAGGATTGCACTTCACACCAAACACGATGACATCTATTGAGGATAAAGGCGTTCGAATAGTCAAGATCACCCTCCATGTCGGTTTGGATACCTTTGTCCCTGTCCGCGAGGATGATCCAAATAAACATCCAATTCATAGTGAATGGTGCCACGTACCGCTGGACGTTGTTCAAGCGATTAAAGCCGCGAAGAAAGCGGGCGGAAAGGTTGTCGCCGTTGGGACGACGACCGTTCGGGCGCTGGAAACCGCTGCGCGGATATCCTCGCATCAGGACATTTCTGAATACGAGGGGCCGACTTCGCTCTATATCTTGCCAGGGTTTGAATTTCGCGTCGTGGACGCGATGCTCACAAACTTCCACCTCCCACGCTCTACGCTATTAATGATGGTATCGGCTTTTTCCAGCCGGGAGCAAATCCTACGGATCTACAAGATGGCGACAAATGAAGGGTATCGCTTCTATTCCTTTGGAGATGCCATGCTTATCCTCTAATTGACTTTAAATAATCCCTATGTAATACTTTCTTAAGTGTTTTGAACACCTTTCCTTCGCTATTTTTGAAAGGAGGAGGTGATGCCAATGATCGAATATTATGACGAACCTGCTGCGGCATCGCTCCTCCCTTGTGGATAAGGATGCCGCAGCACAACCAAGAACCACCCGATTGGGTGGTTCTTTGGATTCCTTCCAGCTAGCAAGTATTTCTCTTTAAAAATAATTCCTGGAGTTGCCGTGAAATGCCTTTTCCCGATCTTGATTTCCCCCTCGGGTAGCTTCAAGCGATGAACGTCTTCATAAATCCAATGCCAGCGAACAGCGCGGCTAAAGCGAGAAAAATACCAAGAAAAGCGATGATGCCCCTGCGTCCGAAGGACTGCGCGCTAATCCCGCCCAAGACACCATAAATCAAGCTCATTACAAGCCAACCAAAGATAGGAGCCGACTCCGGGTTGAAGGCCCACACCACACCCCTTGACACCGCCCTTAAGCCATAATACTTCCATTCCGGCAAGCACACAGTAAAAGGATCTGGCGCCAACCTCACCGACGCCACTTCGTCTCGGCATTCTTGATCTACGGCGATCGCCATTTCGGCGATTCCAGCCGCAATGAAAAAGAACGCCATGGCGAGCAAGGCTCCTATTAAGAATGTCTTCTGAGTTTGATCAAGTTTTAATTGCGATACGATTTGCAAAGTAAATGCTCTCCTTCATTCGAAGTATCAAGTATACAGACTGTCGATCTCCTAAACTGAACCTCGGACTACAAGTTATCATTCCCTCGATCATTCCATGTCAAGTCTATTCAAGATCCCAGTAGAGGAATTCTTCGACATTGGTTGTAAAATTGGGAGTCTGGGCTGCGCTTATGAATAAGCCGAAAAGACCTTCACCATGAGTAGTATCCGTGAGAGTCGTAAGCAACTCACCCTGCGCATAAAGCTTCAACTCATTCCCTTGGGCCAAAACACCAATTCGGTGGGTTTGGTCCGATCCGGCTGCGAGATGGGTGCTTGGCGTCCAGTCGAGAATATGGGTCATCACCTCCCCATCCCAGGAGCGCAGTGAATAGCGACCATCACAGGATATTCCAAATAGATACCCAATATACCCTTTGTCAGACGCGGGGGCACGGAACATCAACCCATAAGAATCTCTACCCGAACAGGTTTCTGCAGTTCCAGTAGCTTCGATGTAGAAATTTAGATCCTTTCGCCAGCTGAGCAACCACCCGTTGTAGAAATCAGCATTGAAAGCCGTCATGGCTAGCTTGTTTTCAACAATTTCGAAACGGGTGTGGTCATCCTCATAGATCGCCCAATCACTCGCATCATCAAAGTCATCCTGCCATGTCGGATCGCCCAAAGACGCCCGCGGATCGGAAGTGCCCAGCGTCGGGGAGGCGGTAGGCGTCTGCGTGCTCGTCGCCGCCGGGGTTGCCGATGGCTCAAGTGTCGCAGTTGCGCTGGCGGTTGATTCAACAACCGGGGTGTTTGTGGGGATCGCAACGAAAGGTGGGAGAAGGAGGTAATCCCAGGCAAAATAGATATCAGACCTCACTTCATCAACAGCCAGCGTTACCGTTTTTCCAATCACACCAGACCCTGACGCTGATACAGGGTATGTCCAAATACCTGGCGCCAAGACGCTGGCGTTTACCTCACTCTCGGGGTCAATCAAAACGCAGTAATCCCCTGCCTCCAACCCACTGAAGAGAAAGAGCCCATCCGCGCCAGTGATTGCTTTATCTCTGCCTGAGGAGGGACATGCGCCATCACCCAACTGGACCTCCACGCCGTGGAGTCCAATCTCAGCAGCGTCCAATTTCCCATTCGCAACCCAATTCATTCCATCGGGTCCGCTAATACATCCTTTCGGAGCCGTATCCGTCTGGGTCCCTTCTGGTGGGGATGCGCACAGGTCATGCCAAACCCGCCCGGCAATGGCGCCGCTTCCCACTCCATCATCCATCGCCTCTTCTGTCCCGCCTCCATCAATGAAGGGTATGTTGCATGAGGAAAGAGCAATCAGGAGTATCAGCGTGATCAGGAGTGCAAAAATGCTATGGTTACGAGCAATCTTTTTCATCAGGACCTCACAAACTTTTCGTCTCGCGAATAGTCAAAGGCAAGATGTCAGTTCCCCGCCTATCGGTAACAGACGGTTAACTCAGGCGCACTAATTACAGTCTGAATCCAATATAATTTGACGACAGTGTATCCGCTAAATTGTAAATGGAAAACAACCGCCGCCACTATAGCATGACGAGGGTTGTTTCGAAAGGCAGCAGGTGCCCCCACGGGGGTTCGAACCCCGGTTTCGGCCTTGAGAGGGCCGCGTCCTAGGCCTCTAGACGATGGGGGCAACGGAGGTCATTCTACCATTCGTGTTTTTAAGCGTCAACAGAGAGACGGGATAGGCCATGATGTGAGTATTAATTTTTTCAGCTTTCACCATAAACATCATCCATCGATAATTCGCCCAGTTAGGCTTATCGGTCCTGTTGAGTTAAAAGTCTATTGTTCCACCTGCTTCGATCCCATTAAATTATGGGATCAGTGAACAAAGCCAACCTATGAAGGGCGAAAACCGGGCGAACTGCACATGCTATAATATTCAGAATACTTTTATCCAAATTTATCCGGGTTAAGTCCATTAAATGCATTCACAAGAAATTGAGCGAGCGCTGCAGCGCATCCTTCCTAGCGTACAGAAGCCGGGTCGCTACACAGGAGGAGAGCTGAACCAGGTCGTTAAGGACTGGGAAAGCGTAGACCTGAGTGTAGCGCTAGTTTTTCCAGACCTTTATGATCTCGGCATGTCCAATCTTGGCCTCGCGATCCTATACGATGTCTTGAATCGCGAAACAGATATCCTCGCTGAGCGAGTTTATGCTCCCTGGCCGGACATGGAAGCCGCAATGCGTCAGTCCGGGCTTCCGCTGTACTCTCTGGAGACAAAACACCTGGTCTCTGAGTTTGACATCATCGGGTTTTCACTTCCCTACGAAACCCTTTTTACAAACACCCTAAACCTCATCGATCTCGCTGGTATTCCGCTCTTCGCAGCGAAACGCCAACGGGATGATCCAGTCGTAATCGCGGGAGGTCACGCAGCGCTCAATCCGGAGCCGATGGCCGCGTTCTTTGATGCATTTGTGATTGGCGAGGGCGAAGAAGTTGTCCTTGAGATTGCTCACTGTGTTCAAGATTGGAGAGCCAGCGGACATCCACGAGAAGAACTTCACCTCGAACTCGCCAGGATCTGGGGCGTCTATGTGCCCAGTCTGTATAAGATCCATTACATGGAAGATGGGACCATCTCCCGGGTCGAACCTCTCCATGAAGATGCGCCATTCCCGATTCTGAAGCGCATCGTTGGAAAAATGCCCAAACCCACCACGCGTTTCATCGTGCCCTTTATCGACGTAACGCACAACCGCATACCCATCGAGATCATGCGTGGCTGCACCCGCGGATGTCGTTTCTGTCAGGCCGGCATGATCACACGCCCCGTTCGCGAACGCACCATCACAGAAGTCCTTGACGCCATTCAGGAAGCGACAGATATCACCGGCATCGATGAGGTAGGCCTTCTCTCGCTGTCATCTTCCGACTACACGCATATTTTGCCTTTGGTGCGTGCTGTGAATGAGCGCTTTGGAGAGCAGCAGATAAAAATCTCGCTCCCCTCTCTGCGCATCGAGACTGTTTCCGTCGAGCTGATGGACCTGCTGCATGGGCACTCATCGCGATCAGGCTTCACTCTGGCTCCTGAAGCGGCAACAGAGCGCATGCGCGAGATTATCAACAAGCCAATCGACACAGAGCTGCTCCTAGAAACCGTGCGCGAGATCTACAGCCGGGGATGGCACACGATAAAGCTGTATTTCATGATCGGCCACCCATCCGAAACGCTTGAGGACGTCCAGGCTATTGCCAAACTATGTAAGACAATCTTGGCCGAAGGTCGGAAGATTATGGGTAAAAGGGCAAAAGTTAACGCGGGCGTCAGCACCTTTATCCCTAAACCCCACACACCATTCCAATGGACCCCATGTGATACAACAGAGCAAATCGTGATGAAACAGAACCTTCTTAAGCAGGAGCTGCGCGGTCGAGGATTAAAATTAAACTGGAATGAGCCCGGGGAGACGATGCTCGAATCCTGGCTCTCCCGCGGTGACCGAAGGACGAGTGCAGCAATCTATCATGCCTGGAAAAGCGGGGCGAAATTCGATGCCTGGCATGAACACTTCGATTTCAACCTTTGGCTTCAAGCTTTCGAAGCCGCTGACCTGGATCCCGCGTTTTACAGCCACCGCGAACGCCCAATTGACGAGACCCTTCCTTGGGACCACATAGACGCCGCGGTTAAGAAGCAGTTTCTGACCGAAGATTATCTTTTGAGCCAACAGGGAAAAACACGCGTGGATTGCCGTGAACGTTGCTTCGCCTGTGGGATTCTGCCAAAGTACGCTGCTCTACGCCGGGAGAATCCAGGCGAGGGCTGGCAATGCCCCGAGGTCCGTTCACCAGCGCACGCTTCACCTGAAAGTCCATCTCCCGTAGGGATAAAACAAGATGACGAATGACGACCGCTATCGTTATCGGATTACCTTTACGAAGGATGAGGCGCAGCGCTATACAAGCCACCTCGACCTTCACCGATCCTGGGGGCGCCTTCTACGCCGAGCCGGGCTCCCCCTTCTGTACTCAAAGGGATTCAATCCCCGTCCGCGCATTCAACTAAGCACGGCTCTGCCCCTCGGGTGTACAAGCGAACACGAACTAGCGGACATCTGGCTCACAGAAGAAATACATTGCAGCGAGATACTGGAACGGCTGCAGCATTCTGTACCACCAGGAACCAGGATTCTCGAAGTTGAACGCGCTGCCTTGAACGAACCAGCTCTCCCCAGCCAAATCGATGCCGTCTCGTATATCGTTCAGATCGATGCAGGTCTATCAGAAGAAGATCTCTCAAGTGATATTCATGATCTTCTCTTAAAAAAGGTGCTAGAGCGGGAGCGCCGGGGAAAGACCTATGACCTCCGACCGCTCATTCATGAACTAGAGATCTCGAGTGACGGGATGGAACACCCATCAATCAGGATGAAACTGGCAGCGAACGAAGGTGCCACAGGGCGGCCGGAAGAAGTCCTCTTTGCCTTGGGTCTTGATCCCTCAACAGCTAAGATCCATAGAAATCACCTGCACATGGTTCATACTTAGCGATCCTATGACTTATGGAATCAATTAACAGAGCTTCCAGACGTAGGTACAGCCTATACGCATTGAAGTTCGCGCGATAAAACAACCCAGCAACGCCCTCCCCATTTTCTAAGGATGAGATTGCTTCGCCAGTTCGTTCCTAGCAATGACAAGTGTGGGAAGAGCTTTCCACAAATAAATGTCATTTTGAGAAAGCCGTGAAACGGCGAAAGAATGACGATGGCCAGGAACATGTCATGCAGAGCCCATTCGAATTCGCTCCCCACTCCCTGCGGACGGGGACTTCGCAGGCTGAACTCCGCGAAGCAATCTCCTCCTTGTAACGTAATCGAGCCCCGAATTGGGACTCGATTACTTCTATAGTTATGCGCTTACGAACGGGCGAAGTTAGAGCGCGAATAGATTCATATACTTCATCGCCAGGTTTAGATCTCCTTTTAGAACGACCTTCTTCGTGGCAATGGCCGTCATCGGGTTTAATTTACCCGTGATCATATCCATGTAATCCGCAGCTTCAGCCGTCAAAGAGAGATTTGGCTCTTCATGGACTCCCGGCTCAGCCGTGCAAGTCGAATCCTTGATCGTACAGATCCAGTCGCCGCCGTCCTCGCCCAGGTGGAATTGGATCACGGCATCTACCCCCTCAGCCTTCTCTGGGATAAGCGCCCCCGGCATGCGTTCCATCAGATCTTTTACAGTTAATGCCATCATGAACTCCTTCGCTTAAGTGATTTAGGTTTGTCTACATCTACTGCAGCAGATTCTCAAATATTCCCACTGCCCCCATCCCTCCGCCGATACACATGGTTACCATGACATACTTCGACTTACGGCGCTTCGCCTCGTGCATGATCTGCACGGTCAGCTTGGCTCCAGTAGCGCCCAGGGGGTGACCAAGCGCGATCGCCCCACCGTTGACGTTGAGAATTTCTGTATTCAAATCCAGCGTGCGAATCACCGCCAGACTCTGGGAGGCGAACGCCTCATTCAACTCGATCAGATCGAATTCTTCAAGCTTCATCCCATAGCGTTCCAACACTCTTGGGACAGCCTTGATCGGGCCGATGCCCATGATCTCCGGTGGTACGCCTACTGCTGTGAAGCCAATGAAACGCATCCACGGTTCTAACCCCAGCTCATCGGCTTTCTCGGCGCTCATGATGACTACCGCAGCTGCGCCGTCTGACAACGGCGAGGAGCTTCCGGCCGTGACCGACCCTTTCGGGGAGAAAACCGGTCTCAACTTGGCGAGTCCTTCAATCGTCGTGTCGCGCCGGATCAGTTCGTCCTGATCGAAGATCACTTTATTAGTCCCCTCAAGTGTTGTTGTCGTGACCTCCAGGGGGACAATTTCTTCTTTGAACCTGCCGGCGTCCTGCGCTTCTGCGGCCTTCCGGTGGCTACGGAAGGAGAACTCGTCCATATCTTCACGGCTGACGTTGTATTCTTTCACAACGTTTTCCGCGGTCTGGCCCATGCTAACGTATACTTCAGGTATGGTATCCATTAAGTCGGGATGCGGACTGATCCGGAACCCGGTCATGGGAACCATACTCATGCTTTCCACCCCGCCGGCGACGATGATATCGGCTCCACCGGCAATGATCCGTTCACAGGATTGGGCGATCGTTTGCAGACCCGATGAGCAGAAACGGTTGACCGTCATCGCCGGGACCGAAGATGGAAATCCGGCGTGCATGGCAACGGGTCGAGCCATATTCAAACCCTGGCTGCCCTCCGGGAAAGCGCACCCGATCACGACATCATCCGCGATGGATTTGTCCAAATCGCCGGCGCGTTTCCAGGCTTCCCTGACAACCGCCGCGGCCATGTCCTCCGCTCGGTAATTTACCAGTATTCCGCGCTTCGACCGGCCCACTGCAGTTCTTGCTCCTGAAACAATGACTGCTTCTCTACCCATAGCTCCAACTCCTTCAAGTATGGCAATCGCTTATGACGGGAGTGAGGTGTTGCGTTGCGATCAGACAGCAGAAACATTTCACGCTGCTGGACAACCGTCTCTCCCCAATCACGACGTCGACTGCATAACCTTGACGCCCATCTGCTAATTTCTCAGCGGCTTGTTATGCTCGATCATATGAGCCAATCGATCGAGCGTCTTCGGTTCATGGCATAGCTCAACAAACGCCTTTCTTTCCAATTCCAGGATGTACTCCTCTGGAACCCACGTTGGATCGGTCAGATCCCCACCGCAGAGAACCCAGGCTAGCTTGTCGGCGATTACAGCATCGTGTTCGGTCGCCCAACCAGCCTCTCTCAGGCCCCACACGGCGGCTTTCAGTGCAGCTAAAACATCCCTGCCCGCAGCGTAAACTCGCTCCACGTTCGGTGGGCGATAGCCCTCCGCGACCATGGCCAGCGCGCTGCTCTTGGCCTCTGCCAGGAGATACTCCTTCTTCATCACAATTCGGTCACCCGGTAAGAAAAAGCCCATCTCAAAAGCTTCAAAGGCACCTGTCGCAACCTTAGCCAGCGCGATCTGTTCAAATACTTTCTGCATGACAGATATCGGATCAGCGTTTGGAATACGCATGACCGGGTTGATAACCCTGCGGATTAACTCCTTCGTGCCCGTCCCAGCAGGGATCACTCCAACACCCATCTCGACAAGACCGATGAAGGTTTCAGGAGCAGCCACCCGCTTTGAACAGGCCATACTGAGCTCAGCGCCACCGCCAAGGACCATCCCCTGCGGCGCAGCGACAATCGGCTTCGGGAAGTAACGCATACGCATCAGGACAATCTGCATACCTTCAACTAATGCATCTATTTGGTCGTAATCCTCTTGCTGAGCAGCCATCCAGACAAGGAAGATGTTCGCCCCTGCTGAGAAATGCTGCCCTTCGTTGCCGATCACGATCGCATCTAGCTCATCTTCCTCGGCGAGATCCATGGCATGCGTGAGCATGTCAAAGATATCTTGATCAAGCGCATTCGCAGTGCTGTGGAACTCGACCAGACCTACTCGATCGCCCATGTCGATCAGCGAAGCGGAGGCGTTGCGTTTCAAAATCGCGCCCTTTTTCGCTTTCAAGCCGGCAATGGGCAGGATTCTCTTATCCTTCTTGAGCGGCTTATACTTCTTCTCTTTCAAGTCGTAGTAGCTGACCGCCTCCCCTTTCTTATACTTATAGAAGGACTTGGTCCCATCCTTGACCATCTTCTTGACCCAAGACCCTACTTCGATCTTCATGGCCTTCATCCGCTCAAGGGTTTCCTTTACGCCCAGCGCATCCCAGATCTCGAAAGGTCCAATTTCGGTGGCGAATCCCCACTTCATCGCCATGTCTATATCGACAAAGCGGTCGGCGATCTCCGGCACACGACGTGAGGCATACCCAAGAGCGAATGCCGTCGTCTCCCAGATATAGCGGGCTAGTCGACGTGTCTCCTCGGATGCATCCTCATCATCGACCTGGGATAGGATCCAGCGGTAACGCTCACCCAGATCTTCATGCTTTTTGCCGCTGCTGAAGAGCTCGAAACGTGGTTTCTGCGGTGCTTTATGCTCCATGGTCTCTGGATCCAAGAGCCAGAATTCCTTCGATCCATCTTCCTTATCAACACGCTTGTAGAAACCCGCCTTTGTTTTGTTCCCCAGCCATTTGCGTTCGATCATCCCCTCCAGCATTTTGACCGACGCTTCATGCCGTAGGATATCGCGGCTTTCATCGTCAGGGATCAATTCGTACAAGTTCGTTCCCACGTGAGCTGCAATGTCATTCCCGATGAGATCGCGCAAGCGGTAGATCGCCGTCTTTGGCCGCCCCACAAGGACGCCCATGATGGTATCGATCTCTTCTATGCTGTATCCGTGGTCCAAAGCATAGGCAACCTCATAGGCGCTGGTGATGGAGAACATCCGGTTGGCGATGAAGTTTGGCGTATCCTTACAAATCACCACGCCCTTCCCGAGTATCTCCTCACTGAATTTAACGACATAATCCAGCACTTCCGGCAGTGTTCCGGCATGTGGAATCACTTCGAGCAGTTTCAGCCAGCGCGGAGGGTTGAAGAAGTGCATCCCCAGGAAGTGCCCCTGGAAACCTTCGCTGCGCCCTTCCGCCAGTGCTTGAATCGGCAAGCCGGAGGTGTTAGTGGCGATGATTGTGTGGGCGGCGCGGAGGGCATCTATTCGCTCGAAGAGATCTCGTTTGATGTCGAGATTTTCGATGATGACCTCGACGATTAGATCGACATCTGCCAGCTGGTCAAAGTCGTCATCGAGGTTCCCAAGCGAAATAAGCTGCTTGGAAGTCTCGCTCAGAACGGCAGGGGGGCGGCTCTTTGTAACCGCCTTCCAGCCCGCCTCGATGATCCGGTTACGGACGGATGCGTCTTTTAAAGTTTTTCCCTCTGCTTCTTCAGTAGCTGTGAGTTTAAAGGGAACGATGTCGAGCAAGAGCGTCGGGATTCCCAGGCCTGCAAACAGAGCGGCAATCCCGCCTCCCATCGTTCCCGATCCAATTACGGCTGCTTTTCGAATGTGGTATTTCATAGGCTCCCCTCCTAATGCGTGAGTTAGGAATTACTGACTCACATTAAGAGCTACATTCATTCACGGCTTGAACGGCACCGGGCGTTGCCCAGATACCAAGTCGATCAACTCAACTCGTGTCGTGTGTATTCCAAAATCCGTCGAGCGACGATCAAGCGGTTTATTTGTCCTGTCCCCTCATAGAGATCGTTGATTTTCGCATCTCTAAACCACTTTTCCAGCAGATATTCGCGTGAATAACCAAGTGGTCCCATCAACTCGACAGCACGCTGCGTGATCTTGACGACCACATCCCCGGCTTTCACTTTGCACATCGAGGCTTCGATCGTATTGGCTTTGCGCTCATCCGCCAACCACATCGCCTTTACGGTGAGCAGCCATGTCGATCGCAGCATCACTTCCATATCCATGATCTCACGCTCGATGTTCGTCATTTTGCTGCGAGGAAGACCATAGCGGATCTCCATACCTTGTTCCTGGAGCATCTCTTTCAATAACTCGAGAGTTGCACGCGCTATCCCAAGCGCTGATGCAGCCACCAGCGGGCGTGTGGCGTCGAACGTAGCCATGGCGCCCTTGAAACCCTTCTTGGTCTTCTTCTTTTTAACCACTTCAGGGCTGCCAAGTATGTTGTCAAAGGGGATGCGGCAATCCTGAAGCACGATCGAAACAGTGTCACTGGAGCGGATTCCAAGCTTGTGCTCCATTTTTGTAACTGTGCAGCCGGGTGTTCCGGCTTCAACGACGAAGGGACGCACACCCGCACGACCGGCTTCGGGATCAATCGTCGCCCACATCACAACGAAGCCATCAGAGTCTACGAGCGCCTTATTCCCCGCGGTTACGAAGATTTTCTCTCCATTCAGGACCCATTCCTCGCCATCGCGAACTGCCGTCATGCGCACTTCGGCGGGCATTGCCGATCCTGCATGCGGCTCTGTGAGCGCCATCGCATCGAAGACAGGCTTTTCCCCGCGGTAGCGTGTGAGGAATCGCTCCTTCTGCTCGGGTGTCCCCGTCGCGTTCACCGCAGCCCCTCCCAATCCGCCGCCTGGTGTACAAAGCCACATCCCTACATCCCCCCAGGAGAGTATCTCGGACGTGAAAGCCAGGCGTTGGAAACTGATGCTTGGTCCTTCTTTCTTTTTCTTCTTCTCAGAATCGGTCAGGGTTCCCCCTCCACCCATCGCTTTCTGTGAGCTGTGCATGAACTCAATATAATCCCAGGGGATCTCGTGCTCATGCTCATCAAAGTGGCGTGAGACAGGCCGCATCATGTTTTCGGCTATGGTTTCCATAATGACAACGGACTGCTCGATCTTCTCCGGTATCTTGAAGCTAATCATGGGCTTTTCTCCCTAAGATCTCTCGAATCTTCTAAACCATCGCCATCCCGGCGAAGGTTGAAATACCACGCCCGTTGCGCATCCAAAGTTCCACAGGATGTTCGCGGATATAGCCATGGCCTCCCAGCACCTGCACCGCCCTATCTGTTACGGACATTGCCGTGTCAGAGGCGCCCATAAGCGCCAGGTAAGCGGCCTTCGCTGCATCTTGTTCGTTATCCAGTATCCAGGCGGCTTCCCATGCCAGCAAGCGGTTCGATTCAACCTCGATCGCCATCTCGGCCAGCATGAAAGCGATCGACTGCCTCTGGGCAATGGGTTTACCCCAGACTTCGCGCTCCTTCGCATAGGGCAATGCATAATCAAGCGCCGCCTTGCTCAAGCCAATCGCCATCGCGGCGATGGTGAATTGAGCGCTAGCGATGACCGTCGCTGGATCAAATCCATCGTCCCCGCCCAAACGAGCATCGGTCGGAACTTTGACGTCTTCCAGAGTTAAGGGGAATGTCGGCAGTGCTTGTATGCCAAGGAGTTTATCCCTCTCGCCGACGGTCAATCCCTCCGCGTCCGGTGGAACGATAAACGCCTGCGTCTTCCCGTCCAGCGCGGCAAATACCAGGAATGATTCCGCCTGGTCGGCGAAGGGTACATATGCCTTTTCGCCGGTGAGCGAATATCCACTTTTAGTCTTCTTCGCAATCGTGCTCATTTCGCCAAGATGGAAATCGAACCGGGATTCGGTGATGGCGGCCACATACGGCTTCCACTCGGCTTCAATGACCGGCGGGATTAATTCTTCCTTCTGCGCCTCCGTCCCGCCATACAGGATGGGCATAACGTAGGTAGAAGGCGCCATCACCGCCAGCGCGATCGCCAGATCACCACATGCCATCGCCTCTGCGGCAAGCACTCCTGTAACTGCAGAATGTTCACCAAAGCCGCCGTATTGCTCGGGAACGCTGGCCTGAAGGACGCCCATCTCCCAGCCCTTCTCAATGAGCGCGCCTGGTATCTCGCCGGATTCCTCTGCATCACGAGCTGCTTCACGCAAATCGTTTGCCGCGTACCGTTCGACGGCATCGATGAGCATTCGCTGCTCTTCAGTTGGTTCAAATGAATACATAGGTCACTCCTTTAGAAAGGAAATGCATCCTCTTTTCCATGTCTCTTCTCTTTACTCATACTCCTGAATTTCGATATTAATCAAGATTCTAATCACTCCCTCCCTTCAAAGCAGGCATAACACTTTCTTCAATTTGCCTGCGAATATATTTGCGAGGCGTATCCCCCCCACCCTCGAAATCATCAAGGTTTGTCAATTCAACAAAGCCACGCGAATAGAGGTATTCGAAGTGAGCAGCAGTCTCCTCAACCGCCAGGATTTGATGGTATGCCTCTGTCTCCGCGAAGAGTTCCTGGGACACTTCGTATATCGTTGCCGGGGTATCCAGGAGATCCAATATTTGATTAAGTCGCTCCCGATGGACAGCGATAATCGCCTCGATTCTTGCTTCGGGATCCTCGATGGGACCTTCATGTCCACCCAGCGCCAGCTGGACTTGTTTTGTAAGGGGAACAACTTTCTGGAGCGAGGCCAGATAATGCTCGAGGCCGGTGTTCAAGCTGAGGCTCTCCGGCGCCATATGGGGCGAGGTTTGCTCTAATATGTGGTCCGCCGAAAGCAAGATGTCGCCAACGCGGGCAACGACCTGCCCAGAGCAGTGCCCGGGAACATGGACAAACTCCAAACCGTTCAATCGCATTCCCATAGCTTCAAAGGAAAAATCTACTTCGATTGAGGAAAACAACTGCTTATGCAAGAGATAGAGCGTTACTAACTCTTCTGTTTTAGACTCAGAGACACCGGATTCAAGCAGGAAGGCGCGGAAGCGAGGTTCGATTACTTCCAACCGCTCCTCGTAGTTCGTCAGCACACGCCGATCGAGCTCGTGGATCCCAATCGGCGCACCCGTCCTCTCGCGGACATAATGCAAGCCACCGTAATGGTCAATATGAGCGTGGGAGATGAGGACGTGAGTGATCCGATCCCACCCCGCAGTCTCTCTGAATTCCACGTTAATCCGCTCGAGGCCAGCTTCGAGCTGCTCGTTCGAGTCTCCAAATCCGGACCCCACATCGAAGAGAACAACAAGGTCTTTCGTAATCACAAGATGTGCGTACCCATGCATTCCCGGGAAGATGTCCAGCGGGATACGGTAGATGCGGTCGCCCCCAGAGTTCTCGAAACGGGAAAGCTCACGATCCTTCATGATGTTGAATCTCTCCCATCCCAGAGACCATTAAGGAAGATATCCCCGAATTGGTTTGCGATTTCCCGAGCAGTCAATCTACCCCCCGGTTGATACCAGGTAATCATCCAATTCAAAACGCCCAGTATTGCGAAGGTGGTAATTACCTCATCCGTATTTCGGAAATCTCCAGATTTAGTTCCTTCCCTGAGGATCTCGCGCCAGATAGATTCCAATCGATCACGGCGAGCGATATGCGCAGCCTGAAGATCGTCCGCAAGACTTCGATGCTCCTGCATTAGCACAGCGGCAAGGTCGGTGTCCTCGGTTAGACGTCCGACGTATGCTTGCATTGCCTGACGGATCTTTTCTTCTGGCTTGATTTCAGATTTCGCAACCGCTTCGATATCTTTAATGAGAAGATCGAGAGCGCGGTCGAGGATGTCGACGAGTATTTCTTGCTTTCCGGCGATGTGATGGTAGAGGCTGGCCTTCTGGAGGTGAACAGCATCGGCGATATCCTGCATCGACGTGCCGTGATACCCTTTCTGACGAAAGATTTGTGCAGCCGCCTGAATGATATCCGAGCGTTGCATCGATATTTACCCTACCGACCGTTCGGTAGTTCTATCCTAGCATACCCACGATGCCGAAGTCAAGCAAAAAGCAGGCGATCTTGAATGAATTCTTTTATTGGGATAAAATCAAGAGAGTAAAGCCCCTGTAGCTCAGTGGATAGAGCGCTGCCCTCCGGAGGCAGATGCCGGCGTTCGAGTCGCCGCAGGGGTACAGAATGTGGAAGAACCACTTGAGAATGATCTCAAGTGGTTTTTTACTATGATTTGGTTTGCTGGCAAGAAGAAGCAGAGTATATCTTTTTTTTATAACTCCGGTTTATATCCATTGTCCGCGCCTACAAATGGTTAGACATTCTACCTTCAAATAGGATCGGATTTAAACTTCCTGACGGTGAAATATGAGTATTTTACCTTTCACGTCAGTCTTGATTTGTGATCAGGTTTTGTGTGTTAGGCAAGCACAGGATAACCAACAAGATAGTACTCAAGATTGGGGCTGGAAGGAACATAGAGAATCGATTTACTTCAAATACGTTGTGGATGCCCATAGGATAACCACCGATCATAGACATTGTCGCGGCGAAGATTCCCACAGGAACCGCCCACGATTTCCGCTTGAGTGCTGCGAAAATAAAGATTGCCCAGGCTGCTGCACCCCACCAATTAACCTGCTGCGACATTATATACAGCCCATTCCAGAATGTATTCGAGTTCTGAACAAACGTTTCTGCTGTCTGGAATGTGCTCTGGAATTTGGAAATTGGCGCTACACCGTCAATAAAGGTCAGTACATAGGCCAACCCGGCAGTGAACGTTAACCCAATCACCTTTTTATTCACATCACCAATAAGCAGCATCCCAAACCACATAATAGCTGCCAGGATAAACACCCAGAGTGTGGGGGTTGGCAGGCCGCTATCAGCGGCTGGGATCATGGGGAAGAATCCGGCCAGCAAGAGGATCGTTGCGGCTACTGCTCCCCAGAACCATGCCCATGATTGTTTTTTCAGGAATCCCCACAATACTGCGGCACTCATCGCACCAGCCGCTGTTCCCAGCCAACCGAGCACTGCGTAGACGATGCGGACTGTGTTGCTCTCTTCCCATTGTCCGGCAGCGAAATGGGTATGTATGACCGTATTATATGTTTCGGCCAGGAAATACAGAGATAGTATTCCTGCCACAATGCCAATAAAGGCTAGAAATGCGCCAAGCACGTAATTGTTTTTCATATTCTGATTCTCCTTTAATGTTAGTAGTAATGATTGTTTAATTCGCACAGGATACCATGTTTTTCTGATATGGTGTCAACCATATTTGTTCTAGATGATGACGGGGATCAAGAACGTCCGGTGAGGACGCTAAAAGCAACCCATGCCCATTCTTGTCCATTCACAAATTCATGCAACACAGTCCCCCACAACGCCCCTGCGGAAAATCCCAACCAGCGGAGCATAGCAAAGGCGATGCACACTGTTATAGCTTCGCTTGGGCGACCATCGGGGTTTATACCGACATTGGTCGGGAGGTGAAGCTCCGTTATATTGTCAGCCACAATGTCAGAATATCGATAATGGCGCAGGCAAATACGGGTATCACGATGTGTGCTAAAATAGTCGTTTCATATATGCGTTTGTCCTGGAGAGTACTTTCCCGAATAAGTTACATATGCCTATGAGGGAACAAAGCAGGTAACTGTTTATTATTTTAGATTTTCTCGAGGATGGCCTTACTGAGAAAAAAAAGAGTTCGGGGTCACATAATAAGGGAGAATGACTGTGAGCATCATCGAAGTTAACAATCTAACGAAATATTACGGAAAAGCCAGGGGCATCGTAGATGTCTCTTTTAACGTGGATGAAGGAGAAATATTTGGCTTCATCGGCCCAAATGGGGCTGGGAAATCAACGACGATCCGCTTATTTTGTTCTTTGATCTATCCCAGCTCAGGGGAAGCGAAAATCTTCGGCAAGGACGCCATCAAGTATGGCCCTGAGATCAGGCAAGATATTGGGTATCTGCCCTCCGAAGTCTTTTATTACGACCGAATGAAGGTCATCGACCTGCTTAAATATTCCGCTAGTTTTTACAAAAAAGACTGCACGAAGAGGATGGTTGAGTTGTCCGAAATCATGGAGCTTGATCTGCATCGCCGGATCGACGACCTCTCCTATGGCAACAAGAAGAAGGTAGGCATTGTCCAGGGCCTTTTGCATGAGCCGAAGCTTCTGCTGCTGGATGAGCCAACCAGCGGTCTCGACCCTCTTATGCAGAAGAAGTTTTACAAACTCATTCGCGAGGAGAACGAACGCGGTGTGACGGTTTTCCTCTCATCACACATCCTTGGTGTTGTGCAGAAAATGTGCAGCCGTGTGGCGATCATCAAGGAAGGCAGCATCGTTGATATTCAAGACGTACGAACGCTGCAACACGATAATTATAAAAAGATCCATATTGTGGCTGACGAGATTGATGAGAAGCAATTTAATGTTCCCGGCGTGATTAAGCTGGAGAAGGAAAACGGCGCCGTCAATTTCTTCTATAAGGGTGATATCAATCTGATCACGAGAGCAATCAGTGCGCAAGAGGTATCTGATGTGACGATCGAAGAGCCTACCTTAGAAGAAATCTTCATGCACTATTACGAATAGGTGATGTCTATGAATATTTATAAGCATGAATTCAAAATGAAAATTAATTCTATCCTCACCTGGTCCTTGGCCATCGGAATATTGATTTTCATCTTCTTATCCATTTTCTCTTCGATTGCAGTTGATGCAAAACTTCTCAATGAAGCGATGGCAAGTTTTCCAGAGGAGTTTTTAATCGCTTTTGGAATGACGGATATAGACATGTCTACGATCCTTGGTTTTTTCGGGCTCATTTTCCTCTTCATTCAGATCTGTCTGGCGATCCAGGCTGCCAACTATGGGTTTTCATTGGTTTCTGTTGAGGAAACGGACCTGACGGCTGACTTCCTTCTGGCCAAGCCAGTAGGGCGCACAAGGATCATGACCAGTAAATTGCTCGCGGCCATAACGGGTCTGACCATCACGAATCTTATTGTTTGGATCAGCAGTTTTGTATTTCTGCGCATGTATAGCGATGGAGGACAATTTGAGACAAAGCCCGTGCTAGTTTTGCTGCTCAGCATCGCGGTTTTTCAATTGTTCTTCCTCACGGTTGGGATGCTCATCTCATTGCTGGTGAAAAGAGTGCGAAGTGTGACGCCGTATTCGATGGCGCTGGTGTTTGGATTGTATGTGCTGAATGCTTTTGGCGGAATGATCGGGGAGGACAAGCTGGAAATCCTGTCGCCCTTTAAACATTTTGAGCCAAACTACATCCTTAAACACGCAGCCTATGATTTGCCCCTGGCGTGGATAAGCGTAGCTGCAATCGTTATTTCTGTTCTTGGCAGCTATGTGCTGTATTCAAGAAGGAATATCCGCTCGGCGGTGTAAGGAGGAGAGGTGAATATCTTTATTCGAGAACTAAAGGCTAACTTTAAATCTCTGCTCATATGGGCTGTGATCGTCATCTTATTTAACACCATGGGCTTCGCAAAGTTCACAGCGTATTATGAAAATCCCGAGCTAATTGAGGTTATAAATGGTATGCCGCCTGCCATGCTGGCGGCATTTAATATGAATGCCTTCAACCTAACCACGATTTCGGGCTTTTTTGGCGTGATGATCACGTTCTTCGGTCTCCTCTTATCCATTTCTGCTGTGATGTGGGGAAGCGATATTATTTCGAAAGAAGAACGGGACAAAACTGTCGAGTTTTCTCTTACCTTACCGGTGCGACGGAGCAGCATCGTCACCGCAAAAACTCTGGCGGCGCTTGTTAATTCCATTGCTTTACTGGGTATCACCTGGGGCATCACGCTGGTCAGTGTGTCAAGATATCAGCCCGACGGTGAATTCTATAACTTTCTAGCCCTGGGTATGCTGGCACTATTTATCGTCCAGATTGTCTTCCTGGCAGTTGGCATTTTCCTGGGGTGTGCGATGAAACAGCACAAGCGGGCCAGCTCTACGGCGGTATTCCTCTTGCTTGGTACCTATTTCCTCTCCATTATTTCTGGTATGAGCGAGAATCTGGAGTTTCTGAAATACTTTTCACCGTTTAAATATTTCGACCCTGCTTCGCTAATGCATGAGTCAAAAATCGACCTTCCCTTTGTGTGGCTGTCTATCGGAATCATTGCTGTGAGCATGATTGGCGCATATGTGACGTACTCAAAGAGAGACCTGTATATTTAACAAACCACCCTCTTTGGTGCTTATCCTTCATTCTTGTCAAATCAAGAACGAGCAATGTGTTAAATATTTTTTACCGGTTCTGCCAATACGGAGTCGTTTTTTTAACCGAGTATCTGATAATAAACATTTCTCCTTGAATCTAAGCGTCAGAATCCTCGTAGGGCAATTAGTCTACTATCCAAATCTTGTGCTGAGGCTGGCAAGGGTGATCACACACCTGGCTCCACTCCACGCTTGCAATCTTCGATCATCGTTGGAAGAATCCTACCTCTATGAAGCCAGCTTTATTGAGCGCCTTTAAGATACAATCCTTGATCAAATTAATAACCAAGAAAAGGAAGACATATCTGTTATGACTAAGAAATCCCGATCATCTCAATCTTCGAAGCGCACGATCATCATCGTTACCCTCGCTGTGCTTGCTCTCATCACTGGCGGTGCCACCTGGATCTCCACCGCCAATTCCGCCTCGACAACCGCACCTGTACTTGCCTCCCAACGGATCACCCCGCTCGAATATCAAAATCAATTTGGTTATGGCTCTCCTCACCTGCTCATCGATGTTCGGACACCACAGGAATTTACCTCCGGTCACATCCAAAACGCCATCAATATCCCGGTCGAAACTTTACAAGCCCGACTGGATGAAGTGCCAGGGGGGGACTCCGGTTGTGGTCTACTGCCGCAGTGGCAACCGCAGTTCAACCGCAGCGCAGATACTTGTCGAGGGCGGCCATCAACCAGTTTACGATCTCGGTGGAATTCAAGATTGGGTGGCGCAGGGTCTGCCGATCCAATAACGAAGATCTAATCCAACTCCTCATAACGTAAAGCTGGTCTCTCATTCGGAGACCATGTTTTGAGTATCATACGAGGCATGTCCCTGGATAACAGCTTTGCTTACGAAACGTAGATATAACCCCAGGAGATAATCTGGACGAGAAGGAATGCAACCATCGCAAATACGGAAGGAGCCGGATTGTGCTGTTTGGTAAAGCTGACAAACCCCCAAAGGCTCACGGGAATGACGATAAAGCTGCTTAGCTTAACCAGTGACGGATATTGGGCGTGCCAGTATACCCACGTATATGCACCCAGCATCGTCAAGAGGTACAAGATTCGCAGTTGGGGAACAGAAAGTTTTGTCACCAGGGTAAATTTTCCGACAGATTGATCCGCTTCCCGGTCTGCCCAGTGAGTTGCCAGAAGATTTAGAAAAGCAAGCATTGCGAATGGAGCAGCTGCAGCCATGATAAAGGTATCTACCCGGTGATGGATCACGGTATAACCGTAAATCGGTAATAACCACGCGCCGAGCAACGCATTATCGATCTCCCCCCACCCTCTCCATGCGAGCTTCAGGGGTTCGAGCGAATAGCCCCAACCAAAGAAAGCTGCCAATCCCAGGATAGTCAGCACCTGCAGAGAAAGGTGCCCCATTAGGAACGCAAGAAACGCAATCGTGAAACCAAAAATCACCGCTAGAATCGCACCCCTGAGAGCGAGATTTTTATCGAGACCCGAATCCTGGAGAGCGCCACTCCCACCCGAGTAAGGCGTCCTCTTGGTCAACTTATCTGTTTCATAATCTGCATACTCGTTCACGTAGTGAATGGAGACAGAAACCAGGGTCGCAGCCCCTAATCCGAGCAGGTATGAAAGGGAAGACCATGCTGATCCACGTACCAGAGCCATCAGAATCCCCCATGAGAAGACCAGGGCAATAAGCAGAATTTGATTGGGGCGAGCCATACGAAAGAACAGTTTCAAATAGCGCATCATAGATTTCAACCGATCACGCTTACCTCAAAGATGCCCATACGAAAATGAAGGCCGGAACGTCGAAGATGTATACATTCTGCCTGTAATTGATAGCGCCGTCAAAGACTTAACAAATGCAGGGGCGCATAAGCTGCGCCCCTGCAAAGTCACACTCACATATTCGCAACTATCGCTATTTACCGAGTCGCTCCTTGAAGGCTGCAGTGAGCGCAGGGACAACATCAAACAGATCGCCGACAACACCAAAGCGCGCCAGCTTGAAGATCGGCGCTTCAGGGTCCTTATTAACAGCAACGATCGTTTTAGATGTACGCATCCCGGCAAGGTGTTGAATGGCGCCGGATATCCCATTGGCGATGTACAGATCGGGTGAGACGACTTTCCCGGTTTGCCCTACTTGATTGGCATAAGGGATATAGCCCGCATCAACCGCCGCACGACTCGCCCCCATAGCTGCGTTGAGAACGCCAGCAAGATCACCTACGAGCCCGAATCCCTGTTGAGCACGCCAGATCTCCTGCTCCTTTTCGTCAGTAATCTCATCCGGGGGAGTTAGGCTGGGATTGTTCGAAACCCCGCGCCCCCCGGAGACGATGACTGCCGCATCCGTCAGACTCACTCCCCCTGCCGCTTCTTTATAACCAAGAACCTCGGAGGGAACATCTCCGACCTCGAACTCGAGGCTTGTGACCTCCCCGCTGCGGCTTGCATCAGGCTCTGGTTTTGGGAATGCACGGCTTCGCGTTGTTAGAATCTGCGGCTTGCGTTCTTTTATAACCACTTTAGAAAGTAGTTTGCCAGCGTAAATCGGGCGAGTGGCCAGCACCAATCCGCCATCGACAGCAATCTCGATCACATCTGGCGCCATGCCTGTCTCGAGGTCCACAGCGACCATTGCTGCGAGCTCACGCGTCCGCCCTGAGGTGGGCAGGAGAAGCACCTCCGCCTCAGCAGCTGCTTTTGAGAGCACATCTGCATAGGGTTCTGGCTGGAACTCCGCCAGCGCGGGGTTCTCTGCAACGACTGCGTCGTCTGCACCATACTCGATCGCCTGCTTGGCAAGCGGCTGAACATCCTGCCCAACAATGACCGCCGTGACTCCCAAACCGAGGGAGTCAGCAATCTTTCGGGCTGCCCCAATCGCTTCCCAAGAAGCAGGCAAAGCCTCACCCTTGAAGTGATCTACGTAAACGAGAACTTTATTAGCCATCAGACCACCTTCTCTTCTATTAGGCGATCAACTAACTTCGCAGCGATCTCCTCAGGGGTTTCCCCCTCTACGAATTCACATTCTGTCTCGACTTTCGGTATAGCGTAAACATCAGGCCAGGTAAGCGCCGACTCCAAGTCCCCTTCAACACCTAACTCTGCAGCGGACCAGATCGGAATCTCCGCTTTTGATGCCTTCCGAATCCCCATGAAGGATGGATATCGGGGTTCGTTGATCTCCTTAACGACGGAGATTACGGCGGGGAACGAAGCCGCTACCTGCTGCCGGCCCTCATCCAACATCCGCTCTACTTCCAACTGCTTGCTTTCAGGATCCAGGGAGTTAATCACCGCAACGAGCGATAACGACGGCCAGCCCAATCGACGTGCGACCTGCGAACCTGTTATACCCGAATCGGTATCTACCGAGGATCTGCCGAAGAAGACGAGATCCACCTCGCCGACTTTCTCAATAGCCGCTGCAAGCACTTTGGAGACCTGCAGTGAATCGAGGCCGGCAAATGAAGGATCGCTCACGAGGATTGCGTTCTCACACCCCATCGCCAGCGATTGTTTAAGAGCTTCCTTGGCATCTTCAGGGCCAAGGCTGATCGCCGTAACTTCACCACCATGCGCTTCCTTCAAGCGCAGAGCCTCTTCGACGGCAAATTCATCCCAGGGATTTAACACCAAGGGCGCATCCCCCCAGGAAATTTTCCCGTCTTCAACGGTGACCGTTGCGGCTGTATCGGGAGTTTGTTTTACACAGACAACGATATTCAAGGGTTCCTCCTTATCTTAGAAACGTTTTTTCACGATCTCACGTCTTAACAGCAGCTTGTCGATTGCCTATGACTGCCGCGCTTGCGGGTCATACGCCGGAAGCTCACATCGGACTGCTTTATCTTTGCGATACCCCAACGCATAATCCGCCTGGATTAAAGACTGGATTTCACTGCTGCCCTCATAAATCATAGCCCCGCGCGCATTGCGCATGAATCGCTCCACATCGTATTCATCACTGAATCCATAAGCCCCATGGATCTGAATTGCTTCAGATGCGGCATGAAAGGATGCCTCCGTTGCGAAGTGTTTTGCGATGGAGGTCTCAAAGGTATTGCGCACTCCCTCGTTCTTCATCCAACCGGCTTTCAAATAAAGTAAACGCGCGATCTCATAGTCGCGCGTCATGCGTGCGATCTTCTCCTGGATAAGTTGATGGTGAGCGATTGGTTTTCCAAAGGATTTTCGCTCTTTCGCGTAGGCCACACTGGCCTCAAGAGAGGCGCGAATTAATCCTGTCGCGCCTGCGGCAACCGTGTACCGACCATGGTCGAAAGCAGTCATCGTGACTTTGAATCCCTCGCCCTCTTCCCCAATTCGATTCTCAAGCGGCACACGCACATCCTGGAATGAAATCCATCCTGTAGACCCGGCACGCACGCCTAGTTTCCCGTGGATGTCCCCGCGTGAAACCCCAGGTCGATCCAGCTCAACAATAAATGTAGTAAGCCCCGTGCTGGGTTTCGCCACATCGGATTTGGTCCGAACCGTTACGACAGCCAAATCCGCTTTGGTTGCGAGTGAGATCCACATCTTCTCGCCATTCAGGATGTACTCATCTCCGTCCCGCTTGCCCGTCATCAGTATATTCGCAAAATCCGAACCAGCGCCAGGTTCTGAGAACGCCCCACAGCCAATTTTCTCCCCACGCGAGAGAGGGACGAGGTACTTATTTTTTTGTTCTTCAGTTCCCCACTGGAAGAGAGTCATGCCAGCTAAACCATTGTGAACAGACATCACAACTCGCAAAGTGGTATCGATTACCTCAAGTTCTTCGCTTGCCAAACCCAATGAGATATAGTCCATCCCTTGCCCACCGTAACGCACTGGGATGCAGATGCCAAGAATGCCCAACTCCCCCATCCTGGGCAGGACGTGAGCGGCCATTTCTTGTTCCCGGTCGGCTTCTTTGATGGTGGGCGCGACCTCCTTACGGGCGAAATCACGGACCATTTTCTGCACCATTTCATGTTCCGTCGTGAGACGAAAATCCATCCACTCTACCTCTGGAAAAACGTGTCTCGATTATAGACGCTCAAACTTGGCGAGACAACCTATCTTGTGGATTCGAAGAGTATTAGTGTCCATTATCACACCACAACGGGAGGTTCATCCCATTTAGGCTTCACTTCATGGGTTTCAACCCTTAACGGTAAATATAAGAAATATCCGCTCTCCCTATCTCGGTCTATAATTCAGCCGTAATACACTGGGATTAATCATGCTTGAAAAACTCCGCCGGCATTGGCAAGCGCTGACCATCACGATCCTTCTTCTCCTTGTGCTCTCGCCGTCACCGATCGCGCAACCCTTGCTCCATCCCCTGCAAACAGCACAGGCAAACCTTAAGGCTGGGAATCTCGAGATCGCCATCGAGCAGCTCGAATATGCGATAAAGTTTGAGAAAGCACTTGCGGGATTGCACCTGAAAGTTGCCGAGCTGGCTTTAGATATCGATGATGTGGGTACAGCCAGCGCTCATTTAGACGCGCTAGAAGTCCACAACTTGCAGAGCAGGGAAGCCTATTGCCTCCGTCAAAGGGTAAACATCCGCGCCGGAGAGACCGCTGGGCTAGGCAATGCCTGGCAAGGCCTGATCAGAGATTGCCCGGAATCGATCTCGGAGATCGAGCACCTTGCACTTGAACGTCTTGCTTCCAACGACGACCTCGGCGAGGCACTTCCGATCTTTGAGGCGCTGGCCATGACAACATCGCTCAATACGGAGACGGAGGAGGCTTACGCATATGCCAAAGCGGCTTTGACGCCCGTAGATTCTCTGCCGCTCCTTCATGCGCTCGCCCAGAGAGCAGATCAAACACCTCCGCTGGCAATCGACCTCATTCTTGCGATCGAGGGTTCTGCTAACGAACCATCTCCCACTTACACTCTGGCACAGGTGGGGCAGATCTTCGCCCGTCAGGGTAGATGGAAATTGGCGAACTCCTCTCTTGAAAGATTGCTGGAAATAGATCCCGATATCCATGAGGCTCGAGCCTATCTGGGTTTATCAAAGGACCAAATTGGGCAGAACGGGTTGAATGATCTGCTTGCCGCTGCCGACGCGCTGCCTGACCAATCCCTACCGCAGGTCTTTCTGGCCCTTCATTGGCTCAATGCAGGCGAGGAGGAACAGGCGAGAGATGCCTTGACCGTTGCTGCTCAACTCGACCCGCTCAATCCGGCAATTGCTGCACAATTAGGTGAGATATATATTAGGCTTGGAGATCTCCTGGCTGCATCCGCCGCCTACCGCCAGGCTGCAGACCTCGATCCAAAAAATCCCGCCTTCTGGCTCTTGCTGGCGAGATTCTCCAATCAATATGAAGTAGATATCCCTACTCTTGCGCTTCCTGCGGCTCGAAATGCAGTTGCATTAAGCACAAGAGAAACAGCCCCTCTTGCCGAGCTGGCCTACACCCATTTTCTACTCGGCAATCACATTCTGGCAGAACGCCTTCTCTGGCGAGCCATTACGTTGGATCCATCGAACGCACAAACTCAGTATTATCTGGGTTTGTTATTCGACGCTCAGGGAAACAGAAGTGGGGCATGGGCTGCCATGCAGCTCGCCTCCTCTCTGAACGCACCTGAACGTTATCAAATGCTCGCAAAACGCTGGCTTGAATTGGCTGTTCGATAAAAATTGTCGTTCGTTGCCGGATTCAAGTTTGCTGAGATCCTCCATCTAACCTCGTTGCAATTGAATAGGCTGTGCTAGAATGCGCCTAGGTGAAAGAAAGTGATACTAATGCGCAGAATCTCCTTCACCGCGAGCCTGATCGCGGTTTTCTCAATCTACCTTGGAGGATGCAATTGGCTGTATCCTCCAGCTGGTCCGGGTGAAGTTCTATTCCAAGACGACTTCTCTCGCACTTCAAGCGGCTGGGATCGATACCAGGATGATGTCTATCGAGCAGATTACCAGGATGGTACATATCACATTGAGATTTTTGCTCCGGAGACCGTCGCTTGGAGCCTGCCCAAGTTATCCTTCCAAGATGTTTGGATAAGCGTAGAGGCCGAAAGAGTTAAGGGGCCGGAAGATAATGCTTACGGCGTTATCTGTAGATATGAGAATCCAAGCAATTTCATCTTCTTCCTCATATCGAGCGATGGTTTCGCCGGCATAGGAAATTATATAGATGGCGAGAAAACACTCCTAAGCGATGAATCATTGCTCCCGACAGATGCCGTACACAAGGGGGATGAGGGGAATTTCATCCAGGCAGAGTGTGTCGGGGATCGCCTGACCTTATATGTGAACAACTCACGTGTGGCCGAGGCCGTCGTTGAAAACATACGCTCGGGCGACGTGGGATTGATCGCCAGCACTTACACAGACCCCGACGTCGAAATACGTTTTGATAATTTCTCTACAGTACAACCCTGAGGTTGAATAAAACCATCCATGAAAGTGTTTCTCGACAGCGTTGGCTGCCGTCTAAACCAAAGTGAGATAGAGCGCATCGGTCGCGATTTCCGGCTGGCCGGGTGTGAACTCGTAGGCGATCCGACTCAAGCCGATCTGGCCGTGATCAATACCTGTACAGTTACTCGACGAGCGGACGCGGATTCAAGACAGAAAACACGACGGGCTGCGAGAGCAGGAGTCAATCAAATTATCCTCACCGGGTGCTGGGCTACGCTGAAAGAACATAGCGCCCTCGAGCTTCCAAAAGTCACACGCGTTGTGAAAAACGATGACAAGAGCCGTCTCGTCGCAGATCTCCTTGGCCAGCCGCCCGAGCTATTTAATCGAGAGCCGCTTCAACGCGAACCACTTCCCGGATCGAGAATGCGAACGAGGGCGTTCATTAAGGTCCAGGATGGCTGCAATAATCGTTGTGCATTCTGCGTTACGACTGTAGCGCGCGGCTCGGCAGTAAGCATCCCAACGGCAACAGTATTGAAGGAGGTCCGCGCCGCTCTCCGAGGTGGGAGCCAAGAGATTGTGCTCTGCGGCGTCCATCTTGGATCCTGGGGAAAAGACCTGGACCAAGGCAATAGTTTACGAGACCTGATCCAGCTCATATTAAAAGAGACGAACATTCCACGCTTGCGGCTGTCCTCTCTTGAGCCCTGGAACTTAGACGTAAACTTCTTCTCACTCTGGCAAGACTCCAGACTTTGCCGTCACCTACATCTTCCTCTGCAATCCGGCTCCGATGCCACACTTCGCCGCATGGCAAGGAAAACGTCGCGAGTTGATTTCTCGAATCTAATGACAACAGCCCGGGCAGCGATCCCAGATGTTGCGATAACAACAGATATCATCGTCGGTTTCCCTGGTGAAACGGAAGAGGAGTTCGATGATAGTCTTGCCTTCGTTGAGGCGATGAATTTTGCTGGTGGTCATGTGTTCACTTACTCCGAACGTGAGGGCACTCCAGCTGCCGGTTTCGATCATGTCGTCCCAAGTTCTGTACGCCGTGAACGCAGCGTGGTTATGAGAGCGGCATTCGCACGATCTGCAGAGCACTATCACCAATTATTTATCGGGCAAATCTTGCCCGTTCTCTGGGAGAGCACCACCGACCTCGGAGAGACTGGCTGGCATCTTTCTGGACTGACGGGTAACTACCTGCGGATAAAAGCGAGCGACGATGAAGACCGCTGGAATCAGATCTCAGATGTGGAAATTATCCGTCCTGTAAAAGGAGACCTGCAAGGGCGAATCATCACGAACCTCAGCGCGTGATTAGTCTTCCGCGGAAGATTTCCAATTTGACCTGATTTTATACTCAGATTAACCTCCATATTTACCGCGGCGGTCACGCTCTTTCTGAATCTTATGGCTAGACAGTTTCATGATGGCGTTCCCTTGAACATCAATACGTCAACTTCACGATTATCGGCTGCAGACGAGCCTGCAAAATAGCCCTCTGAATTCCTAAGAAATCCCTATATGGCTATGCGCAGACTAATAAGAAACCCGCACAAGCCTTCACAATGATGAAAAACCATAGGTATAATGGACGCATGGTAAACAAAGAGATTCTCGAAGCAGACCTCAAAGAAGCGATGCGCTCAAAGGATGATGTGCGGAAACGGTCTTTGCGCATGGTCCTTTCCGCCATTAAACTCGTCGAGATCGAACGTCAAGACAATCTCGATGAAGCGACCATCCTGGGGATCATCCAGCGGGAAGTGAAATCCCGTCAGGAGACCATTGAAGAAGCCAAGCAAGCAGGGCGAGATGATCTCCTCGTTTCCACGCTTGCAGAGATCGAAATTCTACAGGTTTATCTTCCCCAACCTCTCGGGGAGGATGAGCTCAGAGAGATCGTTCAACGAGCAATCGAGGAAGTTGGTGCATCCGATCCTCAGGATTTGGGCAAAGTTATGAAGGTCCTTATGCCTCAGATTCAAGGACGGGCTGACGGGAAAATAGCCAGCGACCTCGTCCGTGAGCTTCTCTCACCCCCACAGAAGGATTGATGGACGATACTGCACGCACGGACCTGACCACGTTAGAACGTTTACGGAGTGCTTTAGCGGCAGCCCGTCTTTGGTTCATTCTACTTTTTGTAATCATTGGGACGATCGCTGCTCTCTCTATTCCCCTTAACAACAGCGCTCAGACGTACGGCTTGCAGGTTAGCGACGTCGCCCCCCAAGATATTCTTGCTCTCTATGATTTGTCATATGTCAGCGATGTCTTAACTGAACGAGAACGAACCGCAGCCAGCGAGAGCGTGGCACAGGTATATGACCAACCGGACACAAATATCACGAGGCGGCAGTTAGAACGACTTCAGGCTACGCTAACATTCATTGATTCAGTCCGCAGCGATCCTTACTCTACGAATGAGGAGAAGCTATCCGACTTGAGCTCAATGTCCGATATCCGTCTGGATACCGGCACTTCGCTTTCGATCTTAGAGTTGTCAGACGTGCACTGGCAAACCGTAAAATCTGAAACGCTCACCGTCGTTGAGCAAGTCATGCGCAATGAAATTCGCGAGGGTCGAATAGAGGAAGCAAGAAGGACCATACCGGCATTAGTGAGCATTTCCCTTCCAGAAAATCAAGCAACGATCGTTGAGGTACTCGCCCCCCCGTTCGTTACTCCTAATGCCATTCTTAACGTTGAGGCCACGGAAGCCGCCAGAGCTGAGGCCAGAGAATCCGTTGAGCCGATTATTAAAACCTATGTCGAAGGGGAGACGATCATCAGCCGGGGAGAAGTCGTCGGAGCCCTTGAAATCGAAGCTCTAGTGGAATATGACCTTCTCAAGCCCCCCAACCCTTGGCTTGAGATCGCTATTCGGTCTCTATTGGTCATTCTTCTGATCGGTATTTTCACGATCTTCGCCTACCGCATACACCCCAAGGAAATAACCAAGGCTAATCTCGCCTTTACGCTTAGCCTGCACTTCATTATCATCACCCTTAGCATGCAGGCCCTGATACCCGGCCGAACCGTGTTTCCCTATATCTTCCCGTATGCCGCTCTACCCATTCTGGTAACAGTCTTTTTTAGCCCCAGCCTGGGGGTGATGACCTCACTCCTTATCGGGATCGTAGCAGGTTTTCTGGCGCCCCGCGGGCTCGAACTCGCGCTATATGCCATCATCAGTGGAATCCTTGCCTCGTTGATGATCAAGCGAGCCGAACGATTGAGTTCGTTCACTACCGCCGGGTTTGCTGCTGCGATGGGTTCTGCCCTTGTAATTGTTATATTCCGCCTGCCAGATCCCGCCATGGACGTCATTGGCAAGACAACCATCTTAGTGGCTTCGCTCGTCAGCGGTTTGCTTTCTGCCAGCCTTGGTTTTGGTTTACTCCTAATCATTGGCAATCTTTTAGGCATAACAACGAATCTGCAGCTGCTTGAACTCTCTAGACCGGACCATCCGCTTCTACAACAAGTTCTACGCGACGCCCCTGGCACCTACCAACATAGTCTTCAAGTAGCAAATCTGGCGGAACAAGCCGCACGCAAGATTGGCGTGAATGCCCTGCTCACCCGCGTTGGCGCTCAATATCATGACGTAGGGAAATCCCTTCATCCACAATTTTTCATTGAGAATCAAGTGCCAGGACAGAACATCCACGAACAGCTAGACCCGAAAACAAGCGCCAACATCATTCTTTCCCACGTCCCCGAAGGCTTGTCACTGGCGCGCAAACATCGTATCCCGCAGAGCATCCAAGCCTTCATCGCCGAACATCATGGAACGCTGAAAGTCTCCTTCCAATATCGCGAAGCACTCGAAGCTATCGGTGGAGATGCTGAAAAAGTGGATAAGCGAGACTACACCTACAAAGGACCTGTTCCACGTTCTCGAGAGACAGCGTTGCTAATGCTCGCCGATGGCGCGGAAGCTGCCGTTCGAGCTAAGAAACCCCAAAGTGAAGAAGAGATCAATGAGATCGTACAGTGGATAATTAGCGACCGCATGGAAGAAAAACAACTCGACAAAACGGATCTAACTTTACGGGATCTAGCTACCATTCGGCGATCCTTCGTTAAGACACTTACAAACATCTATCACCCGCGAATCCAGTACCCGAAATCACCTGCGGAGAACATTCAAAACCAGGAAGATACGCAACCTGTGCAATCCACATAGATGGAACCCTCATGACCCATCTGGCTCATGTTAAGTCCAACAGCGAATACAGCGAATATAACTCTGAAGTAGAACGTGCAGCGCTTGCCGCGTTGGATGCAGAGAAGGCTGAAAGCGGCGCTCTCACAATCGTCCTTACCGATAGAGAGCAGATGCAGACATTAAACCGAGAATTCTCCGGCAAAGACATCCCCACAGACGTGCTCTCCTTCCCCGACGGCACCGTTGACCCGGATCTTGACCTGATGTATTTCGGTGACATCATCATTGCCGTGCCGATAGCACAAGAGCAAGCCAAGCACGCAAAACACTCAACATACGAAGAGCTTATGTTGCTGGCTGTACATGGCACATTGCATTTGCTAGGATTTGACCACGTTCTCCCACAGGACAAGCATCGGATGTGGGCTCATCAAGAACAAATTCTGGACCAATTAGGAATCACAATCCAATCCCTGGAATGAAACGGATGACATCTCCCAAGAGAGCCCAATCCCGTCTTGCCTCCTTCCGTCACGCATTTGCAGGCTGGCTGCACGTTATTCGCACTCAGCGAAATGCCTGGCTTCATGCCGTCGCTACAATACTTGTTTTTATAGTCGGAATATGGGTGGGTCTAGACAGGCTCTCTGGGGCGATACTCCTTATTACGATTGGATTAGTCTGGGTCGCGGAATTTCTAAACACAGCGCTCGAGGCCATCGTCGACCTGGCAAGCCCCGAGACTCACCCGCTTGCTCGGGTTGGAAAAGATGTCGGAGCAGCAGCAGTCCTGATTTCCTCACTTGTCGCCATTCTCGTGGGACTTCTCATTCTTGGTCCCCCGCTAATCATTAAAATCACCTCGCTCCTTTAGTCCGAACCCATCTCAACAGTGATACGCTGCCACCACCCATAGAACTTTGTATTCATTGCAGGGTGGGTTGATCTATGCCATAATTCGTGATGTCGAGTCTAGCCAACCTTAATCTACTTCTCAGGACACCTACACATGGAATCAACGGAACTGCGCGGAAATATCTATCAGGCAGCTACGAGTTCTTTCGATATCAACAACCCGATGCAGGCTCTAACCAGCCTACTTCTCCTTACGTGTGAATTGGTCTCTGCGGACCGAGCCGCACTCTATGATGTTGATAAAACGGAAGCGGGATATACCCCTCGCATTGCTCATGGTCTACCGCTGCGCGACCTCGGTCGGGTTGCACTCGGCTCCGACCACCCTATCCTAATGGAAGTCTTCTCCGCGAAGCGTGCACTCTCCACAAATGGCGAAAGCGGAGCACTCGGCTTACCCCTTGCCCCCGGCACTGTCGCATGTGCGCCTTGCTTGAGTGACGACAAGATCATCGGTTTGCTTTTTGCCGCAAAAGATCAACCCGATCCGTATAGCGGAAAAGAATTAGAAACATTGGAAGTCCTAGCCTCGCGGGCAGCAGAGATTTTTGCCTTAGCCCAACAAACCACAAGCCAGAGCTACCTGCTGCATAAGCTTTCGCTGCTCTACCAAGCCAGCCATGCCATCACCGGCACACTGGATCGGAAAGAAGCCATCAAGCAGACAGCAGCTCACTTGTTAAAAGCGACATCAGCCGACACCTGTGAAATATTCGCGTTCGATGAAGGCAAAGGCGAGACGTACCGTTTCCGGCAACAACTAGGGAAATCAATGCAGCAAACTGTAGTTTCTCTAGTTGCTGACAAAACGCCTGATTACCCAGTCCACGAGAAGGTGCAAAAGGAACTTAAACCCGAGATCATAAGCCTCACTCCACCTTCGGGATCCGCGAAAGATATCGCAATGCTGGAAGCGGAAGGGATCTCCACCGCTGCAATTTTTCCACTTGCCTCACGACAAGGTTCCCTTGGGTTGGTCCGCCTTCTCTACAACAAGGGAGGGCACGATTTAGATGAGCAGGAGCTGGAACTCGCTCAGGCGATTATCAATATCGGGACTGTCGGAATCCAGGATGCGATCCACTTCGAAACAGCAGAAGCCCGCGCCAGCCAGTTACAAGAATTAAGCATTATTGGCAAGGAGATGACCTCTACACTTGACTTGGAAGTCGCTCTCCAAAAAGCCATGGAGCAATCCCAAAATCTCTTGAAAGCAGAAGCGGTCGTTCTCTTCCTACTCGACGATGATAAAGAGAGATTGATGCTAAAAGCCAGTGGTGGCGCACGAATGAGACTTCGAGATGTAGCCATTCGACTGGAAGAGGGGATCGCTGGGTGGGTCACTCGCAATAATAGCCCTTTGATTGTGAATGATGTTCGCACAAACCCCCTATATCAAAGCGCGATCGACGGCCAAACCGGCATCCTAACTACATCTGTACTTTGCGTTCCACTTCAACAGCGAGGCGAGGTCATGGGGGCGATCCAAGCCATCAATCACCCTCGCGGTGCATTTACAGAAACAGACCAGCAACTACTAACTTCGGTTTCTTCCTGGGCTGCAGTATCCCTCGAAAATGCCGGCTTATTCCAGGGTGTGGCGGATGAGCGCTCACGCCTTGAAGCCACTTTGGTGGAAACAGCGGATGCTGTAGTTCTGACTGATATCAGCGGTCGGATCATTCTGGTAAATCAAACTGCAGGACAAGTTTTTCGAATTAACCCTGACCTGGCAAAAGATCGCTTCGCATCTGAGATATTCGTCAATCACCCGCTTGGTGAACTTCTAATGGAAGATGAGATCACCTTTCCAACGAGTATCGAAGTTACGACACCCACAGAACGTGTTCTCTATGCGACGATCAGTGAAATCACAGGAGTCGGACGTGTTGCCGTTATGCAGGATATCACTGCACTGAAGCAGATCGATCGAATGCGTTCTCAACTTCTTGGCACCGCCGCCCATGATTTGAAGAACCCACTTAACGCAATCCGCCTGGGGGCAGATTTGCTCAATGACGCCGAATTGAGCGACCAGCAGCGCAAGGCGCTCAACATGATGCAGCGCGCAACCGACAGCATGACAAACCTCATAAGCGGTCTGCTGGAGACGATCCGCGTGGAGTCAACCTCTAACATAGCCTATGAGCCCTTTCAGATTAACGATTTAATCCGTAACACAATCGAAGATTTGCAGCCTCTCTTCGATGAAAAAGATCAAACGGTAATTTACGAACCGCCCGACGAATCGCTGTTGATCGTGGGCCATGCTAACCGCTTGAGCTCAGTCATGTCGAATCTCTTAAGCAACGCCATAAAATACAGTGGCGATGAAGCGCGAATCGAGATAAAGGTTCGCTGGGATGGGGATGAGGTAATTATCAGCGTAATCGATGACGGGCCGGGCATCCCCGAGGATGAAATACCCCGTGTATTCGATCACCTCTTCCGTGGGCGGGTTACGGTAATGGATCCGAATAATCCCATCGATGGTACTGGTCTCGGTCTTGCTCTCGCTAAAACTGTCGTCGAGCAGCACGGGGGTCGAATTTGGGTAACGAGCAAGGAGAATGAGGGGAGCACGTTCAGTTTCTCCATACCGCGCGAGCAGACTCCGAAAACCGGATCGCTCCGTAAAGAAAACGAGTAACTAACTCCTCCAAAGAAAGAACATCCATCCCTGTAAAGAAACTTCTTGTGCCCGTGCATCCAATTGAAACCATAATCACCCACTGTCTGCCGACTCACCTAAGATCAATTAAGGATGGATAACTTGGCATTTGCAGATTTTATATTTGGAACCGTCGGAACGCCCCGCTCTACTCCCAAGAAACCTGGAGGGACCATCGGCACGATCCGTCACCTAGCAAAACTTGAACTCTTTGCGTTCGAGATTGGTTGGGTCCGATCTGTGAGAGTTTCTGAGAATACTTGCGCGGCAATTAAGAAAACCGCTGACGAATTGGGAATGCGCCTCAGCGTACACGCGCCATATTACATTAACTTAAATGCCGATAAGGAGGAGTGGCCGAAGGGCCGGAAGCGCCTGATGGATGCCGCCTTCTATGGGAACCTCGCTGGAGCGACGGATATCGTTTTTCATCCTGGCTCCTACTTCGGTCAACCTCCCGAGGATGTCTTGCCCCTTGCAATCCAGAGGTTACGGGATTGTGTAGATGAACTACGTAATCAGGGGAATCAGGTTGTGCTGCGGCCTGAGACAATGGGCAAGGGTGCCCTGTTAGGATCACTTGATGACACGCTCATGTTATCGAAAGAGATCGAAGGCGTCGAGCCCTGTCTTGATTTTGCTCACCTTCATGCACGACCAGGCGACGGCTCAATCAATTCATACGCTGAATGGGTAGAAATTTTTGAGCGCTATGAGGCCCACCTGGGAAAGCAGGCTCTCAAACGCCTCCACTGCCACCTTTCTGGCATCGAGTTTGGACCAAAGGGTGAGAGAAATCACTTGATGCTAAAAGATTCGGATTTCAACCTCGATGCTCTACTTCGGGCGCTCAACGCATTTAATTGCGGGGGGCGGGTTTTGTGCGAGAGTCCACAAGATATGGATGTAGACGCGCTGTATATCATGGAGGTCTGGAAGAAAATCTAAGTGGAGACCCTTACATCCGACTCTGTTTTTTTCTTCGCGATGCTCTAAACGATCCCAATGGTTCATGCATCTCAATCCGCAGTAATTTCTAAAGCACATCTCTCACTAAAATAAGATCCTGTGGGTGCAGACCCACAGGATCTTCGAAATAACAAGCTTCGCAAAGCCGTTTTAGGATTTTAGCTCTAACTCGTCTGCGAGACCGGGGGGCGATCCCGCAGCACCTCCGGGTGAACATCGCCCGTCCGCTCAGTCCGCTCTGCCGATATATGGCCCGCGCCCACAACTACGGCGAGCAATTCGCCATTACCGAGATCCCTTCCCACGACGATTGCAGCCATGCCCGCCTCAAGATCAACAAAGCCATTTACACTTCCATCTCGAGATTTGTATTTAGTCGAACCATCCACAGAGAAAGTCTTCTGATCTCCGGAACGGGTCTCAATCGTAAGGGAGTTTCCCCCAAGCGAGATAATCTTCCCCGAAGCGCTGACGACATTGGGACGCTCAGGACGGTCTTCAGGATTTCCGGCCAACACCACTAAAGCCTGGTTGGTTCCATCTTCCATCTTAATCGCGCCTACCATGGTGAGCATTCCCCGCTTAAGATCATGGATCCCGGTTACCGATCCGTCACGGCTCCTGAATTTCGTCCGCTCACCAGTGACGAACGTGACGCTTTCGCCTTCCTTTGATTGAACGGTGAACGTCTCCTGTCCAGGGACGACCCCCGTGATCTCACCTGTGGTGCGGAAAATGCGGTCACGGATATCTCCGCTTGGAGTCCCGGCCGCCACAACGAGGGCGACGATGCCGTCGTCTTCTGTATCTACGGCAGCCACGAGGGCGACCATTCCCGGCTCTAGATCTCGCAGTGAGGTCACTTCCCCATTACGGCTGCGGAAGCGGGTGCGCTCAATGACGTTGATTGTTAGACTGCGCCCATCCTCCGCGAGGAGTGTAAAGAAGCTATCACCTACACCACTAACCTCGCCCTTCAAGCGCATTATTTCGGGCAGCTCTTCTGCAGTGGCTGCAAATACTATTGAGGCGTTTATCGTCCCATCCCCACGCTCCTGGCCAATAACGATGGTGCGCATGTCAACGACTAAATCTTCAAATCCTTGAACAGAGCCGTTGCGGCTGCGATACTCGGTATTGCCCGTGACATGCACATGTACATCGGTTCCGCTGAGCGTGCGCACAGCAAACGTATTTCCGGGGAAATCCACGTTGAGAATAACCCCTGCAACTCGGGTCTGGTTGTCCGGTGCATCCCCTTCGGCATAGGCAACTCCGACTAATCCCAGAGTAAGAACAGCAGTAATCAGAATGATCCTCGTCCACTTTGTAAACATCGCTAACCTCCTTCAAATTTGAATACACACATAGCTTCAAGGAAGTATGCGAAAGGATCATGTCAGGTATGTAAAAAAGTTGTAAAAGCCTTGGGAGGTGTTAAAAGAGCTTTGCCAATCGAAATTTCAGAAAACTCAGGGATCAATCATTGGGAAATTGGAGTTCCTCTTTTCCGGTCAGCTTGTCATGGATGCGGTTGATTATGGTATCAAGGTGTCGGGGTTGGTGAACGAAATCGAGATCGTCCGTGCGGATTGTAAGTACCGGGCAGATATCGAAGCGGTTGATCCATTCCACATAGAGAGAATCGAGCAGCTCCAGGTACTCCTGAGTGATCCCCAATTCCATATCCCTGGCACGCTGCTGGATGCGTCCCATCAGAACAGGCACAGGCGCCTTCAGGTGTATCAAGAGGTCCGGGGAAGGTAGTTTCCCCACGATGAGGTCGAAGACCTTGCGGTAGTTCTCGTAGTCGCGATCAGAAAGCGTCCCTAATCTTAGCGCAGCCCGGGCGAAGATCTCCGCGTCCTCATATATTGAGCGGTCGATAATCGTCGAAGCGGTAGAGTCGGCCAGGGCTAGATGCTGGTCTGCGCGGTGGCCCAGGAAAAAGATATTTAGGTGAAAGGCCCAGACTGCCATATCGGCGTAAAAATCAGCGAGGTAGGGATTATCAACCACTGATTCGTACGCAGTATCCCAACCTAACCGTTCCCCCAGCCGCTCCGTGAGGGACGTTTTGCCAGACCCGATATTTCCGGCGACGAGCACGAAATGTTTAGCCATAGACTATCACTCCTTGACAGCAAGAATAATCGGATTATCTTCGAGATGTGATTTTAGATTTTACATGCAAGATGAGCAAACCAAGAGGGACCAATTCCTGATTGCTCCCTGTAGCGGAAAGTGGCGATATTCTCTAGCAGCATCCATTGTCAACCCTCATCGTAGGTATTAAACGAGGTCATGACCTCTCCAGTGTGATCAATTCTCAATTTCGATATCCACAAAAGCCGTCATCCCCCACCTGACTTTCTCTGGAATCTCATTCAATTCAATGATCACTTTATAATTCACGCCCGCCCCCTCGTCAGATTTACTGGCGAGGTAAACGACCTGACCCTCAACCACAATATCTGGCAACGCGTCAAAAATGGTGGTGGCGAAATCGCCGATCTCGATTTGCGCAGCATCGATCTCGTTCAGGTCTGTAGTCTCCACCCTTAGAGTTTGTAAATCTGCCAATACAACCAGAGGCTGCCCGGGAGCGACCCACTCCTTTTCTTGTGGGTATACATCACTTACCGTCCCGGCGAAAGGTGCTTCCAAAACGAGCAGAGAGAGCGCAACCTCAGCCGCTTTTACATGAGCCTGCGCAGCAGCCACCCGCGCTTCCGCCCGCTCGAGGGTTTCTGGATCCGGACCATCCTTAACTCTTAACCAATTCTGTTCAGCAACGCCAAGTTCCGCCTCGCTTATAGAAAGCTTGGCATCGAGAATTGATTGCTCTGTCTCATCTGGATATCCTAAATACCAGTTAAGTCTCCTGAGCGCGGCATCACGGGCACTGCGTGCAGAAGAGAGTTCGATCAACGCCATCGCTCGTTGTGCGTCGTCCTCGGGCCGACCAGAGTAATGGTCGTAATTGCCTTTGGCTCGATCGACTTCCTCCTCCGCAAGCACGAGGCCGGCTTGTGCAGAGTCGATCGTGGATTGACTGGCGCGATAACCTTCCTGCTGGACACGCCAGTTATACTCTGCATCTTCAAGCGCATCCTGGGCATTCGCAAAGGAAAACTGTGTCTGCGTACTGACAAGAGTAGAAGTGCGGTGCACCTCATCCAGACTTTGGTTTGCGAGGATGAGTTCTAAGCGAGCAGTCTCCAGGGCAGCATGGGCCTGTTCTCTCCCCTTTAAAGCCATCAGGGTTGTTCCCTTCTCAATCATCTCCCCTTCTTCCACCATGATTGCATCCACAATGCCTGGAGTCGGGAAACTCAAGACAACCTTTTTTGAAGGGAGCACAATACCCGTGGCGCTGACAACGGGCTGAAAATTCTCCGGAATGACGCTGTTAGACTCCTCGGTTAAGTCGGGCGTGCCTTGACTGCACGCGGGAAGAAACAGAAGCGCTGTAATCACCAATAAATACAAAGCTCGCAGTGCTCTTTTGTTATTCATGTTCAACCATCCTTAGATTCGAAATCCGATTTAATTCTTTCACTAGATACAACCCTCATTCATAACGCAATGCCTCTACCGGTTCAAGACGGGTGACTCTTAGAGCTGGATACAAACCACCAATCAATCCTATTCGTAGAGCCACCGTGAAGGCGCGGACGAATATCCCGAGAGTCCAGATCGGTTGAGCAATCTCACCGATCATCAGAATTAAGTTCAACAGAGCAATCAATCCAAACGCAATGAAAAAACCCATTACACCGCCGATAAGCCCTAAGAGCAAGGCCTCGCGGAAAATCAAGCCCAGGACCCGGAGGGGTCCATCTATAGAATCGATTCTGCGATAACCTTCCGGGTAAATAATTCTACCCAGGTCATTCGCGATCAAAATCAAGAGGAGCGCAGAAGACGTGGTCCAAGGCGATCGATAAACCAGCTAAAGTACATTTCAATCCAGGGGACCACCCATAGCAAACGTGGCACGTAAATCGCCCGCCTGGGTTTCTTCAAAAGCTCCACAATTCGTCGGGCTACCGTCTCTGGCTGAACTGCAAGACGCTGAAACGGAATAACACCACTCCCGGAGTGTGCAGCCACCTTATTAAAGAAAGGCGTCCTGACCGCTCCTGTTCGGACCACGCTCACATTAACTCCTGTGTTCACGAGTTCTCGATAAAGTGAAGTTGTAAAGCCATCTAGAAACGCTTTGGTTGCTCCATAGAGCGCCACTCCCTGGCTGGGAATACTGGCAACAATCGAGCCGACATTGATGATATGCCCGCGATTAATTCTTTTCATCTCCGGTAAAAATTGGAGCGTAAGCCCCGTCACTGCTTGCACGTTAACCGCGAGCATACTTCTGGCCACACTCCACGGCATCTCCTCCCCAAATCCATACCAGCCTAATCCGGCATTGTTGAGCAAGACATCGATCGGGGATCCAATATTCTTCACCTGATCAGCGATGGCCGAATAAGATCCTTCCTGGCTCAGATCTGAACAGATGATATCCGCTGGTCCACCAGATTCCCGGATTTTAAACTGAAGCTTCTCCAGGCGGTCCCGTCGGCGAGCGATCAAAACCAGATGGAAACCCTCAGCGGTGAGTTGCAGCGCTGCCGCTTCACCTATCCCGCTTGAAGCGCCGGTAACAACTGCGATTCCTTCAGATTTTCTCGTTTCAATCATGATGCCCTTCAGGTTTGCACTCGTGATTTACTCAGAATCCAGGCGCGGATTACCGGTCGGAAGAGACGAATAAAGAAGCGACGAAAGCCAATACTCTCTTTTACATCCTCGATATAATCCGCCAATGTCAGCCGTTGAAATTTCAATACCCTCTGACTTTCCTCGGTATCTAACCAATCGACGGGGTACGGTTCATCGGTGAAGGCGTCTTCTGGCAGCATTCCAATCCCGGCAGCTTCCATCACCCCTTCCACAAGCTCACATTGATAGAGCTGACAGCCGGATCCGCCGCCAATATGCCAGATCTTTCCCCAGATTTCATCCGTCTCCAGCCCATTCGCAATCGCTAAACCCACATCTCTTCTATGGACGAATTCGATGCGATTGTTCAGCGGGACATCAAACATCGCCGGGTCCATCAAAAGGCGTACTGGCAGGGATGCGCCCAATCGGTAGATCGCCCAAGTTAATCCCGAGCGCTGGATCATCTCCTCGCATTCGACCTTGTGTTTTGCATAGTGTTCTATAGGGTGTGGGGCATCGAATACTGTCCGCTGCGGCGGCAAATGCTGGGTCTTGCCATAGATATGAAGCGATGAAGAGAATAGTATCTTCGGAGGCTGTGGCTGCTGTTTCATAGCGTCAAGCAAGTTCTTCGTACCCCCTACATTAATCTCCCGCGCCCATTCAGGCTCTGTCTCACTGCTGACTCCGGTAGCGGAAAGTGTGGGAATCACGAATGCCAAATGGACAACGATTTGAATATCTCGGAGTGCCTCCATTAGATCCTCTGGTCGGCGTAAATCCCCCCAGAAGATCTGCGCTCTCTGCTCATAGGATCTAGCGACACGCTCATTCGCTTTCGTCTTAAGGTCAAAGCAGCGAACCTGGTGCCCACGTGTGAGGAGCTCATCCAACGCGCTCTGGCCGATATTTCCACAAGCTCCAGTAAGAAGTACATTCATTTTTTTTACCTCGCAGCTATTCCATGAAGCAGGAGTTCCAGTGCTTCCCGGGTTATGTTCTGCCATTCCTCTCCCCCAGTATCCAAAATACCTTGAACGAGCATCCCCACCGCCAGGGCAATGAGAACGCGGGCTGTATTGTGAGGGGCAAGATCTCTCAGGCTTCCCTCATCTATCCCCCGCTGGACCAGGGCGGCAAAGAAATCGCGATAGTGTTGAAACGGCTCGACTGTAGCTTCCCAAACGTCAGGGTCGCGAATTGCCCTGCTCCAAAATTCAAGGAAAATCGGGAGTTGTGGGCCGCCAACATCGAGTACCTGCCCGATGATCTCGCCCATGGAGAGCAATCCCTCTTTAACATCCTCGGTTGACTCATCTATAAGGACAAGCTGCTCATCCAAGCCCTTTAGCCAGCGCTGCATAAGCTCTAAAAATATCGACTGTTTGGTTTTGTAATGATGATAGAAAGCCCCCTTGCTCACACCCGCGGCGTCGCAAATCGTTGAAACACTCGTCGCCTCGTAGCCCTGTACGGCGAATAAATGCTCCGCCGCTTTAAGGATGCTTTCTTTCGTTTGCGTTGCCCGATCTTGCTGTTTCATCATCTCCTCACAATCATACCGACCGGTCGGTATGATATATTAATCGAAATACCCCCTGGTTGCAAGGGGTAGAAACTCCTACTTCTTATGTGGATTTCCTGCTCGCCGCTTCCAGGCTCTCTCGAAATGACCTTATTACCAAGCCCTTCTCGCGCTTATCATTGCCAGGAACGAAGTGACGCCTGACGTACGAAGTCCCTGACCTTAAGGAAGGGGAAGTGAAGTATAAGCATCTCAATCGCGCAACAACATAGCTGGAGACGGGTGTGTGAGGCCGGCGGACTGACACTCGGCCAATCACTCAAGAGTGACCCCTCATCAATTATTCTCCGATGATTTTAACCAGCACCCTTTTCCTTCTCCCACCATCAAATTCGCCATAGAAGATTTGCTCCCAGGGTCCGAAATCAAGCCGTCCATTGGTAACAGCGACAACAACTTCACGCCCCATGATTTGGCGTTTCATGTGTGCGTCCGCGTTGTCCTCACCCGTTCGATTGTGCAGGTATTGGCTGGTTGGCGCATGCGGGGCAAGCTTCTCAAGCCACACCTCGTAGTCCTCGTGCAGACCGGACTCATCATCGTTAATAAAAACAGATGCCGTGATGTGCATCGCGTTGACGAGCACAAGACCTTCCTGCATCCCACTCTCTTGTAGACAGGCGTCGACTTCCGGGGTTATATTGATCAACGCTCGCCGGCTCGGGGTGTTAAACCACAGCTCTTTTCGATAGGATTGCATCTTGATCCCTCCTTTCCCAAAGACAGGGAAATAACTCAACTTCCTCCATCATACAGCACCAGACTCAAACAACATTGACTGAAGCTCCATCCGATCGGGGCAAATAAGCCTGACCGTGCAAGGCCAGAAAGATAACAACCTTATTCTACGTTGATTGAGAGGAAGGTCATACTGGGGACGGGTTAATAAAGGACAAAATCCAGCGTCAAAGCAAGAAATGCGCTGGATTTCAAATATGGGTTAATCCATTCTGCAAATTGGAAAACTCCGCTCAACACTCACTAAAACCGCACGCGTAGCACTTCCGGCATCCTTCTTCGTTAACCAGTGCTGCGGCACCGCAATCCGGGCAGAGATCTCCAATGCGCATCGTTAATTGATTCTCTGGGGATGTTTCTTGAATGAGGGAACCTGGAATTATTTCCGGCGTCTCTTCTAAGTACGCGGCGAGTGCACGCGCCAAGCCATCGGGCAATGAAAGGACACGGTTGGGGCCAAAGCCCGTTGGCCGACCGCCTCCGATCCCGGCAAGTTGTCTAACTACTTCACCAAGCCGGTCTCGTGGTGGTACCGGTGAGGCAATGCGTAATAAGTAGGAGATTAAACGGCCGATTGCCTCAGACACTGCAGCGGTTTCAGATCCAGCTTTTGCAGTGGTAATAAAAATTTCAAAAGGCTGTCCGGCTCCGCCCCCGTTTTCATTGATCGTCACGAATGCTTTACCAAGAGGGGTTGTGATTTGATAGGTACAGCCATCGAGGCGCTGTTCTCGCGGCTTTTTCCCTTCCAGCCAGAGATGGATTTGGCGAGGCGCACCTTCCTTTGGCGCTTTCGCATCTGCAGTCCCCATTGTCTCGAGCACGACTTTCTGACGCGATCCCGTAACATAAACCGTCAAGCCTTTACAGCCGAGTTCCCAGGATAGTATGTAGGCTTGAGCGACGTCTTCCACGGTGGCATCCGCGGGGAAGTTGCAGGTTTTACTCATGCTGTTGTCGACGAAAACCTGCATGGCAGCCTGCATGCGCACGTGTTCATCTGCCGTGATGTCGTGCGAGACGACGAACACCTCGCGGACGTCCTCTGGTATCGTATCAATTTCCTGGCACGAGCCGTGTTTCATCACCGCTTCTATGATCATCTCTCGCGTTAAATCATCAATCCCATCTTCAATGAGTGCCTGATCAAACATTGGGCTCGTATATGTGAGCCGTAAATCATCGCCGCCATCGTCGACATGGCGGTAATAAGCAAGAGCGAAAACCGGTTCACAACCATACCCCTCACATCCAGCGACTGTGGCAATTGTCCCTGTGGGCGCGACAGTTGTCTGAGCAGCATTGCGTATTCCCGTTTGTTGGATCCCTTCGAGAATGTCCTGCCAATCAACCTTCGGTCGCCCGTAGTCTCGAGAGTAAGGACGCAGAGGCTTGGGTGGTTCCCATGTGATCCGGTCTGGATCATAGATACTGCCTTCGATTACCGAGAATGGTCCACGCTCTCGCGCCAACTCGACGCTCGTAGACATGCAGTGGAAGCGGATGAATTCCATTACCTGACCGGAAAATTCCTGGGCTTCCTCCGAGCCGTAGCGAATTCCTACGTGATACAGCAAATCGCCAAGTCCCATAATGCCCAGACCGATGCGCCGTGCTCGCAAAGCAGCCTCTTTAAGCTGTGGAACCGCTGGAACGTAGGCATTGGCGCTCACAACATCATCAAGGAAGCGGGTTGCTAGTTGGACGCTTTCGTTCAGTCGCGACCAATCGACAGATCGATTTGGTCCGAAATGCTCTGCGAGGTTGATCGAACCCAGACAGCAGTTTTCATAAGGGCCTAACCATTGCTCGCCGCAAGGGTTCGTTGCTTCAAGGTCGTACAGATGTGGAACCGGGTTGCTCCGATTTGCAGCATCAAGGAAAAGCACACCTGGTTCTCCGTTATGATGAGCTTGCTGAACAATTTTATTAAAGAGCTCTCGGGCGCGAACCCGCTCATAAACAATGAACTCGGCATTCGATTCGAGAAGTTGGCGATGAGTTCTGTTGAACTCGCTATACTCCGGCGAAGATATGTCCGGGAAGCGCAGCTCCCACCAATCGTCGTTCTTAACAGCTTCCATGAATGCATCGGTAACACCGATCGAGATGTTGAAATTCGTGATCGCATTCTCGGCCGTCTTGCAGCTGATGAAGGATTCAATATCGGGGTGGTCGACTCTGAGGACGGCCATATTTGCTCCGCGCCGGGTGCCGCCCTGGGCGATAACACCGAAAGCGCGGTCGTATACCCTCAAGAAACCAACTGGACCCGTCGCCTCACCTCTTGAAGAGTTGACCAAGTCACCGTTTGGACGCAATCTTGAGAATGAGAAACCGTTACCTCCGCCGGTCTGTTGAATTAAAGCAGCATTACGCAGAGTCTGGAAAATCCCTTCTGAATCACGTCCCATGTCATCAGCAATTGGCAGGACGAAGCAAGCAGCGAGCTGGCCTAAAGGTGTACCCGCTCCAGTGAAGGTCGGTGAGTTGGGAAAAAAACGCTTGCTGGCGATAAGTTCATAGAAATCACGGGCGACCGATTCAATTTCGACGTCCCATTCCTCTTCCACTCGCGCAACATTGTAGGCAACCCGCCAGAACATCTCCTCCATCGTCTCGCTCGGTTGACCATCTTCCCCGCGTCGAAGATAACGCTTAACCAAAACCGTCTTGGCGTTATCAGATAACTCAACAGCACGTAAGTCTTCTGGGCGCGAAGGGATTCTTGTTATCTCATTATTAAGATCTACAGCCACTCCAGTTGGATTCGCTTCCAACGTCCTCTCCCTCCGAAATTACCATCACCCATTAAACTTGCCACAACAAACATCAAGGCGGGTCACACATGAAACAATTACATTTCGAGCAGAAAATCTATTTCATTGCGAACGGCTTGTAGATCGTCAAGACCTAGGTAAACGATCGCATAACGAATATAAGCAACGTGATCGAGGTCTTTTAATCCCGCTATAACCATATCGCCGACAACTCTTGAGGAGACTTCCGCTTTACCCATCGCCTGGAGAGTCGATTCGACCTCACCGACGAGACGTTCAATATCTGCTGCCGATACCGGTCGCTTTGCACAAGCGATGCGGATTCCCTGGTGAAGCTTCTCGCGTTTGAACTCTTCCCGGGTTCCATCCTGTTTGGTGATTAGCGGAGAGGCAAGGACTGCCCGTTCGTACGTGCTGAAGCGCTGACTGCAGCCTATGCACTCCCTGCGACGTCGAACGCCACCCCGTGAGTCACGCGTTGTATCGATAACACGGGTTCTGTCTCCCTCACAGTACGGGCAGCGCATTTATGCCTCGCTTATGGCACAGTTGTTCCACGCCATATCTAGGTGTCCCAAAGTTGACATCCCCAACCGATTGGGGGTAGAACGGTAAATTTTAGCATATGGAGGAACATCTCAACAAGGTTATAAGCACCATCTGAACCTTAAAATAATTGGTACTTTGGTCCCCCCCAGCAAGAAACACAACAGACCGTTACCGGGAGGAGGTACCGGCGACGGTCTGTGTGTATGGATGCCCTTAGAGAAAACCATGCGGCAAACGGTTCCTAAGGGCGTTTAGGGGTAGGAGTCGACTGGCCGAGCCGAGAGCCCACCCACCTTAACGTCTACGTAAGAAAGCCGGGATGTCCAGATTGTTCATATCAAAAGCTTGCGGCTGGAATTCTTCGACGGTGATAGCTGCCTGCCCTTCCTGCGCACGTGATTCCGTTCGACTGCGCGTTCTGCGCATCGCATGCTGAAGCCCACCAGCACGCTCAAAGCCGGTTGCGATTACGGTAACGCGCAGTTCCTCGCCCATATTGGGATCGATGACTGCGCCGAAGATTAGGTTGACATCTGGGTGCGCCGTTTCCTTGATGATCGCCGCGGCTTGGTTGACCTCGTACAGGCTCAGATCATGCCCGCCCGTAACGTTGAAAAGAATGCCTCGCGCGCCATCGATTGTGATATCCAGAAGATGACTAGAAATTGCCTGCTCGGCAGCTACGCGGGAACGATCCTCACCCGAAGCCCTGCCGACAGCCATCAAAGCTGCGCCTCCCTCGGACATGATCGTGCGCACATCCGCGAAGTCGAGATTGATGAGGCCGGGGACGGTGATCAGCTCACTGATACCCTGAATACCCTGGTGGAGCACATCGTCCGCAATCTTGAAGGCGTCATGCAAGCTAGCCTTTTTGTCCGCGATCTGCAGCAAACGATCGTTCGGGATAACAATAAGAGTATCGACTTTTTCCTTCAATTGCTCGATACCGGACTCGGCAGTTTGCGCCCGCTTCGCCCCCTCAAAGGTGAACGGTCTCGTGACCACGCCGATGGTCAACGCTCCAATCTCCCTTGCGATCTGGGCGACGATCGGTGCAGCACCAGTTCCTGTGCCGCCTCCGATCCCCGCGGCGATGAAGACCATGTCACTGCCTTTAAGGACTTCGTAAAGATCCTCTGCAGACTCTTCGGCGGCATTCTGGCCCGTCTCCGGGTTGCCTCCAGCGCCGAGCCCGCGAGTCAGTTTATCGCCAATGCGAACCCTAGTAGATGCATTCGAAAGAAGGAGCGCCTGGGCATCGGTATTGATGGCAATGAACTCAATGCCTATCAGGCCTTCTTCAATCATGCGGTTGACAGCGTTGCTTCCGCCGCCGCCAATTCCAACAACTTTAATTCTTGCAAATGACTCCGTCTGCGGTATGGGTTTCATTTTCTTCCTCCTCCTCGAACAATGCTTCGTTGTCTTATCCACCCCAGCCCTGTCAAGAGTTTTGGGCTGGAGTAAGGGATTTATCCGGGCAGTAACCGCTTGAAAAAACCTACTGTTTTCTCAAAGCTAAAGTTTGGCAGCGTGAAACCGGCATAGGTAAAGCCTTCAACTCCGGTCTCCTCTCCCAGCACCTGCGCCCAATAAAGTAAGCCCAGGCTGGCTGCGTGAGCCGGTGAACGTAAACGATCCACTAAACCGAGCATACGCTCCGGTTCCGCGATTCGAACGGGTAAATGAAGTGTTTCATTAGCAACATCACGGATGCCTGGCAGCTGGCTTGTCCCTCCAGCTAATACAATTCCTGCCGGGAGCAAGCCATCATATCCACTGCGTTTCACTTCCTGCCTTACCAAACTAAATAATTCCTCGATCCGCGGCTCAATAATCACCGCCATGTCCTTACACTTGATGCGGATTGACTGCTCCTCACCGAAGGGACGAACAGCGAACGCTTGATCGGGATCAAAGCCTGAAGGCCTGGCATAACCATGGCGCCTTTTCGCAGACTCGGCAGTCTCGTGGGGTAGATGCAAAACTTGGGCAATGTCATTTGAAAGATGCTCCCCACCCACGGGGATAACCGCGGTATGCCAGACTGCCCCCTCAATGTAGATTGCTATATCAGTCGTTCCCGCACCGATGTCGCAAAGCATCACTCCCATTTCTTGTTCGGTCTCGCTCAGGGTAACCCCGGCCGATGCGAGTGATCCAAGCACCCAGCCATCAACACCGATCTCGGCTGCCTCGATACATTTTTCAAGATTTCGCAACGCAGTGCTGCTAGCTGTCACGATGTGGGCTTCCACTTCAAGACGGTAGCCATGCATGCCGACAGCAGATTTAATCCCATCCTGACCATCGACGACGAAGGCTCGCGGGATGACATGAACGATAACCCGATCGTATGGGATCACAATTGAACGGGCGGCCTCGATCGCTCTACTCACATCATCTCCGCTGATCGTCCGGCCCGTCACGCCCGTCATACCCTTGCTGTTGAGCGAGGAGACATGAGATCCGGAGAGACTGACCATTGCGGAGGTGATCTCGTACCCCGAAGTTCGCTCGGCTTTGTCTTTTGCAATCCGGATTGACTGAGCTAAAGCTTCAAGGTTAACGACACCGCCCTTGCGCATACCTTTCGACGACGCTTCACCAATGCCGATCACACGCAATTTTCCATCAGGCGTGGAATGTCCCACGAGCATGCAAATTTTGCTCGTGCCGATATCCAACCCGACGAAAATCGTCTCTTCCAAACCGAGAATCTTTGCCACTTATGCACTCACTCCATTGCGTAAAATGGTGCGTGCTGATCTTCCACGCTCACCATCATTACCGGGATGTTGTCCGCAAACAACTTATCCGCTATTGTGTTATAGATTCGCACCTTCATGCGCATATCACCGTCTTCGCCGAAGTATGCCTGCCATCCGCGCACGTCATCGAAACTTAGACCATGGTCGGGGTCAAACTGCCAGGAACTGACCTCTGGCATGTGCTTGGACAACACGTCCACTGAGCTTAGTAGAACCGGGTCGATGACCGGATCGTTCGCGTTCCCATCGAGGTTCAGAACCGGTTCCGCGCTCGTAACCTGCGTCAGATCTGACTGGATTCCGTGTTGAATATACGCGGTGCCATCGGCACTCAGCCACCATATCCGACCACCATCATTCCACTCCACCGACGGTTGACATTCCTCAAGTAAAATCTCAACTCGATTCGGCCATTTCAACATAACCATTGCTTCACTCACCTCAGCTGCCTCCTTTAACCTGGCTTCAACGACCCCCGGGTCGACGAGAAAGGCAGACTGCCCTTCAACTCCTGCCAATGATCGAACTTGCGCTAAACTGAGCATCTGTTGGCCATCGATCATCGGCATGCCGGTTTTGTATGTTGGGGCTTGTACAAACCTGACAATCATCCATAAACTGGCTCCCAACAGCACAATTGAGAATAACCTCGATCCAAAATGTGCTCCTGAAATCCCTGTTAGTTGAATTTCCGTTCCGTGATCCGCGCTTACGGGTACGGCATAACGGCGCCTTGCCCGTTTATTCCTGCGCGGTTTTGTCCTCTTAAAGCGGCCCGCCCGTTCAATCTTCCGGACCTTTCGCACCCGCCGTGCGCGCACCTGGTCTGCCCTGTTCTCGGGGACGCCGAATGCCCTATCGCCAACGCTCATTATGTTCCCTCCCCCTGATAACTGCGGAGAAGTCCCATCTTCTGTTCGTGACGCATTAGTGCCAATTCAATCAGCCGATCAAGAAGTTCCGTATAAGGCAACGCACTCGCTTCCCACAGCTTTGGATACATACTGATTTGTGTGAAGCCAGGGATGGTGTTGATTTCATTCAGGTACAGATCTCCAGTTACCTTATCGAGGAGGAAGTCAACTCGGGCCATACCCGCACCGTCAATCGCTCGGTATGCCTGTATTGCCAGTTGCTGTGCTTTCTTCGCTGTCTCCTTATCTATCCCGGCGGGGATCAGCAACTCAGAAGCGTCATCGATGTACTTTGCCTTGTAAGAATAAAAATCATCACTCGGGATAACCTCACCTGGAACCGATGCCTTTACTTCCTCATTACCAAGCACGCTCACTTCGATCTCTCGAGCATCCAGCCCACGCTCCACCAGAATCCTTCGGTCATATTGCGCTGCATCCATGAGCCCTTCAAGCAGCGTTGAGCGTTCCTTGCAGCGTGTAATTCCCACGGAAGATCCCATATTTGCTGGTTTAGTAAAGAGCGGATAATCCCCCAGACATTCCGCTTTCTTAAGCGCCTTATCGAGGTCCGCTTGTAGTTCCGAAGCCTCAAGCACAACCCAATCTACTACCGGTATTGCTTGGGCTCGCATAACATCCTTGAATAATCCTTTATCCATCGCGACCGAGGATGCGAGCACCCCCGCACCGACATAGGGAAGCTCTGCAAGTTCAAACAAACCCTGCACCGCCCCGTCCTCGCCGAAAGTGCCGTGCAGCACAGGGAAAATGACGTCCAGCTCTTCTAAGATCTCCAGGGAACTGCCAATTTCCTGGCGGAAAAGAGCCGCCCTCTCGGGTTCTGGGATCATCGTTGTTGGATGTAAGGATTCATGCTCGCCAGTCTCGAAGGCTCTGAGTGCTCCCTCTCCATACAGCCAGTGCCCCTCTTTCGAGATTCCAATCTCGATCACCTCGTACTTCTTATCATCCAGGGCGTCGACCACAGAGCGCGCCGACATGAGGGACACCTCATGTTCCCCGGATCGACCTCCAAAGAGAACCCCTAAGCGCAGCTTTTTACTCATGAAGACCCTTTCCCATATCTGGAAAGAGCGGCTTCATTCTCCAGCCACTCGCCAATGAGCTCAATCTCTAGTTCAAGTGAAACTCCGAACTTTTCCATCACTTTCTCGCGTGCGGTTTGGATCAACATCCATACCTGGTCTGCAGTGCCATCGCCTTCATTCATGAAGAAATTAGCATGCTCTGAACTGATCGAAACCGCTCCTTGCTTGAAACCTTTTAATCCAACAGCCTCGATTAACCGACCAGCAAAATCGTCAGGAGGGTTTTTAAACATAGAGCCCATACTCGCGCCCGACGGCTGCGATTGAGCGCGCTTCTTCGTATACTCGCTCATCTTCGTTTTGCATGCATCCACTGTGGAGGCTGACAATTCCAGGGTCGTCGACAGAACCACAGAGCCTGGATTGCGCTTCAAAACACTGTCACGATAGCCGTATTCCAGACGTTCCAACGGCCATTCCTCCACACAACCATCTTGTTGCAAGATTTCGGCCATTTTTAACACGCTTTCCATGTCTCCAGCGAATGCACCTGCGTTTCCAACAACTGCCCCTCCTACCGTTCCAGGAACAGTCGCCCCCCATTCCAATCCAGACCACCCACGGTCCCCTGCCAGTCTCGCAATCGTCCCCAACCCAGCGCCCGACTCGGCTTTTACGTACCGCGCCTCATCTTCCTGGAAGAAATGGATCTTGCGTGCACGATTCAAGACCACCACCTCACGCACCCCTCGGTCGGAGACTAGAATATTAGAACCACCCCCCAGGATCCTAAATGGAACTTCTTCATCCCATAACTGGCGCGTAATCTCTGCCAACTCTTCCGCCGAGCGAACCTCAAGCAGGAAATCTGCCAGGCCTCCAATTCGTGCGGAGGTATATGGAGCTATTGGCACTGCTTCACCCAGCCGATCACCAAAAAGCTCTCGTAGGCTGAGAACGGTCTCAGGCGAGATAACGCTGTCCATCACAAATGTCGCACCCTATCGATGATCCGGTTCAAGAGCTCTAGCTCTGGAACCTCTACGGGAAGGTTCCCCTTTGGCCCAGCATATGCGAGTTGTGCAGCTTGTTTCGCAGCCAGACGCATGCGGAGTTCCATCTTTCTATCGGCTTCAAAGACGCCTTTTTTCTTTTTAGCCATGCTATTTATCTCCCTCGCTTGCTTTTAGTTTTTCCAACAGGTTTCTACCGACTTCATTCCCATCTCCTGCGCTTAGTGTGATCACAACAGATTTTTCTCGAACTTCATCGAAAAGCACCTGCGCTGCTTCTGCCAACTCCGGGATAAAACGGACATCCCCGTGATTAATACTTTCAGCGATGACTTTCCCGGAAAGAGCAGGATCCTCTGCTTCCCGGGCTGCAAAGACTTCTAAGACAAGTAGTCGATCCGCGTCGGTGAAGGCCTGGGCGAAGTCGTCCTGCAAGGCCCTCATGCGGGAATAGGTGTGAGGTTGAAAAACTGCCCACACTTCATACTTCGGAAAACGCTGCCGGGCTGCCTGCAGCGTGGCTCGAATTTCTGTCGGATGGTGTGCATAATCGTCGACAACCAATACGCCTTTCGCTTCGCCCAGAATTTCGAAGCGTCGCTCTATCCCATGAAATTCCGTCAATGCTTCATTCGCCCGCTTGAACGCAACGCCAAGGTGATCTACAACTGCTAATGCCGCCAGAGTGTTCTTCACATTGTGCTCACCAGGTAGACGCGTCCGTGTTAAACCCAATGTCTCCCCATTTTTAATAACCAGGAAGTCAGAGCCGCCAGCGGGATTCGAACGAATCTCCTCTGCCCGCCAATCAACCCCCCTGGAAAGACCATAGGTAACTTTCCGAGTAGATCCTGGTTCTAATCTCTGGGCGCCTTCATCATCCGCACAGATAATGAGGCAATCCTCAACTTGGTCAACGAAGGATTGAAACGCGCTAATAAAGTCCGCTTTGGTAGGATAACAATCTGGATGATCGTGCTCCACGTTCGTTACCACAGCCACTTTGGGCTGCAATCCCAAGAAAGCTCGATCGTATTCATCCGCTTCAATCACAAAGTGCGGTCCCTGACCGACACGTGCGTTTGATTTGAAATCAGTCACCATTCCACCCACCATGAAAGTTGGATCCTGATCTGTCTGCACTAGAAGCCAGGCGATCAAAGCCGTCGTCGTTGTTTTTCCATGGGTCCCTGCTACGGCAACAGTCTCACTCTCAGCAGTTAATTCCCGCAAGAACGCGTTGCGCCGGAAAACCGGAATGCCCAATTCCGTGGCGCGGACGAGTTCCACATTGCTATCCGGAATGGCGGATGAGGCGACGACTAATGAGGCCCCGGCTACGTTCTCAGCGTCGTGGCCATACATGATCCGTATGCCATCCTTTTCAAGCGCATCGGCATAAATGGATCGAGCTTGGTCTGAACCCGTCACAGCATATCCTCGTCCCTGAAGTACTTTTGCCACGGCTGAAATCCCTGCGCCGCCGATCCCAACGAGATGCACATTTTGACTCATACGAAAACCACGATAATAAAGACGAACACGATCCCCACCGCGAAATAGAGCTGAGGAATTGGCAAGATGGCCGGTGGCAGATAAGCGACAATATTTAAAATCTGCTCGTATAGTTCGGATCCCTCTGGAGGCATCTGAATCCATGCTGTCGGGTAATTTAAATCGTGCAGGAAGAACCAGATCGATCCAAAAAGCAGATACCCGTTTAAAGCACCCAAAGCGAGCCCCAGAAGTACATCCTGGAGGCGCTCGCGGACCAGCTTTGGCTGCAGGGCGCGAATATGCGGTGTCTGATAACCAAAGAATGCCATCAACCCCAGGAAGCCGGCCCGAATAATGAATTGCGTAACCGGCGGCTGCATTACCAATGCCGTGTAATAGGGTCGAATGTGAGTTTCTAAAATTTGGATTATGAAAAGCGCGAGGATAATGGCGCTTGTGACAAGCAGCTCCTTAGCCCAGCCGCGGACTGCGCCAATAATGGCAAAGAGCGCAATTAGAATCCCGAATAGGACAACAATGCTAATCATGCGTCCTGCACTCTCTTCATCGCCAGATTTTCAATCTCGCCTGCGATCCGCTTCGCCGCACCCGGCCTCGATAATCTACGCATTGCGATCCCCATCTCTTGAAGCCGAGAGTAATCATGCATGAGTTCGCTGACCGTCGGCAGAAGAGTCTTTCGAAGATCTTCATCACGAAGAACGATTGCCCCGCCGTTATCCGCGAGGTGTGCCGCATTCACTTCTTGATAACGCCAAGCATGCGGGTATGGGACGAGCACTGCCGGCAGCCCGAAGAGCGGATACTCCCCGATCGTGGCCGCGCCCGCACGTGAGACAGCCAAATCCGCTGCCTCGAGTGCTTGACCCATCCCCTCGTGCAAATATGCATGCGGGTGATACCGGCTCGCATATGTCGCATCAAGCTTCTCGATCACAGCCGACACCCTCGGCCAGTCGAGTTCCCCGGTGATATGCACCACCTGGGCAATCTCGAGTAGGTTCGGAAGAATGTCCCATACCGCCTCATTGATTGAACGCGCTCCCCGGCTGCCGCCAAAGACCAACAAAGTCCTTGAACCCTCTTCCAAACCAAAGATCCGCCTCGCTTCGGTTTTGCCCCTCACAACATAGTCTGCGCGCGTCGGATAGCCCGTTATGACGACTCGCTTTCGCCCGGAATAGAAGTTCTCGGAGTCAGCCGTGGAAACGTTGATCACCCTGGCAAAACGACTGATCAGCCTCAAAGCCAGCGCCGGTTCAATATCCGGGACGAAAACCGCCTGAGGCAGCTGTCGACCCGCAAGCGCCACAGGTACCCCCACATAGCCGCCGGTAAAAAAGAGCACATCGGGTCGAAAGCGGCGGATAATTCGTTTCGCCGCGGGGATGCCCTGGAGTAGACGGGATGCGTTAACGGGCAGGCTGCGTATTCCGACCCCATGCAGCCCTGCTGCTGGGATCGCTTCGAAAGGAATGCCCGCCCGTTTAACGAGCGCTGCTTCCATGCCTCCCTGCCCTCCAACCCAGAGCACTTCAGCTTTCTCGCTGAGCTCGGCGATCACGGCCAAGGCGGGATACACGCCGCCCCCCGTCCCTCCGGCTGACACTAAAAGTCGCAACATAGCCTCGCTTCTTGGTTTCAGCTCTCTCCATCCGGGATACGTTCAGGAGAAAGCCCACTCCGGTTAATATCGTGACCAAGCTGGAGCCGCCGTAACTGAAGAATGGTAGAGCGTTGCCCGCAAACGGCAGCAGACCCAGCAGAACCGCCATGTTAATTAGAGCCTCAGCTCCAATCCAAAAAGTAATCCCACTGGCGAGGAGCAAACCCAACCGATCTTGCGTGCCGACCGCGACCCGAAAACCTCGCCACATGAAAACGCAAAAAAGCGTCAGAATCAACAACGCGCCAATCAATCCAAGTTCCTCGCCAATGACAGCGTAAACACTGTCAGTATGCGGTGCCGGTAGAAAACCGAATTTACCGCGACTCGCTCCTAACCCTCGGCCGAGTATGCCGCCCGAGTAGAACGATTGCAGAGATTGTTGGACGTGATAATGTGCTTTTTCAATGTCCACCAATCCATCTTTGAACTGTATCCAGCGCTGTGCACCCGTCGAATGAAGACGGATAAGTAAATAACCAACCGAACCTCCACCAACCACGAGCCCTATAGTCTGCAGCGTCCGGGCTCCCGCCAGGTAAAACATCGTTAGAGCGACCAATCCAACTGTCAACCCCGCGCTTAGATCGGGCTGAGCGACGATCAAACCGCTGACGATGCCGACGATGACGACCATGGGCCAAAAGCCATAGCCCATTTCGCTTAGACGGTCCCCTTTTGATTCCATCCAGACCGCCAGGTAGATAACGAGTGCCAGCTTCGCCATCTCCGACGGTTGGACCGAGGCACCTAGAAAGGCACGTTTGTATTCACCGCCGAAGTTTATGGCCAACACAGCGAACAGGATCGCTATCGTTACGATGATCAGAGGCAGCGCAATTTTCCGCAGCCAATCCAATGGAAACCAGGCAGCCACAGCCATCGCGCCCAAACCGACGAGCAAGTGCAGCACTTGGCGGTTTAATAAGTAATTGTTATCCCCATAAAGCCGCCACGACACATCCCAGCTCGCGGAGTACATCATCACAAGCCCCAGAGCGATCATGATGCCCGTGATGATTAAGAGCCAGGGATCGACGGCAAGAGGAGAACGTCGCTGACTCAATTTAGACTCTGCAGCTGGTTCTCGGGTCACAATTCCTCCACCAAGGCGCGGAATTTTTCACCGCGCACTTCATAATTCGAAAACTCGTCAAAACTCGTTCCACCAGGCGATAGCACAACCACATCCCCCTCTTCAGCAACGTCTGCAGCCGCCTGAACCGCGTCCGCCAGACCTTCACAAATAGCCAGGGTCGGTTTGGCATCATCCCCGGCCGCATCTTTAATATGGCGCTCAATCTTCTGTGCTGCCTCACCAAATAGAATCAGGTGGTCCACGCGGCGGACAACCTCGTGAGCGAATGTCTCCCAGGGCAGATCTTTGTCCTGCCCACCTGCCAGTAGAACCTTGGGTTCTTCAAATGCCCGCACAGCTGCCAACGCGCGATCAGGAGTCGTTGCGATCGAATCGTTGTACCATTCGGCACCTTGTACCCGCCTCACAAACTCCAATCGATGCGGTACCCCCTGAAAATGGCTGGCCGCTTCAGACATCGCCTCGATAGGCAACCCGGCCGCCGAAGCGAGCGCACTCGCGGCGAGAAGATTCATAAGATTGTGCCTGCCCCGCAGAGCAACCTTATCCACGCTACAGATCTCATGCTCCACGTCTCCGGACCTCAAACGAAGAACCCCGTCTCGTTCATAAGCAGATTCTTTCTCGTCGGCGGGTTGTTCCCATCCGAAAGCAATTAACCTGCCCTGCACCAAGCTGCGCATCTCCCAGGTGAGTGGGTCATCATGACGGACCACAGCAATATCATCTTTTAATTGGTTGGCGAGAATGCGCTTCTTCGCTGCAGCATATACTTCCATGGATCCATGCCGATCGAGATGATCGGGCGTCAGATTAAGAACCGCGGCAATGTGTGGACTCCTCGTCATAAGTTCGAGCTGGAACGAAGAAAGTTCCATGATAACGAGATCATCAGGTTTGATCTCATCCAGGTCATTCAGCAACGGGCGGCCTATGTTTCCGCCAACCCAAGCGCGCCTCTCCGATCCTGCGAATGCGATCTCTGCCATACGCCCAACAAGTGATGTGGTCGTCGTCTTTCCTGCAGAACCAGTAATACCAATCACCGGTGCACAGCACACCTCCAGGAACAGCTGAGTGTCATTGGCCAACTCGATCCCTCGCTCATGAGCTTCGACTGCAATTGGCAAATCGACGGGCACACCACCTGATAGGAAAAGAACATCCGTCCCCTCGAGCAGGGAAATTGGATGACTGCCAAGTTGGTATGTCAGCTCATATGCTGCCAGCTCTTGAATTGCCGACCCAAGCTGCTCTGCGCTCTGCTGATCACTCACGACGACTTCAACGCCTTTCTGCGACAGGAATTGCGCCAAGGCTTTTCCCTGTCGAGCGAGTCCGATAATGACGACACGCTTTCCTTGCCAATCTCTCACAACGGGCTTCCCGGAAAGTATTCCGACACGTCAGGCAGCAATTTCCTGGAGTGCCGGTTCGCTCTGCTTCACCTTTTTCTTCTTGCGTGATTTCTTGGAAGCCTCCTCTACGCCAATCCAATAGTGGTTAGGCATAACATTGCGAGCCTTCCGGACCTTTACACCAGAGATCTGCCCTTCCTGGTTTCCATCTAATGTGGTGGGGTGTACCAAGCAATGGGTCGGAGTCTCGCCGAACTTCCCCTGATAGAAGTTAACCGCCTGGCTCACCTTCTCCTGCATTGAACTCTTGCCATCATCGAACCACAGCATTCCGATTTCCATAGCAACACCCTCCTTGGATGTTAGATGAGTGCCAAAGCCACTCCGAACATGCCGGCGAGCAGCGCGACCAACCAGAAGCGCTGCACAATCTGGGTTTCGCTCCAGCCACTTAATTCAAAGTGGTAGTGCAGAGGAGCCATCTTGAAAAACCGACGACCTTTCGTGAGCTTGAAATACGCCACCTGGATGATCACGCTCAAGGTTACGCTGAATGGGATAATGGCAATGACCGGTAGCAAAGCCCAATGACCCGTCATGAGGGCGACGACTGCCAGTGTGGCACCCAGTGCCAGCGATCCTGTATCACCCATGAAAAGTTCCGCGGGGTATGCGTTGTACCAAAGGAAGGCGAATATGGCGCCTACCATCGTGAAGCAGAAGCGAACCAGGAATATCTGTCCCTGGAGTGCCGCGACCGCGCCATAAGCAGCAAATGCCATTGCTGCGATCAATCCCGCCAGTCCGTCTAATCCATCGGTCAAATTAACGGCATTGCTAGTACCGATGATGATGAACATCGCAATGGGTATGTACCAGATCCCCAGTTCGATAACTTCCGGATAATTTGGCAGAATCATCTCTGGTGGATTCAACCCATACTTCAAGACCAAAGAGGCCCCGAGTGCGATAACGCCTTGCAGTAAGAACTTCCAGCGCGCCCGCATCCCTCCGACACCTCGGGGCCTCTTGATCCCAAGCCAATCATCCCAGGCACCCACCAACGCGAAGAGCAGAAGTGTTATCATCGGCAAGAGTATTGAGTTGCCAAAGACATTCAGCTCGCTGGCAATGGACACCAGGTTTAGAACACCGGTGATCAAGAGCACCGGAATGATGAACAACCACCCACCCATAGTCGGGGTACCGAGCTTCATCGTGTGCCGCTGGGGACCCTCGATTGAGATCTGCTCTCCAATCTTTAACCTGCGCATAACACGGATCAATGGACCACCCCAAATCACCGTCAGCAGGAACGTAATTCCTCCTAATGCCAAAGCGCTGGCTGCGTCTGTCATTCGATCTCCTCCAGCGCAGTTACAATTCGATCCAGGCGCATCCCATGAGAGCCTTTCACCAGCACAACATCCCCTTCGCCAACTTTTTCATCCAGATACTCAATAACATCATCGCCATCTCCAAGCACAACCACCTGGTTTTCGCTAAGCCGAGCTGAGCGCGCCTCTTCAGCAACCCACTTTGCCCGCTCCCCCACAGTGATCAATAAATCCACCACCTGGGCGGCACGAGCTCCAACCATGCGATGCCCACGTTCCTCAAATTCACCTAATTCAAGCATGTCACCCAAGACCGCTATCTTTCGGCCGTCTAAATCGTCAAGCAGATTAAGCGCTGCGATTACAGATGTTGGAGCGGCGTTATACGTGTCGTCCAGCAGCAGTGCTCCGCTGGCGGTATGCACAGCTACCAAGCGCAATTGGTTATGTGTGGCCTGTAGACCTCCGATTATTTCACTCCAACTCAATCCTTCGACGATCCCCACCGAAGCGGCACGTAGAATGGTATGAACCGAGTGGCGTCCGAGCAGCGGCACACGACAATGAATGACATCCTCACCATGGTGAATTGCACAGCGCAATCCTTCTAATCCCAAGCCTTCCACATCACTTGCCCAGAGATCAGCCTCGGGGGAGATGCCGTAGTAAAAAACCCGTGCCTGAGTGCGTTCGGCCAGTTCTCGCACGAGGGGTTCGTCATAATTCAGGATGGCAACTCCCTCAGGCGCCGGTGGCAGCGCTTCGACCAATTCACCTTTCCCGCACACGATTGCATCCATGCTCCCTGCACGTTCAAGATGTACTTGACTTATGTTGGTCACCACACCAATCTGCGGTTTGGCGATATCGCATAGGAGTCCGATCTCACCGGGGACATAAAAGCCCATCTCCAGGACCACGCGTTCATGGTCTTCCGCAAGGCGCAATAAACTCAACGGCAATCCAATCTCATTATTCAGATTCCCAGGACTGCGCACCGTCTTATAACGACGGCTCAGCACATCCGCAACGAGCTCTTTCGTCGTTGATTTCCCCACACTTCCCGTGATGCCGATCACTCGTACTTTGGACTGTGCCCGCCAGACCATCGCAGCCGTCTGTAAGGCTTCGAGTGTGTTAGCTACTCTCAGGATGATGGGTGGTTCCAGGTCCTGTTTAAGCTGCGCCTTTATTGGTTTTCGTAAGTCGAGCCTGCTGGCTTCTAGTGGAAGGTCACGTTCCACGAGCGCAGCCACTGCCCCGCGCTCGAAAGCGTCAGCCACATAATCATGACCGTCTTGCGATTCCCCATCCATGGCAACGAAGAGACCGCCAGGGGGCACCTGACGCGAATCGACAACCGCGTCGGTAATCACCTCACCCAACCCGGTGATTTTCTCTTCAGCAATCGCTTCAACGAGATGACCAATTGTCAACATTGAAAATTATGTCCGTCCTAATCTCCTGCTGCAATCTGCTCCCGCACGCTATCGGGCGGGATCTCCAACATGGCAACGAGACGTTCAACAACATCACGAAAAACAGGGGCGGCGACGACAGAACCCCAGGGCGAGGATTCCGGTTTATCCAACCGCACCAGGACTACGAACCTCGGATCCGACACCGGACCCCAACCAATAAAAGAAGCGATGGTCCAGCGATCGTCATAACCACTCTCAGTGGGGATCTGGGCTGTGCCGGTCTTCCCCGCAATCTCATAGCCATTCACGTGTGCGTATTTCGCCTCACCCTCGACAGATTGGACAAGCATCTCCGTTATCGTTCTGGCACTTTCGGCCGAAATCGGCCTGCCAAGTGTTGTAGGTTTCGGCCAATAGGCACCCTCTGGACCCACAACGGCCCTAACAATATGGGGCTGAACCATGATGCCCTCGTTCGCAACGGCTCCAACCGCTGCGATCAACTGCACCGGCGTCACGGAAATCCCTTGCCCAAACGAATTCGTACCAAGATCCGCCTCTGTCCACTCAGGATGGCGCGGTGTGCGCATCTGCCCAGAGACCTCGCCGGAGAGATCAATTCCTGTAACTCTCCCCATCCCGAAAGCCGTCAGGTATTCATAGAAAGGGGCTGCGCCGAGTTTCTCAGAGGCCACATAGGCGAGACAAACGTTCAAGGAGTGTTGAATACAACCCACCATCGTCTGCGGTCCCCAGGCGCCCCCGTTCCAGTTGCGTATCTTCACGCCACCAACCTCAATTAGGCCTCGATCGATAAATTGATCCTCGGGCTCAATCACGCCAGCATCGATCGCCGCCGCCATTGTCAGGATCTTGAATGTCGACCCCGGCTCAAACTGCCCACCTACAGCCGGGTTAATGACGAGTTCATCTTCCTCGGTCTCCAAATCCTCAGTTTCCAGACCCAGCTCTGCGAGCCACGGTTCATAGTTATTTGGATCCAGTGAGGGCAAAATCGCCATGGCCAGGATCTCACCATTGCGTGGATCCATGATAATGATCTGCCCCGATTCAGAGCCCGAATCTTCTATCGCTTTTTGCAGGATGTCATCTGTCATCTGCTGAATATCGAGGTCAAGGGTTAATACGAGATTCACACCCGTCGGTGTATCCGGTTGAATCCGCGCTTCTGGAGGGATAAAACCACGCTCGACTGTGATGGCCTTGCCTCCGAGCCAATTGTCGTAGAACCCCTCGATGCCGAAATATCCTTTTCCTTCCTGGTTTACGAACCCAAGGACATGACCCGCGAGCGCACTGGCTGGGTACTCCCGCTTGGGTGCAGGAACCGGCTTCAACCCGCTGAGATCTGGCGCGTCTGGATCCAACAGGAAGCTCTTCAATACATCTGCGGCGACTTGATCTATCGTGATTGGCCAACGCTCTCCGCCATCCACCTCGCGCGTCAAGCGAATACGATATTGACCGAGAGAACCCCAATCCGTATTCAGCTGATGGGCAAGATCCTCATAGGGGAGGACCAGGGTTCGAGCGAGTACCGCTGCAATCTGTTTCCGGCTCGCCTGCGTGAGTTGGAAAACCTCGACTTCCAAGTAGTACATCGGTACATTCGTGGCGAGCAGGTCGCCATCGCGATCGTAAATCAAGCCCCGCACCGGTTCGATCTCGGCTTCAGTGTCCTCTGCAGCCTCAATCCATGTGGAGAAAACGGGGGCATACGGTCCAAACTGGACTCTGATGAGCTGGATGAACATCGCCAAAGCGCTCAGCCCCATGATCACGAGCAGCACGCTTACCCTGCGATAGGGAAGACTTGTTGGGATCATTGCCTTCCCTCACTCCCCGGTGACGTTAAACGCGAAATCCAATCACCGAGTGTTTCTGTATATGCGGGCGATAACCCGCCATCGCGTTCTGTTGTGGAATTTGGCGGCTTTGGAGCAATGAAGGGATCTGCCGGAACATACCCGGCGACAACCACATATTCGATGTCTCCAAGTTCTACCGGGCGGAACCCCAGCTCGAGAGCCCGCTCTAGCATGCGCTCCGGCGTGGTCAATTCTGCAAACGTGGCAGTCAACTCGGCGATCTGCCGCTGCATTTCGGCTCGCTCTGATTGCATGATCAGCACGCTGCGGCCAGAACGGGCGACGCGCGCATTAACCGCAAGGTAGAGACCACCGATGATCAGGAGCACAATAGCGGTCAGCACCGTTCGACTGGTGATCCGAAGTTGGGACCGCCAGGGTGTGAGTTTGAATGCTTGTTTTCGACGTTTTTTCACGTTTTCACCTGCAGCAACACTGCTCGAATCAGTACTTGCAAGGATCATGCCATTGACAGACGCTCCGCGACCCGCAAACGAGCACTTCGAGCTCGAGGGTTGAGCGAAATCTCATCGCTTTCCGGCCGTACAGGCCTCTTTGTAAGAATTCGCAGAGTCGCCGCATGTTCACAGCAACAAATCAATTGCTCTGGAGGACAAATACAGTCTTGACTCTCCCTGCGGAAGAAGCGCTTGACGATACGATCCTCCAGCGAGTGGAAAGAGATCACGGCCAACCTCCCTCCCGGAGAAAGCAGCCCTACTGCTGTTTCGAGCCCTGCCGTCAACGCATTAAGTTCATCGTTGACAGCAATACGCAGCGCTTGAAAGGTGAGCGTCGCTGGGTGGATTCCCTTTCGTTTCCCAGCGGCTTTACTGGCGATAACTTCAGCCAACTGGAGGGTGTTTTTCAGTGGACGGGCTTGCACAATTGCCTCTGCAATTGCCCGGGCACGAGGCTCTTCTCCATAGCGCTTGATCACATCTGCCAATTCGTCTTGCGGCATATGGTTTACGAGTTCATCCGCCATGAAGTCCACTTCTGGATCGAAGCGCATGTCCAGGGGACCATCGAAGCGGAACGAGAAACCACGTTTTGGGTCCTCAAGCTGCATCGATGAAAGCCCCAGATCGAGCAAGATTGCATCCACCCTGTCCCAACCTAGAGCAAATGCTTCGGTATGCATTGCTGTGTAAGATGCATGACGCAAGCTCACCCGATCACCAAAAGGCTCCAAGCGGAGCCCCGCAAGTTCCAGCGCGTTCGGGTCACGGTCTAAGCCAAGCAGTCGGCCATCCGGAGAAGAGCATTCGAGGATGCCCGCCGCATGTCCGCCTGCGCCTACCGTGCCATCTATGTAGTGCCCGCCTGCGTGCAAATTCAGCGCATTGAGCACATTCTGGTAAAGTACCGGGGTGTGTCCATTGGCAGAAATTGCGCCTGAGGACGCGCTCATTGTCTACCCCGCGGAGAGGTCAAATTGAGTAAAGCGGCGGGCATTGATATCTGGATCCATCACGTCGTTGAGTTCATCTAACCACGCACCTGAATTCCAGAGCTCAAAGTACTCACCCGTACCGACGATCGTCGTCTCACCATCCAGTTTTGCGTACTCCCGCAGGAATGGTGGAATCAAAATGCGGCCCGTGGAGTCGAGTTGGACTTCCGTCGCGCCGCCGAAGATAACCCTGCGTACCGCACGCGCTTCTGGATCTGTCGTGGTCAGGATTGTTGTGCTCTCTGCTAACTTTTGAAATCTTTCCATGGTATAAACGAGCAGGTTGCGATCGAAACCTTGCGTGACAAACGCTCCCGAGGCAAGAGCCGCCCGGTAGCGAACCGGTACAATCAATCGGCCCTTCGCATCAATGCTGTGAGTGTATTGTCCTAAGAACATACGTTCTAACCTGTCCTATAATATCGAAACGCCGGCGTTCACCGGCGTCCCACTTTCTCCCACATTCTCCCACCAACGCCCACAGTATATAACAATTCCCCCTACCGATGCAAGTCAAATGGGAACTGATCTTCATCAGTACTTTTGTCCTATACCTATGCGAAAATTCCGACTATCGAATCACAAGTTGGGGAATCTGGTCTTTAGGCTCGCTGGAGGCCCGGTCCGAGCGCGGGCGTCATTCCAATCCGGGCCCGTGCTCTAACTTTCGGGATTAAAAAGTACTTCTGAAGCTTGCGCTTCAGAAGTACTTCATGACGATTGGCTCAACCTATAAGCCGCGTTCTGTCCGATCCTGACTCGACGAAACGTCGAAGGCCATCATCGGGACAATCATCCATCTGGACCCAACGTCACCGCGGGGTTCAAGCAGCCTACCCGAGGCTCGAAAGGAACGAGCAGCTCCTCGTCCGCATAAGCGGGCTTTACCTCTGCTTGGCCTTGCTCCTGGTGGGGGTTGCCTGGCCGTCGACATTGCTGCCGGCGCCGGTGGTCTCTTACACCACCTTTTCACCCTTGCCTCAAAAAGGCTTGCGCCCTGAGGCGGTCATTTTCTGTGGCCCTATCCCCGGGTTACCCCGACCGGGCGTTACCCGGCACCATGCTCTTTAGAGCGCGGACTTTCCTCAAGCGGCGTAGCCGCCCGCGATTGCCCGGTTGACCCAACTGTCAGCCTGATCATACTCTTCGCTTTTCACGCCGTCAACCTGCCGTTTGGTTACCGAGTGCAAGCTTCGCTGTTGTTAATGGAATATTAACAGGGCTCATATCTGCTTCCTCTTGAAAGCGCTAGGATGCAGGACTATAATGCGAGTTAATAAAAGGAAAAAGAACGATGCCAATCTATACCTATCGATGCGAGAACTGTGGCGTTCAGTTTGACCGGCAGCAGCATTTTGACGACCCGGTTCTGAAGAAATGCCCTGAATGCAGGAAACACACCCTTCGCAAGGTGTTCCTACCGGTCGGCATCGTTTTTAAGGGATCCGGCTTTTATGCAACAGATCATCGGTCGCCCTCCGGGCAAACCTCACGCAAAGAGGATTCAAAAGCCGATACCAAATCTAAAGAAAACGTAAAGAGTGAAAAGAAGAGCGAGAAGAAAAACGGTAAAAGCGATGATTGACAGCCCCACTTAACCAAAAGAGCCATGTTCCCATCCCATGGCTCTTTCTATTTAATGATCATTCTATTGAATTGACTATAGCTGAAAGCCCCCCGTCACCTTAACGACCTTCGAGCTAAAATTGGTCACATATTCAAACAACTTGTTTCGCAACTCGGCCCATTCCCCTGTTGCCAGCGCCTGCTGCATGACTTCATGGTTCTCAGCGACGAATCCCGCCAACATCTGGGGTCCCTCACCATAGGTTGTATACCAGGCTTCCGTTGGTTCGACGCCCAGCCGCTGCAGACCAGGGACAAAATCGCGAACAAGGAATTCAAAATATTCCTGCTCTCGGCCGGGGATCATATCCCATGTCATTAATAACTTCAAAGCCATCGATCAACCCTCAGTCTTTCGAAGGACATCCTCGGAACTATTTCCTCAACGACGATTATTATCTCGGCGGTGTTAACACGACTACTTGAGTCTCTTCCGTCAATGAACTCTTGGTGATACTCAAAGAAGGAAGCGGGTCGTGATCGCTGATTCCCATTTCTTTCAGGAAACCTTCAACCGGACTGAGCTCTGGTCCGTCATCCGCGGTTTTATAATGCATTGGAATCACAGTGGAGGGCTCGATCAAGCTAATCACCTCAGCTGCCATGGATGGATTGAGCGCCCCACCTCCACCCACGGGAACCAGGGCAATATTAACCGTACCAAGCTCTTCGACCTGAGCCTGAGAGGGTACGGTCGCCATATTTCCTAGATGGGCGATGGTGAGACCATCGAAGTTGAAGACATAGAGCGTCTTCTGCACTGCGCCGTTTTTTTTCTCCTCTTTCGATACCCTGCGAACACCCGTGATAAACACTCCGCCAATCTCAAATTCGCCGGGACCATCAATTACCCTTCGCCCCACCTTCACAGCCTTGACGAAATTGTGTCCAGGCGCGTCGTAGCTGATCGTTACGACGTCTGCCTTGAGGTTGCGTTTCGGAAGCCCGATTGCAGGGTCATACGGGTCTGTTACGATGCTGATTTTGCCGCGCTCTGTGATCCGGAAACACGACAATCCATACCAGGTAATCTCCATTCCACCTCCCCAGCAATAGTTGAGGGATTATACACGATTGCCTGAGTGCAGATCAAAATCTATAATCGCCGGTGATGAGAGATCCATCCCGTTGGGAACCACTTGAGATTGGAAGCGGTCGAGTCCGCAGCCTGACCGCGGATCATCTGCGCTTTATGCTGCCCGCCCTTAGCGGCGGTTACTCAAACGCACAAATTGATGATTACCGCCACCTCTCTCGCCGCAGTTTCCCCTGGAACCCGCCTGTTCAAATGCGCCTCGAGGCTCGCGCGTCTATGCCCCACCCCCAAGGGACACTTGGTTTCGGATTCTGGAACGACCCTTTCAGTCTGTCGCTCGGTCAGGGAGGCGCGGCGCGTCGGCTGCCATCTTCTCCGCAAGCCATCTGGTTTTTCTACGGCTCCCCCCCTCATGACCTCGCATTGGCTCCCGGCGTGCCCGGTTGTGGCTGGAAAGCTGCCGTTTTACGCACCCCGCGAATACCATCGCTCGTCTTAGCCCCACTGGCGCTGGGCGCGATAACCCTGGCGCAAATTCCCGGGTTGAAACGGCCAGTCATTCGCACCGCTCTTCAATTTGCACAAGCGGAAGAGAGTCTCATCTCAAGTCCCCTTGATGAATGGCATCGTTACGAACTTGATTGGCTTGAGAATGAGGCACGGTTCTCTGTAGATGGGCAAACGATTTTGCATACTACCGTGTCGCCCCCTGCCCCATTGGGCTTTGTGACCTGGATCGATAACCAATATGCGATCGCTTCCCCAGAGGGCGGGTTCCGTTTTGGCGTCCTGCCTCTCGCCGAGGAGCAGTGGCTCGAGATACGCGGCTTGGAAGTGATCAGTCTCTAGCTGCTCATTGAGAGCCAAGTTCCTTGATTATTGATTGCAAGCCCCTTGTTTTAATACCGATCCCGAACAAGCTGGATGATGTCATTCTTGAGGAGCCCTTCGACAGGCTCCCCACTCCCTTCGGTCGGGGATTTCGCAGGATAAACTCCGCGACGAGGAATCTCGTTCTTCACCCGTGATCGCTCCTATCCAGGAACAACGAGAATCTTCGCCTCCGCTGCGCTTTGGCTCAGAATGACAACTTCAAATAATTGCCTTGAAAAAGCAGTATTATCGAAGTCCAGTTTTCAATTTCATATGACAAATGAACATGTTCGCTTGACACACCCTATCGGCGGAAGTACAATCCCTGACCGTGCCGAGGTAGCTCAGTTGGTAGAGCACTTGACTGAAAATCAAGGTGTCACCAGTTCGATTCTGGTCCTCGGCACCTGAGAAGAAAATAGAGCATACAGCACTCAAAAAAGGAGATTTGCTGTGTGCTCGTTACGTTTAATTCCCAAGTTCAACCACTTGATTCGCGAATCCTACGATGACTTTATGCTGAGCAGGCAAACGTCTGTGCTCTCCTGATCCCTCATCTGATTGGGGGCGATTGTTTGTTCTATTGAAGTGCAATCTGATATACCGTATTATGTGAAGTACGTCACGCACCAACATAGCTACGGGAAATCATCTCACTTGCTTCGTTGCCCGACTTCAATCGAAGTTGGGCTATTTAATTTCTTTTGAGATATCAGAGCAGGAGGGGAAATGAACTCAAAACGATCAGGGTTATTAGTTATCACGCCCGTCATTCTATTCAGCTTTTTCCTTACTACAGGTTGTGGTCCTTCTACTGAAGAGCAAGCTGCGACATCTGCAGCGCTGACGGCGGCCGCCGCCAATGATTTTCCCACCTGCGAATTCTATATGCCAGTAAATTGAAGACCCCAGGGCACCGCTTATATGGAGAGCCGATGGAGTCTACATCAAGTTCAATGACGATGGGACTTTTACAGCCACTGACACAAGAGGCATCCAAAGGATGTCTGGAACCTACCGCATCGACGACAACCTGTACACTGAGACAAGCACAGACATGAAATCCTGTCAATTTGTCGGACCCGCAACTTACAGATGGGCATTTAATGATGAGTTTCTGACATTCATAGCTGTAGGTGATGACGAGTGCAATATTAGGAAGTTATTGATGGATAGGAGATACCTTGTCAAGCAAGAGTAAAACCAGAATATAGAGGAACTTTGCCCCGCCTCGCAAGTGTCGGGGGTGTTCTTATCTCCTCCCCAGCTCCCCTTAACGCCATTATTGCCATTAAAAAAACGATTGCTGGAAGCACGGTTTTTAGGAAATTCTGAGAGAGTACGGAATAGAATGCGGAGAGAAAATATGGAGACCACCTCAATGAGTGGTCTCCATATATACCTTCCCACCCTCAATCCTGATTATAGATGTTCAGCCATCCAGCATGACAGTTCGTAAGGAATCTGTAAGCCTATCTGACTTGCATATAATTATTAAAGCCAACTGAACTCAACAGAGACCTGGCCGCCGCTCGACTCCTCGCCTACCTCGCCGAGTCGACCAAGAGAAAATCGGCGATTCCCCTCCCAACTGGGCTGCTCACTCCTGCTTCCCAAGCCCAGCACGCAATTGCTCCCTTAAGACATCTACTGGTTGAAGATGGCCATCCTTATCTTCATAGTACCAATGGTCCCAGCCATTGCATGGACCACCATCAATGAGCTGACGCGCGGTTTGATGGATTGAACCTTCAAACCCATCGATGAGAAGATTCCCATCCGGCTTTACCTTCGCCACACACTCGCGATCCTTGCGGAAGAAAAGCTGCTGTCCGGCCTGGATCAAACCGAGTTCCAACAAGCGGGAGAAGGCAACTCGCGGCGCTTTCCGCTTCCGGTCGCTCACATCGAACACGACTTCTTCGTAAGCCTCTACATGTATGGCTTCGATCCGCTTGGATGCGATTTCCACATAACCATTATCGCGTTCAATGCCCATCCAGTTTCGATGTAAGCGTTTCGCCACCGCGCCAGTTGTTCCCGTTCCAAAGAACGGATCGAGGACGAGATCACCGGGGTTCGATGATGCTAAAATGATCCGATACAGAAGCCCTTCAGGTTTTTGCGTTGGATGCGCCTTGCGTCCTTCCTTCCTAATTCGCTCCTCTCCTGTGCAGATTGGGAGCGTCCAATCGCTGCGCATCTGTTTATCATCGTTCAATGCTTTCATAGCGTGATGGTTAAAAGTGTATTTTGAATCCTTCGATCGAGCAGCCCAAATCAACGTTTCATGCGCATTGGTGAAACGCACACCGCGGAAATTCGGCATCGGATTCGTCTTAATCCAGACGACATCATTCAAGATCCAGAAATCGAGGTCCTGCAGCACGGCGCCTAACCGGAATATGTTGTGGTAGGAACCCATTACCCAGATCGAACCATCTGGCTTCAGCGCACGTCTGCAGGCAGAGAGCCAGGCTTGTGTGAACTGATCGTAGGCAGCGAAGCTTGGGAACTTATCCCAGTCATCGTCGACGGCATCTACCCGGGTCATATTCGGCCGCCAAAGTTCACCGGAGAGCTGCAGATTGTACGGTGGATCCGCGAAGATCAGGTCGACGCTGCCTTCGGGCAGCCCCTGGAGCATCTCAACACAATCACCATGCAGGATTTGATTAATAGGAATATCCTGTCCCTCATTCGCCATCACTATCTGCTCCCGATGAGCGAGTTTTTTCGTCATCGCTTGAGTTTCAATTGGTTGAAAACTGGACGTGAACGAAAAGAGTAATCTCGAAACCTGTTCCCGCCAAAGTATGGACAGTCTACTACGCGATCGCACTCACTGGCAATTATGAGAATAAAGCCGTTAAACTTTTAACACAGGCAACCAGCGAATCTTGACATTCGTTACCCTTCACGGTATCCTTCGTCCGCATTCTGCGGGTGTAGTTCAGTGGTAGAACGTCTGCTTGCCAAGCAGAAGGTCGTGGGTTCGAATCCCATCGCCCGCTCTCAGAATCTAAGATCTATTCCATGGCGACGTAGCCAAGTGGTAAGGCAGGGGTCTGCAAAACCCTTATGCGCGGGTTCGAATCCCGCCGTCGCCTCCTGATTAAGGTCTCGCGAACCAAAGCGACGAAGGATCTCCGGAAAGGAGAATGCCACTTTGTCGCTTTTTCCATTTCCGGATCAGGTCCCTGTGTTTCTAAGGCGGAAGAGGAAAGCATCCTGAAGATCGATCGCTTGAGAAGTCGCTGTATATTTTTTTCAACATCCCCTTAAAACATCCGACGATGTCAATAATATAGTCAGTGAGGGATCGCCAGACAGGAGAAGTAAACGGATATTGCGCCTTTATAGAAATTATGCTTTTTTCTTCAATGACGCAAATTACAATTTCATCTCAGCAGTTCTCATAGTTATTTTCTAGAGCATTTCTTGGTGAAGATAATTGTGTCGTTTTCGTTCAAACCAACAGATCTTTTTTTATGAAGAAAATGCTGTGAATCTTGCAGTTTTACTTGACTTTAATCGTATAAAGCACTAATTTTATTAGTAGTTTATACGACTTTTATCAAGTGATATGGATATATGAAGCTCGATACATTCTTCGCTCGGCATCCAATTTTTCGTGCAAAAGAATTAACCGAGTATTTAAGCACTCAGGGCTCAATAAATCCTTCAACAAGAAAGGCATTGCTGGCTCATCATCAGGAGTCGGGGCGTATCCTGCGTATCCGTCGCGGGTTGTATGCGACAGTCCCACTTGGGATCCCTGCGGAAAGTTTCTCGGTCGATCCGTATCTGTTGGCTGGAAAGATAACCGATGATGCAATCCTTGGATACCATACGTCCCTGGAGGCTCATGGAAGAGCGTATACGATATACGAACAATTCACCTATCTGACAAAGAGAAGCCTGGGCAGATCATTTCAATTCCAGGGGACGACCTATCAGGGGGTCTCTCACCCGAAAGCTTTGAGGTGTGCCGGCCAGGAAGAGCTCCATGTGGAAGTTCAAGACCGCTCCGGCCTGGATGTAAAGGTGACGAATCTCGAACGTTCCATGGTGGACGTGCTCGACCGACCGAAGTTATCTGGAAGCTGGGAGGAGATCTGGCGATCTCTGGAGAGTATTGAATTCCTCGACCTCGACAAAATCGCAGAATATGTGACCGCGCTTGAGAATGCGACGACGGCTGCAAAAGTGGGCTTTTACCTTGAGCAACACCGAGACTCGCTCATGGTCAGCGACGAATACCTCGATCGAATAAAAACCCTTCGACCGAAAAGCCCGCACTACATGGACCGTGACTACCAGGGTGATGGACAGCTTCTCGCAGATTGGAATCTTATCGTCCCTGCCGATATCCTTCAAAAGTCCTGGGAGGAGATAAGGTGAGACCTTCGAAAGAGAGGCTGCTCACCTTATCCGCCTCATCAGGATTTAGAGGCAATGTGTTAGAAAAAGCTGTCCGTCTGCTCAATCTCCTGAACGCGATCCGAAGCCATCCCTTTCTAAAGGACAAGCTAGCCTTAAAAGGCGGCACAGCTTTAAACCTGTTTCTGCTCAATCTGCCACGGCTTTCGGTCGATATTGATCTCAATTACATCGGAGCTTCAAGCAAAGAGGCGATGCTATCGGAGCGCCCTCAGGTCGAGAAAGCAATTGAAGCTGTCTTGGGTCGAGAGGAATTGAGGATCCAAAGGAAACCGACAGAATACGCAGGCGGGAAATGGCTGCTGCGATATCAAAGCGTGTATGGTGGGAATGAGAATCTCGAATTCGATCTCAATTACATGTTCAGGATTCCACTTTGGCCGATCACAATGCAAAACTCGAAGAAACTCGGCGTTCATCAAGCAGAGCAGATCCTGGTTGTAGATACCTACGAACTTCTAGCGGGTAAACTAGCTGCCCTTTTTTCTCGCCATGCGAGTCGAGATCTCTTTGATGTTCACCACCTGCTGACAAACCGCTCTTGGGAAAGAGACCGCGTGCGGCTTGGATTCGTCCTCTTCGGCGCTATGAACCCCAAAGATTGGCGGACCATCTCTCTTGAGGATATTAACTTCGACCCTCAAGAAATTGAGCATTCCTTATTGCCTGTTCTCAGAACGAAAACACTCGAAGGCATTGGTGATAAAGAGAACTGGGCTTCCAGAATGGTGGAGGAATGCAGGGAAGCCTTGAAAATCGTATTGCCATTCACTGACTCAGAGCACGAGTTTCTCGATCAACTGCTTGATCACGGGGAAATTCACGCAGAACTACTCACGTCAGACATTGCGACTCAAGAGAAGATTCAGTTGCATCCGCTTCTCCAGTGGAAAGCCAACAAAATCCATAATGTCTAAATCAAGGAATGAGCGTCTGCGTCCAACTCTATCAACCGTTGAATTAGATCCTTCATGACTTCCCCTCTATGGCTATTCGCCACGCGCGGATCAGCCGATAACGCGTACCACGCCTATTTGAATTAGATGACCGTCCATATGCATATATCCGGCATTCATCATCCATCAATTAATATAGAAAGGGCACAAGAAGTTAATCCGCGAAGCCGAATATAAAATTGGGAATAGATATTGAATTTGATAGTCTATTCTTCAATTTTATAGCCTATAGCCCTATATCCGCGGCTTCGCCTTTGAAACATCCTGACCAGCATTGGAACTTCCAAATCCGCGTAGTCGTAGATAACCACTTCCCTTTTCATATCATGCGTGCGGTGCAGTCGTCCGGCGTACTGGGTCAGTGTTCCGCGCCATGAAACCGGAAGGGTCAGAAAGAGCGTGTCCAGACGGGCATCGTCAAATCCTTCCCCCAGATATCGTCCGGTGGCAAGGATGACTCTTTCTTCATTATCTGGAATACTCGCGATTCTCTCTGCGATCAGCCGTCTTTGCTTTTTCCCCATGCCGCCTTTCATTACGATTAAATTCCGGACTAGAGGGCAGAGGCGTTCATCTAGTCGTTCCAGATGCTCTCTTCGTTCGGTTAACAAAACTGGAGACCGATGGGCACTAACTGCTGCCAACACATCCTCAACAATCATATTGTTGCGACCTTCATCAGAGATTAATGCAGCATAGACCTCGTGAATGGCCGGCGTAGATTCATCCATGAGCGCTTCAGGGAGCCTAAATTCCGTCTTCCGCACGATAACCTTATGGATGAAGGGCCTAATTGCAGCCTGCTTGCGTTCATCAACCCGATACCGTACCGGCCCGCATTGCATGAAGATGATTGGATGGTGGCCATCCCTTCGAGTCACAGTAGCTGATAATCCAGTCACGAATTTTGCCTTACTCTGCCTTGCTACAATCTCGAAACTTCTGGCAGATATGTGGTGACATTCGTCTACAACCAAATATCCATATTCACCCACAATATCGTTTACCACGCCTTTCTTGCTCAAACTTTGGATCATCGCCACGTCGATGACACCCGTTGGTTTACGTTTCCCCCCTCCAATTTGACCGATCTCTTTGGAATCAAGCCCTAGGAAATTTTGTAAATGTGCAACCCATTGATCGAGCAACTGCCTGCGGTGAACCAATACGAGCGTATTCACGCCCCTCTCGGCGATCATGTATGCCGCAACCACTGTTTTACCAAAGGCTGTTGTAGCCGAAAGCACACCTGTGTCATGGCGCAGCAAAACATCTGCAGCCGTTTGCTGCTCCGGCCTAAGTGTGCCCTGGAAATTGAAATCGGTTGGGAGACCAGAAAATCGCTCATCACTGATTTCCGGCCTGATCTTCAGAGATCGAAGCAGTTTGATCACCTCGTCTTGGCAGCCTCGCGGTATTCCGATGTGCTCCGGAAAATCTTCGCAGCAGCTGATAATGCGGGGCTTCCCATACGTTGAAAATCTCATGGCCTGAGCTTTATAAAACTCCGGATTTTGAAAAGCGGCCAAACGGACCAGCCGGTTTTGTAGAGAAGGCGAGAGCTCATCTTTCGCAACATAAATCTGATTACCAAGAATCAGGGATATCTGCTTTGGCAATGGACCCGTAAGCGGAGTCTCCTTTTTTCGCCGTGATGGAGGCGCCATCCACGGTTCCACGTCATCCTCATCTGCAATGGTCATCGTTACCCCATATACACCTGCACGACGCTCCGCATCTTGAACAACACTTTCCACATCCTCGCGACTCATACGATGGACCGATGAAAGAAACGCCCACTGATCTGGGTAGGGAACGAAGCTCTCGTCTAGAAATATTGTGTTCTCTTTCTCTCTTGGTCCTTTTTGAAGGGGAAGCGCGATGAGATTTCCAAAGCCTCCCTTTGGCATCGTGTCCTGGCTGGGAAAGAAACGGTCATACGAATCAAGACCGACCTCAGGTCGCCGTTCCATGGTTTCTGTCAGGATGGACGACCCAAGTTGTCGCGCCAGTCTAGAAGATATCGGTTCAGAAAAGAATATCCACACATGTCCACCGTTACCAGACCGGGAGCGTTCGAGCGAAGCAGGAACTTGATAGGCCTGACAGGTTTCGAGGTAAGCGGACACATCCTCAATCCATGTGCTCTTATCAAAATCCACAGCGAGGAACCAGCTAGTTTCTTCAAGTAAGAGTGGATAGATGCCAATTGTAAATTCACGCTCTGATCGGTTCTGAGTATCCTTCCCAAGGAGGTGATTTCTAATGACCTCATCTGTAAGAGGGAGGAAATCACGCTGCTCAAGGTCATCGCTTCCGGTATCTGGTTTTTCATTCAGCCTTCTTCCCCATTTCGTTCGGCAAGCCGGAAAGTAACCTGTCTTACCCGTTTTCACACTTTCATATCTCCTCGCATAGACATCTTCTCTGCCTCTGAAAAGCGTTCGGAAAAGCGCAATTTTCGCGTCCACTGAAGACTGACTATTGACCGTTGGCATATAGATATCGTCTGAGGATTTAGAAGATTTCTTACACAAAAGCACCTTCTCACGCTTGAGTTTATCGATCTGCTCAAGGATGTCTTTCCGTCTGGCATTCAGCCTGGAAAGTTCCTCTTCTGCAGCAGCAAGCATTCTGTCAATATCTGTAGTGTTTCGCACTTATGCCTCAGACAATAATCCCAGCCTATAAGAAGAGACCGAAAATGATAGGTTCACACGCATCCGTACTCAGAAAGTATTGTCCCTGCATGTATATGTGTCAAATGCCCAATGGATTCAAATGTTGAAAAAGGAGATTCCACATAGGCATCAACTAGCAATATATTGAAAGTTTTTTAATACGATTTGCCTGTCTTCGGATACATGGAAATGATCTTGAAGCCATCAATGGCTCGTGATCATCATTTGGCTTAATACGCCTCCGCTCTATGGAGTTTGCCTTATGAAGCGAACCTGTGTATCATGTGCGCCAATCAACAATTCGGCTCGTTAGTTTGTTGCCTGGGAGGAAAAAGGACGGCAAAGGGTCTTGGCCTTTTTCGCTACAGGCAGCGTGGAAACCCTTCACCGGGTTTGATGTGATTACGGCATAGGGTCCTAAAAGCACTCGGCGAGGACCTGCAAAACCCTTATGCGCGGGTTCGAATCCCGCCGTCGCCTCAGAATAGGGGGGCCGAAACACTACCTCGACTAAGGGTCTTGTCTCACAAGAAAAAACACGAGCCAACACCAGGCAAAACCAAACAACAGCAGGCAATTGACACTGGATATTGAGTATATACGATGGTTATGAAATCAAATCCCAAGAGAACTGATCTCTTGACCAGACGCAAGACTATCGTGGAGTATCCCTTCCCCGTCGGGGACCTTCGGCGGAACCATCAAATTAAGCATGGACCAGGGTTATTTCTTGATGAAAGGAATACCAAAAACCAGCGCTGAGACACCTGCACTTGCAGCTGCGCTGCAAGTGTGAGTCTCTCGTTTCTTGCGTATAACATCAAAAGAGTGATCAATATCATGGGAGTACCTAAAACGATCGAAGCCCTGGGATAATCCAGGGCCTTTTTTGTCTTTTACCAGTTTCGGCGGTCAATCTATTGGAATACGTCGATAAACACTACTAGAGCTGAGAATTCGTAGCCTTTCGGCTGCTTTTCACACGGTCTGGCGAAGGGTTAGGCAGCAGCTGTCTATCAGCTGTAAATCCAGAGAAAGACATTCTTTCCTTCAAACGCTGCTGTCTGAGAAAAATGTACGACTCGACCGAGGAACTGGGCAGCGTCCTCCTCCGACCACCCTGCCTCTTGTAACTGATCAGTGGAAGCCCACTTGGCCGCAGTTGAAGCATGGTTTTGAGGGGCAATGTCGGCCAGAAACGCAATCAGCTCATCAGGAAACTTGATAAGCCATGGGCCGCTGGTAGATGACTCAGCAACGGGCTGATAGTGCTCAAGCAAATCACTGAAATCCTTAGTGGTGAACAAGGAATGGAGTGCCGCAAGTTTGAGCGGATCGAGACCATCAACATTGGTGCCCTTGAAAGTACCAAGTGGGTATTCGGATGCTACAATGGCCGGGGCATCGCTAGATAACGCGATTATTAGATCTGCAAGTGACCCCATTGGAAAATCTCCTGGCTATATAGCTAGCTGCTGCCTAACGATTCGAGATGAGCGGCCCGCCTTCAACTTTGATAATACATCAAGTCTTGAACAAAATCGGCGGAATCTCGGGTTCGCTACATTGAGCGGTTAATTACTTCCAGACGCAGCTTACATATCGCGGCCACCCGTCACTCTTATCACTTGGCCGGTGATCCAATTGGCTTCGGGAGAAGCAAGAAAGGAAATAGTGCCAGCAATGTCCTTCGGTTCCCCCAGCCGCCGCATTGGGATTGTTGGAATCAGTTCCTCTTCAAGCTCTCTGCTGATATACCCGGTCTGAGTGGCTCCTGGCGCGACTGTATTGATAGTTATTCCTAGAGGGCCGATCTCATGAGCGATTCCTCTGGTTGCAGCCTCAATTGCTGCCTTGCTAGTGCCATATGCAATCTGACCGCTAAACTCCTGCGCGGGACCAGTACTTACATTGATTATTCGCCCCGATTGAAGTCGGTGCTTCTTATACCGCCTGACAAACTCAGTAATGAGTAGAAGGGTGGCGCGCACATTCACAGAATATGTAAGGTCGATGCTCTGGGCAGTAAGGTCAAGCAAAGTATCTGCATCGGGACAATGTGCTGCGTTATTGACAAGAATATCAACGGGTCCAAATTGAGATTCGACCCTATCAAACAAAGCTGGAATGCTATCGGGTTCGGAAAGATCAGCCTCCCAAGAGGCAACACTTCCACCAGCAGCGCTGATCTCTTCTATGACATCATCTGCCGACTTCAGACCCATTGCAGTATAAAGTGCCCAGCCTGGGGAACTGGCTTTCTTGAGCTCTTCGTCGGGATTGTCTTTCACCAGACCAGGCCTTCGCAAATAGGTAAGAAAGCAACTTACGCCCTCGGCGGCGAGAGCCCTTGAGATAGCTGCACCAATTCCTATCGGACTGTTCGCGCCGGTGATAATGGCGACTTTACCTTTCAGATCTGTCATAACCATTCCTCGAGTTGACGCCTAACTGTCTTAAGCTGAGCGGCTCCACAATGTTACCCCACTGGTTTTTCGCGCCGCGCGCTAGGGTCATTTCTTCCTTCCTAAATACAACATGTGGCTGCTCATATCAACAACCGTTGGATCCGTAGATGTCTCCATGATCAACTTTTCCCATATCCTCCATTTCTCTTCATCTTCAAATAAATCGTTGGTCTGGGCTATCAACCCATCTGACAACCCTTGGGCACCTGCCGTGAGAATCAATTCCAGCCCTTGAGCACTTGCGAAGTCCCGTATCTCCTGTGCCCGGAAGAAATGATAGGGAATTCCATAAACCCGCATGATCAAATGTGATTAGTACGTCTAGTGTAACATTTCACTAAGTCCGACGTTTTATTATGTAAAAGGATAGATCAACATTCCATTTCAAGATCAAAAACCTCGTGTTTACAATCGACAAGACGTCGAGAAACTTAGCTCCAACCAATTTGGAGTATATGGATTATTCAAGGAGGGGGTCTGGATCTATATCGGAAAAGGAGACATTAGACAACGCCTCCTCGATCATCTGAATGGAGATAACCCTTATATCACTCTTGCGCAGCCGACTCACTGGGTCGCTGAATTGACAACTAACGCAGATGCCAGAGAGAAGGAACTGATAAGAGAATACGACCCAGTCTGCAACAAGCGGGTTGGCTAATCGGCGGCGACGAAAGTAAGAATTCCCCCGCCATCCCCCTCAGGTCGGGGGGATTCTATTTCATTGCTTTTACTTGGATTTCCGAGGTCTTTTTCCTCCTTTCCGTTCCCATTCTAAAGCCGCATCATGCGTTGTTTGGCGACCGACTTGTTTTCTATGACCTCCTGGCCATTTCTGTTTGTGCTCTCGCTCCCGCCTAACCAGGTCATCTTTAATGCCTCGATGCACTATCTTTCCGCCGCGCCAACAATGATACTTGTATGTATCTCGCGATTTTTGCTTCTTGGTGATTATTACCTCCACTGAACACCCTAGAAACAAGTCACAAGTCTCCTAGACATCAAACCCCCTATAAGTAATTCGGTACAGCGAATAGGTAGCGAGTCGCGCCGCATCCCCGGTCATGAGACGTTATGCAGATTTCCCTACCCAAGAACGACCTCGACCTAAAAACTCTTCTATCTTCTGTACAGTCTTATCTCTACCCAAGATTCGATAGGCTTCCTTCTCATACTCGAGATCAAGAACAGGAACATTTATACCTTCAAGATCAATATGGTTAATGATCGGATAAAGATCCGGTGGACCTATCCAAACTCCATCATCCCGCCTCTTTTCGATATCCCCCATCACTTCCACATCGAACTCATTGATCCGAAAGGTGCCAAAATGCGATCTGATGTTTGACGACTCTAAGTAGCATACCCCAGTAACTATAAACTCCGATAAACAATCCTGAATTTGATAGGAGCCTGAATGATCCGTTTGAATATCAATATCAGCAATCTCGAGATCAACGCCCTGGAGATTCATTCCAACACTTCCAGTAAATGCCCAGGGATGAGCAACATCTTTAAGGAGCCTCGAAATAAAATGCAAGGTTTCGCGTAGATCACTCTTTTTGGTCAGTATTAATGAAATCGGCATAACGTTTTTGAGCTAAGCTGCCCCGCTCGTAGCCAGGGCCTTTCCCGCGGGGTCAGCTTCAGCGAATATCCGGCCAAGCCTGTTAGAACGAAACCACTTAAGTACATCCACGCATGGCTGCTGTCTGCACGTCATTCCGCTTGGAGTGCAGACAACTCATCTGGAAGATGGTCTATTCCCTCAAACTCCTTGACCACGATTGACCTTATCTTGCCCCTCAACTCGGCCTCGATCTGAGGATAGATCATTTCAGTCTCCCCACCAATACTTTCACAATCATCTTCGATGATGATATCTGGCATAATCCTCTCGGCGGCATCCCTATACTCTTCGCCACCTCGGCGGAAATGAACTTCTCCTTGCGGAAAACCATATTTCCGGAGAACTTCTAGATCCTTCTCAAGGTCATCGTCGGTCTGATGGGCGCTCATATACACGATCTGAGCGCCCTGTTGAGCCCATCTTCTTATTTTGCGGACGGCGTCACCAACAGGCACATAGGAGGAAAAGTCTCTGACCGAGGCTTCACGCTCAATGACCTGCCTCACTCGTTCGCCTCTTGCTTTTCCAAGAGCACGTCTGTGCATTATCGCCGTGCCTTGTAGGAACACCATGATTTTCATATCTTCAATTCGCAGAGCATGGCTGGATAACGGTTTTAAGCTTCGCGAAGCACAGCGGAGCATCCAGACGGACAGCCGCTCCGCTCGTACCTTGGCTTCCTTGCCTAGATTCCCATACCAGGACCATCGCTACCAAATCGCGGTGCCCGCGGGGTCGGCTGCAGCGCCTTGTTGGGGCTCCAAATCAACCCAGTAGCGCCGATACTTTGCGCCAGTCCGATGGTCAGTACGCACGGCAGAAAATTGCCCCCCGTTCGCTTCGATTACTCGGATCGAGCGGACATTGTCAGGATCGGTCGTAATCAATGCACGCTTCTCTCCAAGTCTGCGGAGTTCATCAAGAGCAAGGCGAAGCATCTCCTTTCCGTAACCTTTACCGCGTTGATCACGGCGGACGTAGTACCCAATATGGCCGCCATGGATACGGAGATTGTCGTTCAAATAGTGGCGGAGCCTGACGATGCCAACCGCTTCACGATCGTCGTCCAGCGCCCAGAAAACAGTTTGAGGGACGAGTCCAGGGCGCAACTTCGCCGGATCGGGCATGTCACAGCACTGTCGAAGATACTCCTCCAGGGCTATTTCTCCGGTGTGAACCGAAGTGCCCCCGAATCCGTTCTCACCGTCGCCGAGGTCGGTGAGGAGTTCCTGTATGCCAGGTGGAGGATTCATTGTTGCTGCTTCGAGTTTCATTTTCTTGTCATGCCCCAACGGTTTTGAGCTTAGCCGCCCCGCTCTAACTTGCTCTTGCTTTTCATGGTCCCTATACCAGGACCATCGCTTCTAAATCGCGTCGCCCGCGGGGTCGGCTGCAGTGAATGGTTGGGTGGCTTTTACGGAATAGGACGATACCAATCACTACCCAGTTCGACCTCATCGCCTTCGAAAGATCGAACAATCTCAATAACATCACCCGATGAGGCATTAATGACAATGTCAATAACTCCGCCTTCAGGAGGCGTGAAGTCCAGAAGCCATGATACTGGGATATCTGAGTGGGAAAAAGAGCTAAAATTGCCAATACGAATATGTTCTGGTTTTACGTCGCCCATGTGATCCATAGCAATACAAATGGCTTCATCCGAGTCTATAATGTAATCTAATGGTATAGGTTGGCATGTGTGATCTAAGTATCCCCACGGTTTATCGCTAACCCCCAAACCTACTTCCCCATGATGAACTACTATAGAAACCCATTTACCGGTTAAGGGAGAGCAGACAATAAAATGCCAATACCTTAAACGCCCATCAGCTTGAACATCATATAACGGATCATCTGCCCATAGGTACCCCGCCGACAGGCTAGCAATGTAACTATCATGATTCCAATCGGTCATTAATGGCTTAATAAGGCGGTATGCCTCCAGTGCTGTGAAATACTCTTGATCAGAAGAGTACTCTTCAAGCCAACCCCATTCATCTTCACGACCAGACTCAGGAACTAATATAAAAAGTGCAATGAGAAGACTAATTAAAAGTAACAGAATCCATATTCCGAGAATAATTCGTCTGATCATCTTCTGAATCTTATTGTATACGGCTTATCGGTTTCGAGCTGTGAAGTCCCGCGCACTTTGCGGGGAGGCGCCGGGGTACGAACTATCACCTAGAATTCCGGTATCCTTAACCCGCACCTGTGATTGGAAATCGTGCCGCATCCTCTAGCGCTTCCCGCGAGAGGTTAGACAGCAATACCGTATTATCCGACCATTCACTCAGCATTCTCAACTAATAGGATTTCGTATAGCTCATGCAGATTTGATACATGATAAGTCGTCGTTGTATTCTGATCCCCATCACCAAGGATGCATGTACGCACACCTGCCGCACTTCCAGCTTCAACATCAAGTTCTCTGTCGCCAACAACCAGCGAGTCGTCTTCGACAAGATTATTCCTCTGTATGATTGCTTCTATCCCTGCCGGATCGGGCTTTCTTGGAAAACCATGATCGCCAGTGATAAAGTCTTGAAATAAATGCTGGACACCGTGTGTCCGCAGGAGGTCTCTTGTAGACTTCTTTCCCCGATGCGTCACAATAACATTGACGCCAGAATTACTTAAGATGAATTTACAGACGTCTAATGCGCCAGGCATGAGCATTTGCTTCTCAATATCGATCCTTGAGTACTCTGCTTGGAATGCCTGCATGATATCTTCCTCAGCGAGATCGTATCGAGTTGCCAACTTGGTGGTGCAATGTCCAAGTCCGATACGTGCCAGCCGCAATACATACGCTTGGTCGACAAAATGACCATATCCAGCAAGAGCTGAAACGAACGCTTGCGTGAAAGCTGGATAAGTATCGAATAAAGTTCCGTCGAGATCCCAGATTAGATTCTTAATCATCACGAATGCATGATCGCTGGCTAACGGCGCGGTTGAACTGCCGTACCGAAGGCACGGTCATTCTCCAACCGCTTGTTCTGCGGTCCATTTCGGAAATATACCCACGTCGACATTGGTTGAATACACGACTTCCAGAAGGTCGTCAACGCTGTAAGTTTCGAAAACCTTGCGATGGATTTCTTCGAAATTATTATAGGTTGCATCCTCGGAATCGGGAGCAGAAGCAGCTGAACGTGCGCCACCAATGAACTGCTCCCAGTTCTCCCAGATAACGCTTTCGAATGAGAAGTGTTCGCTCTCGGTGCCGCCAAGATACGCAGAGGGAGTAGTTCCTTTACCTTGATTCGGTGACGAAGGAAGGAGTTGGTAAAGTTCGGCAAGCCACGGTTGATCAGATATTTTGTAGGAGAAGAACGAGATCCACCCACCAGGTTTGAGAATTCGACCAAATACCTTCCTCGATTCATAGGAATCAAACCAGTGCACGGCTTGTCCGACAGCGATGAGCTCTACGCTCGCATCGGGGAGCGGCATCGCTTCCGCCTTTCCAGCAAGGCTTTGGAATAATGGATTACCATTCAGTAAGCGTTCCGCTTCCCGCCTCATCTCAACGTTGGGCTCTATTGCGTACACATGGCAACCTAGACGGAGAAATGCCTGAGATAATGTGCCTGTTCCAGAACCGATATCAGCGAGCACCCACTCTGGAGTGAGGCGGGTGACTTCCGCAACAGCATCGATCGCCTCGGGAGCATATTGGAGTCTATACCGGGCGTAATCGGTAGCTTTTGAAGAAAAAATATCTGAGGTTTCCATTTCTTAGTCCGCACATATTACTATACGGTCCAATTACTTCTAAACTTACCTGAGAGCAGTTTTTACAGAGTTCTTCGGTATTTCTTTGTCCCTACTTTATTATGACAACTAGTAGACGAGGAACACCCCATTGTGACTATTTGGACCAGCCGTATGACAGAACCCTGGACCTCATTTGATCAGCAGGCGCCATTGTGTAATATGATCGGCAGCCTGGAGGTAATATCACCGAAATAAATGCAATATGATTACTGTTTTATTTGATTAATTTATAACTGTTGTGTGCCTATGAATTCTAAAAATCCACAGTTTTCATTACCGGATTTCTTTGAATGGAAATTCACGTATTCAATCGCTCAGCGGACCATACCATGTTGAACGATTTGACCATCCGCAGTGCGCGCTTCAATCGCCGCGGAGATCTCTGTGATCTCAATGGACACACTGCCGTAATTCCTTATGGACAGATAGATCTCGCCGGTGCGACTCACATAAGGGTCCGGGATTGTGATCGGAACGACGGACTCGCCAAAGGCGATTTTATTGTTCCCCTGGTTGATAGCCCAACCTCCTGAGGAGGGACTCCATAAAGAAAAATCCAGTGTACTCTGGCCTTCTCCGTTGACGGAGAAATGAAATGTGAGCGTAATGACGAAATCTATTGTCGGGATGCTAGGTTCGGGTGAGAGTTTCAGCAACACAGAATTCTGCCCGCTTACCGTGAA
>CBDAFF010000009.1:0-6561 GCA_965195195.1 uncultured Anaerolineales bacterium | reverse complement strand
CCATAAAGAAAAATCCAGTGTACTCTGGCCTTCTCCGTTGACGGAGAAATGAAATGTGAGCGTAATGACGAAATCTATTGTCGGGATGCTAGGTTCGGGTGAGAGTTTCAGCAACACAGAATTCTGCCCGCTTACCGTGAAAGGGGTGCTGCTTGAATAGGTCATGGGGGTTGCATAGGCGAGTGCGACCGGGGTAGGTTTGGTGCTCGGTTCGGCATCGAGCAAGGTAAGCCTTCTTTCCGCATCCGCGATCTCTTCTCGCACTAGCCCCTGGGACCTAGCAAGAGAGATAAAGTACTTCAGATCACTGATCGCCTCACTGGTTTGACCGGCCGCCTGGTAGGCGATCCCCCGGTAGTAGAAGCCCATCGTGTATTGACCCTGTTCCAGAGCGAGGTTCATGAAATCGATGGCGGCCAGATATTCGCCAAGCGCATAGTGTGATCTAGCTTGAATCTCAAGCAATCTCTGGTCTTGTCCGCACGAGGGGTCCTGCGCGGCTGCATCCGCGACCGCGCCAATTGCGTCTTCATACCTGCTCAATTCGTAATACACAGGTGCAAGCCGACAGTAAGGATAAGATTCATACGGGAAGAGTGCGATTGCTCTTTCATAATCCTTACGGGCGTTCTCATACATGCCCAGTTCATAGTATGCATCGGCTCGTCCGCTGTATGCCAGGTAGATTTCCCCGTAAGTCAGTGCATGTGAAAAGTCAGCGACTGCTTCAAAATAACGCTCGAGATCAATGAGCACGACTCCGCGGTTTATCATCGCCTCGTAATAGTCGGGATTAAGGGCAAGAGCTTTGTTGTATGCCGCGACCGATTCCATAAGATCGCCTACGCGGCGATAAGCGATCCCCAGATCGTACCAACCTGTCGAATCATCGGCGACCATAGAAACATAGCGTTCAAGGTCGGCGATCGCTTGTTCGTAGTCTCCGAGGTAGAGAGAGCATATACCGTGGTCTTGATGCGCCCTCCACAGCTCTGAATCTAGTGAGATCGCCTGTGAAGAATCTTCCAGACATTTCGCGTAGTTTCCATATTTCATATAGACTTCACTTCGATAAGTCCAGCTCCACTTGCGCGTCGGGTCAATCGAGATGGCCATATCGAATTCCTGTAGGGCCATCGGATAATCGCCGGCGTTATATGCATGCGAACCTAATCGTTCGTGGACCTTCGCAAGGCTTGGATCGAGCTCTAGTGCCCCGAGCGAGTCTCTTATAAACGCATCATCATCACCCAGGCAGGAATGGAGCAACCCCCGGTCAGCCCAGGCTAGAGCATAATCAGGATCGATAGATAGGGCGGTCTCCATGTCTGCCAACCCAGATTCACATTCATCCAGACCCCAGTACGCGATGCCCCGATACCAATATGCTGGTGCCAGATCAGGGGATTGACGAATCACGCTATCCATCGCTGCGATCACAGATTCGTAGTCGTCAGACAAGTAGGCTGTTTTTCCCTCTAGGAAAATTGGATCATCAATGTCCCACCCTAGGGGGGTTGACGTTGGATCACCGGGAACAAACCCTGATGGTTTAATCTCTGTTGGTGTATGTTCGGCAGTGATTGCAGCTGTTGGGGTCTTCGTTGGAATGGGAGAGGGAAGCCTCACTGGAGAGGTAGTTGAGTATTCGGCGGGATCTTCGCGAGCTGGCAAATCGATGATGCAAGCAGAAAGAATTAATGGGCTGAGCACCGCGAATGATGCGAGGAAAAAGCTCTTGCGATTGAATTTCATAGCCACCCCCCGTGGCGTATTTGTCACACTCGAGTCCGGAAAAAAGGAAGTAGAGGGTGATCTAAAAACTGGAAAGTCCGGCACCCCAATCATACAACTTAGAAGCAAATCGCGCCGCATCCCCGGTCGCCTCCAGCGAGGGGTTAGCCATCTCCTTCATCCATCCAATCAGGGCGTCGCTCACCACCCATAAAAGTAGCAATGTATTCCCAAGCTGGATGATTTACATTTCTAGCAAGCTCAACAACTGCATCGCGATCATAATCAACACGATTGAACTGCAATTTATAGCCATCGCTTTTTGCTTCAAGGAAGGCGTATGAGGCTCTCAAGTCTGGTGGGAGTGGATTGCTAACACTTCCAGGATTGACAATCCGCAACCCTTCATATGAACGATCGAACGGAGAATGGGTGTGACCAACCAGAAGCAGATCACAGTCGGTGGAGAGAGTGAGCTCTTTCAATTCGCTTTCTGATGTGTTTGGATTGATTCCCGACCCATCGTCTTCGCCGGGTGAAGCATGCACTACGAGTACTTTGGTCCCATCTGGCAATAGTGCATGAAAGTCGAGAGGGAGCGCTTGGATCCATGGTAACCATCCGGTAGAACCCACAGCACCTGTGGACCACGCAAAACTTCTAGCAATCCGAACGGAAAGGGAATAAAGCTTAGGATTACTTTCAGCATCTGCTTGAGTTGGCCAAGGTTGAGAACTTTCAACTAAGTACCGGTCAGTATTGCCCCGGATAAAAGTCGCATTCTTTAGTTCAACGATGCGCTCAAGAACACCGATCGGATCATAGCCGATTGCGGCATAATCACCTAAGAGCCAATATTCATCAGCCCCACCGTTAGATTCGATTTCTGCAAGAACAGCATCGAGAGCCAGAGAGTTGCCGTGAATATCAGCAAGGATCGCGACCTGACTACCATCTTGAACCTTATGCATAATGTTTCCTTTAGCGATGGCTAACGGCTTCGAGATGAGCGGTCCGTTTCCAATTTCGATGATACATCAAGTCTTGCACAAACTCGGCAGAATCTCGGGCCCATTGGTTATGCTGCCACAACTATCTGCTACAAGAGATTCAATCTGATCTGGCTGCAACAACTCGCCTTTGTGCTTCGATAGCGCCAAGTATGAACTCAGTCTTCTCTTGCGTGTAGCGGAGTACATCATCGTGGAATTTAGCGGCAAGTTCCCTTTTTAGATCTGCGTAGGAGGCAGCTACATCCGGGTTATCACGCAAGCTGTCCCGAAAAAGCAACATCTGTGCAATCTCATCGTGACCAGTCTGGAAGATATGGATATCATGAGTACGTTGCCCTTCCTCGTTCCTGGTCAGGAAGCGCCGCCCAGGGATGCCGCTTTCACCCCTGACTTCATAACCAGCCTCAATGAAGGGATCCGTCATCGCATCGATACGCTCGAGATCAGCAACTTCGACCAACAGATCGATTACGGGCTTGGCGATTAGATTATTAACTGCAGTGCTGCCCACATGATGAACATCAACTACCTTTTCCCCCAACACTTCTCGGATCATCCTTGACTCAGCGAGGAATTCGCCAGGCCAGTCAGGATCATATTCTGCAAGGCGTACCTCGGTGATCCAGGTGAACTCTTCTTGATCGGCCATAATCCTTTTCCCCAGTCGAAGACCTAATTTAAGGATCACACTATGTGACATGAATATTGCAATCTGGTCAAGAACTTAGCGGCAGCATAACGACTTTGAGATGAGAAGTCCTGCGTTCTTTGCAGGGAGCCGCTAGGGACAAGATTACACGATATCAAAAGCCCCCGCATCCCTGGTTGGCTCCAGCGGTTAGCCGCCATTGTTTTTGTAAACTTGTAGAATCATCGGAACATACCGATTTCCGTGTTCTAACTTCTCGCTTCCTTCTGATCGGAATCCAAGATGCTCATAGGCTTCAATTGAGTTTGGTGAAGAATGAACGCTGACATGGGACAAATTCGGGTTATATCGAGAGCAAATCTGCAGCGCTTTATTCAACAATCGCTTGGCTATTCCCTTCCTCTGGGCTTCTCGGGAGACAAAGAGGAGGGAAATATGATTAAAGCCCCTAACTTCGATCATACCAACCAGCCTGTCATCCATCTCTGCAATTAATACAAAATGGTCAGACTTTACTCGCTTCGACATAAGATCTGGATCAATGTACCTCAAGAATTCCGACACCCCCTCCTGAGAATAATGTGGAGCCACGAACTCGTTAAATACCTCAACCGCCAGACGGCAAGCAGTACTCTCTTCACCATGCTTCATAAGACGGATAGATGATATGTGATCGGTCATAGTGTCCAATGAGTTATTCAATAGCGGCTACCGGTTGACGAGTGGTTAGGCGCACGCGACTCATTCAAGCATGACCTCAGCGGAACACTCACTCAAAGACAGTCTGTCCTTCTTCCGATGCCCAGAGTACGAATCGCTTGACCTCCGGTACAAGAGCAGCGGAGTCAATTGAGACGTCGTCACTCCAGATCTGTGACCTCTCTACGGTGGATCGCCACGGCTCTGGGAGGGCCTCAAGTGCCCAAACGACGGCAAGTCGTTTATTCGATAGCTCACCGAAGGCGATGGCGTACAAAGCGCGGCACATGGTCTCCACGACATACTTCTTGTGTCCGGGTCCAAGCATCCAATCTGGGTCCTCTGGGTCATTCGCCCAGTCAGCCCAGTCAGCCCAGTCGCGCAACCGAGCATGCACCGCCGCGCGCAGGTCTTGTGACGAAACAGGGTCGATGAGAGTCGTCGGGTCCGGGCCGAAAAGGCCGATGCCATGCTCGCGCACAGTCCAGCGTTCCAAGATCCAGTTGACCCCATGCTCCGTGCGAGCTAATGTCTCCCCTTGGCCGAGAGTAGGATGCCAGAAGCCGAGTTCGAAACGTTTTAGGGCACCACGATCGATATAGGCGATCTCAATGCGGTCAGCGTACGGGTTCGAGAGATCCGCAATACGGGCATGTAGAGCGACCAGAGAAGCGAATTCTGTTTCATTGACAGGGCGGTCGGTCACCGCGAGGACGTCGAGGTCGCTGGTCTCAGGCATGAAATCACTCGTCGCAAGAGAGCCACGTAGGTAGACACCAATGAGATTGCCCTCAAGGACCTTGCGGACGCCTGAAAGGAGAGTATTTAGGATTTCTTGGACGTCATTCGAAAGATTCATGCTTTGATCATGCGCCTATCAGTTTCGAGCTGCGTAGTCCCAGGTTTTGTGTGGGGCGAAGTCCTGCGTTCCGTTCTGCGCCCCCGTAGCGAAGCGGAGTGGGGTTGCAGGGAGGCACCGGGGTATTATTCCTGCTCTAGATTTTCAAGCGTCCATATCGATCATCAGAGCATGCAATTCGCCACGCATCCCCGGCCGCCTCTAGAGAGATGTTATGCTGAATTCTGGATAAGCAAGGACAAATGAGAGATCATTCGCCAAGAAGCAGATCGGTCAGCTGAGGGAGTAGCTTCGATATAGTCTCAAGATCACGGTCCGCCACCGCGCTCCAGGGTGAAAAGAAGTATGTGTCCGTAAGAGCTTCAGATTCCTCACGAATATACTTGCCTTTTTCAGCAATTGACAGATTTGCGGAACCTTCTATCCAACCCCTGTTCCTCAACTCTTCGGCAGCTTTCTCAGTCTCAGCCTTGCTCCATCTTCGCCTGGAAAGCTGATCAGAAACCTTATCGATTGACATAGGTCCATCCTTCCACACCAACGTCAGAATATCCCAGGCATGGCCGCTCACATTGTATGACTTCCAGGATGCTAAATGAGCATCATCTCGGAAGGCTGCAAGATCACTCAAGTATTGATCGATCTTGGCAGAATAGGCGTCCATAGGAGCTTCATCGAGCCTTCGTGAATAAATGATGCTCCACCTTGAAATCGGTTCGCCGTAAATCATACAGGCTTGGACAAGGCGGCCGAGTGAATACGCCAGCGATTGCATTACGCTCTCGCCTAGAACGGGTATTGCCTGCATACTTTCATAAGCCGACTCAGTGATGGAATTAACTGCTTCATCCCCCTCTGCAGTAAGTGTATACCCGCCAAGAGGAGATTCGACCAAGAAGCCTCTCTCATACAGGCTTAGAATAGGCTCTTCATAATATCTCGGAGAACTGTATGGTGATCTGACCCTTAATCGCTCAACAGAGATAGGGTCCGGCATGAAGGTATGGGCAGGTATCAACGGGTACCAGGAAGGTGGATCGAGGTCGAATTTCTTTGCGGTCGCATCCAAGTGGGGCTGATAGTGAGGTGTAAATGCCCTCAAGGTCCGATGCGAAACTTCCCATATCTGTTTCTTGTTCATCATCCATACCCCCTTTCAGGATTTCGCCTAACTGCATCGAGCTGCGAAGTCCTGCGTTCTTTTCAGGGAGGCGCCGGGGTTCGAAACATTGCTGGCAATCCCAGCAACTCAATCATACAACACAGATAGCAAATCGCGCCGCATCCTAACTACTCAAAAGGTTAGAAAAAACGCTTCTGGGGCTTCATGGAGCGTTCTGGCGCGCGTCTAATTCAAGTTTCCGACGAGAACTCAATGTTTAATTAACATTATCGGGAGTCTTTCAAGCGAAGGATTTGTACAAATACTATTGTGCGGGGAGTTTTCGAGGGGCGATAATTCAGTATTTAGAGCCCGGGAAGATCAGCGTAAAGTGATCCAGGCGACGTCAGGTGCTCACAAAATCGAACAGCTCCTTTCGCAGACCTGGAGTGCGAAGGCGGCCTAGAGCCTGGGCCTCGATCTGTCGAACGCGCTCGCGTGTGAT
>CBDAFF010000008.1:0-53441 GCA_965195195.1 uncultured Anaerolineales bacterium | reverse complement strand
GGCTGTTGCCAGGTCTACCGGAATGAGAAATCACCCAATGCGAAGTTCTGCTTTGCTAACTTGGCCGAACCGCCGGATGCGGACCCGCATGTCCGGTGGTGTGGGAGGGGGGAGCCGTGAGGTTTCCCCCTATCCCGATTTTGAAAAAAGGGGGGCAGAAGAATAAACCGCGAATCACCGATGAAAACAAGCACTTACAACCAGCAAGTGCATCTCGTCGTGTATTAGAAACCGACTCCACACGCTTGATTGCCCCGACGTGCGCGGTCTATAATGAGTCTGCCACCTGGAACGAACAAGGCAATAACAAGCCGCGAGCAAGTGGAGCACATCCCGCACTTTGAGAAATCATCTATGAGAAACAAAACCAGGTTTCATAAGAACGTTCAAGGGGCATTTTCTGGCCCGAGCATCGGGGGGCCACGGACATGAACTTTCTTCCATCACGCTCGCGGGGGATGATCTTTGGCTTCGTTGTCCTCCTGCTCCTCCTGGGAGCGGGTGTATTTGGCTTAATAATGCTGGCGACGGATTCGATCTCGGTTTGGATGGTGTTGTGGGTGCTCCTGCCGCTGCTCTCCTTACCCCTTTCTATGGTCGTGGGTTACCGGCTCTATGGCTTGATCGCGGCGCGATACTACCTCGATCGCGATGGGTTCTTTCTCCAATGGGGTTCAGCGATTGAACAGATTCCAATCACGGCGATCAAGGGTGTGGAAACAGCAGAAGCGCTCGGCGTTGAACTAAAAGCGCATGGTGTCCTGGTTTGGCCGGGGCTCGTACTTGGCGCATGCGAAGATGAGACAGTCGGTCGAGTGGAATTCTTCGCTTCGACCTCACCTGACCGCCTGGTCGTGATACAAACGACCGCGCATTCATTTGCAATCTCGCCTCAGGACCGCGAGGGGTTCCTGAGCGCCTTCAACACGGCCCTGAGGATGGGTCCATTGGAGACCATACCGGCGATATCAAAACGCCCGCAGTTTGTGCAGATGGTGTTCGATGTGGATCGGGCAGCGCGCCTTCTAATCGTGGTCGGCGTTCTTTTGCCATTGCTACTACTGGGATACCTCGGGCTTCGCGTAGCTGGTCTACCGCCTGAAGTGCCCTTTGGGTTTGACCCGGCGGGGTTTATTGACACCTTTGCCTCTCCAGGGCGGCTGCTCTTACTGCCGATGATTGGGGGGCTTTGTTGGTTGATCGATCTAGTGGCCGGTTTCTGGCTGTACATTAGCAAGAAGAATCGACCCCTGGCGTATATGCTGTGGGTGACGCCGATTCTGGTCGGCGGACTGCTCTGGGGGGCAGCGCTGCAGCTTCTTTCGGTGATTTAATCGCCTGGTTTAATCAACAGGATTTTCGTGGTTATCCACAGGAAATCCGCAAGTTATCCACAGGCTGGGACAATTTGCTCGGAATCGAGGGTTTACAGCTTCTGCTCGGGGGAATATTGGGAATTGCCTTTGCTGCGGCTGCCTACGCGGCGGGAGCACTCACGCTCGATGGAGCTGCAGGTGCATTTCTGGTAGGCGGGTTGACCTTTGGTTTTGGCGGGATTCCACTCGCAGTCCTGTTAATCGCGTTCTTTCTTTCCTCAAGTTTATTATCTGGCCTCGGTAGATCCCGGAAACGCCGTTTCGCAGGGATGTTCTCCAAGAGCGGCAAGCGAGATCTCGGCCAGGTTTTTGCCAATGGGGGAGCGGCCGTCTCGTTCGCCGTAGCGTACGGCTTGACACAGGATAACCTCTGGCTCGCCGGATTTGTGGGCGCGATTGCAGTCGCAACGGCGGATACCTGGGCGACAGAGATCGGAATCCTCTCTCGCCGGCGGCCATGCCTAATCACAACAGGAGAGCGTGTTGCGCGAGGCACATCGGGCGCGGTGAGCCTTTTGGGGTATATTGCCATCTTGAGTGGCGCTGGCCTGATTGGATCATTGGGATGGGCGATGATGAGCGATTGGCGCTTCCTGTCGGTTGCACTTCTTGCCGGGGCCATTGGATCAACGGTAGACAGCTTGCTAGGCGCTACAGTCCAGGCGATCTTTCTCTGTCCGGACTGCAACAAAGAGACCGAGCAGAGCCCGGAGCATGTTTGTGGAACTGCAACTCAGCAAGTGAGAGGGTTGAACTGGCTGCGAAACGATCAGGTTAATTTCGCGGCAACCGTAGTGGGAGCGCTCACAGCGCTCTTGATTTGGTTTATCGCCTGACAAGTTGTGTACCTAACGAAGGAGGCAGTGAAAATGGATGGCAATGGCAGGGATGATATCCGCAGCTTGCTTAAAACGTTCGGCATCAAAGCCGATGAGGTTGTGATCGCTCATCTAGCGCGCAACCCCGGTGAGTTGCCGCTTCAAATCCGGTTAATTCTCGAAGACCAGACGGATTACGGCGACCATGCACCGGAGACCCCGCTCCATCTCGAGATCGAGGGTGAGGTCCGGCGCTGAGGGCGGGATAGAGACATTACCATCGGGGGCGGACTGTCTGAACAAAAGTGAATTGAACAACTGAAACGCTGATCTGACTGAAGCTCTGAAAAAACCTGGATGCCGTTCAAGTGCTAAGTGATTTCATGGATTGGGATAATGGCAGCGGATAAGATTTACAGGTTCTCCTTCACAAAGTGTGGGTGACCCAACGGATATTCGGTGCCCAGCTCCAAACGTGAATAAAATGTAGGGGCCGACCCGTGTGTCGGCCCGTCGGTATCACAAAACAAACCTCCCGAAGGTTTCTATACCAGCGGGAGGTTTACGCGCAGGCGCAGTTTGCGACCGGAAGCATAGCTTCCTGACTGCACATATTGATGATTTCTGGTCAAACCTGTTGAGCGGTTTCTTTCACACGAATGCGGGTCATGGAGAAAGCTGCCAACCCAAGGAAGATCGCGCTGAAGACCCAGAGCCAGCTATGGCTGGTTAGATCAATAAGCCATCCACCCAGGATGGGTCCGGTGATTGCCGCGGCGGAGGATGAGAAATAGTAAAGGCCGGTATATGCGCCGATACTCTCCTCGCCGCCGAGGTCATACACCATTGGCAATGAGTTGATGTTAACGAATGCCCAGAAGATGCCCATAATCGCCAATAGGATCAGAAGCACGGTTGAGTCCCGGACGAAGAATCCAACCACCAGCCCGAGGAACATTCCTGAGAGCCCGATCAGAATTGTTGGTTTACGACCGATCCGCGTAGCTATTAACCCACTGGGGATGGCGAAGAGGACCAGCGTGGCGGCGAAGGCTGTGAGCATCTGCGTGCCGGTCCCTACTTCGATTTCAAGGACCTGACGGGCGTAGATGGTGAAGAACGCCTCCATAGCGTTCCAACCTACGAACCAGAAAAAGATCGCAGCAAGAAGGTAGATGCCATTTTTGTCCGGGCCGGATGCTACCTGGCGTATGTTATCCCACAGGCCGGGCGTGCTTTCTTGATCGGGACTCTCTTCCTCAAGCTCTGGCTCGTGGACAAAGATCAGCACGACACCAATGGCGAGCAACATTACCCCCGAACCAACGATGAAGGGTAGTGGGACGCCAATCTTATACAACGCACCGCCTCCGAAGAGCGCTGCCGCAGCGCCAAGACCACCCATAAGATTGATAACGCCATTGGCTTTGCTGCGAGCCTGAGGACGGAACAGATCCCCCAGGTAGGCGACGGTCGGTGTGCGGAAAATCGCCATACCAATGTTGGTGCAGAGGATGGCCGTGCCGATCAGGATAAAGTTTTCGCGGACGAAGGGGACCAGAATGAAAAACAGAGCGGCCATCGGGGCACCGAGGATGAGGAAGGGCTTTCTGCGTCCGATGCGCGTGCGCGTTCGGTCAGAAAGGCTCCCCACCCAGGGCTGGACGAACATATTGATGATATTGTCCCAGGTGAGGATGAAACCTACGACAACAGCCGAAAGACCGAGGTCTTCCAACATTGGCGGGATAAGGCTGTTGAACAGTGGCCAGATGATACTGATGCCAAAGAAGCCGAACCCCAGAATGAATGTGCGGGCATAAGGGAAACGCTGCATGATTAGACCTCCAAGAAGTAGTGAATCCTGATTTTATTGGCTATTGGTGAACATGCAAATAAAATATGAACCCTTATTGACCCGAGAGTGTATGAGTTATACAATGTTCTAGGGGTTGCACCCGCCTTGGGTGCCCGCTGCGCACCGCCCAGCGCTTTTAAGGTTGTTTTGGGACGGCGCGCAGTACGCTTATCTGCGAGCAGGGAGGTGGTGCCGGGGATTGAACTCGTCCAGAACCGTGTTGATCCATAAGGAACCTAACTCTTAATAGGAGGAGAATATCGTGATACGCCGAACATTGTATGTGTTACTAGGACTACTCATCGTTTCGAGCATGCTGCTAGGTGCTTGCGGAACTAGCGAACCAGCAGAACCTGCTGAGCCCGCTGCGCCCGCTGCGCCCGATGAACCCGCTGCGCCGAAGACCTTCATCTTCGGTCGCGGGGGAGACTCAGTCCAGTTGGATCCGGCCCTCGTAACCGATGGCGAGAGCTTCCGCGTGACGGGACAGGTCCTCGAGCCTCTATATCAATACGAGCCCGGCACGACGACACCGATACCAGCGCTAGCGACGGGATGCACCGCGAACGCGGACAGCACCGAATGGACCTGTGCGCTGCGTGAAGGCGTCAAATTCCACGACGGCACGGATTTCAACGCCGATGCGGTGATTTTCAACTTTGACCGCTGGAAGTTCACCGACAACCCCCTGCACTTCGAAAGCCAGGTGTACGAGTACTATGAGTACATGTGGTTTGGCTTCGATGGCGATAGCGTAATCGCGGCCGTTGAGAAGGTCGACGACTACACCGTCAAATTCGTGTTGGGGGCTCCACTTGCTCCTTTCCTGGCTAACCTGGCCATGGACATGTTCGCCATCTCCAGCCCGGCGGCGCTCGAAGCGGCCGGCGAAGACTACGGCTTGCCTGCCGTTGGCGCTGTCGGCACCGGACCCTTCAAGTTTGTCGAATGGATCGAAGGCGACAGCATCACAGTAGAAGCCAATGCAGATTACTGGGGCGGCGCACCGACCATCAGCGAGATCATCTTCCGGGTGATCCCCGATGACTCAGCCCGTTTCCTGGCCCTGAAAGCAGGAGATATCCACGCCTTTGAGCAGGCTGTTGTAGAAGATCTGGCATCGGCAGAAGCCGATCCTGATCTGTACGTCCAAACTCGACCTGCCCTGAACACCGGCTATCTGGCGTTCAACTACAAGATCGAAGAGTTCAAGGACAAAAACGTCCGCCTGGCGATCTACCACGCCATCAATCGCCCAGGCCTGATCGAGAACTTCTACGGCGCCTATGGCGAACCGTCGGAGACATTCCTACCGCCGTTGATCTGGGGTAAGAATACAAGCATCACGGCTTATGAGTATGATCCTGACCTGGCGAAGCAATACTTGGCGGACGCAGGTTTCCCGGATGGTTTAACCGAGGTGACCGTCGCCGAAGATGTTGTAGACGCTGAGGGGACCGTACTGTACACCGCCGGCGACAAAATCCCGCTGACGTTGTATTACATGCCCGTAACGCGTTTCTACTACCCAAGCCCAGAGGAAATTGGTACGGCGATGGCTGCGGACCTGGCGAATGCCGGTATCGTTGCCAACCTCGAGCTGGCTGGTGACTGGTCGACGTATCTCGGCCTGCGCCGCAATGGCCACCTCATGGGGCTGTACATGCTGGGTTGGGGCGGCGACAACGGCGACCCCGACAACTTCCTCAACTACTTCTTCGGTGGCTTAAGCTCCGCGGATGAGGTCAAGGAAGCCGATGGCCGCGAGGGTTGGTACGTAAACCAGGAAGTCGCCAGCTTGCTCTACGAAGCGGCGATAAACCCCGATCAGGGAGAACGAACCGCGCTCTATGAACAGGTCGAGCAACTGCTCTACGACGATGTCGCTCGTATCTGGATCGCACATAACAACACACCGCTTATTTTCTCCGCAACAGTGAGCGGCTATGTGCCTCAACCTGTAGGGGCTGACTACTTCGAAGGGACGGTTGTTGAGTAGCACTGGTATAACGCTTAACTCGACGGCTATCCTCATCGAATGTGAATAGTCAACTAGGGGGGCGGATAACATCCGCCCCCCTAAAACCTTACAATGGAGGGGGCCCTTGACTCGATACATCATCCGCCGGTTTATTGCGTTAATCCCAACTCTGCTGGGCGTTGTCTTCGTTATTTTCATGTTCCAACGGCTCATCCCCGGCGATCCCGCTGTGGCGATGTTGGGGGAACATGCCGCGCAAGAGAACGTAGAGCGGATCCGCGAACAACTGGGGTTAAATCGGCCAGCATTTTTGGACTTAGACGCTTTGCGAGAGGGCGATTTCGCAGGTTTCGTTGACAGTCAATTTGTCCGATACTTAGACCGGCTCCTTCACGGCGACCTTGGTAAATCAATCCACCGTCGCATCCCGGTTGCTGAGACGCTGGCGTTAAGGTTTCCGGCGACGATCGAACTTGCCATGCTCTCGATGTTCGTCGCCGTTCTCGTGGGTATCCCCGCGGGCATCGCTTCCGCTGCTCGACGCAACTCTGCTCTCGACAGCGTGAGCATGATCGGGTCTCTCATCGGGGTCTCCATGCCGATTTTTTGGTTAGGATTGATGGAGATCATGCTTTTCGCAGTCTTCCTGCAATGGCTTCCGAGTGGGGGTCGGGCGAGCCACGCTATCGAGATTGAGACGATTACGCATTTTTACATCATTGACAGCATCCTCGCCGGAAACATGGAAGCTCTTGTGGACGCCTTACGGCATTTATTTATGCCGGTTGTTGCCTTGGCGACGATTCCCATGGCCATCATCACCCGCATGACGCGGTCGAGCATGCTGGATGTGCTTCAGGAAGATTACATCCGAACAGCCCATGCCAAGGGCGCTGTAGAGCGGGTGGTGCTCTTCAAGCATGCGCTTAAAAATGCCTTCCTACCGGTGATCACGATCATCGGGATCCAGACCGGCAGTCTTTTAGCAGGTGCAGTTCTTACAGAGACGATCTTCGCCTGGCCGGGCATCGGTAGATGGATCTACGATGCTATTCTGGCGCGTGATTATCCCATTGTTCAAGGCGGAACGATGCTCATCGCCTTTGTTTTTATCTTCGCTAACTTATTAGTCGATATTTCTTACGCTTTTCTAGACCCGCGCATCCAACATGAGTGAGGGATTGCATGACTGACGCAAACCCCGAAGATCTTAATACGATTGACTTTGCTGTACGCGAACACCGCTCGTTGTGGGTAGACGCGTGGCGTCGCATGATATCCAGTAACACGGCGCGGATTGGGATGGCAATCGCAGCGATTTTCATCTTATCAACCGTGCTCGCGCACTTCTTCTGGGAATACGATCCAAGGACAGATATCGACTATTCGCTCAAACTAAAACCCCCCAACCTGGTTGCAACGGAGGAGATTGATTCTATTCACCCCTTCGGTACAGATAAGCTGGGGAGAGACATCTTTCGCCGCGTGGTCCATGGAGGCTGGAATTCCCTGAGAGTTGGGTTGGTTGCTGTCGGGATATCCTTATCGGTCGGCGGTTTTCTCGGCTTGATAGCAGGTTTTTACGATAATATACCCATTGATAGAACAGAACGGATAGTCCTTTTGGGTGGAATTGGTCTTGCGTTGGGAAGCATCTCAGCCTGGATCGCGGAGCAGCCCATACAGATGGTTTTCTTTGCCGGGCTTGGGTTGAGTGCGGCCTACTGGGACGAACTACTTAAGGGCAAAAGATTGCGAATGCTGCTCTTCGCTCTGTTGGGCGCTCTAGTTGGTGGCTTACTTGGGGCCTTGACAAATCCCTATATCGGCATTGTATGCGGGGTCATAGGATTTGTCGTCGGCTGGATCTTGAGCCTGCCATTGGGCGGAAAGGCGCTTACCACAATCATCATGCGGGCGATGGATATTCTCCTAGCGTTCCCGACCTATCTACTCGCCATTGCAATCGTAGCATTTCTTGGACCGGGCCTGGAGAAGGGGATGATCGCCATCGGCGTGGTGGGTATTCCTATCTACGCCCGGTTGGTCCGATCGACGGTGCTATCGGTGATCCAAAAGGAATACGTCTTAGCTGCGCAAGCTACAGGGGAAGGGCACATGCGCATTATCTTTCGCCATATCTTCCCCAACACGCTGTCACCGGTCATCGTTCAAACGACGATGGGTTTGGCAGGCGCGATTCTATCGGCGGCGGCGCTTGGTTTCTTGGGATTGGGGGCCATTCCACCGGAACCGGAATGGGGGTCAATGTTGGGCGCCAGCTACCGCTACCTCGCCAGCGGCGCTTGGTGGGCGGTTACCTTCCCGGGTCTTGCAATCATGCTGAGTGTTTTGGGTTTCAATTTACTGGGAGATGGCCTGCGCGACGCCCTGGATCCAAAACTTCAGGTATAGCTTAATAGGTGCTCTGCCAGCCAACTCATTTCTCTGATAAGGGAATCGATGGAAGCATTGCTAGAGGTAAAAAACCTAACAACCCGTTTCTACACAGATGAGGGTGTCGTCAATGCTGTGAATGGGATATCGTACGCCATGGAGGCGGGAGAGACTTTGGGTGTCGTAGGTGAGAGCGGTTGCGGAAAGACCGTTCATGCCCTTTCCATCATGCGCTTGATCCCCAGTCCTCCAGGGAAAATCGACGCCGGTGAAATAATCTTCGATGATGGTCGTGACCTCCTGAAGCTAAGTTCCAGCGACATGCGGCTGGTCCGGGGCGCAGAGATTGCGATGGTGTTTCAGGATCCGATGACATCACTTAACCCTGTCTTTACAGTGGGGTCCCAGATTGTCGAGGCCTTGAAGATACATTTTGGGATGACAGATAAGGAGGCGAGAGAACGGGCAGGGGAATTACTGACGATGGTTGGTATCCCGGCTGCAATGCAGCGATTGGACGATTACCCTCATCAATTCTCCGGGGGTATGAGACAGCGAGCGATGATCGCCATGGCACTCTCCTGTGATCCAAAATTACTGATTGCCGATGAGCCCACCACTGCGCTGGATGTCACCATTCAAGCCCAGATCGTGGATTTAGTACGGCGATTGCAGACGCAGTTGGGGATGGCAATAATGTGGATCACCCACGATCTGGGTGTCGTAGCAGAATTGGCTATGAAGATCAATGTGATGTACGCCGGATATATCATTGAGAGAGGCGATGTGCGCAGCATCTACAAACGCACCCGCCATCCATATACAATTGGTTTACTTGGATCACTACCTCGCTTGGATGAGGTGCCGGGCACAAAGTTGGTGTCTATCCCGGGCCTACCGCCGGATCTAATCGACCTACCACAAGGGTGCCCGTTTTATGCTCGGTGCACCTATCGAACAGATCAATGCCTGGAGGAGATACCGCCGTTGGAGCCGACGGATGATGAAGGACATATTGTAGCTTGCTGGCGATGGGAGCACGTCGCGGGAAGGAATGCATGATGAGCGGCGGGAATGGTTCTTTGGTTTCAGTCCGAAATCTGAAGAAATACTTCCCCATCGTACGGGGAACCGTTATTCAACGTCATGTTGGTGATATTAAAGCCGTGGATGACGTCAGTTTTGACATCCTCAAGGGGGAGACGCTCGGTTTGGTCGGGGAAACTGGTTGCGGGAAGACCACGGTAGGGCGGACGATCCTGCGATTGTATGAACCAACGGCTGGATCGATTACCTTCGGCGGAACTGATTTAGCGGAAATGGCCGGCGGCGATTTGCGCCGCATGCGGCGAAAGATGCAAATGATCTTCCAAGATCCTTACGCTTCATTGAACCCGCGCATGACCGTGGGTTCGATCATCGCCGCGCCGCTTGAAGTTCACAACGTCGTTAGCGGGAAGGAAAAGCACGAACGCGTGCAAGAGCTTCTGCAGATGGTTGGACTCAACCCATACTTCGTCAACCGCTACCCACACGAGTTCTCTGGCGGTCAGCGGCAGCGCATCGGCATCGCCCGCGCCCTGGCTCTGAACCCCGATCTGGTCATCTGTGATGAACCGATCTCCTCTCTGGACGTCTCCATTCAGGCGCAAGTGGTCAACTTGTTGGAAGAATTACAGGAAGAGCTCGGATTGACCTATTTATTCATCGCTCACGACCTGAGCATGGTCCGTCATATTAGCGATCGCATGGCGGTGATGTACCTGGGCAAGATCGTGGAAATAACCGACCGTGATGAGATTTATTTAAATCCTCTACATCCTTACACTCAGGCGTTGATGTCGGCGGTGCCCATCCCTGATCCAGATATCGTCGAAACGAGGCAGCGAATTATCTTGGAGGGGGATCTTCCCAATCCGTCGGATCCGCCTGTTGGCTGTAATTTCAACACCCGCTGCCCGGTTGCTGAAGACATCTGTTTTAAAGAGGAGCCTGCATACTTGGAAATTAAGACAGGTCATTGGGTGGCGTGCCACCTTGTAAAACCAGAGGGAATCTGATCTGGTGTGAGGCCGGCGAAAAAGTCGTTGGGCTGCAGTAAGGCTCAACCATCAAGAATCAAAGGAGTGCGGCTGATTAGCCGCACTCCTTCTTCGTAGTGATAACACTAACCCGTTGTCGATATTATTGAGACCGTTGGGTAGGGGAGTTCGATACCTTCGCGATCGAAAGCATCTTTCAGGACTTTTATCGCCGCATCCTGGGCATTGTTAATGCCCACTTCTATTGTATCGGTCCAAAACAGCAGCGTGAAGTCGATCGATGATTCGCCGAAGTTTCGGAACGTGACCGATGGCGGCGGGTCTTTCAAAACACCCGGGAGCCCAGAGATTACCTGATGTGTAATTCTGGCAACTTGATCCAGATCAGAATCGCAGCCTACGCCGACGGTGAGGCTGACCCGACGGTGCACGGACTTGCTGTAGTTAACGACCGAGCTTGCATAGACATCACCGTTAGGGATGACCACGATGCGGCCGTCCCAGGTCTTTAATTCAGTTGCCCGGACGGTGATGTTGAGCACGGTGCCGCCGAAATCTGAGACTTCAATACTGTCACCGATCTCAAACGGCTGCTGAAGCAGGATGAGGATGCCGGAGATGAAATTCTTAACGATATCCTGAAGACCAAAGCCGATTGCGATCCCCCCGATACCCAAGCCGGCGATCAAACTGTTGAAGCGCCCGGGTGCGATTTGCTCGAGTGCAACGATGATTCCCACGGCGAGTATTCCCAGGCGTGTGAGCATCTCGAGGAGTACAATCAGTTCTGGGTCCCGCTTTCCACGCTCCATACTATTGCGCAGCAGCCTTGTTAGCCACTTCGAGAGCAGGTAGGCTACAAGGAGGATCAGTGCGGCAGCGCCGAGTCTGGGCAGGAATTGCATTGCCGTCGTCAAGATTGTTTCCCATGAAAGGTCTATTGGCAGCATGATGAGTATCACCTCAAAAAAGGTTTCAACGCTTGATGATATCACAGCGGAACCGACGATCTCGGTACTCATGCCTTGCTTCAACGCGGGTGAGACGCTCGACGAGACCATGCAGTCACTCATGGATCAAACATTGCTCGAGTTTGAAATCGTAGTTGTTGATGACGGCTCAGAAGATTCAACTTCGGAGAAACTGGCCGCGTGGTCTCGGAAAGACTCGCGCGTTCGTGTAATTACCAGCGCCCATGAAGGAATCATCCCTGCCCTGAACATCGGCATGGAGGCCTGCCGTTCGCATCTCGTCGCCAGGATGGATGCTGATGATGTCGCCCACCCCGAGCGGCTGGAGCGCCAGGTGGCGTATCTTGAAGCAAACCCGGATGTGACCGTGGTGGGCAGCCTGGTTGAGGGCTTCCCGCGCGAGGGGGTTCGAGAAGGTTTTCAAATCTATATTGATTGGCTTAATAAATTGGTAGATCACGAAGCGATTACGCGTGATATTTTCATCGAGAGCCCGTTAGCTCACCCCTCGGTCGCATTTCGAAGGAGGCGGGTGGAGGCGCTTGGAGGTTATCAGGAGTTTGGCTGGGCGGAGGACTATGATCTCTGGCTGCGTTTGTACCTTGATGGGGCACGGTTTGAAAAGATCCCCGAGATTCTGCTCTACTGGCGCGAGCACCCAAAGCGCCTGACGCGCACCGATTCGCGCTACTCTGTGGAAAATTTCCTGCGCGCAAAGGCTAGGTACTTGATGCAAGGTCCGGTGCGAGGCAGGGATGCCGTGATCGTGTGGGGCGCCGGTCAGATGGGCCGGCGGCTCTCGAAGCATTTGCTGCGCGCAGGAGCGCCGCTCGCAGCATTTATAGACATCGATCCGAATAAAGTGGGCCGGACCCGCAGGGGAGCGCCGATCATCCCGCCAGAGGAGTTGAAAGAATGGTGGGATCGATTTGCGAATCCTGTGGTTCTGGCCGCGGTGGGGTCGAGGGGCGCACGCGCCTTGATCCGCGAGAACTTGTGCAGTAGAGGATTCCGCGAGGGCATTGACTGGTGGGCTGTTGCCTAGTTATGCGTGTTTCTTTTTGATGACTTGATCGGGCGGGTAGCATTTGCCGGGTCGCGGGATCAGCCGCGGAACGCGACTCTGGTAATCGACATAGGCCTGCCCGAGTTCACCGACAAGCCGCCCCTCCTCAAAGATACTGCCGATGATGATGTACAGCGTCAGGCCGAGATTCAGCGCCAGAACACTTGTCGTCATCACTGGTGTGAGCCAGATAAAGAGCAGCCCTGCGGAATAAAGCGGGTGGCGGACATGGCAATAGAGCCCGTTGATAACTAACTCGTTCGGTTCTGATGCCTCAGGATGGGATATCTGGCGCAGCCCGAGAAAGTGCAGCGAATCGGTCTGCAAAAGGCCAAGGAGCAGCAGGATGACGGCCAGCGCCTGACCAGCGGTAGTGAGAAAAAACCAGGGCCGTGTCAGTTGGTAGAGCGTCTGCCCCTGATCGAGCGCGGCAACGGCGAGAACCGGCAAGAACGTGAGGCCCCCAACGACATTAAAAAATAATCGGTAAAAACGGTCGCTTGTTTGTCCAAAGGCGCGCTGAAAGGCTTGCTTCACCGGGTTGCTGGCGAGCAGGCTGTGCAGTGCGCCGTATGCAGCGACGGCGATGAAGGTTAAAGCTGGACCCGAAATCGACATGACCCTCAAATTTCGTATATGTGTTTCCTATTTGACGCTCTCGACGGGCATTTTATTACTTTTTGGTTGGAAGTAAATAAGATGACTCAAAATAGTGTGCAGCTTGAATTAGCGGCATGGGGACGGTAGGAGAAGCTGGAGGGGGTGCTGGATTGAAAAAGGGCCGCCGTATTATACGATTGCAGGGTTACGATTATTCACAACCTGGCGCCTATTTCGTCACCATTTGCGTCCAGAACCGGGAATGCCTGTTTGGGGATGTGAGGCGTGGAAAGATGGTGTTGAATGAATTGGGGGAAATCGTCGCCGAATCATGGCAGTGGTTAGAACGGCAATATGAACATGTTGAAATGGATGAATGGGTGGTTATGCCGAATCATTTGCATGGGATTATGGTGATCAAGGATTGTAGGGGCGGTTCGCGAACCGCCCCTACGGGATCGGATCAACCGAAACGCAAACCATTGGGGCGTTTGATCGGCGCGTTTAAAACGGTTTCAACAAAACGGGTCAATGAAATCCAAAACACGCCCGGCGCGAAATTATGGCAGCGCAATTATTACGAACACATCATCCGCAGCGAAGAAGATTTGAAACGGATTCGTACATATCTCGCCCAAAACCCGGCGAAATGGGAATTCGATCGGGAAAATCCGTCTGTTCGGTCGCAAGATCAGGATGCCGAGCCATGGTAGGACGACACAATTACATCCAAGAATAGCGGAACTTGATTCAGCTCGAGCGCAGGCGAGCTAAAGCGGCCTTAGCGGGATTGGCGCTGAGCAGCATTAACGCGGTGATCACCACCGCCGAAGTCAGGCACCAGGCACACGTGGCCCCAATGACAAAAGGTTCGAGGAACGTGAGGTAGATGGAGAAGAACGTTCCGATGAGTGCCATGAGGAAGATGGAGATTTGGGCGAGGTCGGCCAATTGCTCCGAACCCCAACGGTCAATCAGCCAGGCGCTGAGGATGGCGATATAGGAGAGCATACCCAGCAGACCAACAGATACGACCCCGAACAGGAATGCGTATTCGCTCTGCTGAACGGTGTTGCAGTCACCGACAGGGCCACATACCGCCTCCGCCCCGGTTGACTCGATGAAGGCCAGATAACCAGCCACGACAATCCCCACCAACGCGAGCAGCGGCACTGCCCAGTGCAGCTCCAGCCGTTTTTTTGTCTTCTTCTGGTCTCGCCAGCGAACGGCCATGACGGCGAGGCTGGCTATCATTCCAATCAAGACGATCACGGAGAGCGAATTCCCTACGGTGTCCAGTTGGAATCTTTCCCACACAGAAAGATTATCGGCGGAAAAATCAACCCCAGGTGTAGGTACAGGGTCTACGGTGGTGGCTGTCCCGTTCGGATTTGCTGAGACCGTTGGTGTTCCCTCACTCGGTGCCTCAGCGGTTGGCTCAAGCTCCTGGAGGGGGACCAGCAATTCGACCGCCTCTTCCAGCCCGGGGATGTCCGGCCATGGGCTCCCGCCTTGCTCGAGCGCTTCATCGACCAATCCCGGGAATAACTCGGGGATTTCAACTGAACCCACGAGGCTCGTTTCCCCGATGAATAAGTTCGGGACGCCATAACGAGTCTCGGGGACATCGAATTGGAGAAGAGCGCTACCAAACAATTCGCTTCCAAGCGGCGTTGCAGCGTTGATGTACAGGATTTGGAGAGTGTCGCCCATCAGCCCCACGATGGGAGGAAGTTCGCTGGTTTCTTCGCCTGGCGGCTCTCCGACAAAAAACCATTGTTCCTGGCTGTTGTGCTTCTCGTAGAGCAGAGGGAGATCTTCCTGGATTATTTTATGGCAATGTCCGCAAGATGGAGAATAGAACAGAACCGCTTGAACGACCGGTCCGTCATCGGCCGATGCAGGCGTTGTGATGGGCACGATGATGGCGAGAATGATGAGTATGCGTATCAGACGGTTCATTACAACTCCTGATCTTTGCGCAAGATGAATATTATACCGCCGGTCTGCGCTGCCAGAGCGACAAAAGTGCGCCCAATCTCCCCTCTAATCTCTTATAGAGCGCCTCGCCACCGTTCGAAGTTATATCGTCAGCGTTTTCGAAGTTCACGTACGGCACCTGGATACCCTGGACGGATAAATATTGCGCATCCCTACTCGAGAAACTCGACCAATCATCCTCCCGATAGAGACGCTCCAGTTTTTCGTCCGGCAGCCCATGCTCCAGAATGCTGTCCGGTCGTTCGGGGTTGAAGCGGGTGCGGTTTTTCCGCAGCGATTCTTCGTAGGTGACATCGACATATAAGCAGGCCGACAGGCTTAATATCTCACGGCTAAGGTGTTTGTATGCCGCTTCATACCCGCCATGCTCGCCGCCGCGTGAAAACTCAAGGATTACGGTGTGGTCTTCAGGCGTGTCCCTCTGCCACTTCTCATACTCGAGGGAGAGCCGCTCGATAAGCAAATGCCATAGGTCCGTGGTCAGGAAATAACCATCGGCTGTCGTGTGCAGGCGAGGCTGATGAAAGACCGTCTCCAGGAGGTAGTCTTCTTCGAACCAGGTCCAGAGCATCGGGAAATCATCCAGGATGTGAAGCGGGCCGATGTGGAAGCGGGCGATTCGTTCCTCCACAGGCGTCGTTTTGAGCGCGTGGATGATCTCGCTTTTCCCGGCAGCCGGTCTTGCGTTGAGGATTAATACTGGGAAGAAAGGCTCTGACATGGTGGCTAAGCTCCTTATATGGTATGGGGATTTTCACGACATTCCTCGATGGCGTCAAGTGTACGTTAGGATTATGAGCCGCGGCGCGGTCATGATAGAATGCCCTATTGCGCCAAAACAACGCCAATCATCACCGTCGAAGATTGGAAACCCCGATTCGAAGATAGATTATAAGATGAGAGTGAGGCGAATTTGTCCGGCTCCCCCGAGTGCATTTTTTGTGAAATTATATCCGGGCAGTCCGAGGCCAGCATCGTGTTTCGGGATGACTTGGTGACGGTCTTTATGGATATTCACCCTATTAATCCGGGCCACTTACTCGTCGTCCCCAAAGTACACGCATCGGGCCTCGACGATGTTCCTGAAGATGTTTGTGCGCGCATGTTCATCGTCGGCCGGCAGATGAACAGGGCACTGCGGCAATCCGGTTTGCGCTGCGAGGGTGTTAATCTGTATCTGGCAGATGGCGCAGTCGCAGGACAGGATGTTTTTCACAGCCATTTACATGTCATTCCCCGTTTCCAGGGCAACTCCGGAAGGTTACGTCTCCAAGCGGATTTTTCGTCGTCGGCCTCTCGCGATGAACTGGACGTACAAGCGGAGGCGATACGCAACTCGCTTGAATCGGCAGGAGCAGGGCCTAAAGCTTGAGAATCTCGACGTGAACCGTCGATAATAGGAGATTTAATGGGAAGTATTCAAAACATCTGCGTCTACTGCGGCTCCAGCGATCAAATAAACGCCGAATATCTCCAGGCAGCGGGCGAAATGGGCGCCGCGCTTGTCAAGCGGGGCTTAAGGCTCGTCTACGGGGGAGGCGGTACGGGTATGATGGGGGCGCTCGCAGACACAGTGCTCGAGAACGGGGGCGAAGTTATCGGAATTATTCCAACGATGTTTGAAACACCTGAGCTTCTCCACACTGGGTTAACAAAGTTAATCGTGGTTGATGACATTAATACGCGTAAGACGCGCATGGCTGAGATGTCCGACGCCTTCGTCGCCCTCCCCGGTGGGTTCGGAACCTTCGACGAGTTATTTGAGATACTCACCTGGTCACAGATCGGCTTACACAGAAATCCCATCGGGATCCTGAATACGCTGGGATACTTCACCCCGCTTTTGGCCGTTATCGAACATGCTCGGCAAGAGGGTTTCATCTACAATGAACACATCGAACTGCTGATCGACGAAGCGGATCCACAGGCCTTATTAACCCGCATGGAAACATTTGAACTCCCTCAAAATCTCGAGAGGTGGGTGCAGCGCCCGAAAGAGCACTAAATGGGGGCAGGCGAAAAAAGCAATATTTAGTAGATCGGAATAAGGACTCCAGGTGATGGCAGACCCCATTCGCATGCTCCATTTCGCCGATAGTCACATCGGCATGGAGAATTATGGGAAGATCGACCCCAATACAGGAACATCGAGCCGGGTGCGCGATTTTCTGGACCGGCTGGATGAAGTCGTGGATTACGCCATTGAACATGGAGCTGATCTTGCGGTGTTCGCCGGGGATGCGTTCAAAGATCGCAGCCCCGACCCTACCCAACAGCGGGAATTTGCGCGGCGAATAAAACGCCTGGCGGATGAGATGCCGACGCTGCTGCTCGTGGGAAACCACGACATGCCGGGCATGGTTGTGAAGGCCAATAGCCTTGATATTTTCCGCGCCCTTGATGTCCCCGGGGTGATCGTTGGTTATAAGGACGACACACAGGTTGTGCAGACGGAGCATGGTCCTGTCCTCCTCGCCTGGATGCCGTATCCAATGCGCAATCGCTTGATGGCCTGGAAGAAATACCAGGGCAAATCCATAGAGGAGTTGAACCAGGCATTGCGGGCTGAAGTGGCGAAGCGCATAGCGGTGCTGACGGAAGAAGCGGCCACCCGGGATATGCCCCGTGTTTTCGTCGGCCACTTCACGGTTGAAGCGGCGAAGTTCGGTTCGGAGCGGTCAGTCATGTTGGGGGGAGACCTTCCCATTTTAAAATCCATGGTGGCTGACCCGGTATGGGACTATGTGGCGCTTGGGCATATCCACAAGCACCAGGATCTTAACCCTCAAGGGTATCCACCTGTCGTTTACAGCGGGTCGCTCGAGCGGATCGATTTTGGTGAGGAGGGCGAGGAGAAAGGGTTTTGCTGGGTTGAGCTGCAGCGCAGTGAGACCACCTGGTCCTTTGTTCCCGTGAACGCCCGACCGTTTCGCACCGTTAGCATCGACGTTCGCTCCGAGGAGGACCCGACCACAGTGGTTGTCGATGCACTGGAAAGGGCAGAAACCGAAGGCGCTGTTATTCGTCTGCAAGTTCAATTGCGCGCCGACCAGATCCCAAGCCTGCGGGAACGAGAGATCGAAGGCGCGCTGGAAGATACGGCGAGTTTCATAGTTGCGCGCGAAATTGAAGACGAGGCAAGAGCCCGGCTCGGAGAACTATCGCCGGAAACACTCGCTCCTCTCGAGTTGGTCGAGCGTTATTTTGAGAGCCGTGACGTTGATCCTGAAAGATTGAAAGCGCTTCTGGCGAAGGCCGGAGAGCTGCTGGAATGATTTGTCTATCCAATGATCCCTGTTAAATTAGAACTCCGCAACTTCCTCGCTTATCGCGATCCAGCTCCCTTGAATTTTCAAGGCATCCATGTTGCCTGTTTGGCCGGCGAAAATGGCGCAGGGAAATCCTCTCTGCTTGATGCCATCACCTGGGTGCTATGGGGTAAGGCACGCAGCAACAGCCCGGATGATCTAATCCATCAAGGCCAGACTGAAATGCGCGTGGCGTTGACCTTTACGCAGGGTGATGATCGTTTTCGCGTCATCCGCCAGCGGAAGACCGGGAAGCGCGGCAGTTCTCTGCTGGAATTCCAGGCGTGGAATTCGGAAGTAGATGGTTGGCAAGGGATAGCAGAAGCAACGATCCGTGAAACTCAAGCGAAGATCGACGGCCTGATCCGGCTTGACTACGAAACCTTCGTGAATTCGGCTTTTCTCCTTCAGGGGCGGGCTGATGAATTCACCACAAAAACTCCGGCGCAGCGCAAACAGGTCTTAGCGAATATCCTGGGCTTGTCAGTGTGGGATAAGTATGAGGAAAAAGCCAAGCAGAGGATCTCCACGACGCGTGCGGAGGTCGAGCGTCTCGACGGGCGTTTAGAGGAGATCGGCCGAGAACTTGCCCAACGTGAAAACTACGAACTGGAGCTTAAGTCCTCCGAACTCGTGGCGAATGAGAAAGCTGGAGAGCTAGAGGCGGCGGAGAAAGAATGGGCGAGCCTGGAAGGGACGCGCTCTGAACTGGTGGCTCTCCAACGTCAGATCGACGACCTCACGCGGCGAATTACATCCCGAGAGCGCGAACTCTCTGAAGCGCAGAACGAACTTAAAAAGGCTGACGCGCAAGCCGATCAAGCGGCAGTTACGGGCGCGCTGGATGAGGTCCGGAAAACACTCGCGCAGCTCGAACCACTTCAGGTTCAGTTGAAAGCATTGGATGCTGAGCGAGAGAAACTAACGAAGGAAGCCGCGAATCTACGCGGTGCCAATGATGCGCTCGCCCCGCAGACAGAGCCGATTAAGAAACGCATCGAAGCGTTACAGGGCGCAACAGAGCCTGTATGTCCGACATGCGGGCAGCCCCTAACGGATGAACATCGACAGGATCTCATTGGTGATTTGGATGTCGAGGTGGCAGATCGGCGAAAACAATACAGCGAGAACCGGGGTCGGATCACGGAACTTGAGGCAAACCTGGAGAGTCTTTCTAGCGAGCGAAAATCCTTAAATAAGCAACTTGCTGAACAAGCGGCGCTGCAAAAAAAAGCAGGGGAGCTAGAGACGATGCTGACTCACGCCGACGAAGCCAAGCGCAGATCTGATGGGCTGCGCGAGCGCCTCAAACGCTGGTCTGGCGAACTAGCTCAAGACCAGAAGCAAAGATCAACCCTTGAGGAGCAGGCGCAAGTTTGTGAGAAGCGACTGCGGGCCGCATCCATCACACAGAAGGAAATCGATGAGTTGCGGCAGGTGAAACGATTGGCCGATGAGCGTGTTGGAGGTGCCCGTCAAAAACTTGCTGCGTTAGTTTCATTTGAGGGGCAACGAAAGGAGCGTTTGCGCGAGCGGGAACAGAAGGTAGATGATTTGAGCCTGTTCGAGGATTTAAGGTTGGCTTTTAGCAAACGCGGAGTTCCAGCGATGATCATTGAGACGGCTGTCCCCGAGCTTGAGAGAGCGGCGACAGAGTTGCTCGCGCGCATGACGGATGGTCGAATGCACTTGCGCATCGAGACACAGCGGGAGATCAAGACTGGAGAGCTGCGCGAAGCCCTCGACATCATCATCTCAGACGAACTTGGGAGCCGGCCCTACGAACTATACTCGGGAGGGGAGGCTTTTCGCATTGACTTCGCTCTGCGCATCGCCCTTTCCCGGCTGCTTGCCCGCCGCGCCGGCGCGCAACTGCGCAGCCTCTTTATCGATGAGGGGTTTGGGACCCAGGACGCCCGCGGTCGGGAGCATCTGGTTGCAGCGATCAACAGCATCCAGGATGATTTCGATCTGATCTTGGTCATCACCCACATCGCCGAACTCAAAGAGGCGTTCCCGGTGCGGATCGAAGTGACAAAGACAGCTGAAGGATCGGTTTATCAAATAGCGTAGTCGCACCGAAAATGCCAGAAATTCGATCTATTATTTGGTTATCTGAGTGGCTCTTTAGCATGCGTAAGGCGGTAAATGAGGCAGCTTCATACCGAAGATGGGGCGGTGGATACTGAAGGTTTGGGGCTGGATTCACTCTGCGATCCTGAGCTCAGTCCTGGATTGCTCCGTCATCAACGGGGAGCCAGACAGAGAAACAAGAACCTTTCCCAGGTTTTCCTTCGCTTGACAAGGTGATGTGACCACCGTGGCGTTGGATGATCTCGTCACATATCGCTAAACCCAGACCTGTCCCTGGCGCTCCCGTCGACTTGCTTGCAGAGCCCCGAAAAAAGCGTGTAAAGATTTTCGATTGTTCATCAAGTGAGATGCCCAGCCCCGAGTCTTTGACCTCCACCACGGCCCATTCAGTAGATGCCTCTGATTCAGACCGAGTACGGAGGGTGATCTCGCCGCCCTCCTGAGTGTAATTCATCGCATTGGTCAGGAGATTCGTGAACACCTGACTGAGCAAGCGTTCATCGCCGTGGATTTCGGGCAAGTCAGAAGCAGTTATTATTTCAAGCTGTAATCCTTGCTTCGCGGCGAGAGATCTTCGATCCTCTGCAAGGGAGCGAAGCATACTATTCACATTCATGGGTCTTCGGTAGAGCTGGGTAGTGCCAACATCGATGCGCGAGAGTGAGAGCAAATCGTCGATGAGATTCGCCAGACGATCGCTCTCCCTTGAAAGGGTTTTTAAGTAGCGCTCTACTTTATCCCGGTCTTTAACGCGGGCGATAAGATCGAGATACAGCCTGATGTTCGTCAGCGGCGTGCGCAGCTCGTGGGATACGTCAGAAACGAAACGCGATTTTAGGCGGTCAATTTCCTTCAGCGCGCTGATATCGTGGTAGACACTCACGTAGTTAATGACGGTCCCTGTTGGGCCCAGGACGGGAGTGATCGTGAGTGCAGCTTCATATGTGGATCCGTCTTTTCGCCGGTTGGTGACTTCGCCCTGCCAGGTATTTCCTTGCGCGGTGGTTTCCTGCATTTCGGAATAAAATGCATCATCGTGTTTGGCACTCTGGAGGAGTTCAGGGGTTTTTTCGAGCGCTTCCTTAAAAGAGTACTTATTCAGCCGTTCCCAGGCGGGGTTGACGAATTGAATCGACGCCTCGGCGTCTGTTACCATGACTGCATCGCCGATGTGCCCGAGGATGGCGTCCAGTCGATCACGTTCGGCTTTAAGTGCTTCTTCAAGCTGTATTCGTTCAGTGATGTCGGTGACAAGTCCAGTGAGACCCTGAGGTTTCCCCTCTTCGTCGGTGATCAGGCTGACTCCGATAAGGGTTGGTAGTGTGCGTCCGCTGGGGGTTTGAAACTCAAGCTCAAACACTTCTGTCGGGTCACGCTTTCCGTGTGTTCGCTGATTAAAATTCTCGAGGATTTGTCCAAGTTTATCGGGCGGAATAAAACTTAGCGTGTCGAAGCGTTTGCCAATGACATCCTCAAGATTTATTTCAAACATGGAGGCAAGGGCTTGATTTCCATATAGCAATCGCCCTTCGAGATTGAGTTGAAAAATCCCGGATTGAGCACTTTCCACTAAGGAGCGGTAGCGAGCCTCTGACAGGGACAACTCAAGCGTGCGTTCTTCGACCTGCAATTCCAATCGCTGTGCCTGCGTTTCGATCTGGCCGAAGAGGTTCGCGTTCTCAATCGAAACCGCTGCTTGGGCTGCGAATGCAGAAAGTAGGTCAAGATCCTTGTCCGTGAATGGGTTGTCATAACCGAGCCTGCGGACGGTCATTGATCCCAGCGTCCGTTGGCGAATGGTAAGCGGCACGATCGCCAGGCATTCGGGCTCATCTTCCGGGGTTCCGGGCACTTGAATGCTGTTGGGATCTGCCGTCGGGTCGTTTATCACCATAGGTTGCCCGCGCTCGATTACGCCGCCGGTGATGCCATCACCAACCTTAAACTCGAACGCCAGGAGCTCCTCCGCATTTGGCTCTCGGGCGACAACGCAATGAACCGTACCTGTTTCGTAATCCACCAGATGGATGCGGCTGCCGTCGCAGTCGAGCAATTGATTCGCCTGAGTCGCGATTTCGTTGAGCACGGTTTCTGTGTCGAGGGAGGCCGAGATCGAGTGGGCGGTGCGGATTAATGCCTGCGATTCTTCTGCAAGGCGATGCGCCTCGCTGAAAAGGCGGGCGTTCTTCACAGCAACTGCGGCTATCTCGGCGATGGATTCCATCTGGGTAAGGTGTTCGCGCGTGAACTTGCTATCCTTGGATCGCCCGAAGAACGCCATTCCGCCGACGACATCATCCCCCGCGATGAGCGGGACACCTAACAGTGCACGAACCCCGGCTTCAACTGCAGGCTTCAGGGCGTCTAGATGCTCGCTGTAATCCTCCAGCAGCATCGCTTTGCGTTCTTTCAACGAGATCCAAATTAAACCGGTGCCGAGGGGGGGCATTTTCTTCATTTTCTCGGGAACACCAAAGCTGTAAGGGAAAGTCAGGGTTTCCCCATCAGGCTCGATGAGGGCGATAGCCCCCGAATCGGCGTCCGTGATTTCTTTACCGAACTGGAGGATGCGCTCCATTACAGAGGGGAGATCGAGATCGCTGGTGAGCATCTCAGCAACCTGAGTCCGCAGATGTTGAATCGCTAATGATGATTCGATCGCTTTTCGGTTTCGGACGCGGTCAAGCGAGATCGAGACATGGTCGGCAAGCGCAGAAATCAAAGGGAGATCTTCGGCTGTGAGCCATTCCGCAGTTACGGTGATGGCGCCGGCTGGTTCGTCGTTTAATATGAGCGGTGCGAAGATGACGTTGCCGGGTCCGAGGATTTTTAAGATAGGGGGGAGTAAAGATGCCGGCGCGGACGGAATTATCTGGGAGAGAACCTTAGGCCTATCTTCGGAGAAGGCTGCTTGCTTCGTTGAAAATATCTCTCGTAAAAGATCAACGTTGGCGGGGTCAATTTCGTGATCGGTGATCCCAATGCCGGTAAGTTTCTTGAGCGCTTTTGCTGCCGCAGAGGCTAATGAATGGGTTTTAAACACCAGACGACCGTTCGGTAACAAGAGAACCACGGTTCCTCGAAGGCCAAGATGCTGGAGTTCGTCCGTTACCGCGCGGATGACATCATCTTCGCTCGAAGCAGCCTGACGGGCTACGGCAGCGGTCGCACGCAGGATGGAAGCTAAGATTGTCTCGTGGGTAGTCTGTTTCTTCGCTTTTGCCAAGGCAATTAATCCATTGGAATGAGGTCGGGTTTAGTGTATCATGGTTGGGGTTATGGATACCATATAGGCACTTCGATCGATGGGGCCGGAGCGCGCTCAATCAAGGAAGCCATTGTCCCGGTACCAGGTATAGGCATCTTCTATAGCCGATCGATGTGTTCGCGGCGCTGGCACAAACAGTTCGCGCTGCGCCTTACGGCTGTCGTAGTAAAAATGCAGCCCAGCCAGGCGGAACATATGTCCGCGCAGAGGGATGCCCATTATCCGCCCAAGTAATTCGGCGGGGCTTGAGAGGGTTCGAAGAGCCCAGCCGGGGATGTGCCAGCGCGGACGGGGCGCGCCGACGACCTCAGCAACCGTGGTGAGCAGCTGTTCATGGGTGATATTTTCGCCGCCGAGGATGTAGCGTTCCCCTGACTCTCCCTGTTCTAGGGCGGCAAGGTGGCCGGCGATCACGTCATCGATGTGAATCACATTGAGTCCGCCCGGGGGGATGGGCGGTCGCCTGCCGCGGGCCATATGCATGACGATGGCGCTGGAGGTGAGGTTTTTATCCCCGGCACCTACGATTGAAGCAGGGTTGAGAATGATGGTATCGAAGCCATCGGCGGTGGAGAGCCGGACCTCTTCCTCGGCGCGGTGTTTTGCGTACCCATAGGGCCATTCCTCGGCGGTGTAGTTCCACGAGTGGCTCTCATCCATGATGGGGAGAGTCTCGTTGGATTCAGCGGCGCGCTCGGGAACACCCAGGGCGGCGACGGAGGAGGTGTGGATGAACCGGCGAACTCCGCATTGCCAGGCGGCGGAGAGAATATTATGGGTGCCCTCGACGTGGCTGGCGGCCATCTCTTCGGCGTCGGTCCAGCTTCCGACACGACCGCCGCAGTGGTAAATAACATCGATGTCCCGTGCGGCGAGAGCGAGCGAATCGGGCTCGAAGAGATCTCCCTCTACTAGTTCAGCGGGGACACCTTCTAACAACGCCAGCGAACTGGTGGGTCGGTGGAGAGCGCGGACACGATGGCCTTGTTCTGCTAATGCTCGGCAAAGGTGTGAGCCGACAAAGCCGGTCGCTCCGGTTACAAGGATATTCATGTTTTAGAAGTTCCTCCGTAGGTAAAGATACCTATCCAGCGGGCATCTTTTTGTTGGCCCATCAAGTTTACCTGAAAGATGGGGCTTCAGGAAAGTCACAGCTCTTTCCGCTGGGAGTAATCTCTAAGCTGCCCATAGGCGATTTCCTGACTTCGAATTCGGTGAAATCTGTACAAGCCATGTAGGACCTGATACACTCCCGACCAGGTATCGGATTTCATATTATTCGGAGGGTTCATGTCTCTACTTTCCAACTGGAAGGAAGTACTCGAAACCGTAAATCTATCACCTGACAAGGAGATGGATGTCGTCAGTAAGTGGTTGATCATCACCCGGGCGGCGGTTTTTTCAATGACAATCACCTCGGGCTTGATCGGGGGATTGCTTGCGGCGGCACTTACCGATCACTTAAATTGGTATTACTTCGCTTTAGCGCTGGTGGGCCTGGTCCTCGCACATGCCGCCAACAACATGATCAACGATTATTTCGATCTTGAGGCCGGCGTTGACACAGATGAGTATGCCCGAGCGCAATACGCCCCCCACCCAATACTGAGCGGCATGATCAGTAAACGCGGTTTGCTCACCGCAATCCTGACGGTTAACCTGATTGATCTACTGATCCTTATTTACTTCGTCATCAGTGTGGGTTGGCAGGTGTTGGTTTTTGCCCTGGCGGGGCTCTTCATCAGTGTGTTCTACGTAGCCCCGCCGATCAAACTCAAACATCATGGCTTGGGCGAACCGGGCGTTTTCTTGGTGTGGGGACCCTTGATGATCGGAGGCGCATACTTTGTTACCGCAGGGGAAATGCCATCGCCCGGGGTCTGGCTGGCGTGCGTGCCGTATGCGTTGATCGTCACCACCGTGCTCGTTGGAAAACACATTGATAAACGCGAGCTGGATGAGGTTAAAGGGATACGCACAATCCCGGTGATCATCGGCCATAATTCTTCCCTGTGGCTGAACCGGGTCTTGATGGTGGGCTATTATCTGATCGTCGCCATTCTCGTCCTCACTGGCACGCTGTCGGTATGGGTTCTGCTGGTCTTTTTCGCCATACCACGCTTGTTGATGGTGTTGAAAATCTACAACGAACCGAAGCCGAGCGAGCCTCCCCCGGACTACCCGGTCTGGCCGCTCTGGTTTGTCTCTGCAGCTTTTCATCACGGCAAGCTTGCGGGTGGGTTATTCGTGCTCGGGTTGATCCTGAACCTAATTTTCCCCTATACACTTAGTCTGTTCTAAGACCAGGATATCTAGAAACCGGAAGAGGGTGTCCATGATTGGACACCCTCTTTTTATTGCCCCGTTTTATTTAGTGAGAAGAACCCACTTGAGCCAGCAGATAATTTATTTCTGACCGAGCAGTAATTTCACATATTGAGACCGTTCGAATGCAAAGGGGTCATCGGTCTCTCTCTGACTCATCTTCCCGCGGAAGTCGTCAAGGTTCTTGTAGTCGTGCTCATCCATCAACCCCTCTAATTCACGGATCATAGTCGAGAGGTAGGGGACTCCTTCTTTATGCAAGGCGGATGCGGTCTGCACGATTTGTGCGCCGGCGAGGAAAGCCTTGGCAGCATCCATCCCCGAATGGACACCGGTGTTCAAAGCAAGATCGGTCTTTACCCGTCCGTAGAGCAGCGCGACCCAGCGCAGAGGCAATTTCATCTCCTCGGGCGAACTGTATACCATCTCTGATATCAGCGTCTCAGTCTTTGGGTCGATGTCTGGCTGCAGGAAGCGGTTGAAGAGCACCACAGCTTTTGCGCCGCGCTTGTCCACTTCGGACACCACATTGGCGATCGATGTGTAGAAAGGGCTGAGCTTGACGGCAACGGGGATTTCGACCTCACCGATGACGGCTTCAACGATCTCATAAAGCTGCGCCTCAAGAACCGCGCCGTTGACCTTCGGATCTGCGGCGACGGCGTAAACATTGAGTTCAAGTCCATCCACGCCGGTAGCTTCAAGCTGTTTGGCGTACTTAACCCATCCGCCTGAGGAGACGGCGTTTAGGCTGGCGATAAGCGGTAGTTTAACTTCTTTGCGCGTCTCTTCAATCCACATGAGATGCTCATCCGCCTTGCCGTGCTCCAGCTCAGGGAAATAGGAAAGCGACTCGGAGTAAATCTCGGCGCCAACCGAGAGTTCTTCTTCAAGGCGCAGTGCGTCCATGAGTATCTGCTCCTCGAAAAGGGAGCGGATCACAAGCAAGCCCGCACCGGCTTGTTCGGCGAGTTTGATCTGGTCGATGAAACTGGATATCGAACTCGCAGCGACGACGATCGGCGAGTCTAATTCGATGCCCATATAGGTTGTTTTTAAGTTTGGCATTGGACCTCCGCAAGTGTCTATCTCACCTGAATCGAGAATCAAACCATAAGAACGCTCAATAATAGTAACAGGTATCCTCCGGTTTAGGATGACATTTACACTACTGCTGACCCAGACAGAACACTAAACTCATTTGGGATCGCCCATAGGGTTCTGCGCGCTTGTGCGCGTACCCCTGTGTTTACATACTATTGGTTCAAAAGGAGCACCAAATGGCTACAAAGAAAGCCAAACGAAAGCTTGTTCCCTATGACGGGAATGCCGCAGCCGCGCATACTGCTTACGCGACGAACGAGATTATTGCAATTTATCCAATTACTCCATCCTCACCGATGGGGGAGATCGCCGATGAGAAGGCGGCGCGAGGTGAACCGAACATCTGGGGGATGGTTCCCAGCGTAACAGAGATGCAAGCTGAGGGAGGCGCCGCTGGAGCAGTTCACGGCGCGCTGACAACAGGCGCCCTGACGACGACTTTCACGGCTTCACAGGGTTTGCTGTTGATGCTGCCCAACATGTTCAAGATCGCCGGAGAACTGACGCCGGCCGTCTTCCACATCGCCGCTCGCTCTGTCGCTGCGCAGGCGCTATCGATATTCGGCGATCACAGCGATGTGATGGCCGCCCGCTCGACAGGTTGGGGGCTGCTCTCATCCAATAACCCCCAGGAGGTGATGGACTTCGCCCTCATCGCCCAGGCGGTGGCACTCGAATCACGCATTCCTTTCCTGCATTTCTTCGACGGCTTCCGTACGTCCCACGAGATACAGAAGATAGAAGAACTCACCCATGATGATATGCGCGCGTTAATCGACGATGACTGGGTCTTAGCACACCGCTTACGGGGGCTTTCGCCAGATCGCCCATCCATTCGCGGGACTGCCCAGAACCCCGATGTGTTTTTCGCCGCACGCGAGACGGTTAATGCCTATTACACCAAAGTGCCGGGGATGGCTCAGAAAGCGATGGACCGCTTCGCGGAGGTCGTCGGGCGCGAGTACCACCTCTTTGACTATGTTGGTGCACCTGATGCTGAGCGTGTCGTGATGATGATGGGTTCTGGTGCGGACACCATGCACGAAGTGGTGGAATACCTCGCCGGACAGGGAGAAAAAATCGGGTTAATAAAAGTACGTCTATACCGCCCCTTCAGCGGGGAGGCTTTGCTTAAAGCCCTACCGAAAACAGTCAAGCACATCGCCGTGCTCGACCGCACAAAAGAACCAGGCGCGGGAGGTGAACCGCTTTACCTGGATGTCCAGAACACAATTAGCGAAGCCGTCGTAAATGGGGATATCGCCGAAAAAGAGAGGCCCCTCATCGTCGGCGGGCGCTACGGGTTGGGCTCAAGAGAATTCAACCCCGGGATGGCGAAATCTGTGTTGGACAATTTGTCCGAGAAGAAGCCGAAGAATCACTTCACCGTCGGCATCGTCGATGACCTGACACATACAAACCTGGAGTGGGATGACGCCTTCTCTTCGGAGGGCGATGAAGTCCACCGAGCCATGTTTTACGGTCTGGGCGCTGACGGAACCGTGGGCGCGAATAAGAACTCAATCAAGATCATCGGTAAAGCCACCGATTATTATGCCAAGGGGTACTTCGTCTACGACTCAAAGAGATCGGGCGCAATGACTATATCCCACCTGCGTTTCAGCCCGAATCCGATTAGAAGCACCTACTTGATCCAGCAGGCGGGATTCCTGGCGTGTCACGCGTTCCACTTCTTGGAGCGCTACGACATGCTTAAGAACCTCAAGCCGGGCGGTACTTTCCTGCTGAACAGCTCCTACCCTGCGGATGAGGTGTGGGATCACTTGCCCGCTGAGGTACAGAAGGCATTGATCGACAAGGATGCGAACTTCTACGTCATCGATGCTTACTCGTTGGCGAAGTCGCTCGGGCTGGGTGGACGCATCAATATCATCATGCAGACCGCATTCTTCGAGATCTCTGGTGTACTGCCGGATGAGCAGGCACAGGACATGATCGAGATGGCCGTCGAGGACACCTATGGCAGCAAAGGCAAGGCGGTCGTCGACATGAACGTGAAGGCCTCCAACCTGGCGCGAGAGCGGATTCACAAGATCGAGTTGCCGAAGAAAGTGACGTCCAAGCTCGGCATGCTTCCACCGGTTCCTGCGCATGCACCTGAGTTTGTACAAAATGTGACCGGCGAAATGATTGCCCGTCGCGGAGAGGAACTCCCTGTTTCCCTGCTGCCAAACGACGGCACCTATCCTGTCGGGACAACCCAGTATGAAAAGCGAAACGTCGGTCTAGAGATTCCGGTCTGGGATCCGGAGGCGTGCATCCAGTGCAACCAGTGCGCCTTTGTTTGTCCGCACGGTACGATCCGGCCCAAAATCTACGATGCTTCCCTAACCAACGGCGATGCACCTGAAGGCTGGCAGGCTGTGCAGGCAACGGGCCGCGGCATGGAGAATATGCTGTACACTTTGCAGGTGGCGCCGGAGGATTGCACCGGCTGCGGCAATTGTGTCCATATATGCCCTGCCTTTGCTAAGGATGCGGATGGTCAGAAGACGGAACGCAAGGCGATCAATATGGCGCCCCAGCCACCGCTTCGAGAGCAAGAAGCTGCAAAGTGGGATTACTTCCTCACAATCCCCGACCCCGATCCCGCACTTTTCAACCGCTTCACCACCAAGGGCTCGCAGTTCCTGCCCACAATGTTCGAATTCTCCGGTGCTTGCGCAGGATGCGGCGAGACGCCATACGTCAAACTGCTCACCCAGCTTTTCGGGGATCGCACCATCATCGCCAATGCAACCGGTTGCACATCCATCTTCGGCGGCAACCTGCCGACAACACCCTATACGCCCCGCTTCGACGGCAGGGGTCCGGCCTGGTCGAACTCGCTATTTGAAGACAACGCCGAGTTCGGCATGGGCATGCGCCTCACCGTCGACAAAATGACCCAATTTGCACGGGAGCTGCTGGACACGATCAAGCTGAATGGCAAAGCAGCGTTGGCGAAGGAAATCCTGGATGCCGACGTCTCGACGCAGGAAGGGATCGAAGTCCAGCGCGGTCGGGTTGACGAACTCAAGGCGCTTCTCGAGAAACATAAAGATCCGCAAGCGGAGCGGTTGTTAAGCATCACCGACTTCCTGGTTCCCAAATCCGTCTGGATATTGGGCGGCGACGGCTGGGGATATGACATCGGTTACGGCGGGTTGGACCACGTGCTGGCCTCGGGCAAGAACGTGAACGTCCTCTTGCTGGACACGGGTGTGTACTCCAACACCGGCGGTCAGGCCTCCAAAGCTACGCCGCGCGCCGCAGTGGCAAAGTTCGCGGCTGCAGGAAAGGACATGCCCAAGAAGGATCTGGGGGCTATCGCCATGACCTATGGCAACATCTATGTAGCCCAGGTCGCGTACGGCGAGAACATGACCCAGCTAGTGAAGGCGATGAGCGAAGCCGAGTCCTATGATGGTCCCTCGCTGATCATCGCCTACGCTCACTGCATCGCCCACGGCATCGACATGACCACAGCTACAGATATTCACACCGATGCTGTAAAAAGTGGTTTCTGGCCGCTCTTCCGCTACGACCCACGGCTGGCCGAGCAGGGTAAAAACCCGCTGCAGCTCGACTCCAAGGTGCCGACCGAGGACATCGAGACCTTCATGTACAAGCAGAATCGCTTCCGGGTGCTACGTCAGTCCGATCCGGATCGGGCAGGGATGCTGCTGGAGGCGATCCGCAAGGATGTCATCACCCGCTGGAAGTTCTACGAGCAGATGGCCAACCTCGATATCTAAGAACCTCGCAGCTAAAAGATACGCCCCGCGCGAGCAGCGCGGGGCGTTTTTAAGTAATGTTATAGGTAGACCGCCGATTATTTCAGCGCATCGGCGACAGCCGCGGCCCAGGATGTGATCGCATCCCAGTCTCGGAAGTCGCCGACCGGCGCCTTGATGCCCTTGATGACCAGCTTTTCGGCCAGGTTGACTTTCTTCAGGTCTAGAACGCCATGGAAGAAAGCCGTATCGCGAGGCTGGATGCGGTCTGCTGTGGGTTGCTGTGCCTCGGGGAAGCGCCAGCCCTGCATCAGTTGAACCGGATCCCCTGTGCCTGTGGGTCCGCTAGAAAAGAACCACACCGGCATCTTGGCCATTGCCTTCTCATTGGCTTCCAGAAACGCCACGGCCTCCTTGCGCCATTGACCCACATAAACCGCGCTCCCCAGAACAATTGCTTTATACGGGGCGAGGTCGCTGACGCTATCCGTGGGCAGTACGTCGGTTTGCAAGCCTGTATGAAGAATTACTTGTCCGATCTTCTCAGCAATCTCCGCTGTAGCACCGTACTTCGTGGCGTAGGTTACCAGGACTCGTTTGTCCATCTGACCGTCCTTTCCATTTTAAGAGAGCAATGGAAGCAGCGGCCGCCTCGCTCTCAATTTCGAACCTACATCAAGTTCTACGCATTATCGGTAGATTCTCGTGTTCGCTCAAGAGATTTGTTAGGTCGGGAAGGAAATATTTCCTCACGATTACTTGGCGAGTCTTTCATCGAACGATCGAGATTAGATTAATCAATACTATCCCCCCTATGATCCCCAAAGGGATTCCACTGAATACACCGGCGCCCACAGTACCTCTGTAGGATTTGGTTTTAATATACCCAAGGATGTGAACAAAGCCATTAACCAGGGCGAGAATTGCCGCGAAAAAAGCAAGGAAGTATCCAGTTTTGATATCTAGCAGGACGAGTATCAAGGGCAAGTAGCTGGCAAATACTAAAAAAGAAGCAACCCATAAATACTTGTTAAGAGAGCCAGCGATTTCATATGCTTTAAAGCCAATTTCCTCGAATATATGAACTGTCTGCAAGAAAAGCATAATCAGATATAAGATTAAAAAATAATTGTCTGACATTCATTTCTCCTTTTCTAAAGAAGGGCAAATTCTTGGGATTAGATAAATTCAGATAATCCAAAATGCTTCAAGACACGCAAGCTCCGCAACGTATTCCAGCGGCTTGGACCTCCGGTCTTTTCCATTTCAAAATGGGACTGACCCGGATGCCTTGCCTGCACAGGCCAACGGTTATCTTTCCGCCGTTTTTTCCATAATACATCCAGAGCAGACTGCATTCGTGGATCGTAATTGACCCCTGCACACTGAAAATAAACAAGCGCCCTTAAGATATCGTACCGCCAACGGGAGGGATACGACAGCATCAACATGCGCTTGTCAATGATCTCACCAGTACGGTCCGAGCGAAACAGGTGGTGTTGCAAAATGAATTCGCGGGCCTTGGCTACAATCTGCTCTAATTCTGCCAGGCGATAGACATAGTTATTGGCACCATATTCCTGGATCCCTTCAAGCACAGAAATTGTGGAATGCAAGGAACTATGAACGGCGCCCTGGCGGTTCGCCCGGCAATTGAAACCTCCATCGGGCATGTGTTGTTCTAGAATAAAATCCACAATGGAGTGCAGTCCCTCACCCTCCATCTTGAAATAACTCGCATAGTTCAGGAACATTCCGTTTAAACACACGTCACTCTGCTTAATCGTCCTGGAGGGATTGACACCCCCATCGGCCTCTTTTTGGTCGCGAAGGATGATTAACACAGACTCTACGATGTCTGGATGTCCAGGAGAGATGCCGAGATTCTTCAAATCCAGGATGGTATAGTGGCTGGAAATCCATTTGGGTTGATAAAAACCCCTTCCCCAATGCCCCTCTTCCTTGCGAAAACCAAGTAACTTAACCCCCCACCCTTCGGTTGCGATGCGGTTTTGGAGACCTGGTTTTTCAGAGGCTAAAAGATCCCGGTGGACCTGATATTGAATGGAGACATCCCCCTCAAGAAGCCAGTTTAAAACTTGTTGTTTATCCATCGGATTTGAGAACCCCTTGCAGATTTTCAAGAACGACTAGCGAATTGCGAATAAATCGAATTGCGCAACGCGGCGAAGAAATGACTGCTGGATGCATGTGGTCGTCAGGTCGTTGCGAGCTACGCAACTTGTGAGCCTATCGAATTCCCAATACATGGGCAACCCTCTCAGCGAATTCATTTACCGATTCCATTTCGCGCCTTTCGCACACCGAGATATTGTTTTCTCGGGATTCCTTCAGAATTGTGCGTGTGATTCGGTCGTCAAATTCGAGGAATTTGCGCCACACTTCCTCCGGCTTTTTCAATTGATAAACAGCTTCCTTCATGTCTTTACGCTCATCGGTCTCATTCCAGATTTCGGCGCTCGACCTTTCTGATATTGCCAGGCATACAGTCTGAGGAGCCGAGATTGCTTGCGCCAAGAGGGCTGGATTGCAAATCCCACCATCAATTAATACGCTAGCGTTGGGTTTGGTGGCTTCAAGGTCTTCAGCAAGCAAGTCCAAATATTCAGGAAGCGCCGCTTGATTAAAACTATCGAACTCATCCCAGGACATATCGAGCAACCAGGCCAATCCGTCTCGAGCTGATGACCACGCTTTGTTGACCGGGTGACGCTCCTGTGTAAACCGGTCGTGATATGCTCCGTAGATATGGGCATCCATGTCGTAGACAGGAATATCAAATTTGGTTGAAAGGGCTTCACAGGTGGTTGTCTTGCCGGAGCCGGCTCCGCCGACAATCCAATAGAGCCTATCTCGTCTGAATAGAGCAGCGCGAGATTGTATTTGCAAATCACTGTTGATAATGAATGGCATTTAAATTCTTCTATGAACCGGTTCTGGGTGGCGAGTTCTTCTAAGGGGCTGTCCAACAGTTTCGAACGGCGAAATCCCCGCATGCTACGGGGAGGCGCCGAGATTCGGTCAATCACCGGAAATCCCAGCCTGCCAACCTTTCAACTTCGTCAGCAGATCGCCTCGTATCCCTCGCTCAGCACACACCGGTGAAGCGCCTAGGAAGGGTAGGTGCAGTCGCCGCAAGTGAGGCGTTTGCAGGCGAAGGTTATTACTTTGGAAACCCTGATTGCGCACCCTCAACTGTTTTTCGTATGGAAGCGGCTGAGAGGCATCGCCATACAAGAATAGCCCAGATTACGAAAACGACAATTGTCCAGTAGTAAGCCTGATAGTTGTAAAGCATGTCCCACGACCATAAATAGGGAAGATTGACCAACACGATTAAGATCCCTCCCAAGAGTAGGTTTGATTGAAGAAGGGGTATTATCCCGATTGCCAACACACTCAACACGCTGTTGCCAGCCGCATAAGGGGCGATCAGCAATGACCCCGCAATGAGCATTCCCGCCTTCTCCCGCGATAGAGTTGTACGGCTCCTCCAGGCCGCAAAAAGGGTAACCCCAATAATCGCCATCCAAAACAGGGTTATGACGAAAGGGGGGATAAAACCGAGACGCCTTAAAGCAGCGGTAACATTAATGTCAATAATGCTGTTAGTGTACTTTTGATAATTAAGCCCAAAAAGAGCAACAAACCAGCTTTGGCCACGCCACAGAAGAGATAGAGCAATTGCTCCCGTTAACCACAAGCTCACTTTCAACCAGTTGCGGGGAGCCCAGGTCAATAGCATGTATAGCGCCACGACGACCAGAAGCAAGGTTACCTCTTGAAGTTTAATGGTAGCCAACAGGATCCCGATCACTACAGCGTAAAGGCGTTTCGAAGCGTACCCGTAGAGAATTAGTAGCACTCCTCCAACCACAAGATTTTCCATGTTGCCATCCGCGATATTCCGGAGCGATGGAAAGGAAAGCACCAATAGAAGAACACTTAACCAGTAAAATGCTTTTGGTCTGGTTCGAGGCACACTTGCTACGAGTATAAAAACGCCAACGCCCGCCAGAATGCCCCACGCTGTTTGCATTGGTAAAAAACCTAGAGGCAGGAGGGGCACAAGAGCCCAGGGTGGAAAGCGCAAACCGTCTACAGGCAGGTACTGAAGATCGCCGCCACGGATTGAGGGCCAGAAGGCTTTCCAGTCCCAAGCCAGCGTATTATTTTGGGTTGGAATCTGTTCAAAGAAAATAGCAAAAAGGAATAAAACTACCATAAGGCTGACAGCTAAAACCGCCCAATCCAGGAATTTATGTCGCATTTTCTATGCTCGATTTCGGCTCATTGCCGGCAATCTCAGTATTCAAATCTTACAACCTCGACAGCAAATTACAGCGCACAGTTTACCCTCCTGCATGATATCGGGACGAGGCGCTTGACCGGAGCCCTCGCGAAACACGCCGTGGCGAAGCTCCCGGGAAGGGTAAATGCAGTCGCCGCCAAAAGGAAGTCGGGCCGCTGTAGATATGGGCGTCCATGTCGTAGACAGGAATATCAAATTTGGTTGAAAGGGCTTCACAGATGGTTGTCTTGCCGGAGCCGGCTCCGCCGACAATCCAATAGAGCCTATCTCGTCTGAATAGATCGGTACGAGATTGTAGTAGCAAATCACTGTTGATAATGAATGGCATTGGAATTCGTCTCCAGAATCTTCGCCGCCAAATCGCACCCCTTGTAGGGCCAGCTGCCAAAGGCTCCAGTGATTTTCTAGGGCAGCGGACGTTTAGGTATCGTGATGTAGAGCTTTGCTTGTCCAGAACGAGATCAAACTCATGGGGCTTGAAAAGACAGACTGCTTAACCCTGGAAAATCTCGTCTGAAAATCCGATTAGGCTGCAATCTCCAATGCAATTTCGGCCATCTGTGTAAAACTCTTTTCGCGCTGCTCGGCAGTTGACGCTTCACCAGTAACCAGGCTATCACTCACGGTTAATATCGAGAGTGTTGAGATCTTGAACTTCGCTCCGAGTGTGTAAAGGCCGTTTGACTCCATTTCAACAACTAGGGCACCATACTCGGACCATATTTTCCACCAATCAGGGTCGTCATTGTAGAACATATCACCAGAGAAGATACCTCCTACTTGCACGTTGATCCCGCGTTCATTGGCAGCATTATAGGCTTTGAGCAAGAGATCAAAGCTAGCTGCAGGCGCATAATCCATTCCGTCGAAACGAAGCTTATTTATGTGCGAGTCGGTTGATGCGGTCATCGCAAGCACGACATCACCAATCTTTAAGTCAGGTTGGAATGCACCACACGTTCCCACGCGAATCAATGTTTTAACGTTATATTCAGTCACCAATTCGTTTACATATATGGATAGGGTTGGTATGCCCATCCCAGACCCCATGGCCGAGACAGTTTTGTCTCCATAGCGACCCGTATAGCCCCACATCCCGCGAACTTCATTGAAACAGACCGCATCCTGCAGGAATGTTTCAGCTATGTATTTGGCGCGCAGCGGATCTCCAGGCAGCAGAACGGTTGATGCAATTTGACCCTGTGTTGCGCCTATGTGGATGCTCATCTGACACCTCCAAGCTTAAGGTTAGTATGCATTTCGCATACGGGTTTATATCGTTATTTATGGAGAAAGCGAGTCCAACCAACCTAAACCTGCCTGTTCAATCACCGTGTTTTCAATTCGGAGGTTATCAGCGCCGAGGTAGTTGAGAAACCGCCTGAAGCAATGGATGAGATCGTAGTGCATCCTTTCTGACTGCTTAACCCCAGGCTCCCACCACCACTTCTTGATCATCAAGGTCCCGTTCTTCTTATCTTGCCCGGGCTCAAACCGGGCAACGAATCGGTCGCCGTACAGTATGGGAAGCACATAATATCCATAGCGACGATCGGCAACTGGCTTGTAGACCTCCCAGATGTAGGTAAAGTCAAACAACTCCTCTACAAAGCGTCGGTCCCAAAGTAGGTTATCTAAGGGAGCCAGTATAACCGTTGGTGACAACGGGGTTCTGGAATCCAGCGTCTTGTTAAGGAGCAGCTCGTCCTCGCTCCTCATATAAAGGGGCAGCTTCACTCCATCCACGCCCACTTCTATCACTTTGCCCTGTTTGAGCAGGCGCGATAGGGCAGCCTTGCGCTCCTTACTTTTAATTCCAGGCATCCCAAGCCATGCGTCGCCGGACTTATCCCATATTAACCCTATGCCCCCAATACGTCTGTGAACGTACCATTCGTGAAACTGCTCCTCTGTCATGTTGGGATCGGAGGCCGCCAGCAGATCTTCGGGAATGTGGCGACTGGCAAAGTCGTACACTTTACGAGTATTCACCTTGTGATGAACTACCAGTTCGCCACACCAGTACATGCTCTCTAATGCAGCGCGGGCTAGCCGTGTAGGAGCCCACGACCAGTCTACGGTCTGATTGAAATCCAGGTCAATCGAAGACAAAGGGCCGCGCTCCTCAAGCGCCTGGCGAACCTGGGGCAGGATCGAGCGGACGGGTTCGGGGCTTCTGCCTGGGTTGCGTTTAGCTGCTTCTCTGCGACGGTGGAAATACGGCCAATCCTCCACACCGTAAATGGACATATTCTTATCCCACCCATCCAGAAGCTTCCGGTCCTTATAAAGCAACTCCTGCAGCATCACAGGCTGAAAGCCCGACACGCGGGCCTGGAGCACCAACTCCGGGTTGCGGCCAACGATGTTCAGAGGGTCGAACTGAATGCAGCCAACGCGATGTATATACTCGAGTACGCCGGCTTTGCCCTCCAACTTATAGGGTGGCCACAAGCCCTGATGGGCGAGAATATAACGACGGGCTTGTTGTTTGGTAATTGTCAACATTCCCATTGCTGATTATTTTGACCTATCCTTCGCGTTGAGTGTGTCGTTAATGGATGCTCAGAGTGGTTCGAGCGCGATCGCGCAGACCTTGTAATCCGGGATCTTGGCTAGCGGATCGCGAACATCGATAGATGGCCGTGTGAAAATCCCCTGGCGGATTGACGATGCGTGCGCCGTTGGCCCGACCGACGGCCGTTTGATCCGCCAGGGCCGATGGCGCCTGGTCGCAAAGCCCGAGGCACTCGGTCTTTTCAAGATAGATTTTCCCATTGGGGGTCGCATGGCCAGGTGTGACCGCCAGCGATTGATCAAGCTCTTTGAGCAAGACCTGTGCACCTTGGCTGGAGCAGGTCGGGCTGGTGCAGACCCGGATGATGGTTTTGGCCGCAGGTCTGTCGTAGAGCATGCTGTAAAACTCGATGACGCCGGTAATGTCGGCCAAGGGGACGCGTAGGACGGCGCCGATTGCGCCGGCAACTTCAGGGGAGATATGCCCGTAGCGCGCTTGAGCTGCCAACAGCGCTGGAAGGAGCATCGTGCGCCCACGGCCCGCAATTTGCTGCAGATAGCTCTCGTAGGAGATCGGGTTGTCTCCATTTGCCTTCATGATCGTCTCCGCATAATTTGGAGCTACTATTATAGCCGACAAGAATAGTCAGAAATACCCGCCCGGGTCAGCAGGAAGCTAGCGCTCGCCAGGTGCACGCAAAGGCGGATGTGAGCAGCGAGTCAAATACGTATTGGCGGTTAAGCAAGGTATACTCCGTTCTGATACCGAGCCTAGCAGAGGAGCGAGCGTTTGACAGGGACATTGAAAACTCGCAAGGAAGCTACAGCATGGCAGAAGAAATTCGATGCACATGCTCCGAAGGTCGGGGAGCTTGCCCCCGATTTTGAATTGAGCGATAGCCGCGGCGAAAACCCTTTGCGTCTTTTCGATTTACGAGGTCAGCAGCCCGTGGCGTTAGTCTTCGGCAGCTTTACCTGACCGCCCTACGTACGAGGGACCGGGCGTCTCTCTGATCTGTACGGCAAGTACCATGAGCAGGTGAAATTTGTCTCGATCTACATCCGCGAAGCCCATCCGGTGGATGGATGGTGGTTCGGTAAAGGGCCGATGGCAATATTGATGAAGCTAGCGAGGATGAGAGCGGCCACCGATGTGTATGACCCCAAGACGATCGAGGAACGCCGCGCCGTCGCCGGAGAATGTGAAGAGGCTTTGCAGTATGGCATTCGGACCTATGTTGATGGGATGGATGATGCCGTAAATAAGGCGTATGCTGCTTGGCCCACCCGCCTCTATCTCATAGGAATCGACGGGCGAGTTGTCTATCATGGAGGCTTGGGCCCTTTTGACTTTCACCCCGCCAAATTGAAGACCGCCATCGAGCAGTATTTACATACGCCATAGGCTTTTATTACTCATCTTGTGGGCGAAGGAAAAACGTCAATTGTAGATTCAAAATCCCGTTGTTAAAGCGGGATTTTTTATACAAAGAATTGGTCCGCTGTGCAGGCTCCGCAACTTTTGGCTTATAAAAACCTTGTGGGATAGGGCTGTTAATCTAGCGGATAGCGGTGCTAGTTCCACTTGTACACAGAATCTTGATGGAGCCTGACGGCTTTAAGCTTAGCGGCGGCGGCTTATTCCAACAGCTCAATCTTCAACCATCCTCCGGCGTCCGCTCTCGTTCAACCTGATGTTCTTACAGGCAGCGAGATGTCTGCCCCTCCCCCCAACTCGCCGGTAAGGCTACTACCGCCCAGGAATAGTCGGTTTGAAGCGCCGCGCTGAGAAAAGTTGATGGACGTGCATTGTCCAGGGCAACACTAATATGGCTCCAAAAAAAATAAAAGGAAATTTGCGCCAGTGTTGATTTTTTCGGGTTAAACACCTTTCACTAGAGGTTACGAGACATCTTTGATAAGAGAGAGTTACCATTTGTCGAAATGAAATATTTCGTTTAAGGGCTTCTTAGTTGGTTGACTTGGGTTTTCATCGGGTATTCCAAACGCAACCGCACCAACTATCCTAGAATCTACTGGAAGGTTTAGTGTGGCCTTGAGATATATTTCATCGAAAGCGCCCATCCAACATGACCCCACTCCTTGAACCCAAGCTGCAACCACCATGCTTTGAAGGGCTATCGTCACATCCATCAAGCTAATCTTCTCAATTATTACCTCAGACTGTTTGTATAAACCCAATACAACGAAAGACGCATCTATAGCAAATTTATTAAATCCTCCAAAGGAACAAGCTTCTTTTTCTTTGTGACTTCTTGCTATAACAAAGTGCCAAGGTTGCTTATTCGTCGCAGAAGGAGAGAGTCTACCAGCCTCTAAGATATTGTTCATAACTTCCTCTCTCACGGGTTCATTCTTGAACTTTCTGATACTTCTGCGGGTTAATATCTTTTCAATAAAGGTCATCAATCTTCCCTCATTTTTTCAGTTCCTCTCTTGCATCTATTGTTTACACAAAATCTATTTGATCGCTTTTTTGAAAGCATTTAAAGCTATGTACATCCCAAAAGCGGCAAATCCGGCGGTAACCACAAAACATAGCCAAATGGGAATGTTCGCCACCGCACCCATCGAAGGAGCTGCACCCATGGTGATATTCCGCAGACCAGTCACGACGTAGGTGGTCGGGTTAGCGTAGGCTCCAATCCGCATCCAGGTCGGCAAGGTTTCTAGTGGGTAAAGCGAGTTACTCAGAAACAGGAGCGGCAGTTGAAGAAGAAAGATCATCATGTGATAGCCTTCCGAGCTATCTGTGGATGAAGCTACGGCCAATGCGAACCCGGAGAAGCCAATCCCATATCCAGCTATCAGCAGAAAGCCACCCAACCATCCCAGTGGATTCGTACTCAGCCTGGCACCCATAAGCACACCAACGATGAGAATAACAATAGATTGAACAAGCACCTTGGTTACTATTCCAGTTGCATTGCCCATTAAGATGCTCAGTCGTGGGATCGGCGCGGCCAAATATTCCTTAACGATCCCGATCAGTCGCTCGCTGAGCCAGGTAGATCCTCCAGCAATTGACGCACTGACGGCGGTCAGGGCAACGATCCCTGGCACTACGAAGGTCATGTAACCATTGCCGCTACCAGGTGTGGTTGCGCCCATTAGGCCGCGCATCCCTACACCAAAAAGGATCACCCATAAAATCGGTTGTATGAGCATACCCACGATTTCTTCGGGATGCACCAGAGCTTTTTTCATTTGTTTTTGCCACAACAAGAAAGTCGCATTCATAGTTCTTTTCCTTTTTGATTATTTGTCACGTAACTGGCGGCCTGTAAACTTCAAGAAGACGTCGCCCAGGCTGGGTTTGGCTACTGAAATGTCTTCGATTATGAATCTGCTCATATTGGCCGTTTCAACGATTTCAACCAATCGGCGATTACCATGATCAACACCAATCTGGATGATGCCATCAGATGTATTAAAACTCTCCACGTAAGGAAGCGTTTTGGTCGCCTGGCAGAACAGATCCGAGTCGCCTTTGCCAACAATTCGAATAATATCGGCTCCCATCTTGTCGACGAGTTCACGTGGAGAACCTTCGATCACAATCTTGCCGTAATCCATGATCCCAACACGATCAGCCAGCGCCTCGGCTTCATCCATATAGTGCGTGGTTAATAGCAACGTCAAGTTCGTGTTCGATTTTAAATCCTGGATATACTCCCAGATATTGGTCCTGTTTTGGGGATCCAAACCCTGTGTTGGCTCATCCAGGAAGAGAACAGCGGGATTGGTTATCAAACCTCTTGCTAATTCCAAGCGCCGTTTCATGCCACCTGAATAGGTATTGGTGCGCCGGTCGGCGGCTTCCTCTAATTCGACAAGCTTGAGCAATTCATCGATTTTTCTCAGCCTCTCAACCTTACCGATGCCGTACAAACGGGCATGGAAATCTAATGACTCGCGGCCCGTCAGATCCGGGTCCAGGACGATTTCCTGGAATGTGACCCCAATCCGTTTGCGGACAAGGTCAGCTTCTTGGACAACATCAAGGCCGGTGACTCTTGCATTACCGGATGTTGGCTCGACGAGGGTGGTGAGCATAGAAACCGTGGTTGTTTTACCGGCACCATTTGGACCAAGCAAAGCATAGATGGTGTTGGTTGGGATAGACAGGTCAATGCTATCTACCGCGAGAACGTCTTCGCTGAAGCGCTTGACCAGTCCTTCTGTCGAAATTGCTATTTCAGTAGTACTCATAAACCTTTTCCTTTTATTGGGGGATACGTATCGAAATCTGAACCACCGGTTTTCGTTGTTTCATCGACAACAGACACAAATTTCTCTTCGTTTCGATTGATCACCGGGTACTGTTCAAACCTTCAAAACGATGTTTAATAATTTCATCTAGCCACACCAACTCAGCTTTTACATGGTGGATTTGATGCAGAATTACGTAGCCAAAACCACCATGATGATCTTCATCCACGGATAGCGAATTCAAGAATTCCTCAACGCGGTCGCGACGCGTTTGCAGAAGGGGCAAGGCTTCTTCAGTCGGAATTGCATGCAGGAAGGCGATAGCATATGTCCCATGAGAGGGAGTGGCTTTATAATCCGCCAGACTTTCCCGCAGAATTTTTTGAAATGCGTCCTCTCCTGAGGGCAAGATCGAATATACGTGTCGGATAGGACGGTTCCCTATCTGTTCTTCGTTGAATTCAATCCACCCATCTTCGGTCATTTGGTTCAGCAAGCGATAAGCGGTCGGTTTGGTGAGTGATATGCTGGACCCCAGGTGAGTGTCTATCAACTCGTTAATTTGATAGCCATACATTGAATGATCTCGCAACATTCCAAGTAAGAGAAGTTTCCTTTCCATATTTGCTGCCCTTTGTTATTGATAAATAGTCCTGGTGGACTAATCTGTTTGGATTATATAACCGATTCGAGAATTGTCAAGGGTTTTTCAAAAAGATGGTTAGGAAAATAAAAAAGAGGAAATCTACGATATTCTTTTGTTAAGAGTTGATATCCTAAGTAAAAAATCCCGCGATATAGCGGGATCTTGTTATCACCTGGGGCTTAAAAGCCCTTGTGTCACTTCAGTCCACGAATATAACGCGCACGTCGTCCGACCCGTTCAAAACCGAGCCGTGTATACACCCGCGCCGCGCTGGGGTTGTTTACATTGACGTCGAGCAGCATATGGTCACCACCTGCTGCTCGGAAACGCTTCAACGCTTCGATCACGAGCGCCGATCCGATACCTCGCTCGCGCCGATCCGGATGGACTCCCATTTGAACAATCCAGCTGTCAGCGCAAACAATAAAGCCGGCCAGGAGATCCTCATGGGTTGCCAGCAAGGATAACTCGGGACGAAAAGTGTCGTCGTCCGTCTCCAACCAGTCCATCCATTTTTCCTGGCTCCAGGCTGGGTAGCCAGGTCGCTCCCGGAAAGTCGCTTGATAGACAGCGAAGAATTGGTCAACCAATGCAGGCGCCCATGTCGCGAACCTGATATCAGAAGGGAGTAGAATGTCCGGGAAGGGGTCGGCTAGATCACGCCGCATCACATCTTCTGCAAATTGCTGTGTAAACCCGTGCCGCACGAAAAGGCGCGCCGCCTCTTCGGTGAGCATCTCGGTGGTAAGCTGCAGAACATGTGCACGGTCGGGGGGACAGGCAGCGAGGAGCCTACCAGCCTCGGCGGTACTCCATCTGAGCAAGAAGGTTCCGAACCCGCGCCGGCGGTGGTCCGGGTGAACCTGCCCCACAATGGTGGTCCGGTACTCATTCGCCGTATGAGCAGGTCGCATCGCCGCACACGCGACCAGCTGTCCATCCCTTTCAAAGGCGCCAATGGATGAACCCGACCGCGCCGGCAAATAATGCTCGCGGATGTAAGCGTCCGTAGCACCCAGCAGCAGGCCCCCATCCGCAGCCAGGCACGTGTCCGCGAGCGCAGTAATCGCCCCGACATCGACGGGCTGGAGTGAACGCCAGGAAAGACCGGGCGTTGTTGGTGGGGATGAGTTCTCGTCTGGAGAATCCATGTTACTGCTCCGATAGCGTGGGGTTCAACTCCCCCTGCTCCTCCGACCTGAGCGCGCATCATTCACTCGATCCACAAACTCGCTGACCCGGAGTGAGGCTATTCTTTTGCCTATCAACTCCAGTGGAAGATCTGCCAACTCTCTGAAGCGCACACACGATTTGCCTACGTCATATCTCTTCCCTGTGGCCCTGTATGCTGTCTCAAATTCTCGGCTCGCTTTCTCGTTCATATAGATCGCCGTCAGATAGACGGCCATGTGATTTTTCTGCGCGGCCAGCGCCGCGTACATCAACGGTTTCTTGTTGTACGTGTCCGGATAGGTTTCCAGAGGCACCTGGTAGGTGATCATTCCCCAATTCATCACCTCTTCATAACCCTTGGGAAGATTCTTTAGGATCACTTGTCGCACTGCTCCAATTGCTGCTCGGCGCTCCTGGGACAGCTCGCCCAGGTATTCTTCTACCGTGGAAGCATTTGAATGCATCCGTTCCCTCTCCTTTAATGAGCCAATCGTGAGGCTCATCCTCCCGCCGAATGTCTTAGCGCCCTGTGGCAAAGTGCCCGAAAAAGGTAAGTGAGGCCGCAATCAGTGAGAGGGCAGGGTGCCGTCGGTTTGAACCAACATTCGAACGATCATCCCACCGCCGGTATTTCAACTTCCACAACTTCTTCTTTAAGTCTGGCCAAGAATTCGAGGAAGAACGAGAAGCGCTCCTCCGCAATTTTCCTGCCAGTCGTGGTCCAGATGTAATCCCTGAAGAAATCAGCCCTCTCGAAAGCCCTTCCATCTGCTAGATTGCGACGAACCTCATGGCTCAAACAACCTTGTTCGCCAAAATACAACAATGCATTCGTGACCGCACTCGCACCGAGTTTATCGAGGATATCCGCCTCAAGCAGAACCTTACCCTCCCACGAGAATAACTCACCTTGCTCATCCGGCGGAATGGGACCCAAATCAGTGCCATGTTCGGCAACTGCTTTCGATACTTTTTGGATGAACGAATCTGGATAGCTGTGCTTGGAGAGGTACTCCTCGGCGATCTCAGCACTGATCCTGCCGTGAACAGAATGATCACAAGTGAACATAGAGACGTCGTGAAGTAGTGCGGCTGCCCTGACCACACTGGCCTGCTCTTCGCTTGCCCCCTCTCCTTCAAGGACCTTCTCCGCATTAGCGAGAACATTCAGGGTATGTTGCCAGCGGTGATCTGCGGCGCGCGGGAAGGATTGCACCCATTCCTGGTCGCTGCTAGAAGCACTTTCTTTGAGATAGTCTTTAACAAAGGTCCCGATCTCTTGGAACTGATCCTTGGTAATCATGGTTATTCCCTCACAGTAAAGAGCATCTGTTCAATGATGCCGGCATTACGCAAACCAACAGGCTTTACGAGAAGCCCGTTAACTTCTTGTGATTACATCCACCCGCTGGTTAAGCGCCCATTACTTTTCAAAAAACACTTCATACAGATCTGATGTTTCTTCTTTTTCAAGCAAAAAAGAATCATCTTCCGGGTAATACTTTGCTTTCTCGGGATGCTCCCCAGCAAATTTCTTCACTGACTCCATCGAATCCCATAGGGTAACCAACAAGAAATGCGCTGCGTCCTCTTCGGTTCGCCGGAGAAAATATAGCTTCATTAAACCATCTACTGAGCCATAATCAGGCGCAGCTCTCTCTTTCATAAATTCAGCATACTCATCGGCTTTTGATGTGTTGGTTCTTCCATGCCAAAGTCTGACGATCATTCCTAACCCTCCGGGTCTTTTTACAGTGTCTAATACGCTTTATTAGCTGACGATTCGAGATGACGAAGATCCCCGTATCGCCAAGCGCCCCCGAACGACGTGTGGTGGGTCGCGATGTGCAGCGAAAGGGTCTGCACAGGCCCCATAAGATCGTGGCGGAGTTGTTTTAGCGCGCTCTGAGAGATGTGCGCCATCATCCAGCTGGACAAGCCTTGAAAACCGGCGCCGAGTAAATTGGCGATAAACTGTGTAAAACTGGCAGCTTATTCCTCAAATGGAACGGGATCGCCGCGCTCCCAGTGATATTCGAAGAAACGTTGGAAGGCTGCGATGGCATCGGGATCATCGGTGCCGATGTTGAATTCCGTTAAAGCACTATCTCCAAAAGCGCTATAGTGGAAATTCTGACTACCCACCAGCAAGAACTGGTTATCGATCAAAACCGCCTTTGCGTGCACACTGTCATTGAAGTAGCGAAACTCAACCAGATGACTCAAGCCGCGCTCTTCTAACGCATCCCGAAACGCAGCTATTGCGATATTGCTCTCAACCCCTTCGATAGGGCCGGATTTAATCAAGACTCGAGTTTTAACCTGATTCGTTTCAACGGCTTCCATCATCGCTTGCATATAGCCCAAAGCGTCGCGGAAATCACAGACTTCGAATAATAGGTTCAAGTCACAGATCATTTTCAAGGTGAAGTTGACCTGGAGAACATCCAGGGTTTCTTGCGCAGAGGAGACTGTCTTGGGAACCGTTACATCCGATTCGTTGAACTTCTCCGTTCTGTGAAGGGCAAAAGCGTTGGCGTTCGATTCTCCCAGGTAATATTTCTTCACTTCGGGAACATGCTGGGCGGTAGCAAACTCACGCTCACAGCTGATCCACCAAAGGGGAGAATCAGAATCTAAATCGGGGCATGTGATCCGGTTGGAGCCAGACCATAAATCATCGAAAGAAAGCTGCGTGACCTGGGCCACCGGTCCGGTCATTTGCAGCCCCAGATCGTAATCATCGTTGCCTTTACCGGAGGGATGGTCCTTCGATTGGTGTTTATGCTGATAATTGAACCCGGCAGACACCGCAGTTTTGCCATCGATAACCACAATCTTCGTATGCCCATGAGGCAAGGAACCTGAATAATTGGCGACTTCCATTTTCCATCCGATCTCAGGATCATCCAAGGTCGTCAGGCCAGCGTAGCGCATATGCCGGAAGACATTCCAAACCTGGGTAACCAATCTCGAGAGGGCAAACTCTGGAGGATTGTCTAATAGAATTCGGACGGTCATCCCGCGCGGGTACTGATCTGGATTCGCTTTGACCTGATCGTAGAGTTTCTTTACCCCTTGTGCTAGAACCGCACCGGGGCTAGTGCCGGTATCATCGGTTTCGTACCACATGGTCGAGAGCAAGACTTCGTAGCGTGCCGTTTGAATCAACGCGGAGACATCATCAAAAGCGCCATTGAGCGACGGCGGGTTGTCGCTGTAGGCCGGGTCAGCCTTGGGTAGAATCAATAGGCTGTCAAACTGATTGCGGCAGAAGGGCACGAGATCATCTGTGGGGCGGTAATCACCGGATTGAGCCACTGCCAGCGCTAACTGACCCTGCTCATTCAGATTAGCTTGCGAACACTCGTATACGCGGAAGTTGGCATAGTTAACCCGTCCGGTTCCCTCTTGGAAGCCATCCCAAACCAGGTGCAACGTGCCGTCTTCACTGGTGGAGATTGCGGGCTGCGCCGACGGTGCTGAGAGGTTCACAATCGTCGGGGTCGTCCAGGAGTCGGAAAACAAGCGGCTTTCATAAATCAAGTTGCTGTCAATCACTACACCGGAAGGCAGCTCGGCCTGATTGGCGTGCCAAAGCACGTGGATCACTCCATCAGCATCCTGTCCCAGGGCGGGACGATTGAGACAGACTGGCGAGGGGATGGTCTTGGTCAGCGAGCCCTCTTCACGGTAATTAACCTGACCATCAATTCCGCACCAGGCAGCATGTACCACTCCGTTGGGGTCGATGAAAAGTTCGGGTTCTCGGCCTGGTTCTTGGTAGTTCACCGAAAAAGCGGTGGCACCCGTGGAGGCCATAAATATCTCTGCTCCATCATCAAACGCCAGCACGAATTCTCCGTCGGGGTGGGCGGCCAACCGCGGATTTGTTGCGGTTTCACTCCATTCAACCAGGGCGCAGCTTTGGGAATCGGGGGGGGCTGCGTTAGCCTCCCAGCTGAGGAAAGCCAGATTATCGGCCCCGCTATTCCACACGACCATGACGGTGTCATTCGCGTCGATGGTGATTGTTGGGGTGATGTTTTTATCGCCGCCGCAAGCAGCTCCGGCATTGGATAGGGCCACCGTTTCGCCGCACTCACCATCCAGACAGGAGCGATGAAAGATGGCGGAATCACCTGCCTCGCCCGCGAGGGCTTCCGTCCAGACGATGTGGATTCGTCCCGCAGAATCAACTGCGATTTGTGGATCCGTCGAATTGACTCTTTGAGATTCCGACACATTCGTCGGCAGCTGCCAAACCGTCAGCTCATCATCCACATGAGGTGCAGACGTGTAGAACACATCCGAACCGGCACTGCTATCCTCCAACCAGGTAATGGCGACGAGATCACCCGCCTGTGCAACACCTGATTGTCCCACGGTGGAATCGGTCTCCGTCACCACCCAGGGGTCAGACCAATGAACGCCGATCGAATCGGATGGTAAATAATCGGAGAGATGGTTTTCCGAAAAGTTCAGGGGGGAAAATGCAATCAGGCGCGTAAGGAGGAATATCCCGGTTGCAAAAAGTACCGTGCCCCAGAAGCCGCGCTTTTTAAAAAAACGGGCTTGTATGGGAGCTTGATCATCGTCGCCAAAAAGAGCGATTTTTTCCTGGTCAAGGCTGAAAATCCAACCCAAGACCAATCCACCCAATGCACCGAAGATAAAAAAGGCGAATAATAATTGAGCGGTGCCAACGCCGGTCTCGTAGAGCGTATAAAAATAATTCCACAACCCAAACCCGAAGGCGAGTCCACCAATGCCAAACGCCAGTGTCACCACCCAGGTGACGTGCCAAAAACTGGTTTTCCGCGGCAGGGTGCCCGTCATGATCCCGCTGACGAAACCGAACAGTGCTCCGGCCACTCCCATGCTGATAATAAATCCGGCGGGTGAGGCATCTCCGGCGTTGTATATGGCCTGTAATGCCACCAAAAACATAATGGGCAGCAAAACCACGCCAAAGCCGAATCCGAGGCCAAGAGCGCTTCGAGCAATGGGTCGTTTCCGGTTTTCCGAAGGGACGGCATAGCTCAATATCAGACCCCCGATCGCGCCAGCAACAGCGCCGCCCAAAACCACAACAGCGAATAGGACGATCAAGCCCGCGACCAAATGCTGCTTATCAAACAGATTCGCAACGGAGTCCAACAAACCGCTGTCGAATACTAGATTGATTATCACTACACCAATGACAAATCCCAGGCCGTATCCAAGAGCAACGATTAATGCTGCTTTTAAGTGTTTTCGATAATTATTCATGATTCTCCTTCGGGTTTAACAAATGAACCTTTAATACTTTAAAACGAATGGTATTCTAACAGAACAGCGAGGGGTTCGATTTTAGCCACTTACACAGAAGCGAATCCATATTGTGCCGCGTTGGCTACTCCTCGGCAATGGTGATCCCGACATAATCAATGCGTTTCGCTAAACCACCCACATAAATCCCGATCGACCCCCCAAATTCGCCGGAGGTGACCGCCTGGAGTCGAAATGTGACTTGGCGAGTTTCCCCCGGCGGTATGGTCCGGTTATATTTGAAGGTTCTTATCCCCTGGATGGAATAATCCCTCTCCATGGGAGGATCGGTCCAAAGCACAACGGCACCATCGAGGATGGAACCGCTAAGCGTCTCATCCAAGTCGATGTCGTTGACCGTAAACTCCGAGTCTCCAGTATTGCTCAGTGTAAGCAATAACTCAAACTCTTCACCACGAATAACGCTGTAAGGAAGCGAATATTCAACACTTAAGTTCTCGGGTTCACGGCCAAAGTATGTTAAGAGCCCAACACTGCCGGCGCCGAATATGAGGCAGCCACAGATTGACAAGACAAAAAGTACTCCACAACCGATTGCTACATTTCGCCAAAAATGATTACCCTTCGGCGTCGATTCTCGAATTTTATCTGTAGATGAATTAATCTCCATTGGTTTTACTCCCAAGCCATTGAGCGCGGTCCGAGAAGTGTAAAACTTTTGTCTGATAGCAATTATGGTCTTTACGAACCATCACCGCGGGTTAAACGGAGGGAAAAGCCGTCGTGCCAGACCCTCGCCTATGATTCCCACAACACTATCATACAACGCAGATAGCAAATCGCGCTGCATAGTTTAACCTCCCGCACCCTATCGGGACGATGTGTTTGACGGGGTCCATTTCGAAGCATACCCGCAGGTTGTGGTCCACTCAACCGACTTGTTATGCCGCCTATTTGTTTGATCAACTGATGGTATTTGGGAAAGTCGTGTAGATGCCTCGGAACCCTTCGGCACTCACCGACATATAGAGCAAGGTTTGTTCAATGGACGAGGAGATTAAAATGCGGCCCCTGAAATAAAGAATAAAATGGGAAGGCCAATGAAGCTTAAAATGGAGGTTATGATCACTATTCCGGTAATCTCTGCTAATTTATATTCATACCTTTCTGCAAAAACGGCAAGAGAGATAGCCGCCGGGATGCCGCTTTGGAGAATTAAATATCTCTGTAACTCAAGATTAACATCTATGAAGAAAAGAACCACCAGGATTGTAGCAAGTGGAAGAGCTAAAAACCTGAATAGTGAATATATGGATGCTTTTTTTATCGCCTCCATAGAAAAATTGTCATAAATAAAAATACCCAGCGAGAAAATGGCCAGTCCCCCCGCGGTTTTTCCCAGCAGCAAGAGACCATTGTTTATCATCTCCAATCTGACCCCGAAAAGGGAACATACCACCCCCAGAATAAGTGAAATGACCAAAGGGTTCTTGATGATTTTTAAGAGAAAACCCAAGCCTCTTTCTTTTTTGGTCGCATATTCAAAATATAGTAGAGCATAGATAATTCCTGTAAATCCAAGGATAGAACTCATGACGATAGAAAGGGGAAGCCATTTCCCCCCATACAGCGTTTCAAAAAAAGCGACTCCAAAAAAGGCGTAGCTTCCAAAACTTATCGAAAGGCTAAGTAAAATAAAACTGTCCTTACTTAGAATCTTTAAAAGTTTCAGCACATAAAGAACAATTAGTACGATAGCAATGGGGAGGAGAGAACCAACGGCTACTTGATAATCGATCGCTAACAAGTCTGTATTGGATAAACTGACAAAGAAAAGGGAGGGCAAGGCGAAATAATAGACGAAAGACGAAATTGTTTTGATATTTTCAGCAGAAAAGATCCTTGTTTTCCTACTCAACATTCCAAGTAGGGCTACGATCAAGATAACAACTAAACTCCCCAATATTTCCACAGCGAATCTCCTCCAGAATATTTGCTCATGTGGCGCGGAGCCATAATTATATCGAAAGGTGAAGGGAATGTATCCGGCATCAAGTCGGCGGGCTAGCCCACCATCGGGTCTCACGGCATCTCAAATCTCGAATCGGAACACTGCAAAAGCGAAAAAAGCAGTGATGACCTTCCATAATTTGTTGCGAAACAGGGTCGCGGAATAGGTTGGCTATGCACTGCGAGCGAGTGGTCGACGGCGGATGTGGAGGACCTTAATCACTGTAGCGACGATGTCGTCGTCCTCATCTCGAAGCGCAAGCTCAAAACGCGGTCGGTATACGTCTCCTCCCTCGGTCTTGCGACGAATCTCATCTAGATCCTCATCGGTGATGCGGATGATTGAGTGCACCCGGCCCTTGCCTGGCTTGTGGAACTCGATTTCGGCCGACTTGTCCCATACGACGTAGTCGCCCCCAAGCGTTTGCATGAGCAGGAGCATGAGGTGTGGGTCCACCATGGAGTATAGGCTCCCACCGAAGTGAGTCCCAACAGCGTTCTGGTTGAACCAGTGGAGTTTCATCGAGGCGTGAAGCTCCCGCCACCCAGGATCAATTTTGGTCACCTGGACGCCGGCAAACAAGTACGGAGGATAGAGGTTTAATACGAACTTCAACCTGCGCGGGGTCCATTTCATTTCATCTCTCCAGGAGAGCCCGCTAACGATTTTGAGCTGACGAAGATCCCCCGCTCTTTGGGGGCGAAGTCCCCCGTTCTTTGGGGGGCGAAGCATTCCTGCAGGGAGCGGTATGTTCCAGCGAAAGTACCGCCCTCAACACACGATCTAAGCAAAGTGCTCTTTCAAGAAGTCGAAAATCTTTCGCCAGCTGTCCTTATTCATGACGATCCCATTGTGACCGCTATTGAATACAATATGCTCATAAGGATTGTCGAATCCCTTAGCTTTCAAACGGCTCATAATTTGCTCACCCATCAGGGTGGCTGGCCAAAGACGATCTCGCTCACCCGAAATAAGCAATATTGCCCCTTGAATACGCTCCACTTGAATCGTTGCTTCTTTTGCTCCTTCGGTATTCAGGAGAGCCTCTTCATGCATTTTTCTGAGTCGTAATAATATTAAATCCAATTTCTTGATAGAAGACGGGTAGGGCAGAAACGGCAAACCTTCCCCATTAGCAGACCAGGAAGACTTGACGTCTTTTCCGATGTCAAATCGCTTTGAGGGGATGCCTTGCCACACAACACTACTGGATGAAAAAGCAATCACAGCCTTTACCTGGGGATATCTGCTGCCCAGCAACAGTGCAGCCTCAGACCCTTTCGAGCCGCCTAAGAGCGCAACCTCGTGAGGCACTATCCCCTCTTGACTGGACAACCAATCGAATGCTTTTTCAAAATACTCTAATGGGATTTCTTCCAGTGAGCTTGGAAGACCTTCAGACTTGAAATATGCAAGCGAGAGCACCGAATAGCCTCGCTGAACCAATAGCTCAATGGGCCTCTTGATCCTGCTCCAGGACTTTCCGCCTTCCGATCCCCCTAGCAGGATCATTGCTTTACTTGGCTTAACCGAGGGGTCGGTGAAAAAATCTGCCACTAAGCCGTTATCCGTTACTTCTTTTTTTTATCATTGTTTCTCCACTCCTCCTTGATGGTTTCTCTAAGAAATCCAATATCCTATCAGTCACCACATCCGCTTGTACGAGGGTCAAATCATGACCGGCATTGGGAATAATTGCTGTTTCGATATTAGGGGCTACCATATTTGGACGCTCAACTGCTTGCTGTGCAGAGTATATTTTTTCATTCTCTCCCACTAAAAAAAGTGTTGGCGTTCTGATGTGTAGTAATTCAGTATTACTAAGAACATGTGGATTGACCAAAGAGGTCGGTTTAAAAGTCCGGGTTGCCATATATGCTTCATCTACCCATTCCTCAATCATATTACGGCTCGCTTCATCTTGATTGACAGAATCCTCCAACAACCAAAACATGAAGCTTTTTGTGAAATATCGATGCGGCAGGAAACAAAGAATCGCCCGCCCGATCCATTCAGAGCTTAGCGGTAAGACGGTACCCGCTGGGGTGTATAGTCTCAGGACATGGGTTACAGTTTATTCTCAGGACATAGGTTACACTTTGCTGGCGTGATCCACCCTTCTCACGCTCAACCCTACCCTCGACACAATATCGTGAATCTTGTTCATCCACAACTCGTAGCGTCCAATTTGATAGAAACAGAAGAACAGATCGTACACCCCGTCGTCCACCTCCTCTAGCCCCACATAATCCTCCTGCAACGTGTTGCTCACAAACACCTGGTTGTGAAACAGGCGGATCGTGCCACCCCG
>CBDAFF010000007.1:0-15952 GCA_965195195.1 uncultured Anaerolineales bacterium | reverse complement strand
TGTATCGGTTGTCAAGACTGTCACCGCTGCGTGTACACCCTCTCTTGTTTTCAGTTCCAGGATCACGAAGATAAAGATTGGTCGGAAAAACAGGTCATGAACCACAGTGAAGTCGCAAGCCCAGATATCCCTAACATGGTTTTTGATGAAGGTTGCCCAAGTTTGATTGGAGGCTTGCCGCCTCTTGGACATATGCCGTTGGATGGTACGTTTGCTGACTTTGATGTCGAGCTTCAGCAGCTCGCCACGAATCCTCTCTGCGCCCCATAAGCGATTTTCCTTAGCTATCTTCTTGATGAGGGCGATGGTTTCATGTGAAATGCGTGGCTTTTTCATCTTTGACTTGCGTCGCCAATACAGGCGAAACAGCTCGCGGTGCCAGCGTAATAATGTGTCGGGCTGGACGATGTGAAGGGTTTGTTGCTAGAATCTGATGCAGCGAGCAAGTAAAACCAGGAGGATACGGTCACGTTGATTGAGTTGCGGTCGTTTCACCTGCCGATTGAGAACAATCAAATCAATCCGGCTGCGGTTGATATCTGAAAGTGCACTAGCAACGAGCAGTGCTGCAGCTGGCTTTGTCCATATTTTCGGGGTCTGTCTAACAAGGCCGTAGAGGAATTTCCAATAAACCAGGATGTCTTAAAACATATTCTGCCCAATGTCGAGAAAGTAGAAGATCAGGCAGTATGGTATCCCATTCGGATGAAGTCAACAGGTTCGCATACGTACCCAAAGATCGGACGGATGAGTTAAGTAGCCAGCACACCAGGGGAATTTTGGTTTCGAGTGTCCTTTTTAGATGTTTTTTAGCTTTTCGGTGCATTTTTGGCGCAGTTAAATTTGGATAGGGGAAAGAAAAGCTAAAAACATGAGGTTTTCAATAAATTTCATTCCCGGGATAGCTAAGGGACGCCCACGTCCCGCTAAAGTGACGCCTATGTCCCGGACAAACCCTCTCAAATTTCCTACAATCAAACAAAGAACTGCTTCCCGAGAAGCGGGTGAAGCCGCTATCAAAGGTGATTCCATGCTACCTGAACCCAAGGTTTACAGGCCACAATGACCCTAACATCTGAAGTCTGGAGCAAACCGCTGCCCAAGGGAAGTGATGCTGCAACTGATGAGAGACCAGATATTTTATTGAAGATCACAATTGGTGTACGACGCAAATGCCGGTATCGATGAATATGGGTAGGTTGAAGGAGGGTTTGGACTATGAATCTATTGGGGGGATGTCGCCCTGGAGGGAGATCTGGAACAGTGTCGATGGCCCAGGCGAGAAACCCCTGCCTGGGGTTCAGCCCTGGTAGAAACGAGAGCTCAGGCGAAGCCCACCTCGGAAGGGTGATCAGCGATGGACCAGATACAGGGTGGTTGAGTTCGGGGAGCAACGGGAAAGAAAAACCAGAGGAAGAACAGGGCCATAAGGAGGACAAGATCGTAAAGGGTCTTGTGAAAAAACTGAACCAGAAAGATGGGCAGGAGAAGGTGAAACCAGGGGGAGATATTCACCCTTATATGGACGACGGATTGGATCTGCCCGGGCTCGAGGTTCCAGATCGTGAGGAGTGATAGCGGCGCTATTCAGGGCAGGAGGGGGAAAATGAACGACATCAAGCAGCAAGAACTGAACGAGCAGGATCGAGAGCATATGAATAAAAAATGGCAGGAGGATAAGTCCTGGTTGGAGATGTCAGGTGCTATTCCAGAAAGAGTGAAGCCCAGGGGGGAAGGGTTGATGAAAAGCTTTGAAAAACATCCGCTGCTGTGGAGCCTGGTGGTCCTGGCGATGGGCGGTTTTGCGTTCATCCTGTTGACGGTATTTGTGTATTAACAGGATTCAACTGGTGAGCACAGGCAGCTGCAAGAAGCGAAAACAAGAAAAGACGTTTTTTTAGGTAAAAAAAGTGGCGGAAAAGACTCTTACGCTAGGCCCCCCGGGTGAGGCCAGGGTTATATATAAAGCCAGGGCAGAAGCAGCCGATTGCGAAACTGTCTCTGAGCATGTCCAGGATGTTTGCGTTGTCTGGACCCGGTCAGATAACAGCACCTCGATCGTTGGGCGGGGGGAAAAAGGGGAGGTTCTCTTTATCAGGGGGGATTCCAAAACACCCTCCCTGCTGGAGGATTTGAGAGGGATCGAGGCCCATGAAGCACGCAAAGAAGGGACAACGGGATTGGCGGCGATTTTTGGGGCCATACTTGCCAGCGAGAGAGGGCTCTCATCAGGTCTTGAAAGCGTCGTTGGGCCGCCAGCATTCTTTGCCCATTTAGCGGAAGAAAGAGATGAGTCAAAAGAAGAACCATGGAGCGAAACTGTTCTGGATGAAAAGGTAATGAATTGTATCGACGAGCTGGTAACTGGCCGGACTCTATGCCGGCCCGCCGCTGGACCGCTGGACAGCGCCCGGTTCTGGCTCAAGATCGGGGAAAAACTGTGGGATCCGCAAGTGAGATCCCGTCTCTGCAGCGTACATCTTGATGGGACAATGAGGCGCATTCTGGTGATGATCACCGGTTCGTGGATGGACCTCAAACCTGAGGGGTGGGTGATGGTGTCCGGTACAGGATTCCGCCTGGAAGGAGGATCCAAAAGGCAGGCCTGGCCGCAAGTAATGGAATGGGAAGGGGGGCAGATCGGCCGCAGCGCACTGAAGTATCTGACAGGATACAGGCGTGACTATCCATTCGATGGCATGCTCGGACGATTAATGGGAAGCAAGGGGAAGAACCAGGAAGAGAAAATGATGGACCCGGTTCTGGCGGCGCATGAATCAAGAGGACTGCTGGAGGAAACCGCACTTTATTGGACTTGTGATCCCTATGGTTTCTTCAGGGTGGATATTCCGGACAGGACTCCTTTACGCTGGTGGGACATAACCAGTATGAGAGTATGGATCATACCCAGAGAGGGGTTATGGGTTGCGCTTGAGAAAGACGAAAAGCCGGGCGTTTCTTTCAGGTGGACGGCTGCACCGCCGCATTTACAGCGATGGGTCAATCAAGAAGGGGCTATTCCCGCAATTCACCTCACCCTGAGCGCACTGTGGAGAGATTTGAAGATCGGGGGCAGGGAGGTCATCCTTCAAGAGGAGGACGATAACAGAAAAGCAGGAGAAGTAGAGAATAAAGCGATACGCCTCTATGGAAGGATCAGCTGGGGAAGTAAGGAAGAACTGGAGCGTATTATGCGGGAGGCCTACCCGGTCGAAGAGCACATTCGGGTATTACCACCGGGGAAGAGAGCTTCGCGAAGGGCCTACAGAAGAGCAATGACACAGGGAATCATCCTGAAGCCCGGAACCACGTATGTACGAAGTCATAAGCGGGGAAAACCGGAGGATGATGTCGATAAGGTCCCGTTGAAAGCACAGGGGTTGGCACGGCTCATTCTCGCATCAAGAAAGATTCTAGAGATGCAAACGCGAGTTCCTATGCGATAATAATTGTCATAAGCAGGAGTCATCTCTACTATATAAGGTATCGGAAAATATCAAGACACAAAAAGAAAGGGGAATAACAATGGAGGGCAAAAGCAGCGGTCTATTCTACGCAGGTGGTGGAATTACGATCCTGGGAATCATCATCCTTCTTACAGGAGCAGGCCTTGGTTACTATATTGGAACAGGTGTTACCAGTGTTGGTGTGATCCTATTCGGAATGGGCTTGCGCAAGCGGATGAAGGAGACAAACTCATCGCTGGGCAATATTATCCTGATTGGATCGATCATTTCCGCCGCCATACTGGCCTTCCTGGCGTATTCTTTTTAATAGAGCAAGCGAAGAAACATTTATCGGGGAGGGGTCGAGACGCCCCGGAGCAGAATGTGAAGCCTCTCACCACAAAAGCGGGGACTATTCTTTGCGAGAAACATTATGAAACTCAGTGATGGGGCGCATTTGACATTAAAGGTGGACGGAAACGTCATCGCCGACAGGGTCATATACTGCAGCTCGGGCGCATCAAGGCGAGAGGGCTTGCTAAGCCTGGATCGCCTCGAGTGTGAGGAAGGCATCTTAATGGAGATGCCAGAGTCTCGACGTGGAAAGAAAAACCTCGTCACTTCGATCCATATGCTGGGCATGCGCTTTCCGATCTGCGTTGCATGGCTGGATGATCAAGGAAAGGTTGTGCATTCGACAGTAGCAAAGCCGTGGGGACTGTACTACGGCTCACCTAAACCGGCCTGGTATGTGCTGGAATTACATCCGGAATTAATCAGTGACCTGGGTGTTGGGGTGGCGGTGAACTGGGAATTGGTATCTTAGCGTAAAGGGGATTGGCACATTCGATGAAAAAGGGGGCGCAAAGCAAACTCCGTCTACAGCTGGATGAAGTATGGGATTGGGCTTATTGCCCGGTACGAGTCTGGTGGAGGAGGACAGGGTTAGCGCCTGATGTGGCTGAATTAAAGGGCCACCGTACAGGCGAGAAGCTCATCCGCGAGTCGCTTCGATCAGCCATACGTCTGTATTACAAAGCCGCCAATAACAGTAAGGCGATGTCCTTTGGCGAAAGCCTGGGATTGGTCTGGAAGCACTGGCTGGATACATGGAAGCTAGGGGAGGACGTGACTCGGGCATTGGTCGATTATCACCAGCTTCGCAGGGCGCTGCTGCGAAGATTTGAAGATGGATCGATAACAGACCGGGAAGGAAAGAGATACAAGCGCCCGCGCTGGACACGCTACTGGCGCGAAATGAGCGATACAAGCGGGTTATCAACCCGCAGGAAGGCGATCGACGGGCATCAGCACAAGATTGGCATGGCCCGTCTTGAGTTAACGGACGAACAGCAATACCAGGCGCCGATAGGGATGGCGGATGCTTTTGCCGATTCGATGGATATCAGCAATAAGCTGAAGCTACCAGATCCGAAGGGTGTTTTGGGCGTAGGTGTGCCGATGATTGTCGATCTGCCGTCCACCCAGCTGCACCTTCAGGCGGATCTGGTGCGCACAATCGGGAAGGGCAGGAGACCGGGAAGGCCAGCAAAGGAAGATAGCGAAGAAGGGGAGACTCACAAGGTAGAAGTTACCTTGATGTTATTTAATGAACTTCTTCCCCCGCCATACAGTCTGGCTCGAGATCTTCGGGTTCTTGCGCTGGGTCAGGCGCAGCTGGCAGATGAGAAGGCTGAAACAAAGGTCAAAGGCGTCAACGTGCTGCACATGCACAGTGGTGAACAGCAGCGGTTCCGCCCGCAGCTCGGAGACGGAGCGGAGACGCTGGAAGGACTGGCACGAGCGGTCGTTACAGGCATTCGGGGCGGAGCCTACGTCCCCAGGATGGTATGTGGGTGGCAAGCCTGTGGGGACTGTGAGTACCGAATGCTTTGCTACGCTGAGCGAGGGGTGATGGAGCTCTTCAATCCCCCGCTGATGGCACAAATTGATGCAGCACAAGCGCTCACCCGTAAAGTGAGGGGCTTTGTGAATGGAGAGAAGTCAGTGAAGTCAAGCAGTGAGCTTTTGAAATCGTTCCTTGAGTTTATGACCACCTCACCGGGATTAACAACTGAAGGGGCATTGTGGATGCTCGACAATCTGGAGGCGGAGCAAACATGAGACGCTGGCTGAAGAGAGGCGAACGAAAAGCAGGCAGGAGACTGCTCCTTTATCTGGTTGGAATCGGGATCCTGTTTGCAAGCGGGGCTATTGCAGCATCAGGGGTTTATGGCTTGATCGCGCTGGGACCAGATCAATGGATCCGGGTCGCACCGAACTTTGCGCTGGGCATCTTCGGTCTGCTGGTGACCATTCTTCTCATATATTCGGCCAGGCGTGAAGACCAGATCATGTATCTGTTTGATTGGCTTAGGGAACTCGACAATATTCTCTCCGGTTTGACGCCGCCGCTGAAAGTAGAGAGCCTCTATCCAGTCTGTGAGAAGCTATCGAGCCTCTTCCCTCAGAACAGCGGTTGGATTGTCCTGGTGAGGGCGCCCGGTTTGCTCATTCGAGGTGAAGTAAAAAGGCGAAGGTACTTACCTGTAGTGTCTAAAGAGGTTGCCGGAAGCTGGAACGTCAGCTGGACAGAGAACTATATGAAAGACTTGATGGAGGGGGAGGACGGCCGCAGGCAGCTAGTTGCCAGTGTGCGGGACGAGGAGGGACAGGAGCAGCCGCTGACCTGCTGGATCTCGCAAAACCGCGCCGGGAATATCACCACAGGAATGGCCGTTGCCCAGGGAAGAGGAAAATGGAAGAGTGACGCTGTCACGCTGCAGGCCATGTCTACCGGAATGGACATGTTCGTGCAGCGGATCGGCAGCATTCTGATGGAGGTGATCGAGCGGCGAGAGGGTATGGGAATTGAGAACCTGGGCTTGGTGATGCGCATACTGGCTCACGAGATCAATAATGACCTGCAGGGCTCCTTGAACACAATGGCGGCGCTCAGTGAGCGGGGCAGAACAATGACGGAGGAGGATACCCTGCACTTGACATCCTTGCTGAGCCGTTCTGCACATTGGAGCCATTTGATGCGCGAGGCACCATTCCTGGCAGATAAAGTGCTGCCATTCGAGAGGAATGTAGTTTCCTTGACGGAAAACCTACGTGAAACACTGGAAGAGGTGAGGCAAGCCTGGCCGGATGTAATGTTCATCGTAGATCGGCCAGAAGGCGTCGAAGAGATCCTCATTACGGGGGACCAGCATATTCGTTCAATAATACGAAACCTGCTTCACAATGCGGCTTCGTATACCCCGGAAGACGGATCCGTTAGGGTAACTATAAAAGTAAGCGAACAGGACGTCCGAATTATCGTGAAAGATGATGGCCCCGGCGTTGACCCAGCCGACGTCGATATGATTTTCGCACCCCTTGAGAGCATGAAAGAAGAGAGAAGGACAGGCGAGCGGGTTGACTATGGCATGGGCGTTGGACTGACGATTTCCAGGGCGATTGCAAGAGCATACGGGGGAGAGCTGTTGTGTCACAGCAATAAGGAGACGCAGGGTGGCGTCTTCGAGGTCATACTATTGAAAGAGGAGAAAGAAAACAGAGAGGTAGATAAGGAGGCGGACGAAGGTGCCGAATCGTGATTATGACCGCGTGGTGATCGCTGAAGATGAACTCGATCGAGCCCAGGAGATGATGCGTATTCTTGAAACCATCGGCGGCTACCAGGTGTGGACAACAAAGTGGAAAGCGGAAGTGGTGAGTCTGCTCGCAGAAACAAATGCGGGCTGGCTGATCCTGGACCTGAATCTGGAAGACGGGAATTCCGCAGAAATTGTTCCGGTCCTGAGGAAAGCCTACGGATCGAAAGTATTCATTCTCATCCTTTCAGGATACTTCGAAGACTATCCAGAATATGATCTCCTGGCGGGTGGTGCGGATCTTTATTTACGGAAGCCTTATCGCCCAAAGGCGCTGCTGCAGCAGATGGAATCGATGCGGGCCCGTATGGAAGGGCGAGAGATGCGCCAGGACGAGGGCATTAAACTGAATTTCAGTGATGGAATCCTGGACGTCGATCGGGGCATTTATAAAAAGGGAAACCAGGAGATCGCTATTCCAGCAGGGCAATCCAAGCTGATCAAATTGCTGGCATCGGCCAGGGACGATGACGGATGGGTGTATGTCGATCGGCCTGATGTGATCATGTATATGTGGGGGGAGGATTTTGAAATAGATCCCGTGACAACGACAGAGCGACTGAGAAAGGTGCGCGCCAGATTGCGGGCGACGTTGGGGCAGAAAATCATCGATATTAAAAGTGAGGGAACTGGAAGGCTGCCAAGCTACAAGCTGTCGTCGCACATTGAGTTGGTAGAAGAAGAGGAAGAATAGGGGTGGGGTATGCCAGGAACACCAAGGGGGTTTCACTTACCGCCATTTGTGATGGCACCGGATGACTTAGAAGAGGTTGCACTCAAGGTCGAACGAAGCCTGCAGGAAGGCCGGGAAGAGTCATTCTGGCCGATTCCCACTGGTTTCAACACGCTGGACGATTTAACAGGAGGTGGATTATTCGGCGGCGATCTAACGATTGTGGGGGGCGTGCAGAATATCGGTAAGACAGCGCTGATCCTTCAATGGGCAAACAGCATAGCCGGCAATGGAGACCTGGCGATCGTTGTGTGCTACGAGCACAGTACAAAGACGCTCTGGGAGCGGTTGATCTGCCAGAACTCATTCGCAGGGGGCGATGAAGAGCACATCACGATGGATCTCCTGCGCGACGCCTACATCGGCTCAATTCGGGAAAGGGATGACCGGGGAGGCAACGGCGCGGAAGATAAACTGCACATGATGGACGAGGTCCTGTCCAGGCTGCCGAATGGTGTTCGAGCATGGGCCTGGTTGAGCGAGAAGATGCACAATATCTGGCTGGCATCCGGTGATGGTTTGAACACGGACCTGGAGGCTTTGAGTAAATATGTTGAGTTGGCCATCAACCATTACAAGAAAAACAGGATCGTTTTGTTTGTAGACTATATTCAACGAGTGCCGGTGATCGATACCTCCAGGGCTGTACAGGCGGAAGAACGCATCGAGCGGGTCCTGGCAGGGCTGAAGGGCCTGGCCATGCGCACAACCGCAGAAGACGCGGTACTCTCGGTGGTTGCTGTGGGCGCTGCTGATGGCGAAGGGCTGAGGATGGGCCGTGTCCATCTTGAGAACCTGTGGGGAAATGCCATAATGCAGTATGAGCCGGATATTGCCGTGATTGGCAACCGGGATGGGTGGGATGACAGCGGCATTCCGATCGTGCGTTGGGGCGTAGAGAAGAATCGGCGGGGGAAAAGCAATCTGGAATTTCGTCATCGTTATCACGGCGCTGCGTATTGGTTTGAACCCAGAGGCGTTCCTGTAGTTTTGGATAAGAGCTGGCAACTGGAGAGAGATGAACTGCGGGCGGTGGTGCAAAGGGAGCAGGCCTGAATTAATGGGGAGATGATGGAGGTTGTTGGGGCGTGATTTTCAATATCATTATCGCCGCACTGGGAACAGCCTTGCTTGTGTGGGCGGCGATTGTAGATAGTAGAACAAGAAAGATCCCTGTTGCGGCGGGATTTGGTATGCTCGGTTTAGGGCTTGCAGTTCTCGTCAAGGATGGTTGGAGTATACCCATCTGGGCGATGTATTACCTCTTGGCGATTTGGTGCACAAGGGGTGGAGCATGGCAGCCCGTACTCGTTGTGGCTTCGATTGGTATGTTGTGGGCTTTCGAGTGGGAAGCAGCGCCGCTGGTCCTGGGGATTACGTTCGTATCATTCCTCTTCTGGCGGAACTGGTTTGGGGGAGGGGATTCCCAATTGGCATTTGGCCTGGTTGGGATTGGACACGATTGGATTGTTCTGGCTCTTCTCTTTGGACTGACGATTGTTTTTGGCGTGGGGCTAACCATCATTCACCGTGGAGGGATTCAGCAAGGGGTACAGCGGCTGGCGTCTGTCGCCAGGAGATTAGGAGAAAGTCCGGATAGTGAGGCTATCCGAACACCCTGGGGAATTGTGGCGGCAGTTGCGGGGGTGAGCTACTTATGGCTGTGGGCATTGGTTTTGTGAGGACCATGATGAAAAAAACATTGGCGATATCTATACTGCTGGTAATGGCAGGAACTCTGGCTGCATGCGGGCAGTCCGATGAACCGACGCTCGTTCCAGGTACGACACCAGACCAGCAGCAAACCGATGAGCCCGTCGTCTCTGGAAGCGGACGTGTGATCACCGGCGAAGAGGCGCTGGAACTCTATGGAATCGATGTGGACAACCCGCCAACACCGGGGGCGGCAGGTGCAACCCCGCAGATCTGGTTCCCGGCAAAAGCATGGGTTGAGCCATCTATACTGCCTTATGACCCCAATGAGACGATCAATTTCCTGCCGATGTATTCCAATCCTGAGCTAGAGGATGAGGGTATCTGGCTAGGAGACCTGGAAGCGGGTCTCGAGGTTATTCTTCACGGGATTTCGCAGGATAGTACAGTCTGTCTCGTGGAGGGTCCGGTGATGCAGGGGTGGGAGGCTAAAGGGTGGGTGTCTTGCAACCGCTTGAAATTCACAGAACCCGACTGACTGCTCCTCCGACTAAAGTTGTGGGAGTGGCCAGAAAGGTGCGAGTAAGTTCTTTCAATTCATCGGGATTAAAGTTCAGAAAATGATTACAAGCCAATTTTAGGAAGCGAAAGGCAGTAATAACTATGTAAAAATTACTACGTGAATAAGTAATTAGCAAATCTACGTAGAACAATACACACAATAGTGTATAATATACTACGGAAATACGCTATTGCTAAATTTACGCAGTAAAGAAAAGGGAGTTAATTCTTGAGCCGGGATAAGTACGCACAGACTCAGGGGACCCAGCTGCTGGAGAGGATCTTAGAGGAGGCAGGTCCCATCTTCAAGATTGATGAAATCCGGTCGTTGGCGGCCGATATGGGAATGAACTCCCAGAACCTGAGATGGACGCTTCACGCACTTTACCGATCTGGCTGGATCGCCCGGATCAAGCGAGGAGTCTATGCCGTTAATTCCCCACTCTTTCCGGATGAGCTGCATCCATTCGCATTGGCTGATACTCTTGTTCAACCAATGGCGATCAGTCATTGGTCAGCGTTATCCCATCATGGATTGACGACGCAGATTCCCCCTATGGTTCAGGCCACGAGTCCGAAAAAGGTCGTAACCCCCGAGATGAGGGAGGGTGAAGCATTGCGTCCGCGGGGTAGGGCCGTCTGGGAGGTGATGGGTGTCGAGGTTGAATTCATCTATGTTGTAAAGAAGCGGTTCTTCGGGTTTAAGGAGGAATGGGTCAGCCGCTGGCACCGTGTATCCATTACTGATCGAGAGAGGACCTTCCTGGATATGGTAGCCCGTCCTGACCTGTTCGGCGGCATAGACTTGGCTATGGAGACCTTCGAGGAACAGGGGCATATATTCAATCATAAGAAGCTTGTGAGGTACGCGCTTCGCTATGATATGGGCTCTGTCATCAAGCGTCTTGGTTGGATACTTGAGGAAATGAGTGTGCATGCGAATTTGATAGAACCGCTTCGGGATTATAGCGTACGGAGTTATTATCCGTTGGATCCAGGCTTGCCTCGGACCGGGACTTCGGATTCACGCTGGCATATCATCAACAATCTCGGAGTGCAGAAGGCTGATGGCAACCATTAGACAGTTGATCCGCGAGCAGTCAAACCTTCAAGGTGTCCAACAATGGGTGGTTGAAAAGGATTACGCGATAAGTTACTTACTCAAAGCTATCTCAACGACGGATGATCTTGGTGATGCCCTTGTACTGAAAGGGGGAACAGCCTTACGTAAGCTGTATTTTCGCAACTACCGTTTCTCGGAAGATCTTGATTATTCCACAAGAGAGATCGGTCCGGTTGCTGAATTAGATACTAAGATTAGTCGGGCAGTTATAAATGCCGAAGAACTTTTACAAGAGAATGGACCCTTCAGGATCGAATATGAGCCTCTAGTTTTACGTAAACCACATCCGGGAGGTCAATCCTCCTATATTGTTCGTGTCCAATACCCTGACCATCGTCAACCTATATGTAGGCTCAAGGTAGAGATCACCATTGACGAACCAGTACTACTAAAGCCTGAATATCGCTCCATCATACACGAATTCCCTGAAAATCTGCCGGGTAAAGCGCCTGTCTATCAACTGCAGGAAATTGTTGCTGAGAAGCTCCGAGCTTTGCTTCAAAGCCTCGCCCGCATTGAGGATCGCGGGTGGGGTGCGGGGCGGGTTTCCAGGGATTACTATGATCTCTGGCATATCCTTAAAAGTGTTGACTTATCGGGTGAAGAGCTTGTTAATCTGACTCGGGAAAAATCAGCTCATTGCAGTGTTAAAGCGAACTCGGTCGATGATTATTTCTCCCCAGCCTTGCAAGAGATAGCTCGACGACAGTGGGAGAAGCAGCTGCGGATATTCGTACCAACTGCGCCAGACGCAGATGTGGTTTTAAAAGAAACAAGAATCATTGTCGAAGACTTATGGAAGTGACCATCGAAGATGGATGGGATTAGAAAACCATATAGCTGTTACTCGTGAAGAGTCCGAAAAACGATCGCGAAATATGCGAGCGGCGTTCGCTAAAGGCAGGAAACCCATTAACCTCTGGATCCTGAGTTTGAATCCAAGATAAAGTACCTCACATGGACCTTGCTGCAGTTTACCTCTCATTTCCACCATTAAAGTTGCATTCATGTATTGATTTTCATCTTCTGGTCCAGCCCTCACAAGGATGAGGATTTTTGATGCTTCAGGACGGATTCTACGGAGCCAGGGATTCGGCGACGAGAAGGAAATCTTCTTGAGAGAGTTCGTCACTGCCACTGATCATGTAAAGGATTCGATTTTCTTCCCACACGAGGAAATTCTCGTAACTGATCTGCCAAACTATGTCATCCTCGGTAAGGCTCCACATCGAACCTCCGCCGCCGACAAGGCTTGTAGGCGCGTCCTCAATCCAATATCCCTTTGATCCTCGCACCGTGACCTCGGTCGCTTGAGCATCCGCAATGGCGAATTCCTCTAATGCAACCTCTTTGATACGCTGCTGCCGGATTATTACCTGATGGAAGCGGAAGCAATCGCACTTGACATATATCCCTCCCGCAGGGGATTCATAAATCTCCCAGGAGATCTTTTTGGGGTTTCCCCATTCCGGTAGGAAGGCCTTTTCCCATTCCTGCTCCGGAACATCGTGTGGTACGAGCACCTGGATTCCTGCCAGGCGACTGGCCTCTTCCTGTGTTAGTGGAACCCAGCGATGTGGTTCACCAGTCTCCTCTATCACAGGGGTTGGTCGCGAGGTGTCTTTATAAGGTAACGGCTGCTGGGCATCGGTGGGGTCATCTGTGAAGACGAGATGTCCGATCTGGATCAAAACTTCTTTCGTCCGCGCTCTCAATGTGGGGGAAACGGCGCATGCGACGATGAAGGTGACGATGGTGAGGAGGGCGCCAACAGATGCAACTTTTCTCAGAGATGGTTTGTTTGGGGTCGTTCTAGATTTTTTAATCACTTTTTGTAGAATGGAGGATTTTGTATTACTAAGAGAGTCGAAGGAATTGTGTGCCAATGCCAGTGCAATCGTGAACATCTCCCGGTGAGAAGATTCAAGTTCTTCTGATGGAAGGTGATGGTCAAAGATAAGCGCATCCAGATGACGATTGAAACTCGCCACATCATTTGCGAAGGTTTTAGGACTGTGCATCATCGTTCTCCTGCAGTTGGTCTCTCAGGCGGTGAAGTGTGCGGTAGAGGATCACACCTACGTTGCTCTCAGTGAGTCCAGTGATTTTCGCTATGTTGCGATTGGTTATCTCCGCTCCAAATTTGAGGGACAAGATATCTCGCTCCCGCTCAGGTAAATTACCTATCAGCGGGAGCAATTCAGTGAGCAACTCATTGTCTGTGGCGATCTCTTCGACCCAGCGCAATGAAGTTGTGGGGTGAGACCAGAGTGAATCAAGAGATATCCAGTCGCGGATACGGTGAGCCCGCAAATGTTTCCTTATTACATTGCGCGCTATACCAAAGAGCCATGCATCCATGGAGCCTCTTTCTGGATCGTATCTGTCGATTCTGGACATAGCCGCGGTGAAGGTCTGGGAAGCGATCTCGTCCGCGATACCGGGATCCTGCACGTGATAGAGAGCGTAGGCATAAATTCGAGAGAAGTGCTGATCGAATCCCTTTGCGAGGGGCGAGAGCTCGCTAATCATTGATTTACGCTCAGCTTCAGTGTCAGTGCTCGAGACTTTGAGAACTCTAGTCATTATCGATCATCGAATCGATCCAATACCTTTCATTAATAGATTACCCTGAATCAACAAAGTATTACAGCACCCACGTTGTTCTGCATGATCATAAGAGTGAATAAGAATCGATGTGAGGAAAAATCGTCAGTTTTCAGGTGGTGTATTATATGCCTGGCTTCCGACTGACAGGAAGTTTCAAAAAGGGACGAAAGGGCGGCAGCGGAACGAATCGGCTTGAAATGCTCAAACAGGAAACGCCTTTGATTGGACGAAACCCTAGACGAGTCATATATGGGGGGCAATCGCTGGTTGATGATGAATGGTTCGATGTGATGGCAGGTAGGGTGGGGAAGGAATTAGAAGTGGACCGGGGAGAACCGCAAAGACTGTGGATGTATTTGATGCCACGGGGAAAGTAAACCAGGCAATTTACTGGGAGATGAAGGATCTAGAGCGCGAATTGCTATCAGTGGCAATTGGCGCTCATTTTTATCGACCAAGAAATTTCTCGGAGGGGCTAATATCGGAACTCGAGCTCCAGCACTATCGAGGCAGTGAAGCTAAAAACGCGCTCGATGCGTCTCAACCACTCAAAAAAGGCGCCCATGAGATCAAATAGCAATGCGCATAGCCATTTATACATTAATGTAAAATATAATAGTTTATTTACCGAAAACAACTATGGCTATGCGAAACAAGATTTTGCACGTTTTCAAGATTACAGAATCCGCTTTCGACGATGGTTGCAAGAATTATTTCAACATCGATGCAACTGATTGATCTCGAAGCTTTGAAAGGGCATTGGCCTCGAGGACTTGTGCCTGGCCTTTAGTTTTACCAAGCGCTGCGCCAGCTGCTCGCAGGGAGAGAGCCCCTTTTTACCTTTTAAACCGTAACGACGTGTAAGATAGTGCTGCTCTTGCGGTGTTAGGGACTCCAGTGCTTGCCTTAATTCTCTATCCGCACGTTTATGTTCTACCTGATCTTCAACAGACAGAACGTCTGGATCTCGAGAAATTGATGAAAGGGAGGTGGTTCCACCGCCTTCCGTCTCAATGAGGGCGTCAAGGGATCTTGGTGGATGGAGATGAACTAACAAATCCTCAATTTGCTGCTCGGGCAATCCAGTGTCATCGGCGATTTCTGCAGGGATTGGCTCACGACAAAGCTCACGATATAGAGATTGCTGACTTCGGACGATCTTCGACAGTTTTTGATGGATGTGGACCGGAACCCGGATCAAGCGGCTGTCGTTAGCGATAGAGCGGGTGATGGATTGACGGATCCACCAGACTGCGTATGTTGAGAAGCGTGTCCCCCGTCGCCAATCGTACTTATCTGCAGCTTGCATCAACCCGAAGTTGCCCTCCTGGATCAGGTCCGGGAAAGGAAGGGCGCTGCTCCGATACCATGTGGCAACCCTTACAACGAGCCTGAGATTGGAGGTAATGAGTTTCTGCCTGGCTTTATCGCCTCGCCGGACCAATTGTTGTAAGGTCTGTGTTTGTCGGTATGGAGGCTTCTGAGAAGTTAATTCTGCTGCCGCCATTCTGCCCGTCTCCATCCTCTGGGAAAGCTCTATCTCCTGCGTATGGGTTAAGAGATCGAAGGTGTCCACGTAACCGGGTCAACTCCAGACACAGGATAAGAAAGGTCAGAAAAAAGGAGGAGTAGAAATGGATGCGTTCAATGGTGCTGATTTCGATACCGTAAAGAGCGTTAAGCGCGCTGACTTTGAGTTGATCTTTGATATGGCTGAGAATATAGAATCCGCAGTCCAATCACGGAGCAGGATTGATCGCTTGTCTGACAAGATGTTGACTACAATATTTTTCAGGTTAGTATTAGGACTCGGTTAAGTTTTGAGAGCGCTATGTTGAGACTAGGTAGAGGGATATTAGGTTTTGCTGATCCGAAAACAAGTAGGGCTGGAGATTGCTATCAAGAAAGTCTTCATGACACCATAAAGATGGTAGAGGGCTACGCAGATGCAATTATTATTCGTCATCCGGTGGATGGTGCTCCAGAAGAAGCAGCGGTAGTTGCTGATGTTCCAACACGGCTTGAGCGGTCTTGCGCTCGACCTTTCTCAACAGAGCCAGGCGAGATTTGCGCTCGGTCAGAGAGACAATCACATGACGATGTCCTTTTGCGATAATCGTATCCACTTCCCAATCACCCAGGCGCTGGCGTGTAGGTTCTCACA
>CBDAFF010000006.1:0-30240 GCA_965195195.1 uncultured Anaerolineales bacterium | reverse complement strand
GATCAACGCTTCGATCAAGATCCAGGTGGAAGATTTGATGCGATACCTTGCTTTCTTGCGTTTGTTCAGAGCAAACTGATGAGCTTGCTTGGGTCGATAACCTTTCTGTCCACGATTGCGTCTCATTTCTCTGCTGATCGTGGATTTGTGAACACCGATTACTCCAGCTATCTCGACTTGCAGATGTCCCATTTTCAGGAGGGCGTACCGAAGGGTACACAGCGTGTAAATCTGATATCTTTGTTCTTGGGTAAGCTGCGTGTAGGTTCTCATTTGTGCTCCTTTGACGTGGTGGTTTAAGAAGCATAGATGCTACTGCAGCTTACCTCTTATTCCAACCTTCAAAGTTGCACTTACGAGTTGAATCTAGCCCTCATGCGATGCCATAAATGAATCAGATCCCGTCCAGTTAAGCTCAATGTTTTGTGCTCGATCAACGAAGGGGGCGCCCCAGTAAATATCCTTCTCCTAACAAATCCAAATCCTTGCGGGGTTATAGGACGACAAACGATTGTCGATTGTCCTGGACGTATTTATGTCCGATTACACAAATAATCACTTCCAAATAGGATGAATTAAACTGAAGGCGCGAATTCTCGGAATCGGTTACTCAAGCAGCACCTGTATCTTACGGTCGATTGGTAGGTAAGAGATCGATAGTGTAGGGAGTAGAATCCACCACTAAACAAGTCACGACAGATATTATTGAGCTTGAAATAGCGGAAAATATCGTATATAATTTGTATACATATGACTACAAAAAGTATACAAAACGCTCCTGTATTGGATGCTTTATTTACTTCCAAAGCTCGTGTGGAAGTCTTAAAGCTATTTTTTCTTCGTTCAAGTGGTCGCCACTATTTGCGAGAAATTTCTTCCCTAACAGAGCAACCCGTCCGTGCAATTCAACGTGAGCTTGCACGCCTTGAAGACGCGGGTTTACTAATCTCGAGTGTCGATGGTAATAGAAAATACTTCCGAGCGAATCGGCAGTCCCCCGTTTTCCCCGACCTTAGAGCGCTCATGGCAAAGACGGCAGGTATAGAAGATCAATTGAAAAAAGTCCTTCAAGAACGATCTGACGCTATCCGATCGGCGTTCATATTTGGTTCATTTGCACGAGGGTCAGAGACTTCGACTAGCGATATCGATCTCATGGTGATCAGTGATATGACAAGCCGGGAATTGTCCGGATACTTGTCTCCTCTGAAAGCAGAGCTAGATCGCGAATTGAATCCGGTCACGATCCGAGTACATGAGTTCCAGGATAATGTTGAAAAAGGCGATTCGTTCACGCAGACGATCATGGAGGAGCCCAAGATTTTTCTTATAGGGGATGAAGATGGACTTCAAGCGTTGGCTGGCAGAAGAACGGCTTAGAACCCACAAGACAAATGACGAAGAGATCCGGGGTTTGTTCGATATCGTGCGGCGAGATCTGAATGATGCATCGGTACCAGATTTATCAACCGATCGTCGTTTTCTGATCGCTTACGAAGGGGCACTTGCATTGGCGACAATCCCCTTGTACTGCGCAGGCTATGAAACATACGGGAAAGGGCATCATTGGCTGACGTTTCGACTTCTTCCTGAGGTTATGGGGGGAGAGTATTCCGACTTGGCGCAGTACTTTGATCAGTGCCGCACGAAGCGAAATGTTGGAACATACGATCGCGGTGGCCAGATCTCACAGTCTGAGGTAGATGAGTTGCTGGTTGAGGTTGGTCATTCCAGGAAGACGTTGTAGATTGGTTGAAGGTCAATCACTCGGACCTGATCTAAATATTAATTTCTTCGCAATTTTAAATACTCAAATTCCATCCGATAATTAGCGTAATTGTTAAAGTTATGAGATTTGTTTCCGATTACACAAAAGCAGAAACTCGCACACCTAAATTAACGCAGACAAACCAAATCCTGTATAAAAACAGATGCAACAATCTTGACAGACTTATCAATACTTGTACAGTATAGCTGTACATGTAAGGAGAATTAGAATGACCATTGAAGTTAGTTATTCTCAAGCACGACAAAAGCTTGCTTCTCTTCTGGATGATGTGACCCAAAATAGGGAAGTGGTCATCATCAATCGCCGAGGTGGAGAGCCTGCTGCGCTGATCGCCGCGGACGAATTAGCGAGTCTCACTGAGACGGCGCATCTTCTTCGCTCACCAGCGAACGCGGCGCGATTACTCGAAGCGCTTGCCAGGGCGCTTAAGGGTGGGGGACAGATGATGAAGATTGATGAACTCTCGGCCGAGGTCGGTCTTGACGAATAAAGATCGCGAAGCCGTCTTTCAACCGGAGTTTAATGAGGACTTGAAATACTGGGTAAAGAATGACCGAAAGACGGCGCTGCGAGTTACCAAGCTCGTTGAAGACATACTGCGTGATCCGTTCGATGGAATTGGCAAGCCGGAGCCATTGAAGTATCTGGCACCAGGTACATGGTCTCGCCGTTTAACGCAGGAGCACCGCATTGTCTATCTGGTGCGTGACACCCGGATAGATTTTCTCCAAGCTCGGTACCACTATTAACTCCCCCCCGTTGACGCAGCAATTCCGATTCTCGCAGTCGGAAACTGCGCCAGTCCAATCATTGTATTCACATATCCTCGCACAATAACGAACTTACCAGCTCTGGTTTTGTTTACAGGTATGCAGATGTGTAGTATTGTCAATCGTATTACGATACTTCTATCGATAGGAGAATAGTATGGAGCAAGCAACCGTATCTCCAAAGTATCAAGTAGTCATTCCTAAAAAAGTGCGGGATGAGCTCGGGATTAAGCCAGGACAAAAGGTTCAGGTGATTCCGTATATGGGAAGAATAGAACTGATCCCAATATCAGATGTTAGGGAAGCGCTTGGATTCCTCGAAGGGATCGATACACGGATTGAGCGGGAGTCCGATCGAGAATGAACATTGTCGATTCATCCGGTTGGCTTGAGTACTTCGCCGCTGGGTCAAATGCTGATTTCTTTCGAGAACCCATAGAAGATATTTCGAATCTGATTGTTCCCACGATCAGCCTCTATGAAGTTTTCAAGCGTGTCCTTCAGCAGAGGGGCGAAAGCGAAGCTCTTAGAGCGGTCGCATATATGCAATCGGGTCGGATACTTGATCTTACAAGCACGATCGCCCTTCATGCAGCTAAGCTCTCTGATGATGAGAAAATCCCGATGGCAGATAGCATCATGCTCGCTTCTGCGCGTGAGACGGATTCAATCCTCTGGACTCAACATTCTGATTTTGAAGGTATTCGAGGCGTTCGCTATAACGAAGCGATGTAACTATTCGTCAAATATCCCCACCAGGGGAGTGCACGAAAACATTAACTCAAGGCGACTCATCGGTGCTGTTTTAACTCCACACTTAACCTCTGATTATTAGGTTAATCGGATACTATATTCTATTTTTCTCGGGCATCCGATTGTGCTGTTAGGAAGAATCTGAATGATCTCCCCCTAAAAATCATGGAATCGATTTTCTATCCACATCCCGATAAGTTAGTTTAATCCAACCATATCAAACACAGCTTTTCATGGTTAATTATCTCAGCGTTAGGCTAGACACAATAGTCCTATTTTAACTACATTAAAGCACTATTATTATCACTTAAAGTGACTATAATTGTTCTAATGGCTAATCCAATTAAAGGATCGAGTAAGAAAGAAATAGTCAACGCACTGAGGGCTTTAGGTGAAATCATGCTTTCCCAAGGAGAGCCTACGGCTGTGGTTGCCGTTGGAGGGACAGCGCTTATTCTCCAGAATATTGTCGAAAGAACTACCAGGGATGTAGATATTATCGCAATCGGTCGTCATTTAGGGGAAGGTGAGCCGACAGAAATAGAATCACCAGATCCTTTTCCGGAAGCGCTTGCCTTGGCGATCTCAAAAGTCGCCAGAGATTTTAACCTACCGGATGATTGGATGAATTCAACAGTAGGACTTCAATGGAAAACAGGCTTACCACCTGGATTCGCAGAAAGAATCCATTGGCAGAACTTCGATGCTTTATAGTTTGGCGTTGCCGATCGCTATGACTTGATCTTCTTGAAACTATATGCTGCGGCCGATAGTGAGGGTCCATCCAGCGTACACTTCCAAGATCTATTGGCACTTAGACCAACAGAAATTGAATTGAAAGAAGCGGCAGAGTGGGTAAGATCACAAGATACATCACCTCAATTCGCCGAAATTCTTGAACAGGTGCTAGATCATGCAATTAGAAATCTTTAACACCATTGGAAATGAATTAACAAAAGCAGTTCTTGAGGCAGTATGGATTCAATGGAGATCCATTGGAACATTGATTGAATCCGAACGGTTTTCTAGATCCTTGGTTGATCCTGAGGCACTTCTTCTCATGTCTTTGAACCTTGGTCATCATGAGAAAAGACTATGGGATGTTACGGATTCATGGGCAAGGAATGGCTCACAACTTTTCAGTATCCAAAGATTAAAGAACTTACAGAATACGTTCCCACAGATAACTAGAGATCGTCTAGCCGAATTCGCATGGAAAGCAAAGATCGAGGGGAAAGACCAGCGGTGGCGAAGTTTAATGGGAGAGAGCTCCACGATCCAAACCCGATCCCAAGAGTTGTGGAAAGCATATCCAGCATCATGGCGCTCTTCGGCAATTATGCTTCGCCTGAGGTTAGGCTTTGGGATGGGCATCGTATCCGATCTTTTAACTATATTGATATCACAACGGGGCGATTGGATTAGTCCCAGATCGATAGCTAAAGCGATCAACTATTCAGTCTACTCGGTAAGGAGATCCGCAGATAACATGGCTGACGCGCGCCTTATCGAGAGTACTAGAAAGAAGCCAGTTCGATATCGGACTGAGCCAGAAGCATGGTGTGATTTATTGGGGATTGATGAAGCCATTCCAGGTTGGCGGTTCTGGTATCAGGTGTATTCTTTTGTATCTAGTCTAATTGTGTCGACAGAAAGTGGTAATTGGGATGACCTATCCTCGTACATGTTAAGTTCAAAATTGCGTGATTTAATTGAACTCCATGAAGATGCTTTCAGCCTTAATCATATTGAGCTTCCTGTATCCCGGGATTATGCCGGTGATGAATATCTTCCAGCGTTCAATGATTTCATAGGAAATCTTGGAGTCTGGATTGTGGAGCATGCATAACCTATGGATTTATTTGCTTAAGGTCGTCCTTGGTTGATCTTCCAATTTTCTAAACATCGTCCACAGCTCATGAAGAAGAACAAGATGTAGCAAGCCTCCTATAATTTCTGTTTCCATTATTAATCCACATCACTCTTGTGTATTGTTTCCGATAATCAATCGAAGCTGCAACTCGTTTCATCGAGATTCTGATTACAAAGAATATCGGACACAAGATGAATGCCTTAAGAATAGTAGGATTGTACATCTGGCATTGACAAGGTCCTAAATACTTGTACAATAAAGTTGTACAAGTAGGGAGGAAAAGGATGACCATTGAAGTCAGCTATTCTCAAGCACGACAGAAGCTTGCCTCGCTCTTGGATAATGTGACCCAGGACAAGGAAGTGGTCATCATCAATCGCCGAGGTGGAGAGCCTGCTGCGCTGATCGCCGCGGACGAATTAGTGAGTCTCACCGAGACGGCGCATCTTCTTCGGTCGCCAGCGAATGCTGCGCGTTTACTTGATGCCCTTGCCAGGGCGCTTAAGGGCGGAGGGGAGATAATGACGATTGATGAGCTCTCGGCTGAGGTCGGCCTTGACGAATAAAGATCGTCAAGCCGTCTTTCAACCGGAGTTTATTGAGGACTTGAAGTACTGGGTAAAGAATGATCGAAAGACGGCGCTCCGAGTTATCAAGCTTATAGAAGACATACTGCGTGATCCGTTCGAAGGAATTGGCAAACCGGAGCCATTGAAGTATCTGGCACCAGGTACTTGGTCCCGTCGGATAACGCAAGAGCACCGAATTGTTTATCTGGTGCATGATGAACGAATAGACTTTCTGCAAGCCCGGTACCACTATTAAACCCCGTCGCCTGCATATAATTTCCTTTGGCCTCTGATTTTCAATCGAATCTGCAACTCGTTATATCGAGAATCCGATTATTAAATAGTGGGACTCAAAATCTGGTTGAGAAGCAGAACCAGGGAGGGGTTTCGAACACAACCGTGGTCCACACGGTTACCTATCTTGAGTTGACCACATGGCTCGCGAAATTACGGATCCGTGAGGACCGCGGTAGGGGTTTTGGACCACTGGGTTCGGGTCCGTGTGGTCTCTATATTTATTATGGGAAATACCCTCCGTAGCATGGATCCGGTTATTCTCGAAATAGGAGATCTGGCTCCATATCCAAGTAGGCGAATAGGCAGCTGCATAATACATTTCCTGGTTGCTATTAATTAGCGCTAATGATAATATTATTATAGAAATTAATAAATAATTAGGAGATTATGAAATGGTTGGTTCAAAGATCACAACGAGCGGCCAGACGACGATCCCGAAAAAGATCCGCGAACGCCTGAATGTTGAGCCAGGTGATCGAGTGCTATTCCTCGAGAAGGATGGAGAGATCGTGCTGCGGCCGGTGATTCATACGCTGCGTGATCGCAGGGCCAGTGTCAAACCACGAAAGCAGCCGGAAGATTTCGATCGTGTTCGATATGAGGTGAAGAAACGAGTCGCAGAGAGAAATGTCGATGGATAGGTACTTCATCGACACTAATCTCTTCCTACGTTTTTTAACGAACGATGTGCCGGATCAAGCTCAGGCTGTTGATGAACTCCTCATACGAGCCGAACAGGGGAGGCTAGAACTTCATACGAGCAGCCTCACCATTGCTGAAATCGTTTGGACTTTAGAATCCTATTATGAACTCTCGGCAGAAGTGGTGCGGGATCATGTCGTTGCGATTCTCAACACGCCAGGATTATTCGTTGAATATGCGGAGACCATCGCAGGCGCAATGATCCTCTATGCCGATGAAAACATCGACTTCGTGGATGCCTACAACGGCGTATGGATGCAAAAACAAGGTCTTTCCTCAGCAATAACCTTCGACACTAAACATTTCCAGCGCATTCCAGGCATCACCGCCCAGACCCCGAGTGATCTCGACTAAGAGAGCTAAGACGAAAAAACAAGGTTAGCAAGATGTATACACTTTGTATACGAACGACTACAAATCGTATACAGAGGAACAGAAATCCTAATGCTGGTGTGTGATCTATCCATCGATTTCCTACTGTCACGACCTCACTTTTAATGACTTAGCAGGATTGTTTTTTCCATTAGCACCCGATAATTAGCGTATTTGGAGAATTTAGGAGAATTGCATCCGATTACACAGATAATGGGGCCCAAACTCTGTTTGAAAAACAGAACCAGGGAGGGGTTTAGACCACTCCCTCGATCTACACGGCTTCCGACTTTGAGCCGACCACATCGAGAAAAGTGGCCTCTATTTCTTAACCCCACTACTATAGTCATCACGCCCCCCGATCAACCTGATTGGCGTCGCTTCCACCAAGGTCACCACTGCTAACGACCTCACCAGACATCGTTTGCAATGTAAGATTCGATGCGCCCAGGGCTTCTGAACTATGGATAGCGTTATAATTTAAAAAGATGGATGTGTAGACGAACGGGTCTGGACTCTCAGAGTTCTCCTACGCCTAGATATCCATCGTATTGATTGTGCCGATCCTGATTTTGGAGAGGTTAAACATGAGTGATTGGAATAAAGCTGTTATTGATGAGTTTCGTACCAACGGCGGTAAGGTTGGCGGGCATTTTGAGGAAATGACCCTGCTTCTTCTGCACACAACGGGCGCAAAGAGTGGGGAACCTCGCCTGAATCCAGTGGCCTATCTGGCCGATGGCGACAGCTATGTGATCATCGCCTCAAAAGGTGGGGCACCTACCCATCCCGGCTGGTATCACAACGTCGTCGCCCATCCTGAGGTTACCGTTGAAGTCGGTACCGAAAAGTTTCAAGCCCAAGCCGAGGTTGTTCAAGAACCCGAACGCACAGAACTCTATGAAAAGGTGTCTACCCAATATCCCGGTTTTGCTGAGTATGAGAAAAAGACACCCCGCGTAATTCCGGTTATTGTCCTAACGCGCCTGCCCTGAACCATGCGGTGGAGAAGGTGCATTGGTACTCAGGAGGTATGAACAATGCGCAAAATCAGTCCCTCTGAAATCACCCCCGAACAACTCTACTTATCTCGACGAGATATCTTGAAAAGTATGGGTATTCTAACGGGGGGGGCAGCCCTGCTTGCCGCGTGTAATGTGAGCTCTCCGACGATGACACTCGCGCCGGGGCTTGAGGGAAATCCCACTGCGGATCCCGTTGATCCGTCCGCCAGTTCTAACGTGGACGAATTAGGAGATCCGCTCAACACCTTCGATGACATCACCAACTACAACAACTTCTACGAGTTCACGACGGATAAAATTGATGTTGCCAGGCTGGCTGAGGGTTACCCCACATCACCCTGGGAGATTCAAGTAGGCGGTTTGGTCCACAACCCAACAACATTCTCCATTGACGATCTGCGGAATTTCGAGATCGAAGAGCGAATTTACCGTCTGCGCTGTGTGGAAGCCTGGTCGATGGTCATCCCCTGGCTGGGTTTTCCGCTCAGCAAGCTGCTGGCGCAGGTGGAGCCCAAAGCCGAGGCAACGTACGTGCGTTTTGAGACCATCCACGACACGGAGGGCATGCCGGGTTTCAGTAAATATCCTTTCTACCAATGGCCTTATGTCGAAGGGCTGCGCATGGATGAAGCCATGCATGATTTGACCTTGATATCTACCGGGCTCTATGGGAAGGACTTACTGCCACCGAATGGTGCTCCTGCGCGGTTAGTTGTCCCTTGGAAATACGGCTTTAAGAGCATTAAATCCATCGTCAAGATTGACCTGGTCACCGAGATGCCGATTTCACTGTGGATGAATGCCGCCCCGAACGAGTATGGTTTCTATGCCAACGTCAATCCTGAAGTCGACCATCCTCGATGGTCGCAGGGAACCGAGCGCCGCATAGGGGAGTTAGGCCGGCGGGAGACGTTGATTTTCAACGGCTATGCCGACGAAGTTGCCCATCTTTATTCCGGGATGGACCTGGCTATAAATTTCTAATGGGAGGATTTCGTACCGTGTGAGCGGCGGACTGTTCTAAATTTCTGCTCGCCCATTACGTGATGCCATATAGATGAAACGTCGTCGATTCCATCCCCTGCAGATTGTCACCTACATCGCCGTCTGGGTTCCCCTGACCATTCTGTTGTGGGATTTAACGCATGATAATCTCGGCGCCGACATCATCCGCGAAGCTACGCTGCGTACAGGGAAAACCGCGCTGGTCTTGCTGGTGCTTTCGTTAGCCTGTACCCCGGTGAGCACTATTCTCAACTATAAACCCCTCTTAAAGCTGCGCCGCCCGTTAGGACTGTACAGCTTCATGTATGCGAGCATCCATTTTGCGATCTTCATCGGCGTAGATTATTTCTTTGACCTCACCTTGATCAAGGGAGCCCTGCTTGAAAAACGCTTTGCCATTGTCGGGTTGACAACGGGTTTGATTTTACTTGTCTTGGCCATTACCTCTACTCAAGGGTGGAAACGTCGACTAAAGAAACGATGGAACCAGCTTCACAAGTTAGTCTATGTAGCCGGTTTTTTAGCGACCGTGCATTTCGTCTGGTTGGTTAAGCAGGGTGTGGTTGAGCCGTGGATTTGGATGGGTGTCGTGCTGATTTTACTGCTGGCTAGAGTCCCACCCGTAAAGAGATTTACGCTCGCCGTGCGCAGCCGATTGGTATCCTGATTGTATGGATGCATAAGTAGAGAGATGTTTATAAAAACCTTCGACAATTGAGTGCCTCCGAGATTCCCGGAATATAAAGCTTCATGAGACCATAAAACCGAGCTAAATCTACCCCGTACAAGCCGCCCTCCTTGATCATTTCCGCTTGATGGCCCATACTGTCCAAATAACCATAGTGAAGCGGGGGCGCAATGGAACCAAGAGAACTGCTTGCCCAGGGGATGGAATTCGCCCGAGCGGGTGATCGGAAACAGGCTAGAGAACTCATCGCAAAGGCCGTCAAGGCTGACCCATCTCTAAAGCAAGGTTGGTGGGCGCTTTCCCAATTGCTCGATGATCAAGACCGGCAGATTGATTGTTTGAAGCAGGTGCTTTTGCTCGACCCCTCGAACGAGCAGGCGCGCACAAAGCTCGAACAGCTCACAGGTTCTCCCCAGGCGAGCGCACCTCAACCGCAACCCCCCCCTGCATCACCCATCCAGGAACCTCCAAGCCCGAGGGATTCTAGAGGCAGAAACAGGTACGTTACGATAGCTGTTGCTGTGGTCGGCGTGGTCCTTGTGGGTGCACTGCTGACCTGGCTCGTTGCCAGCGGGACGCTCCAGGGGCTGTTCGGCGGGGGGCAAGACGAGTTGGCCGACCTGCCCGCTCCCACGCTGCCCGTAGCCTGGACTCCAACACTCGATCTCGCCCTGCTTCTTCCAATATTTACGTCCACGCCCACCGCCACTCCGACTGCGTTACCCTTATCCCCAACCCAAACCGAGACGGTCGCCCCCACACTGACACCCGCTCCACTTTATACGGCGACCATCACCCCTACCTTCAATCCCCGCCTGGTCGCGTCCATGACCCCGGCTTCCCCCGAAGTTTGTCCAGCGCTTGTCTCAGCCGGGTCGCTTCAATTGACCGAGCCAGACGACGACCTCTATGCTTCAGTGGATGAAGTGCTTGCCTACCTGAACGCTGGAGGATCTGTGGAGGAGGTCAGAGGCGCCCTTGACGATCTATCCTTCAATGCCGAGCTGCTCACGGTTGATCTAACCAACGATGGCGTACCTGAGATCGTGATGTACTCCTTTGCGGTCTATGTTTTCCACTGCCACGAGGGTCAATATAGTGAGATGCTGCGCATTCAGCCTGAAATTCTCGATACCGACGGAATGAGTATGAAAATCCTTACACAAGATCTTAATAAGAGCGGGGTTCAAGATTTGATTATCACCACGGACAATGAAGGCAGGGGCAACGATAACTACACACTCAATGTCCTGGTTTTTGAGTGGAATGGGCAGGAATTCGCAAATCTTGCGCCAGAGGAGGTCCATCATCCCTTCACGCAATTAGGACAGGTCATGTACGTTGGAGGCTACCATCTCCCCATGTTTAGAGGAGAGATGGAGCTTCGTGATGTCGATTGGAACGGCACGATTGAAGTTATCTTGACGGGTGCGGGATATCCTTCTCGGGAAGTGTCTTTTTGGACAGATTCCTACCGACAGGAAATACACACTTGGATGTGGAACGGCGAAGATTTTAGCTTATTCAATGTTACGTTATCCCCTGCAATCATTAAGATACACGCCGTCCATGATGGGGATCTTGCCGCCTTGCAGTCAAACTATAACGATGCCTTGAATTCTTATTGGCGCGCAATCAACGATTCATCTCTCCAAGCCTGGAATGAGGACATCCTAATGTGGACCCACCAGGATAATTATCCGGGGAATCCCAATCCTTTTCCACCTCCCGATCCGGAACAAGCCAAACGGGTTGAAGCCTACGCTCGATTCCGGATCATCGTGACGAACTACTTGCTTGGGCGGGTTGAGCAAGCGGAGGCGCAGTACCAAATCATCCAGGAGACCCACCCTGCTGGCGATCCTGGTCACCCTTATGCCCAGATGGCGACGGCTTTCTATGATGCCTATCAAGACTTCGCCGGCTCAATCAAAATTGGCTGCAATGCAGCGAAGGCCTATGCAACACACAACGAATCGGTAATCCTGAGACCTTTTAGTTCGATGGTTTACGGCCAAGTGAACATACTCTATGACGCTGAAGATATCTGCCCGTTCCAGTAATCCATTCAACAACTTGCATCATTGCCAATAAGAAGTTCCCGGTCTGATTAGGGAGCTTCCGATTATCAATCAAATCAGCCTCATCATGCTATTCAATCTTCTCTCATCTCGGGATGTTCTCACCAAACCTGGACGATCATTTTCCCCAAAGCATCGTTTTTCTCCACCCATTAATCCCACCACTCATGCCCTCAAGTTGTTGGCGGAAATAAGGCTATAATAGTCTAAATTCGTATCTCCTTGCCAAAGGATTTCCCTACTAGGAATTACTCGTGATTTAACACATTGTGTTTTACTGAGCCGCCTGGCTGTAGCTATGTTACATTTTACATACACTGGCTATCTACACAGGAGTGTCCGATGACTCCAAAGAAAAAAGAACCCTCACCCTCCGATTTGAAAGCAGAAAACCAGCTGAGATGGACCAGATTTCTGATCCTGATTTTACTTACCGCGCTGCTGATCACCGCATGTGGCCCCTCAGACGAGGAGAGCATTGCCGTTAGCGTCGCGCTGACACAAACGGCTGCCGTGCAGGCAACCGAGGCCGCCGTCACCGCGCCCGGCTCGACCGAAGCCCCGGAAGCTGCCTTTCCAGGCGATCTTCAGCCCTTGAGCGCCGCCGAGTGCGACCAATTGGCGGCGTTTATGGTCAATAGGCTCCCCGTTCCACCCGTTGAGCAAATGGAGGTCGCCGTCGAGCGCGAGGATGCGACCGGCAGCGGCTGCCAGGCGATCGCGGTGGGGACCGGTGAGGTGTTCCCCGACATGATGGTCGTCGAAGATGCCATGAGTGGGATACTAGAAGAGCTTGATTGGACGGAGGATCCAACCGCACCCGCCTGTCTGGGGACCGGGGGGTGGGGACCAGGCGCCAGTTCCAGGTGCTACACACAGGTGGATGCCCTATGTGAGTTGTTCGTTCATGTCGATCCCATCGACGACGCTCTTTGCTCGGATGACGAACCTATATTCGTCTGTTTCGAAAGTCTAGCACCGGAGCAGATTGTCTACACCATCAACCTCACCTGTGCCCGCGACACCAGCGCTGCGGCTGAACCGCTCGAATCTGAGCTGGTACGGATCGAGTTCGAGCCGGGGGAGATCAGGACTGCCGTCCATGGAGAAGTCTCCGCCGGTGGCTTCGACCATTACGTGCTTACCGCTATGGCGGACCAGGAGATGACGGTAGACCTGCTTAATCCGCTGGGAGAGGTGATCGCACTTGATACTGCTGCGCTGGTTATCTGGGGCGCCGATGGCACCGTGCTCATCTCGAGTCACGCCGATGCGCTCAACTGGGCGGGGACGCTGCCCTTTACGCAGGATTATTACATCGATGTGAAGTCGATCAGCGCACAGCCGGTCGCCTATACACTGGAAGTTACCATCCCACCAATATCCAGTGCGGGGCAAGTATTTCCTCAGGTGGAGCCCTTCCCCTTCGGCGAGATGCAGTCGATCGTGCTCGCTGGCGTTCCACCGATGCTGCCACCTACATGTCCTATTGAAGAAGGCTTACCGGAAGTAGCTGCCCATATGCTCACCATGGACGAGGGCGAATACGAGCTAAGCCTGGACTATGGCGTCGATTGCCAGGGGGCGGGGGCATGCCATTACGGCGCCATAGCCGGTATGAAAGTGGATTCCGGGATCCCCATCGCAACGAGCAGCTTTCCTTTCGCCCTCGAGGATGCGCAGGTCGTCGATTTGGCCCACGACATCAGCGGCTATTTTATCCCGGCGGTGTGCGGCGCCAACTGTGACGACGCACGCTTGTGGTGGATCTATGAGGGGTATGAATATATGCTAGGGTTAAAAGCCGGAAGGGTTGAGGATGTCGTGGCGCTGGCGAATGCGGCGATTGTGAATTCGGTGCCCTAGAGGTTAAGAATCGTTTTCTCCAGGTCGAAACCAGCTCACCTGCCTATACTTAATTTGAGGTTGGTATGCCTTATCGAATTCATCGTTTAACTGGGATCAGAGGAACGCTGCGCTGGCTGCTGCAAACGGGCCGGCCCGTTCCCCCGCGCAGTGATGAAGAAATCGCCGCCGATGTGGAGCGCAACTACCGCTGGAATTTCAGCGTCAATCTGCTCGATACAGCAGGCTTCATGTTCGGCTTTAGCTTCATTTCCGCCACCACCATCGTGCCCCTCTTTATCAGCAAACTAACAGCCAGTCCCCTGCCAATTGGGATCGCCGCCGTCATCGCCCAGAGCGGCTGGGCCCTGCCGCAGATCTTTACCGCAAACAGTGTGGAACGTTTAGCCCGGAAGAAGCCAGTCGTCGTCAACCTGGGGTTCTTCCTTGAGCGCATACCGCTGTGGATTTTGGTGATCGCACCCATGATCGCTGTGCGTGCCCCAACGCCAGCCCTGGTGCTCTTCTTGGTCACTTTTGCCTGGTTCAACGTGGGTGCGGGGATGGTGGCGACAGCCTGGCAGGACTTGATCGCTCGTTGTTTCCCTGTGGATCGGCGCGGTCGGTTTTTTGGCACGAGCATGTTTGTCGGCACAAGTCTGGGGATGCTGGGGGCAGCCATCAGCGCTTGGATCTTGAAGGCCTATCCCTTCCCGACCAATTTCGTCTACATCTTTACTTTTGCCGCTGTCGGCATCACCATCAGTTGGATATTCCTTGCCCTGACCCGTGAGCCGGTCCAGCCCGTCGAAGAGCCAAGAACCACCACCCGCCAGTTTTGGGCCAAACTACCCGACATTCTGCGCCGCGATCACAACTTTCGCCGTTTCTTGATTGCCAGGTCGCTGCTGGCGCTGGGTGGGATGGGGACGGGTTTTATCACCGTAGCAGCCGTGCAGCGCTGGGGGGTGTCGGACAGTACGGTGGGTGTCTACACGGGCGTGCTGCTTCTTGGCCAGACTATCGGCAACCTGACTTTTGGGTTTCTAGCCGATCGTTTCGGGAACAAGTTATCTCTGGAGCTGGGCGCGCTGGTTTCGTTGTTCGCATTTCTCCTGGCCTGGCTGGCACCCTCCGCGGGTTGGTACTATATTGTCTTCGCCCTAATGGGTATAGCCGTTGGCGCGGTGATCGTTTCGGGCATCCTGGTAATCATGGAGTTCAGTAAACCGCAGCGACGCCCGACCTACGCTGGCATGGCTAATTCCAGCATGGGGCTGGTCAGCCTTGCCGCGCCGTTGATCGGCGCCTGGTTGGCCAAAATGAGCTATAGCTGGCTTTTTGCGCTCAGCGCATTTGTTTACTTACTCGCTTTCATTGCTCTGCACTGGTGGGTGAAGGAGCCGCGCTGGGCATAGGATGAGATTGCATCGCCTGCGGCTCGCAGTTATCTAATGGGGGGACGCTTCAGGGAAGTAATTAAATCAGTGGCTTACTTGATGAAAAAACCCGGATCATTTGCCTTGCTATCGCTCGTCGATGAAGGGATTCACAACCAGGACTGCCTCATAAATCTGGTCTGAGCTGAGGTCTTCTGAATAGAGCTTGGAACACCCCATCTGAGACGCACTCCAAAGGATCATTGCGTCCCAGAAAGAAACCTGAAGATGTTGCTGCAGCCCGATTGCCCCTAGCACGTCCTTTGCGTTTGGCTGATGAAGGTTCCAGGTTGCTAAATCTTTGATCACCCTCGCTGCATCCTCACTTTTAACTGGACGGGCGACTTTCCTGGTTACCGTTACAAAGAATTCTTGGAGCACCTGGACGCTGAGGCAGCCAATGCCTGTATCCCAAAGTGTTTGAATCAGCTCACGCGCCCGATCGTGCTTTTCACCCGCAGATAGATCGTGAGCGTAGACCAGGATATTCGTGTCGATAAAATAAAGCTCGCGATTATCGTTCATGAATATCGTCTCGTGACCAGCCGATGGATCCCTTTGTGCCGAAGTCGAGCCCTTTTTCTAAGAGCGACAGATGGCTCTGTTTCGCAATCTTGTAGGCTTCATCCTTCGTGACGAGGTCTTCGAGAATGCGCGTAAGAAGACCGGAGACGGAAGTATCCTCGTGGATGGCGATGATTTTAACTTTACGAAGGATGTCCTTGGGGAGCGCTAACGTGATATTCTGCTTCTCCATATGAACCTCCACGTAAAAGAGTGTAGCACATATTTAAGTGAGAAACAATTGTGAGGATTTTACACAAGAAAAGAAGCATTTTGCGGATTTCTTGGTCGCCGGGCTTGTCCTGAGCCCCGTGACTTTTCCTTCAGCAAGCGCAGGACAGGGCTCGGGATAAATTCTGCGGTCCGGCGGACGCGTGCAACATCTTTTGACCTTTCCTTGTATTTAGATATAGGATCAAGATAGTAAGCATTATGAAGCTGACTCAGTCGTCATTTGAGTACATTCGGAGCGATCGATGAAACGAGAGATGGTTTTCGTTCTGTTCGCGCTCGTCTTCGCCGCGCTGGCTTGCGAAAACGGCACGCCCACGCCCGGGGCCCCGCCGCCAACACCGCCTGTCCAGGTTGAGCATATCCCTTCCTCTTTTGACTTGGGTGATACAGCATAAGGGTTTTTTTCCAGCCCACCCGAAGCCACACTCGAGAGCGTTCTGAACCATTTCAAGGCCCTCGGGGAGCACGCAGACTTCATTCTCATTCAGCCCAACATCCCCTGGGATAATTTCGTCGATGGTATAGATGGCGAATCCGAGAGCCGCACGGACCTACGCAATCAGACAATATTAGCGCAGCAGAACAGTTTGGAATGGGTTTTCGTCGTCGACCCGCTCAATGGGCTCAATCGGCGCGAGTTTCTCGGACTCCCGGAGGGATGGGAGGCCAGTTTTGCCAACCCGGACGTGCAGCAAGCGTTCACGAATTTCACCCTGTGGATTGTGCAGGAGTTCCAGCCCAGTTACCTTGGTCTGGCATCAGAGATTAACACCTATCTAGATGCCCACCCCGATGATGTCGAGAGTTACATGAGCCTATACCGGGATGTCTACGATCAGGTGAAGGAAGTAGCGACGGACACACAAATTTTCGTGACGTTCCAATGGGCTGATCTCAACAACATCATTCCCGGCGCCAATGAGGGGCGGCAGCCCTACCAGACCAACTGGGATCAGATCGAGGCTTTTGAGCCACGGCTCGATTTATGGGTCATCTCAACCTATCCATTCGTCGTCTTCGAGAGTGGCGATGAGATCCCGGATGACTACTACACCTCGCTTCTGGATCGTACAGACAAGCCGTTTGCCGTCGCCGAGGGCGGATACTCCTCGCGGATGGTGGGTCCCTTTCCTGGTGATCCACAGGATCAGGTGGCTTACCTTGAGGCCATCCATGACCAGATCGGTGATCGGCTAAACTTCTGGGTCTATTTGATCCTCACCGATCTTAATGTGGACTCCATCTCCGGCATGGCCCGTGACCAGGGCATGCCGGAGACGGATATCAACACCTTAAGCATTTTCGCTCACGTCGGGCTGCGCGAATCCGATGGCACCCCCAAGCCGGCGCTCGAAGTGTGGGATCGTTACAGGACAGCGGAATGAGGATATTTCATCGATGAAAATAAACATAGAACTCAGCCGACCGTGGCTCTTCATCGCCATCGCCTTGCTTGCGCTTGCATTTTCAGCTTGCGGAGGGGGGCGGTCTCGCGAGTCAATTGCATCCGAATTATCCTCTCACAAGATAACCCATGATGGGCTGGTTCGCAGCTACCGTCTCCTGATCCCCTCCATCTATGAGGAGGGCAGGTCGACTCCACTCGTCCTTTGGCTGCACGGCGGCAGTGGGAATGGCCGGAAGATGTGCGTTCTTCGTGGTGGGATCAACGAGATGGCAGAGGATGAGGGTTTCATCGTCGTCTGCCCCGATGGGATCGAAGAACACTGGAACGACGGACGGGACATAGACCAGTGGCGAGCGCATGCGGAGGACATCGACGATGTCGGCTTCCTGCTGGCGTTGATCGAGCATCTCTCCGCTAAGTACAACATCGACGCCGACCGTGTCTTCATCACCGGTGTTTCCAACGGCGGTAAGATGTCGCTGCGGATGGCTTGCGAAGCCCCGCATATCTTCGCCGCGGCCGCGCCGGTGATCGCCTCGCTGCCGGTCAACCTGGTCTGCATACCGAGTCAACCGATCTCGATCTTGATCATGAACGGGACGGAGGATCCGCTGGTTCCGTGGGATGGTGGGGAAGTGCATTTTATGCGCACGGAACTGGGTCTGGTGTGGTCCACCCCTGAAATGGTTGCCTTCTGGGTTGAGGCGAACGGCTGCGATTACCCGCCACACGTTGAGCAATTACCTGACATCGATCCAGACGATGGCACTATCATCAAACGCGATGTTTATTCTGACTGCGACGCGGATACGAAGGTTGTCCTTTACACTGTGGAGGGTGGGGGGCACACCTGGCCTGGCGGTCTCCAGTACGCGCCTGAATTCATCGTCGGTCGAATCAGCCATGATCTACATGCTGGAGAAGTCATCTGGCGATTCTTCGAGAAAAGCGTTCCCTGAGGGTGAAAGACCGCGTTGGGCTTAGGCCGGGAGGGTGGAAAATGCCTCTTTTCGGTTCACTCGCAACGCCAAATCAAGGGTACGCCCGGAGGTTCAGCTCCGGGCTCAAAGTAAAAGGGTGCGAAGTACCCTCAGTGCCAGCCCGAAGAGGTTCTGCTATGGACCCGTCAATTCGCAGCCGAGACCTCACACCCGTTATCGAACCACAGGTACAGATCGTAACCACCGGGCGCGGCCAAGGTGCCGAAGAAGAACTCCACCCGTGAGAGCCTGTCCACACTTCGATCCTCGGGAATACCGATCCAGGTGGTCATGATCGTCGGTGGGGTAAGGTCCTCATCGGACCATATAACCTTCCCATCCAGAAACGTGTTGAAAATCGCATCATTCGACTTCGGCCAGTCGATCTCGATGCGCGTGATCGTAAGCGCCACGCCGCTGTCGTTCTGCAGCCGCCAGGCAGCGATGTTGCTGGTCGCGGAGAGGAAACGCAGGTCGAGCAGGGCGCAGACATCCGCCGGCGGCGTCAACGTATCCCCGGGCGTGGCACTTTGGGTTGCCGGTGTTGGCGTGTGCGCCGTCGATACTGCTATAGGTGTTCCGGTGCCCTGCCATGATGGTGCGTCGAGTGTCGGTTGTGAGGTCTGGTGTCCCGGCGCACCCGGTGAAGGTGTGCCTTTTCCATCGCCGGCAGTGCGTGTGGAAGGTCCAATTGGGAGAGCGGGTACCAGGGATCCGTCGAAAAAATCCAGCGCGAAAACCAGCGTTACCGATACGACCAGGAGCAGAAGGACAGCGAGGATGGCCAGCAAACTGAGCTGTTTGCCCGTCATGCCCAGAATCCTTCGCGAGCGCCTCCCGGGTTTTCGATTCATGTCGTCACCTTGAAGTTAAGTGTCCAGCGGTTCGTGATGTGTATAGGAACCCGGATGAACCGATCCCCGACCAGGTCGGTTTGCTTCACCCGCGGTGAATTGTCCACGTGTGCTGCGATGGGATTGCGGGTAGGCATTCGCGGCCAGCCTTTCAACCGGTCAGTTCCCTGCCGAAGCCTGGCAGCCGTTATCGAAAGTGATGAGCAGATTGTATCCAGAGGCGGCTGCGTTGGTGCCGAAGAAAACCTCCAGCTCAGCCGAAGAATCCACCTCGCGCGCCGACTGACCTCCGACCCAGGAACTGATGTGCGTGGGTGGTGTCAGATCCTCGCCGGCCCAGACGACAGAGCCTTCTACGAAGATGTTGAACAGCGCATCATTTGATGCCGGCCAATTAAGATCGACCACCTCGATCATGATGGTCTCGCCGGAATCGTTCGTGATCTCCCACCCGGCGATGTTGCTCATCCTTGAGAAGCTGCCGACATCAATAAGTGTGCAGACGTCCTGCGTCGGCGTAGCGGTAAACGTTGGCGGTAGCGTGTGGGTGGCTGTGGGCGTTACCGTTCGCGTGGGCGTAACCGTTGGGCTGGGTGAGGAAGTGGCGCTTGCCACCGGCGAAACGCTAAGCGCGACGGTCACACTCGCCGGGGGTGTTCGTGAGGCCGTTGGTGTCCGGGTCGAAGTTCTCAACGCTGAAGCGGTTTCCGTCAATGTAGTGGTTGTTTCTGGTGTGCCATCAAGTGCCGGTGGAGTGACCGGGTTATCCGATCCGCTCGATTCGATCAACAGCACCTGCAGTGTTGCCGCGATCGCCGTTTGGAGCTGCTCTTCAGACATACTTGACCCGGCCGCGAAGGCCACTGCGGTCGAGAGCGAATCCACCGTAGCTTTCCAGTCCACCGTTGGGCTTGGGGTGTGCGTTTCCACACCACCCACCGCCGCAACACCTGTGTTGAACGAACGGCTGATCAGCCATAGGGAGGGCACGAGGATCAGCGCTCCCAGGATAATAAAGGGGACTAATTTCCGCTTCTTTGGTGCGACGGCGTCGACCAATGTTTTATCTTCGTGGTCGTCTTCCTCAGGTTTGTACTCCAGAGTAGCGTCATAGGGGCGTCTCGCACCGGGCTTGAGCGCACCTTCCTTTGAGTCGTAGACCTCCTGCAAAGCGCGGTCGAATGCCTGGCTCAGGGCTAGGGCAGATCCATAGCGATCCTCAGGACGCTTTTCCAACGCTTTGATCAGCACCTTGCTAATCTCATGCGGGATGTTCGGATTGACCGTTGTAGGTGGTGGTAGAGGTTCGCTGGCCTGCTTCATCGCAATCGCCAGCGGTGTGTCCGCGTTGAAGGGCAGATGCCCCGTGCACATCTGGTAGAGAACAATTCCTAATGCGTAGACGTCGGTTTTTTCGCTCACCGCCTCGCCGCGCGCCTGTTCCGGGGCCATGTACTGCGGTGTGCCAATCACATTCGAACCCGTCAAACTTGCTGTCGCGTCCCCGACGTGTGCGGTGCCGAAGTCGGAGAGCCAGGCATTGCCTTCGATGTCCATCAAGATATTGGCAGGCTTGACATCGCGGTGGACCAGCCCTGCGTCATGAGCATACTGCAGCGCTTCCGCAATTTGACGGATGATGTGCGCGCCTTCCTCCGGTTTGAGTGGTCCCATTCGTATGCGTTCGCGCAGTGTGCCGGTCTCCATCAGCGGCATGACAATGTAGTAGATCCCCTCCTCCATGCCGAAATTCAGGATGGGGACGATGTGTGGGTGATGCAGGCGCATCAGGATCGCGGCCTCGCGCTCGAATCGGGGTTGAAAATTCTCCTCTTCATCGAGCCAGGGAGGCAGCACCTTGACGGCTACCTCCTGCTCCGTTCCATCCTCAACAGCTTTAAAGACCGAAGCCATCCCGCCGCTGCCGATTCTGCTGACGAGGGTATATTTGCCTAACTTATGGTCTTTCCATTTATACATTAATGTCCTGCGCGTCTACACAGACCGCATCGCGGAGCGGGCGTGCTCCGGAAGTGTGGATTAAATAATCGACCGTCCAAGCCAGGCTATCGCTTGCGTCTTCAGTAGCATACCAATGATCGCTGTATCTCTACTTTACAAGTGCCTTACAGTGAAATCAAGATGACTTAATTCCAGGGGGAGGCAGTCTTCGATACGCAAAGCATGAGACCATAAATGGGAACCGCATCAGCGGAGCTTTCTCCAAAAGATCACACTTTGCTGTCGAAGATGGACCGGGTGGAAGTTCTTCGCTAGGAACGAATCACTATATGCTTCGCACGGTTGAAGGTGGTAAAAATACAATACTTCACGACCTTGGAGTGGAGGGAGAAACAAACCGGTTAGCCGTCGGCGGCTGAACCATTTCCGGCGGCAATAAATTAGACGTTTTTGATTCTTGGAACACGCATAGGCGGCATATGTCCACTCCAAGCAAGCTTCGTTTCCCCAGACTGCTGAGCGCAGTCCTCATCGTAATGCTAGCTAGCCCGGCACTGCTTGTGCAGGCGACGCTGGCGCATCCCTCTGAAACAGAACGCGTGAGCATCACCAGCGCGGGCTCCGAAGGCAATCGGGTTTCGAGAATCCCCAGCATCAACACCGATGGTCAGATCATCGTCTTCGCTTCAGAAGCGACGAACCTCGTCGACGGCGACATCAATGGCGTCCAGGACATCTTCCTCCACGATTGGCTCACCGGTACGACCGAGCGCGTGAGTCTGAACGGGCAAGGCCAGGAAGCCGATGGCGCCAGTGATTGGCCCGAGATCAGCGCCGATGGCCTATCCGTCGTTTTCACCTCAACAGCAACAAACCTCGTCGACGGAGATACGAATGGCGTCGAAGATGTCTTCGTAGTCGATCTCCAGTCGGGTGCGGTTGAGCTGGTGAGCCACTCCGCAACGGGAGATCAGGCCAATGAACCCAGCAGCCAACCGGTCATCTCTGGCGATGGTCGTTTCGTCGTCTTCGTTTCCGCGGCTGCGAACCTGGTTTCGGGCGCAGCCACCGGCTTAGATGAGATCTACCTCTACGATCGAGCGGTTGGATCACTGGAATGGGTCAGTGCGCCGCTCAGCGGATCGGTGAACGATGAGGTAAGCGGAGAACCGGCGATCAGCGCCGACGGCAATTGGGTCGCCTTCTCTTCGGCCTCATCCCAGCTTGTTCCTGGGGACACCCTGGGTCGGCGTGATATCTTCTTGTGGAACAGAGCTTCGACCGCGATTGAACGTGTCAGCGTGACCCAGATCGGCGATGAAGCCGAGGGCTCAAGCTACGCTCCGGCGCTCAACGCGGATGGTCGATTCATTGTTTTCTGGTCGCATGCCCCGAATCTGGACCTTGGCGATACAAATTACATGGGCGACATCTTTCTGCGCGACCGCCTGAACGGTACATTGCAGCGAGTGAACCTTTCCACCACCGGCGAGCAGGCACTCGGTGGACCGAGCAACGAGCCGGCGATCAGCGCCGACGGTCGGTTCATCGTCTTCCGTTCGTATGCGACGAACCTCGTTCCGAATGACACTAATATCAGCCCCGACATTTTCGTGCGTGATCTACAGGGCACCACAACCCGAGCCTCTGTCGATAGCAATGCTGGCGAGTCGAACGGCAGCAACTATTCACCCGCCATCAGCGCCGACGGGGCTGCAATCGCCTTCTATTCCGAAGCCGACAATTTAGTGATGGAGCCCTTAGAAGATCTTAATGGTACAGGTGATGTCTTCGCTCACGGCGAACCGCCAATAGCCGAGCCAACAGAGACACCTACAACCGTCCCAACCGATACTCCTACGGCTGTACCCTCAGAGACAGTTACACCCGTACCAACTGATACGCCGACGGCTGAACCGACAGACACGCCGACGGCCGAGCCTACGGATACACCTACAGCTGAACCGACAGACACGCCGACGACCGAGCCCACGGATACACCTACAGCTGAACCCACAGACACACCGACGCCTGATCCAACCGAACCCCCTGGTTCTTGCTCATGGATTTTGGATTTCGAAAAGGATGCCTCAGGCAATAAGCTATCACGGGGACAGATCATCGGCGACGAATGGGCTTTATTTGGAATTCATATCACGACAGATAACCCCACCAGTCATCCAGCGATGATCTTTGATAGTGCGCAACCCACTGGCTATGATTGGGACCTGGGCTCACCGAACGAGGACTTTGGCGGTCCTGGGCGAGGAGCTGGTGGGGAAGAGGGTCAACCGGGCGAAAATAGATGGCCGCTCGGGAATATCCTCATTATCTCTGAAGATAGGGATCAGGATGACCCTGATGATCATTATGCCGGTGGTACATTCATCTTCACTTTCGAGGAACCAACCTGGGTCCACGATGTCCAACTTCTGGACATCGATGCCAATGAAACGACAGGAAAGCTCGTCGCTTATGATCAGCGTGACAATAAACTTGGCATTTTCCGGATGCAGCCGTTTGGTAACAACAGCGTCCAGAATATCCCCATCAACCTGGAGAACGTAGCCAGGCTCGAAATCCACCTGCAGAGCAGTGGTGCGGTGGCCGCGATCTCCTTCTGTGATGAGAAGCCAACACCTGCAACTCCCGAACCGACTCCCGACCCGACCGTAGAGCCCACACACGAGCCTACTGCCAGCTCACCGCCCATCATCACCCTGAAGCAGGAGATCTGCGTTAAGGAGGGTGGGACGATTGAATTGACGGGTTCCTTCAAGGATCCCGATTCCGAGCGCTGGACGGCGAGCGTCGATTATGGCGACGGCACCGGTACCCACGAACTCACCCTGCGCTCCGATGAGACATTCAAGCTGCGCTGGGCTTATGGTGATAATGGAAGCTACACAGCGACGGTTAGGGTCATCGACGAAAGTGGTACAGTCGGAACGGCAGACTTGAACGTTACTGTGAAGAACCAGTCACCTCTGCTCGAGATCGATCTGCAGCCTGACCTCACGGCCTACCGCGATCAGGCTGGCTCGAGCCACGATCGTGAGAGTGAACCTGCCGGCAAGATTGGCAAGTGGTTTGTTGCCACTGCAGGTGAGCGAACTTCCTTCACGATCGACATGGATGACCCGGGCTCGGATGACCTCAAGATCCGTTGGAGCTTCGGCGACGAGGCGACCTACTTCAACGACGGCGATAAACCCGATCCCTTCCCCAGCCCGTGGGGAACCTACCCATTCCATGTAACACACACAGCCTCCGTCGTCTTCGACAAGCCGGGTGTGCGCAAGGTGAAGGTAGACGTCTACGACGATGATGGCGGCAAAGTCTCGATGTATTTCCAGGTGCTCGTGCGCGGAAAGGAAAGATGCCGTACCTCGCTGGGGTACTGGATCCAGCGCTTTAAGAAGGAAGACAATGCTGCACTCAAGGGTGAACTGCGTGCTCATTTGAGTATCCTGAGTGCGTTTGTTTCCTCCTCATTCGGTGAGTTCCGACCTGATGCGGTGAACGCACTGGAGGACTTTGTCCTCAATGACACGGATCAAAGTGCGCGCGCCCGGGCGCAGCTGCTGACGGCCTGGCTTAACTTCACCAACGGTTCAGTGGAGTGGGATGATGTCATCCATGATGCGGATGGTGAACGTGATATGGCCTACGCTGAGGTCCTCCGCGAGATACTGGCTATACTCGTTGATGGCAAAGCTACGCCGGAGGAGCTCTCGTACGCCATCGAACTAGCGCAGTCGATCAACTTGCACCCCCGCAGCGGTGCAGCCTGCCCGGTCTATGGAGAATAAGGCGAGATAAACACAAAGGTAGATGACGACCGCTCGCCCATCTATATGATGGGCGAGTTTTTTATTCTGGTGCACGGCTCGCTCGAAATGACATCCATTAAAGAATCTCGTAATAGCATTAGCAACTTTAATCGGGTATAAAAACAGCGTGAACACCAAGGTGAAGCAGATAGAAATCGAAAATATCGTTGTAGATGTGACCCGTAAGAATATCAAGCACATGTACTTTACTGTTTATCCACCCAATGGCGTAGTGCGAGTCTCCGCGCCGCTTCGTTTTGACGACGAAACTATCCGCAAGGCCGTGACCACGAAGCTGCCGTGGATCAAACGCCAGCAGGCTAAGTTCGAAGGATGGGAAAAGCAATCGCCGCTGGAGTTTGTCTCCGGGGAGTATCACTACTATCAAGGTCAGCGCTACTTGCTGAACGTGATCTATCACGATGGTCCACCAGAAGTAGTTATTCATAACAACGACACACTCGACCTTTTTGTGCGGGTAGGAAGTGACCTCAAGAAACGTGAGCACGCCCTGATTGGCTGGTATCGCCGGCAGCTCAAGGAAGCCATCCCTCCCCTTATTGCCAAATGGGAACCCATCATCGGCGAAGAAGTTGCTGAATGGGGGGTGAAGCGAATGAAAACAAGGTGGGGCAGCTGCAACATCAAAGCTCGTCGCATCTGGTTGAATCTGGAGCTCATCAAGAAACCCGTTCATTGCCTGGAATACATCATCGTGCATGAGATGGTGCATCTCTTAGAGCGTCTTCATAATGATCGTTTCAAGGCGTACATGGATGAATTCTTGCCGCAGTGGCGGCGCTCCCAGGATGAATTGAAGAAAACTCCCCTGGTTTAAGCGCATATGGGGTATTGACCAATGGTTGGTTTATTTGGGTCCGCGATGCGGAATGGCCGTATTCCCGCACGGCACATTACTATCATGAGGATTCTGGAAAAACGCTACGCGGCAGTGTAGTTAATCAAGGTCCCGTACAAAGTTCCGGGCTGTGCCTGCTCACATCATCGGAAATACAGCCAGCAATGTCCAACTCAAGAATAACGCGCCGCAAATGGCGAAAGGCCAAGTGCCGCGAAGACGAGCCGTTACCAATTCCACCAACCCGAGGATGATGGGTAGGAGAGGTAACATGAGGATGAGCACATAGAGTCCCGGGATTAACCGCATCGACAGAATAAAAACGGCGGAGAGTAGGAGGCTGTGACCGATCCATCCTGCGAAACGTCGTAGAAAACCCTCGCCGCGCAACGTCTCGGCAATGGCCAGGAACCAGGGTAAGGTGAGCAGCGCGCCCACGGGCCATAGGATCAATCGCTTTGGAATGAGCAGCCAGGGTATCCAAACGAGGTTGGAGAACAAACCCACACCCAGCCAAAGGATGGCGAATGCCGCTGACCCGCTGAGCAGGAGGGGCGTCGAGAGAGGGGGAAGACGAAAGCCGAGCAGTGCCAGGCTGATTAACCCCGCCAGGCTGAACCAGAACAACACATATCCACCGACCACCAATCCAAAGGGGGCATCCAACTTAACCCCCATCCGATTCAGGATCCAGAGAAGGATTATTGCGCCAAGCGCGCCGCCAACCGGAGCGAAAAGTCGACGCCAGAGTGGTTGAAACGCGCTGTGTGTGCTGGAAGTTTGATTCAAGAGTGGAGTGAGCGCCCAGCCGATACACAGCGCGCCGATGATTCCAAGACCATACCAGCCAATGCGCTGATCGTAATAATCCGTCGCCCCGGGCTGTGCGCCAAACGTCTCATCCAACCACCCTCTGGCGGCTTCATGACTGTCGCTGGCATAGAGAATGGAGATATGCTCGACGCCGGGGATGACCGTCAGCGCCCGCGCATTGCCCAATGCGGGATCTCCGCCAGCTCCGCCAGCCTCGGCAAGCAATTGTTCTGCATTGTCGACGAACTGGGGTTCCAGATCCCCTGCCATCAGCAGTAGATTGTGTGGCAAGCTGGGTGTCACCGCTCGCGGTACCGGCGATACAGCGATCGTGGCCGCCGTATCGGGGTGCTTGACCCCAAAAGAAAGCGCCACGCCGCTGCCCATCGAGTGACCCAGGATGGCGACCTGGTCACCGGTCACGTATCCATGCCCTCGTGCAGTTTCGAGTGCGTCTTCAGCGTTGGTGAGCAGGCCATTGGATGATCGATCTTGATTGTACGAATTCGGGTTCCTGCCGTGACCATCGAAATCCCAGGCGACGACGGTATACCCCGCGTTTGCCAGCGGGAAAGAGAAGCCGCGCATGAGCAGTTCGGAACCGGCGAATCCATGACCGACCAGAATGACCGGGGGTGCTTCATCCTGTGTGGTTGACGGGGAAATGATCGTCGTCGGTGGATCGGAATCGGGTATCTTGATGATTTCAAGGCCCTGCGCAGCACCGAGAATCTGTGTGAGCGATAGAAGTACCAAAATCAAACCGATCGTCAATAGAGCCCAGGATGAAGTTTTCATCTGCCCTCCCAGTTCATTCGCTGTGAGCATTTCCCGGATTTGTGAGGACGTATCTTCGCGCAAATGCGAATGGATTTCAAACTTGTATGGGGATGGTCATTGCCGATTTCCCTCGGCTCGCCTCGTTGTCGAATCCCTGTGAATACGCTATGCTCACAGGACACACGTCGGCTCGTTGAGAGGAGCGCTACCGTGAAAACACACTGGATGATGATCCTACTTCTCGTTTTATTGCTGACCCTCGCTGGCTGCGATACGTCCGCCGATGAAAATGACATATCCACCTCCGTCGCGGGGACGCTCGTTTCGATGGACGAGACCGAGACGGTAGAGCCTGTGGCCCCAATCCCACCTACTGCCACACTGGATGTTGTCGAAGATCCCACGTTGCCCCCTCCAACCGAAACACCCGCACCAGTTACCGATGAAGAGGCGATAAAGGCTGCGATGAATGAATATCTGGATTCGCCTGTTGATGAGTCAACCATCATTGTTTCCGAGATTGCGTGTGACCTCGCTCGCGGCGGCCTCCAGGGTGCGTATTTCATAGCAGCAAAAGATGGTGGCGAGTGGATTATCATTTACGCCGGGCAGGCCACTCCGTACTGCAATCTGGTCAATCCCTATGGGTTTCCAGTTGAGTGGGTGCCCGAGTGTCTGGCTGACGACGATTCGCTCGTCCAACGAACTGAAGCGGATGTCGATGCCGAGATCGCCTCACTCGGTGCGCCAACATGGACGGATTCCATGGACAGCGCCGGCAGGTGGTATATGTTAAGTACGGCGAATGTCACCTTCACGATAGAGGACGGCTCGCTGGTGATGGAAGTCCAAGAGGGGGGCGGGTACGATGAATGGGGGCTGACAGCAGGCGCGGACATTACTGATTTCTATCTCGAAATCACTGCCACGATGGGCGATCAGTGCAGCGGTATAGATCGCTATGGGCTTATCTTCCGCGCACCCGATCCAAGTCAGGGTTATATTTTTGAATTCTCTTGTGATGGACGCTTTCGCCTATACAAATGGGATGGGGAGAACTATACGGGGATTCAGGGCTGGAAGTCATCCGCATTGATCCTCTCTGGACCCGACCAAGAGAACCGGCTCGGCGTCATGGCCGATGGAAGCGACGTGAAGTTGTTCGCTAACGGTAAGCTCCTGGGCGAGTATAGTATTGAAGATTACCCGGACGGTAGGTTCGGCTTAGTCGTCGGGTCGACTAACACCGACAACTTCAAAGTGATGGTTAACTACGCTTCATTTTGGGATTTGTAGGATAGCTTATCGAGTTTGTTTCGATTTTTGAATAGGCACTCCCCAGACTACGACTGTTTCATCTTAACTCGTCGACGCGAGGCGCGCTCCGCCCTGGCTGGCGTCGGGGTGCAGTGTTGCCGGTTACCAATGGAAGGGGGGGATCTATCACGCCGGGCTTCCTCTAACTTGCCACGTATTCAACATCCACATTCGCAATCTGCCTCGTTTGTCAGTTGTCCTTCTGGCGGGTAAGTGCTACAAAAGGACTCTGAAAGGGGATTGATGAAGGCAATGGCTCCGACGATTCTGCTGTCAACTCCAGCGACGGGCAAAACACACGCGTGCATATCGCGCGTCCGTGAGGTAGTTAAGCAGCTTCATTCTCATCCCATCTGGGTCATCCTCCCTGACAGCCTTCAGGAACGGGCATTCAACCGGCGTCTGGTGAGCGCGGGTGGGGCCTTCGGTGTCCATGTCAGTAACTTTGGCAAGCTGAATAAGGAGATCCTGCGGCTGGCTGGCAAACCCGTCCCGTCAGCGTTGGATGCGGTGCGACAGCGGTTGATCCGGGCCGTGGTTGAAGAAGCGTTGAGCGCGGAGCATCTCTCCCATTTCCGGGAGATCGCCGGCAAGCCCGGGTTCCTGGGCGTATTGGAGGACCGCTTTGGTAAACTTAAATATGCGCAGGTGCAGCCGGAGATGTTTTGCCAATTCGCCGAAAAGCAGGACAAGGCGCTGCAAGAACTCGCCCTGCTCTATGATGGCTACCAGAAACAATTACGAGAACTTGGGTGGGCCGATCCGGAAGGGTTGAACTGGCTGGCAGTCGCCGCGCTTGAGGCCGATCCTGATCTGTGCACGGAATGGTCGCTGCTGGTTGTGGACGGCTTCGACTCTTTCCACGGCTCTCAGCTCTCCGCGCTTAAGCTGCTCGGCGAGCGTATACCGCAGGTGCTGATCACCTTCCCCGGTGATCCCGGTAACGACCGCACCGCTTTCCGTCGTTTCAAACGTTCCTTTGAGAGGCTGCAAGCGGCGCTTCCCGAAGCCGTGATCGAACGGCTGGAGGGTGAAGTGCATCTTCCGGCGCCACTGGCTCAATTCGAAGCCGATCTCTTCGAGCCAGATCCGGTGCCTATTCAAGGAAATAGACACATCTCTCAGCTTGAGGCGCGCACGACAGCTGACGAAGCGCGCGAATCACTGCGCTGGATTAAAGCCCGCATCGTGCGCGACGGGCTTCGTGCCCAGGAATGCGCAATCGTCACGCCGAACCCGGAGCTTTATCGCCCTCTCCTGCGCGAGGCAGCGCTTGAATTTGGCCTGCCGCTGCGTTTCACCCACGGCGATCCGCTGCCGGACGCGCCCGGTATCACTGCCTTGCTAGAATTGCTCGCTCTGCCGCTCTTGAACTGGCCGCGGCGCGGAACGCTCGACGCGCTTTCTTCCCCGTACTTCGACCTTAGC
>CBDAFF010000005.1:0-3846 GCA_965195195.1 uncultured Anaerolineales bacterium | reverse complement strand
TTCGTAAACAGCTTGACGAAACTCGATTAGTTTGCTAATCTGCTTTTCGGTGTTGATTTCTTTTGTCATAAGAAAAGTCTACACCGATGGGCGGTATAGCGCGAGTCGCTAGCCGCCCGACTTTTTGTCAAAACTCAAGTAATTACCAAGCAGATAAATTCATCAAGCATACTCGGCCTGACCGGATCTATTCGATAAATTCCCTATTTGATGATCCCAGCACGAACGTATATCGGGATTATGTCATTAATTCTGCCGCAGGCGGCTCTGTAGAGCTTGACGACTTTGGTAGAACCAATTTCGTTTGGGTTGCTGGTGAGAATGTTGGATTAACTTACATAGATGGAGAATTAAAAGGTCCCGCCGATGCTATTAAGCTTGTCTTACCATTTGATTCAGAAAAGATTCATGCATTTCCCTTCATATCAATAGAGCTCGAAGAATTGGCGTGTCAGATTTGTGGTGCACAAATTCTTGGTTGATTATCGGTTGGAAGACAAGTGATATGCTATGCCTAACTCAATGGAGCGGACCCGAGATTCCGCCAATTTTACGTAAGACTTGATGTATTATCGAAGTTGAGGACGGGCCGCTCATCTCGAAACCGTTAGGCATACGAGGCGAAAATAATGCGAGACCAGAGATTTGTGGCTGAGCATTGTGGTGGTCCGCTCAGTAAGCATAATCATCAATTGATGGCACTCTGGGCCGCGGATTGCGCCGAACATGTACTTTCATTCCTCTGGAAGGCTGATAACGATCAGCGTCCATTTGATGCAATACTACAGGCAAGGGCTTGGGCTAGAGGCGAGATTTCTGTTGGAGATGCACAACAGGCTGCGATAGCAGCCCACGCGGCTGCTAGAGAGTCCGAGGATAACGCAGCCACAGCCGCCGCTCGTGCTGCAGGGCATGCTGCTGGGACGGCACATATGGCTGACCACTGCTTGGGTGCAGCATCGTATGCACTTAAGGCAGTAGAATTTGGCGAATTCAATCCTAAATTAGAGCGGCAATGGCAGGATCAGCAGCTACCAATCTCTATCCTTCATTTGATAACCTCCGCTCGTCAGGGTCGACTGAACTAGATCGGGACATCGCTTACGAATTATTCTCACAACATGGTTGACACATATTATCAGGACATGGTTTACACCTTCTCTATGGAGGAGGTGTCCCATGCCCTGGAAAGGTGTCACTGTGAGCGAACAACGACAACGATTTCTCGAGGATTATCTGCTGAATTACTACTCCATTTCGGAGTTGGCAGATCGGTTCAGTATCTCCAGGACCACTGCACACAAGTGGATCAATCGGTTCAATCAACATGGCCAGGAGGGGTACCAGGAGCTATCCCGCCGCCCTAACACGTGCCCCTGGCAGACCGATCAGGCAATCGTCGACGAGCTAGTCAAGCTTCGTGAAGCGCACCCTCGATGGGGACCACGCAAACTGCTCAATCTTCTCCAGCGCCGTGATCCCAAACTTACTCTCCCCTCGGTCGCGACAGCAGCACGTATTCTTACGCGAAATGGTTTGGTGAAGCCCAGGCGCCGGTATCGTCGCGCTCACCCAGGCTGCCCCAAGAGCGTGCCGCAGGGACCGAATGATATCTGGGCGGCAGACTACAAGGGCCAGTTCCGTCTGAAGAACGGAGACTATTGTTTCCCACTCACGGTGAGCGATCTCTCCTCCCGCTTTGTACTGGGGGTTGATGCACACCCATCCATCTCAATCGACAAGTCATTCGGCCATTTTACGAGCATCTTTCAGGAGCACGGGTTGCCCAATCGGATCAGGACGGACAACGGAGCACCCTTTGCATCCAATGCGCTGGCCCGTCTCTCGCGGCTCTCGGTGTGGTTTACACCTGCACTTGCAGCGCAGGTGCAAGTGTCAAGCTCGGGATCTACCCCGAGCTCATCGAGCCCGGCAAACCGCAGCAGAACGGCGTGCACGAACGCATGCATCGCACGCTCAAGCAGGAAGCCACGATCCCGCCATCGAGCAACCTGCCGTCACAGCAACGCAGATTTGATCGTTTCCGGGTTGAGTTCAACACTGTGCGACCGCACGAAGCGATCGACATGAATCGACCCGCAGAAATCTATCGGTCTTCAAACCGACCAATGCCATCGGTGATAGAGACGTACGACTATCCGGGCAATTACATGGTGCGGCGAGTCAGCCGGTCTGGAACGATCCGCGTGTTTCACAATCAGGTCTTTGTGAGCAACACATTGCATGAAGATTATGTCGGTCTAGAGGAGGTGGACGACGGGGTGTACGATTTATTCTTCTGTTTCTATCACATCGGCCGGTACGAGTTGCGCACGAACAAGATCCACGATATTGTGTCTAAGGTACCGATGACGCGGGCTTGGCCGGATCATCCGACGCGAGTGTGTTAGCGATGTTGTGATAATAAAGTGTCAACCATGTCCTGAGACTATACAAGCTCGCTGAATAACAACTCGCTGGAGGCGACCGGGGATGCGGCGGAATTTGCTATTGAATTTGTATGATGGAGATACTGGGATCGCCGGCAATGGGCCGAGCCCCGTAAGGTTTCCATAGTCTGTCCTGTGTTGCCTCATTAGAAAATCTAACCGTAGGGTAATCATTGCTGTGCAAGTGATCTAGAAAAGAGTAGAATCAATATCCCCACCAGTCATCCCACTCAAGATAACGTCCTACCGTATCTGTCAATTACATTGCAGCTGTGCGAAGAGAGGTAAGCAAACCTTGAACATACGATCTACAGGGCCTAGTTGGCGTTGATTGGAGAGGACGACAGTACGTTCCCATGATCGAGCCCCCTATGCGCAGGTTGGAAGTAGACGAAACGATGAAAAACAGCAAGATTATTCCTCGATATCTCATGATCCTTGATGCGGCGGTTGTTCTTATCTCCGTAACGATGAGTTTCTTTCTCCGGCTAGGCTTTTTCTTGACAATGAGGGCTTATATTTATCCGCTCATGACTATCACCATGCTGGCTCTCATAATGAAGCCCATCGCTTTTACCGCGACCGGGTTGTATCGCCCTTATTGGGGATATGTCTCTTGGCGTGAAATGAGACTTACAGCGCTGGCATCCATAGTGGGCACAACTTCCTTGATCGCCGTGTGCCTTCTTGTCTCTCGCTTATCATTCGTATCGCTCGACGGCTTTCCTCGATCTGTTTTTGGGATCGACTGGCTGATTACTCTCCTGGGCATTGGATCTATCCGCTGGATTGCCCATTCAGTCCTTAGTCAAAAAGAAAGGAAGATATCCGGCCTGCATAAAGCTTGAATGACGTCCAACGTAGCAAAAAGGGCGGAGAAATCGAGGAGTGGAGACCATGAGACGCATACTCATTATTGCACTTGTAGGATTGCTTGCTGCCTGTTCTGGTTCTGATGGCGGCGAAGTAGATACCGTTTCGGGTGAACAAAGCGTGGTCGTTGTTCAAAAGCAGGTAGAGGTCGTCAGCGCGCCGGCCGCAACTCCGGGCGAGGTGGAGGTGGTAGGCGGCGATGAGGAATCCCTTCGCGAGTTTATTGGACGCGCACTCACCTCTCCCTATGCTGGTAAGGAAGGAGGCATGCTAATCATGATCGGCCTTCTTCCAGAGGATCTGCCTTTCGAACTTCCCATTCCAGAGGGCAGCCGGATCATCGGCAGCATCGTCCGTGGCGATCCCGCAGAAACGGAGATCGTCCTGGACGTCCCTCTCAACTCAGAAGAGGTGATCAGCTTCTATCATGAGGCGTTGATCGAAGAGGGGTGGACGGTGCCCCCAGAACAAGCCTTTAGTTCTGGGTTCGTCTCCGCACCCTGGCCGAGCCATACACTCTGCT
>CBDAFF010000004.1:0-4322 GCA_965195195.1 uncultured Anaerolineales bacterium | reverse complement strand
GTGCGATGTTCATGATTCGTAATGCAGTAGTAGATGATGCCGATGCTATTGCTAAAGTCCATGTGGATACCTGGCGAAGCGCCTATCAGAGCCTTGTCCCCTCCGAAGTCCTTGATTCTCTATCTTACGAGCAGCGCTCCGAGTATTGGAGCAGCATTATTTATCGGGAAGACCCGGATGTGATAATCCTTATCGCTGAAGAAGAGACAAATGGCGTTGTGAGTTTCTCCACCTGTGGTGTGAATCGTAACGAGGATTCAGAGTTTGCTTCTGAACTATACGCAATCTATGTCTTGGAGGTGCATCAAGACCAAGGAATTGGTCGAGCTCTCTTCGAGGAATGCAGAAAGTGGACTCTGGACCGAGGAATGACCTCGATGATCGTATGGGTACTTAGTGATAATCCCTACCGACGGTTTTATAAAACAATGGGTGGCGAAGTAGTGTCGGAGCGAATGATTTCGATTGGAGAGGCAGAGCTACCCGAAGTTGCCTATGGCTGGCGAACTGTGACCTGAGGAGAATTGGCTTCTGCCTAAGCTCGAAACCGTTGTGCGCCAAGAAGCTTGGCGTTTCTTACAGGGTGAAAGTCCCTTTTGGGTAAGGTCTAACCAACCACCCATACCGAGTGTTGCCCCGTGCCAGGACTGGCGCAGTTGTGGAGGAGGTTGAATAACCGAACAAGACAGCTGAAGCGTACACAGGGAACCACATAGGCCGCAAGGGAGACCGCAATCCCTAAAGTCTTGATACAGCCCCGTTAGCGAGGATAATGCAGGCGGCGATGGTTTAACGGTCTCAGAAGCCAACACAGAGAGAGCGCATTGGTGAGCTCTCCGAGGGTCTGTCGGGGTCTACAAAGAGCGTGGCATCCCTAAGGACATTGGGACGATGTGTGTGGAGAGAAACGTCAGGAACTTGGGAGGCCCGAAGGGTTCCTGTCATGGGTAAGTGTATTGGGTATTTGTCCACCACGGACCCAGAGACAGGTAGGTGGACACGAAAGGCCAAGTAGGGAAACCGAAGACCCTTTGGGAGTCGGATCAGCCCACACCGCACCTGCGGTGGGTGCAGGTGTAGTACTCTGAGACGGTAGGGCCGTTCGTTCACATACAGCACCTGCGGTACTGTGCAGGTGTGGGGAAGGGGCTGACAGACAGCCGTAGCCCGTAAAGGAAACCTTGTCCGGACATGTAGGGCCGGATCAACAAGGCAAACCTCACTGCGGGGGATAGCGTATTGGTGTGTTGCGGAAGCGAGGCTGTCTGAAGAGCCCGGTGCGATAATACCGCACGCCGGGATCTGTGCGGGGAAGGGGCGGGTAACTGCCCCTTCTACCGCGACAGGGAGCCTCAATTCATTTGGAGAATGCAATGACTTGTAGAGAAGAGGTCTTGCTTTCGGCAAAATTGATTGTTAGCAGGAAAGGGATTAACGAATTCTCCCCACAGGAGATTGTGGATCAAATGCTTCGATCAGGAACGCGATACAAGGTATCAGGGATTCGCACTCACGTAACGGCGAGGATGTGCCGTAATGCACCAACGCATCATGCGAAAAAGTATGATGACTTTGAACGAATTGGCCATGGCCGCTACCGGATTTTCCATCGGAATGATTAATTAGACTTCTAATAGTTCAATATGCCAAATAGACCACCAACAAGAACCAATCTGATTATTGAAGCAGAGCGGATGCTTAGCGAATCGCCCTGTTTTAGATCCCTATGCCGTTATCGGAAATATACACTTGTAGCAGTTGATTCAATGACAAGACATTTAAAGGTCCAATTTGAATCGGGAAGGGTTCGTCGAATTTTAATAGATGGTGTATTCGCAATTCTCAACGAACTCTATCTTATCCGGTCGATGCCAAGGAATTACTTTAGTAACCCTGATAATTCTCTGAGAGTATTCGGTCGTTCATACTGGCATGCACCTGGAGCAGCTATCTTTGCCCTGGTACCGCATTTGGATCCCATGGTTCAGGTAGACCGAGAATGCGGTTTATTCCTGGTAAGTTGATGATGAACCAAACCGGGACATAGGTTACAAAATATTCTCACAACATGGGTGACACTTTCACCCAGAGGAGGTGTAGCATCCTGTGACAGTGCCCGGCAAATTGCAGCTCGCCGAATTCATATATCTCTATATGCCTGATCTCTCCGCCTTACGTCAAGAATGATGACTAAGATTTGGTCATCATGGATAGCGTAGAGAATTCTCCAATCTCCTTCTCGAATTCTGTATAGATTATCAAACTTATTGCTTGGGAGTTTCTTACAATCGGGTGGACGGGGATCTCGAGCAAGGGAATCGATTGCTTTATCTATTCTTTCAAGTAGTTCTCTATCTCTTTTCAGCTTCTTCAAAGAACGAATTGCATGCGGTGTAATTTCGACGACGTAGACTTGCCCCTTGCTCATTCAGCTGCTCCTTACTTATCAGTTAAAAGTTCAGCTCGAACCTCCTCATAAGGTTTTGCTGAATCCCTTTCGGATAAGTAATCTTCGTAAATGCCTTCTGCAAGTCGCGCAAGTCGTAGTTCTTCCAGCTCTTCCGCAATAGCGTAGTAATCGCTGGCTGGAATGATAACGGCGATCTCCTGGCCGTGACGAGAAATGGCCACGTCACTATCTCCAGTCATTACAGTATCCAGGACCCAGCGCCATTGCTTACGGGCATCGCGGCTGCTTACCTCCTTTAGGGCAGGCATGGTTCGTTCTCCTTTGCTAGGGTGCCAATGGGACACCTTGTACATAGTGTACACTATGTACGCACAAAGTCAAAGTACTAAGTGAGTGCACACTTTTCACTCTTCAGAACCTTATATACCTTCCTAGCTCCGTAGAAGTTTTGAGCAAGCAATGATCACCGCCGACATCGCGTTGGTTGTCAATCGCCGAGGCTCTCCCAGGCGCATAACCCATCCTGGCCCGGAAGCTTTTCCACATTCGGGTTCATGACATTGCAATGGCCATCTTGATTGCACCGGCGGATCTCGAAGTGCAGGTGCGGTCCTGTCGAATTGCCCGTCGTTCCGCTCTTACCCACGACATCCCCTGCGATCACAAGGTCACCCGCTGCTACCGCGATAGATGTTGGACCTGTCGCCGTATGGCTTTTTCCACTTACGCCGCAGCACAAGTGGCCAAGGATCACCTGCCATCCATCATTCTCAATGACCACCGTCCAACCCAGGTAGTAGTTCCAACCAGCAGAGGTCACCTTTCCACCGAAGGGCGTCCACACCTGCTGTCCCTCTTCATGGTTCGTAGCCCAATCGATGCCGGTGTGGGCATGGCCATCCCGACCTTCGGTATCCCCGAAGCAGCTGCTCATACGCGCCGGACCATCGACGGGCATCATACAAACAAACGAAACCGATCCTGAATAACCGTCCTGTGCCCAATAGAACGAACCGTTGCTGAAACTGGTGCCACCCGGCAAGCCTGGGTCCTTGGCCGTTGGCTGAGGCGTACCCAACATCCATCCCCAGGCATCATCCTGCGCCCATGCCGGCATGGTGTCCGCTAAAATGGCTGCGCCTGCCGCCATGAAGCTGAGATAAAGACCAACCAGGCATGTCAATGGAACGAGGACTAACAGGAAGACCCTCTTCACTCATCCCTCTCAGTAGACGCCCCAACCTTCAGGAGCAGCGATCCAGATGCGCATATTCCCTTCCGGCGTTACGAGCACGCCGTGCCCGGTTCCAAGCCGGTGCAGGCTGTCCGTCATATAGTTGCTCAAATCGAAAGTCGCCTGCAGGCGCTTCGCCTCGACGGGGCGCTGCTCCATCAGGATGGTGTTCCCAACGACGGATAGGATCCGCCTGCCGGCAGGTGCATCGAGGAATTCACCCACTTGCTGAGTCGCTAACCACAATGCCGTTCGTCGTTTTCGAAATCGCCTGGCCATATTCTCGACCGCCCCTGCGCCTCCGGGGGCTTCCAATAGCTTCCAAACCTCGTCCAACATCACATGCTGGATCACCTGGGGATCGGTCGCATTCCGACGAATGACCTCCCCCCAGATCAATCCCATGACCTGCCACAGATAAACCCGCAGCTGATCCGACACGTCGTTCACGTGCTGCAGACCGAAGATCACCAGCTGCTCTTCGGTGATGTCGAAGGTCGTTGGCGTATTGAAGTAGCTTGCGTATACGCCCTGGGCGTAAGGGCGGAGCATCTCTGCCAGGGATTTGGAGGTGGGTGACGGAGTGGTTTCCAGGATCCGGACGACATCCGCAAGCCTCGGGGCGTCCTCATGCTTCCAATGCGCCATGGTTGGACCGGTTTCCTCATTTTTGATCCA
>CBDAFF010000003.1:0-7399 GCA_965195195.1 uncultured Anaerolineales bacterium | reverse complement strand
GAGCATCGTTATCAGATTCGCCGGTCCAGAGCCCTTCGATTCTCTCAGAATGAACTCCACGTGGGAAACCAAGGATCCAGAGGTTCTTTGATCGAATCCAGTAATCAAGGGCTGGGATAACGAAGCCGAACTGATCAGGTTCACCAGTTATTGCGAATTTATCCACCCTAATGTCAGGGTTCACCCGATTCTTTTTTAGCCATGAAAATGAATTCAATGATTTGGAAAAGCCTGACGGTCTCCGTTTCGTGCGGGAGGCTCAATTTGAGCGCTTCGGAAACGGGCTGATAAACCCCAGGTTACGAGTTCGAACCCTGTACAAGGGTGGCCTTGCGGTTTTCGACTACTCAGAACCCAGCGAGCATGAGTTTCAATTATCCTACACGCGGAGGGTAAACCTAGCAAGTGCAGGCGGGGTATAGGACAGGAACACCGCCAATCATACTTTCATTCTTCCATTGTTGCACGTGGTAGTTGATTCTACGTTCTACTTTAAGCCCATCGGTGTAAAGGAATGTCCCCTCAGTCTAGATCAGCTCAATCGTATTCTATATATGATCAGTCCCTGATGATGACTGCACTGAGCATATATTAGGCGTTCTCTGACCCTTCCATGTGAATGCTTCCTGCTTCCCTGCGAATACTCCCTAGTCTATGGGAGCTTCTCTCACATATCTTCACGTCCTGCGGTCGTGCCAGTGCTCCGTAAGGGTAGTTCAATCTGAAGCAACAACGGGGCGCTCGGTAGCTGCAACAATCAGCTTCCACGCGATCTCCAAATCGTCGGCAGCTGTGACAGGACTATAAGGAAGTGCTTGCAGCGCCAGATTGAGGCGCTCGATGATGATCCGTAGAGCTTCCACCTCTTCCTCTGGGGCAGCATCAGCCAAGCTTTCCATAGCTTTCTTAGCTGCTTGGATATCCTCAGAGGCCAATCCAAAGTTGTCCTGCATCAACCACAAACGGGCACGCGTTAGAAGTTCCATCACCCGGACGAGCTGCAGCTGGCGCTCAAGGCGTTGAACAGGCGCGTCCGTTCCTGCCAGGGATGCTTCCAACGCTTCGACATCATCGGCGGTCTTCTGCAGGTCAGCTTGGAGGGCATCTAACCTCCCGGCTAAATGTTCTACATCGTTTATCTCTTTATCTTGCTGCTTTAACAAGGTCTGTAAGTTCTCGGTCTCCGCTTGCATCTCGGACAAGCTTTCCTGTTGTTCCGCCTGTCGACCCTCGATCTCGGCAAAACGCTCAGCGATCTCGACCGCCCGGCGTCTGCTGCCGGATTGGTCTTGCTTCATTGCCTTCTCAAGCTCGGTGATCATTTGTGAATTTGTTTGGACGGGCTCGATGTAGTTCCTGTATAGAGCTGGCGCACCGTAGTATGCAGCAGCGCCAAGCGATATGCCCACGAGTGCGACGAGGAACAGCCGCACAATGAAGTGGAACGCGCGGACAACGAAGATCGCCATGCGATCTCCCGGCCCAGGTCTGGTTTCTTCAAAATCACTTTTATTCATCATAGGGGCCTCCCTCCATCACGGTGTCGCCGGTGCTTCAGGTTGAGCAGGCACGAACAAGCCACTGATCAAGCGATGCAATCCATCAAGAAAGACGTCAAAGCGGTTGACTCGACCTGCAAGATTCTGGGTTTCCAACGAGAGCCCATCGACGGAGGTCTGTAAAGTTTCGACCTGTACCAACGCCCCCTTGACTTCTTCCTGCATGGAATCGACCTTGTCTTCAACGGAAATCATCCGTCCACTTAACCCTTCCAACGCCTTCAGTCGCTGGCTGATTGCCTCCAGCTTTGAGGACTCGTCCTCCAGGTCGCCTTGAACGCCGGCAAGTCCTGTTTCCAATTGCCGGACTGCCTCATGACGTCCAAAGTTGAGCGTACGATTTATCCCAGCTAGAATGGCAAGACTCAGAATCACCGAGAGCACAACGCTAATCACGCCGCTCCCGACTACCAGCCACAGGGCATCTCCTCGGCTGAAAGCTTCGGGCAAGCCAGCCACTCTCTCCGAAGCCCACCTTGCCACTTCACTGACGCCTGCTCGGGCTTCGTCGGTAAGTTTTTGAAGCTTGTCCGTCGCTTGGCTGACCTCTTCCCGTAACTGTTCCACCCGCTCCTCAAAGACCCGGCTGGTCACCTCGGACCGCTCACCCACTCTTTCCTTGACGCGACCCGTCATCTCTCCTATTGGGGGTATATCACCACCAATGATGAGATAGGGGCTGATCTGAGTCAGGGTGTCATCCCCAAGACCTCGCACTCGTTGAAGATCCTCTAAGCTTTCAAACGGCCGCGCCTCCATGATGCGCTTCGCCAGCTCTGGCCCAATCCCAGGAAGCTTAACCAAGAATTCCGAATCAGCGGTGTTTGGGTCAACACGCAATTCACTTTGTTCAGTCATCTTCTCACTCCCTTAGTGATAAGGACCTGCTACAAGAAAGCAGGTCCTTATCACAACGACACTAAATCCTATCTTGTTCTTAGGATTATTTAGAGTCCCGGAACGACTTCAGCCATTCTTCCAGCTCACGCCCGGCGATGTCCCGTGCTCCAAGGCCGAATGCTAGCGCAGCAGCCACAGCGAAAGTTCCCAAGATAATCCCGAAAGCCAGATTGACGATGTCTTCAGCGATCCCGATCTGGCGCAGTCCTAGGGTTGCGGCGAAGACAATAATCGCCACACGAGCGCTCGGCGCCAGCACATCTGCTTGTTCTCCAACAGTGTCACGGATAACTTTATAAGCCAAACCCGCCAGGTAGAGACCAAGACCGAAGATCACCAAGCCGAGAAGGACGTTCCCGGATGCGATCAGGAATTGAGACACCAGCTCAGCCAGGATTGTGAACCCTAAGAGATTGGCTGCCCCGATGACAGCGAAGAACATGATCCCAACCATCGCAAGATACCCAACGATCTCCGAAGCTGTACGGCGACCTTCAGCGGGATCGCCGTTAAGGCCTATCCAGCCCAGAATGTTGTTGAAGCCGATCCCGGTGAGTACGTTCGTGATGAAAGTGCCCACTATCTTGGCCACGAAGTATGCAACGCCGATGAGCAGGAAAGCTCCAAAGATAACCGGTAAAGCAGTGAGAATGGTGGCCAGCATCTGGGAAGCAGGCCCGGAAACCGCTTCGATTTGTAAGACGTTCAACGCAGAGATCACGACTGGGATTATGATCAGCACATAGACGATGGTACCAATCACATTTGATAGTGGCTGTCCGCCCAGAGCTTTCTCTATACCTATCTGCACTCCAAACCGATCCACGCCTGCGCCAGCCAACAGATTTGTAACGATCTGGCGAACAATGCGAGACGCAAGCCAGCCAACCAATAGGATCAACCCAGCGCCGAGTATGTTGGGCAGGTACCCAAGGATCTCATCCACCATCCCTTGCACTGGCTCCAGAAGTCCCTGCAATCCCAGAGCCCCCAACACCGCGGGGAGGAAAAGGAGGAACACCAACCAGTAGGTCACATTGCCGAGCGTGGTGCTTATGGCACGTTCCTCGGAGACTTCGATATCAGCCTCGCTTGATAAGCGTTCATCTAACTTCGCGGCTTGTAACAAACGCACAATCCCGAACCTAAGCGCGCTGGCTATGATCCAGGCCACGAGCAGTATTGCGCCTGCTCCCAGAATCAATGGCAGGTAGGAGAGGACTTGATATAGAAGTTGGTTGATCGGCTCGGCGACGACGGTCAGGTTGAGAGCTTGGAGAAAGGCGACCACCACAAACAACATGATGAGGTAATACACTGCCTTTCCAGTCCAGTATGTGACCTGGACTTGACCGGCTTCAACTTCGTCTTCGGCTCGAATCAGTTTTGCGATCCTATCATCGACTCTTGTGCGCTTGAGCACACTGCGAATAATGGCAGAGACGATCAGGGCCAATAACCACCCACCGATGAGGATCGCTATGGCGCCCAAGGCGCCTGGAAGATAGCTTCCTAGAGTCTGTAGAAATTGTTGCAGAAATTCATTCATCGATACTCCCTCCTAATATGTTTTGTATCCAGCGTTTGGATCGGAATCAGCTTAGCTAATTATCTCCCGCCCCTAAACTGCTGAAGGTGTGAAATAACATCCATCGATCAGCACCAATATTATCAAGAACACTGCAAATTCATTAACATCCCAGTACTTATTTTCAGCGGATCTAATATCGCAGCTTATTCAGGTGCGCTAACCCTAATAGTCAATCCCCATAACATTCAAGTTGTCCCACATTAAAGTCATATCGTGACAATAACATTTCGTTTCGATTATATCACCACGACATGGTGTGATGGCCGAAAATGTACATCCGTTCTAGAAAATGTGCCGGAAAATAATCTGAGCGATACGATCACGGTCCTGAAATCCCGATAAGAAAGATTGACCCTTGTTTCATTCTACAGCTCCCCCAGTGCATCGTTATCAGATTCGCCGGTCCAGAGCCCTTCGATTCTCTCAGAATGAACTCCGCGTGTGAAACCAAGAATCCAGAGTTTCTTTGATCGCATCCTGTAATTAGGGGACTTGGGTAACTGAGCCGAACTGATTAGGTCCGCCAGTTATTGCGAATTTATCCACCCTAATGTCAGGGTTCACCCTATTCTTTTTTAACCAGGAAAATGAATTCAAAGATTTGTTAAAGCCTGACGGTCTCCGTTTCGTGCGGGGGGCCGAAATTCAGAGCTCAAGAGCTAGGCTCATAACCCCCAGGTTACGAGTTCGAACCTTGTACAAGGGGGCTTGGAAGAGAAAAGGCACCCTCGCGGGTGCCTCAAGGTAGCGGGGCTCAGATTCGAACTGAGGACCTTCAGGTTATGAGTTCACTTCTCAAAACAGGGGCCTTGGACCGTCAGGTTGGTGTTCCAAGGGTGGCCTTACGATTTTCGACTACTCGGAACCCAGCGAGCATTAGTTTGAATTATCCTACACGCGGAGAGTCAATCTGGCAAGTTCAACGGGGTTCTGGATAGAATCACCACAAATACTTTATCTTCGTTCTTCTGTGTTGCACTTGGTAGTTGAATCTACGTTCTGTAATAATAGTGAAGTTACTAAGAAATGGGTTTGCTCAGGAATGAAGAATTACTAAATTCTTGTCGGGTTGAGACTTAATACCCTCAAGCGATACAAGGGGGCGCATGTGTATCCCGCTAAGGTACATATCCAAATTCTGCTGTCATTCTACCTATCTTTCTGGCATAATACGTTCAAGGAGATACCCAAAATGACAGCAAGAAGCGTTCCCAGCAGTCTGGCGCCCGTCATTGAGGAGCTTGAACTGCGCCAGCCGAAACTGGTTACCAAAACTTATCTGGCAGATATCATCACGGATCGGGGTTTGAGTTTGCGTCCCGATGATGTAACCCACCGCCTTCAACAGCAAGGATGGCTGCTCTCATTAAAGACCAAGGACGCGTGGGAATTTGCCCCTGCATCCCGTGCAGGACGGATTGACTCTGGCGATCCCCTTATCGAATTGCGAGCAACTATTCATCACCGACCAGAATTGCCAGTTGCGGTTGCGTACGAATCCGCAGCATGGTTACACGGTTTGGCAAGGCGTCCTCCAGAGAAAGAGGTAATAGCCATCCCCGCGGACATCAATCCGCCACCAGCATTGACGGGCTTCAGGATCACTCGAATGCGGGGGCAGATAGACCCTGTTAATATCGACCAATTGCCTATCTGGTCGATCGAAACCCTTATCGTCCTCATGGGTGAACGTCCTATGGCTTATCGAGCTTGGCCGACAGTGATGGAGTGGCTTCGTGAGGCTACTTCAAGGGTTGATTATGACCTCATCTTGAAGGAGCTCTCCGGCCGTAGAATACCGACATGGGCGAGAACGGGATATATCCTCGAAGCGGGTGGTAGGCAGGATATCGGAGAACAGATCCACCAGAAAAGTCAGCCATCAAGGCAAGGTCCCTTCTACCTCGGACCCAGGAGATCTCCTGGTAAGGTCGATAAGCGTTGGGATGTGCGCGACTCAATTCTCCTTTATCGTGAAAGTCCGAACTCGAATCGGAAATTACATGAATAGGCTCTCAATTTAAGATGATTACTGAAGGCTATCTAGCTAGACATTACCAGGGGCGCCGTGGAGGTAGAAATCCCGCACTTCTTGATGTCGCCCAGGACTATGCGTTGAAGATAATTGCTGATTCAGGGCTGTTCTCAATGGGGCTGACATTCAAGGGAGGAACCGCTCTCCGGAAGTATCGAGTAGGCTCTGCTGGACGCTTCTCAACCGACTTGGATTTTGCAGCAGATGAGGAGGGCTTGGGGGAACTACTTATGGAATCCTTAGATGGTGCTGATCTATTTGACGTGCGATTTTCTATTGAGATCGATACAACTGGGCGAAGAGGTGGTCTCAACGTCACTACGCCTCTTGGAGTCCCTCTTATCGGCTCAAAGATCGATGTAAGCCTACATAAACCATGGCTCAACCCTGAATGGCTAGAACCGCTTCCTATTCCAGTTCATCAGGCGTATGAGTTCAAACCTGTGAAAGTTCCTGTCATGGTATTGCAGGAGAGTCTTGCTGAGAAGCTCGCCGCCTTCCGAAGAAGAGCTTTACTGCGGGATCTATATGATCTTGCCCTTTTTCATACCAGCGCTTTCGACGAGGATTTCGTCAGGAAGCTCACATTCCTTAAGGTTTTCATAGACGTTGTTGAAGATGGATTGGGATATGGTCCATTCCAGCCAGATCAGGACATCCTTCTTCCGAGAGGAGCGTCGGACTTCCTTCCTGAAGACATTGGGTTCCTTGTGGGCAAGATAGATGTCCCTCTTTGGCTAGAACGGGCTCAAACTCGCTTCGCTTTTCTCAACCATCCAACTAATGAAGAACTTAAATGGGCTCGATGCAATCCGAGGGATGCATATGAAGTTAGAAGTATCATTGCGGGTTTTAGGGATTAGTGATCGAGAAGACAAAGCCTGGATTCAACTCATAAGTGCAGCACTGAGCCAGCAACGGGAGGCCAAAACACGGGATGCACAATAGCATTTCAATGATCTGTCTCGATCCAAGCCAGCACTTTTCAGATTCGAACCAAGGATCCAGATAATCTTTTTTGGAATCCCGTAATTGGGGGCCAGGAGAGTCTGACTGAATGTATAAGGGCTACCAGTGAATGCGAATACATCCTCACAGATGTCAAGAGCCACCCTACCCCTTTTTGGTCCAAGAAAATGAATTCAAAGATTCGGAAAAGCCTGACGGTCTACGTTTCGTGCGGGAGGCTCAATTTGAGCACTTCGGAAGCAGGCTGATAACCCCCAGATCCTCGGTTCTACTCTTGTACAAGGGGGCTTGGAAGAGAAAAGGCACCCTCGCGGGTGCCTCAAGGTAGCGGGGCTCAGATTCGAA
>CBDAFF010000002.1:0-52259 GCA_965195195.1 uncultured Anaerolineales bacterium | reverse complement strand
CGGGATTATCCAGCGCCGCTATGCTCTCCTTAGCTGTTCACCTGGTTGTCCACCATGGACCGGAATCGGTGTCCAGCATCCGTCGGAATCGGTGTCCAGCATGCGCCGGAATCGGTGTCCAGCATGCGCCGGAATATGCACAATGTGAGTATTAAAGGAAAATCCTTACTCAGAGATATTACTTAGCAAGGAAATAATTGATCTATTCATCGGGATTAACGATTGACGTTTGCTCATAAAAAAGGAGTCGATTACATGCCACCCACCCTTGTATATCCCAACCTTGTATTGCTCTCCCTTCGATAAAGCACGAACGGCTATCAGGATGAACGACAGCAACATTACGCTTTATCCCGCTTCTAAGTCTCCCACCCAGGTGCTTTGTACGCCCAATTTACTATCTGCATACACTGGTAGCACAAGGATCGGATCTGGATCATCATAGGGAAGAATTGAAGCAGACACCCACAATTGCACCAATCTGCACCAGAAAATGCAAACCTGCCTGTTAGACAGGTCCGTAAAATATGAAAATTGGGCGGTTTTAGGCGTAATTTTCCTAGAAGAAGGCGCCCCCGGTGCGATTCGAACGCACAGCCTACGGATTAGAAGTCCGGTGCTCTATCCATTGAGCTACGGGGGCTGAATTCAATTGTATTGTAAAGATCGATGGGGATCAATCCTCAAGCAGAGGTCGAATTCCTTTATAGACTCTCCCACCAGAGAGCATTCGCAGGATGGTCCTTGCGGGGCGGTTAAGGACCTCGCCCAATTCTTCGGGCGTGAGGGCTGAGTTTCCGTTCGATAAGAACACCCGGAAGATAGCATTGACCAGGGTTGTTTGCGGTGTTAAATAATCCGGTTGTAAAGCGCAGTGAGAAATCAACGTATGCTGAATTCCCAAGACTCGGGTGACCTCCGCTGTTTTGGGATTCACACTATCAACCAGCGTATCGGCCTCGACATCCGCATACGCCTCCTGATGCTCCGGGCAAAGATGGCTGCGTAGATAAATATTTAATTCCCGATCCGCACGGTCCCAATACTCAAAATCAATATGATATTTTGTATCCAACGTTTGTCGAGCGAGGATGGAGGATGTTTGTTTCGTCACGACGAACCCCATGCTTCTGCGTCGAACCGCCAGTAAAGATCCCCCACATGTTGGAAATATGGCTGCTTGATAAGTTCGGCAAAGATCGTTGATGGCGGCTGCCGTTGGATGACATTCACCGCAGCATACAGCGTTTGCGCGTGCACAGCGCTTTGTGGCGTTAGTTTGGCTAACTCGCGAAATACATGCGCTACAGTTCGATCGAGAGGATGCTTCTGATGCTGCGATTTCATCCAGACTTCATCGAGTGCTTGGGTGTCAATTAGCCCGATCACCATCAAGTCATCATAGGCCGTCCCAACCGGCTGCTTTAGCATCGTGAACCCTATCTGACCATTCTCGGCGATAGTTACCGTACGGATCCAATCATTGCGCATACGTCGATCGTATGTTTCGACGACTACTTCGCCAGGGACATCACCTGGATGCACGCGTACAAGCCCTCCAGCTGGAACCTTGTACTCTCGATACCAGTCTTCTAAACCAAAGACATATCCATACTCACGCACAACCCATCCCGGGAATCTCTCCCCACTGTGCCCATCAACAAGAACGAAACGAATTCTTGGCGCCTCGTAAGCTGTTGGGAAAAGGGGTGCAAGGCGAGCCGATAATGGAAGTGCTCCCACTCTCCAGTGAGGGAAAATCAGCGTAACGGTAACATCATCCGGCGCGACATCTGGAGCTTGTAGATCACTCATTTCATCATCCAGCTTCGTTATGAGTTCTTGCAGCTCATCTGTAAGGGTGGATGAATCAATGGCTTTATCCTGGCTTTCGAGGCGCGGAGGTGCAAACAATACTTCTGGAGGCTCAAGCCGCCTTAAAAACCACAGAACCTGACCAGCCGGTCCGACCTCATCGAAGCGTTCATCTTCCTGCAGAGCGTAATCGAGCGAAAACTCCGCGAGGCCCGTAGAAAGCGACTCGGGTAGTTCAACATGTTCAAGCAGGTCCGCTGTCGGCAAAGGGCCGCCAGCTTCGACGTCGAGGACGGCCTCGGCAAGGTTTAGATGTCCATCGGTAATCTCAGCCACAAGCGCACTCGGGAACCATTTCCCGGCGATACTAACGATGTCATCTACCTTATCTAGACGCTCATCCAAATTCGCGATGATGAATTCCCCAAACCGGGTCATTATCGTTTCCGGTTTACGCAGCTCTTCGATTTCAGGATCAAGCTCAGGTGGGCTGTTCAGAATATGATCCGCCAGTTCAGATGCGAATTCTTTCTCTGCCCCGTCCCCTGTAAAAGCAACCTTGATCACAGAAAAGGAATCAAGGTCCGGGTTATTGCCCTCCCGCACACCAACAACTTCTCCTATTGCAACATCTAACTGCGAGAATGCTAGGACATCTCCAACTTTGTACGTTTCTGCGGGGACGTAAATGGCATGTTCCGTCTGTTTTGCCTCTTGTGCGTCTTTCTCCAGTTGAACTATACGCTGCTCAACAAGTGCGGACGCCATCTCATCAGACGTGAGAGGAACCTCCCGCTCTAGCAGGAGGTTGATGATGAAATCGATATCCTCGTCTTTGACCTCGAAATTGGTCCAATACGATTCAGAAGAAAGACTTTGCACAGACGCCATATTAAAGAAAGATTGCCCTACTCGGGGACGTTCTAGGCAATTATACTACACCCAGAGGTTATTGCATCATGACGGAAAATTTTGTTGTCGCCGGTACGGTTTCGGGTTTACTCGAAGCCGAGATCATCCGGGGAATGTTGGAAGCTCAAGAGATCCAAGTTGTCCTATCACACGAAGCTGCGACAACGATTTATGGCTTTGGTGTGGGTCGACTGGCACGGGTGGAAATCCTCGTACCGGAGGAGCTGCTTGGCGAAGCCCAACTGTGTCTGGAAGATTATCGCAGTGGTCGCCTGGTCGACGAAGCTGATGATGAAGATCAGGGGTAACCCGGGTCAACCCAGTCCAGAGGATTAATTGGCACCCCGCCAACCCAGATCTCCCAATGCAGATGGGGTCCAGTGGATCTCCCCGTAGTTCCTACAATCCCGATCTCCTGCCCCCTTTCAACAATGTCGCCTTCTTGAACAAACATCTCCGATTGGTGGAAATATCCTGAATACACTCCCCAACCGTGGTCAATATAGGTCGCATTTCCCCTAATTAAAAGTGGTCCTGCAAAAACAACTACGCCGTGAGCCGGCGCATAGATAGGAATATCACTGCCATAGAAATCCAACCCGGTATGGTAGTAGAACAAGGCGCCATTGTTGTAATTACGCCGGTCCCCAAAAACGGCAATGAACTCGTCGGTGTAATAGCGAGAGGGATATTCAAAGGATCCATCCCATTGCTTGTCAGGGGTGACAGGCGCAAGAAGCTCCGCCACGAAGTCCTCTTCAGGCTGTATGACTGCCGCATCGACCGTTTCAGCAGGGACTCCAACTATATACTGAAAACCATAATCACCATCTTCGACCATAATCGGTTGGATAAACGCATAGCTGGTCTCCTCCCCCTCAGACTCTGCCATCCGCAGCTCAAGATCGATCAATCCCGGCTCGGATAAAGCATGGATGCCCTGTAGAGCGACCATTTCTCCTTCATCCGCCGGAAAGAATGTAAGCTGATGGTCTCCGAGTGAACCCTCAAGATAAATTGGGTGACTCACTTCTGTTTTAAGCACGACGGTATGCCCTTGAACTACCGGGAGCGGTTCGATCGAAATTGAAGTTATGGGTTCAGGAAGCGAGACCCTCCATCCCATCGAATCGGTCAGTGGGTTCCCGGGCATGACCCAAATGCGCAGCGGAGCTAAGGTGGAGCGCCGCAAATCCCATGGGTTTATCCCGGCACGGGCCGCGATTTCCAGCCTGGTTTCCCCAGGTTGCGGCAGAAGTGCCACAACATCATTCTCTGTAATCGCATCTTCCGAGGGTTCAGGGACGATGAGCGACTGGCCAACGTAGAGTCGATCGGGTCTGACAAGTCGATTAAGGCGGGCCAGCGCATCCGCGGACAGGTTGTAACGAAGGCTTAAGCTATTCAAATCCTCGCCGAAGCCGACATCTTGCAATGTCAGGACACCTTCGACATCTTCGAAGCCCGGGATCGTCAGTTCTTCACCGGGGTAAAGTTTCGAAGGGTCATCGATCCCATTTACCGCAACCATCGCCTCAACGGTGGTGCCAAAGCGGCGGGCGATGACCGAAAGTGTGTCACCCGGTTCGACAATGTATATCGGTCCCCCGCCCTGCGCTTGAACGGCGGCTGCCGGGAACACCACCATGGCGAGAATGAGGAAAAGGATAACTTTATACAACTTCTTCATCGATAAACTCCAGCTGATCCCCGATCTGCACTTCGTCAAGTATCCTGGGCGAAGCCTCAAGGATAAATCGAGCCGCATGCTTCGGTGCGTAGAAGCCCCAGGGTTTGGCAAGTGTTCTGTCTACGACCAGCCCCTCAGAGTTCACCCAGAACACGCTGATCGAGAAAAAAACGAACAGCATGTGTATCGTGGTATTAATTCGCCCCTCGCTGCTTTCAACCAGGATCAACCCTTCACCGTCAGGGATCTCGCGTCGGAATGTCAATCCACGCAAACGACAGGAGAACGAATCGCACCAACGCGCCCTACCCAAGGGTGAATTTCCACGACTGCGATTGATAACTCGAACCCAGCGTTTCATCCTGCTCCTGATATAAAAATAGGGCGACCGAAGCCGCCCTACAAATGCTCGGCCTACGAGCTTATTCTACCTCAACCTCACCGATGATCTTCTCCACGCTCTCGAGTAATTCTTGTGGACTAAAAGGCTTGGTGATGTAATCATCCACCTTGGCGATATGCAATCCTAATACCTTATCGATGGACTGGGCTTTCGCCGTGACGACAACGACGGGGATGTTGCGCAAGTCATCGTCCGCCTTCATCTGTTGATAGACTTCCCAACCATCCATATCCGGCATCATCAAATCAAGAAGCACGAGGTCTGGACGTTCGCGATGAACCGTTTCCAGTCCCTCTATCCCGCCATTTGCACCGATGACATCGAACCCCTTCCGGCCGAGGATCAGCCGAACAAGGTCAATCATTTCTGGTTCGTCTTCAATACAAACGACACGTTTGGCGACTTCAGCCATACGGTCTCCTTCCGATAGCCTTATGTTTACCTAACCAGTGTATCATAAGCACCGAACCGCGCAACAAACCTTTATTCCTACACCTGACATCTGGATCCACAACGGAATGCCTGCCCTGCAGTGTTGCTCACGGACTGATCACCCTCCAGGGTTGATAGTAATCCTGTGGAAGAACCGAATTCTTGGGATTTAAATATCCCGCCGCGAATATTTCTTCCGCCAATGCTATCCCGACATAACGGATATGCCATGGTTCGTGGATGAACCTCGTCACCTGAGGCATCCATCGATTGTTATACGGCCACCCCTCAATCTCCTTATAGGGATAGCTCAGGACAAATCCGAAATGATGTGCATTTTCTTCGAGCCAGATATACAACTGCTTATTCCTGGGATCGCTGAATTCGACTTTTAATCCGGGCCACACGAGATCGAATGCGGTCCCGAGCTGGTGCTCGCTGTGGCCTGGCGCCGCAACGTAGAAACTGGCAGTTGAAGGTTTTTCCCTCCATTCCCGCCCCGCTGCAGAGTCTTGTTTTGAGTAGCTCCGATATCCGGAATAAACAATGGCTTTAATTCCGGCATCACTCGCCTCTGATATCAAGTCTTCCAATGCTGAAACCGCATCAGAATGAGGACCAGGGTCGAACCAGCGCGGGAGCGGGTGACGCGCATCAACAAGCACGTCCAGCGGTGCGCCCACAAGCATGTGCAAAATGATATAAAGCTCAACGAGAAGCTTCAAACAGCTCCCTCAATAATTATTAAACGCCTTGCCATAGTGAATAGTGTAATCTCCAATCAACCTCACGCCAAGCCAACTTTTTACACCGCTAATTTGTAAGGTTTCTGTAAATTCATCAACGGTGGTCGCATGTTAACATGGGGTTGATTTCAATCATTGCATTCCTGAAAGCGAGTACTTATGGCAACAAGAATTCATCCCGATGATTTTCCTTCAGTTGAGGAAGCCCTCAGCCTGGCTGTCGAAGCCGTGGAACGAGGGGATCTTCAAAATGGTGAGGCCGCATTGAATTGGGTTTTGCAAGAGGATCCGAAGAATATTGCGGCATGGATCTGGCTAGCATGTTGTGCCCCCGATGACAGTTCAAGGCAGATTTGTTATCGCCGAGCCTCCGCGCTTAAGCCTTGCTAGCGGATGGATATTCGTATACCCCATCTTTCTCATTGATTTAAGTACCGAAAAGGCCTTAATCTGTGCAGGTAACCTATTTACAGACAGAAATCTTGACCCTGACCTGAGAGAAACGAAACGTATGAACGAGCCAGCCAGCACGATCTTGGTAATCGACGACGAACAACCCTTCTGTGAAGTTGTAGCTGAGATTCTCACCACCTTCGGCTATCCAGTTCGGAAGGCTTTCAACGCCGCCCAAGCACTCGAAGTGTTGGAGTCCTTTACCCCCATATTAATTATCCTAGACATCATGATGCCCGACGTAGACGGTCTGACGCTCGTCCGTAGATTCCGTGCGGACCCACGTCTATCCAAGATACCCGTCATTATGTCAAGCGCTAAATTCCTCAAGGAAGACCGCATGGAAGCGATTAACGCTGGTGCGAGCGCCTACCTCACAAAACCTTTCTCCGCGGCGGAGCTGAGATCCGCAATCGTTGAACTCCTCGGGGAAAAGGAATCCCAGCTCAGCCTAAACAACACCCCCGGATACATACGGCCATAAGCATCTCTTGTAAGATTGGGATACTTATCTCCAAAGATTGGATCCAACCCTGAAATTCGCTGTTGTGGCAACGAAATTTTTTTAAAATAATAGCGAGCGCAAATTACGCTCGCTATATCCCACAATGGATTTTGACATCCCCTCTGATCAACTCACCCAACTTGCCGTATATTCTGTAAACTCGTCGCATTGTCCGCTGGCGGGCGCACTATTTTCCCAATGTCCATCCAAACCGTGATCACGCGCCATGAGCTCAAAATGGCACATGGCGATGCCCATGTCGATGCGCTGCATATCAGCTACTGTAAAGAGTCTTACAAGCATTCTTTCCCGATACCCCGGTGTGCGCTGCAGGAAGAAATGCCACCTATTCCCATCTCTGATAATTCGCCAGGGCTGCTTGTTCGATGCTGACGGAGCCCGGCGGACCATCTCCAGCACTGCTGCATAGTCACCAGCCGACTCCCGGGATAACGGCACTCCGAACCTGGAATCGAAGAACAAGTGCTCCCACGAGAGCCGCCGCTCCGCACCCGCACTGTTGCGAATGATGGCATCGAACCTGCGTGGTTTCTTGGCGCAATAACCCAATGCGACAACTGCGGGAATTAGTTCGCCGGGGCGCGGCGAGACTCTTTTCGAAAAGCTGCTTTTGGTAAAAGTACCTCCAAGCCAGCACGTACCCAAGCCTATGTCCGTTGCAAACAAGATGATGCTTTCCATCAGGTAGCCGAAATCTTCCAGGTTCTTTTCATCCTCCTGTATTACCCCGATGATGAAACCGGTCGCCCCTCTGATGAACCCGTAAGTTCCCAAATTCTTGAGAGCTTTTTGATCCTCCTCGCGAGCAGCGACCAGTTCAAAGCGCATCTGCGTACCAAAGGGTCCTGTCTGAAGTACAGCGGCATAATCAGCGAGCCTTTGGCGCGTTTGTTCTTCCACAGGTTGACTCAGGTAACTCCTACAGGAAAAACGCTGCTTGACCAACTCTTCAATAGGTTGTGTGAATGTCATTGTTCATTTTTCCTGAAACACAATTATCGTCCCATTTCTAACCGGTGGACTTCATGCCATCAAATTATAAGTCGAGAACCACGACACTATTACTAGGCATAAAATTCGAAGCTCCAATAAAACGTTTTTTTAATCCACCCAAGCGAGGTCAAGCGATAGAAATTAATTCGCGTTCTTCTCATCAAATCGAATATCATCAAAAACCGCTTCACCGGAATGTTGAGTTTTAATCAAGTGATCCGTTGTTGCACTTGACAGTTGAATCCAGTGATTTAATTCATCGGGATTAACGACAGGCGTTGACTCATGGAAGATGAGCCGATTACATGCAACCCAGATACTCAACACTCCCTATTCGCTTTCTGCATACACCATAATAACCGTACCAGAACTGCTCAGGAAAAGAAAACCCACCGGCTTGGTGGGCACTCATACCCCCATTCACAGGGGGAACTACTCTTAATAGCACCACAATTCAGGTGACCCCGGAAGGACTTGAACCTTCAACCTGCGCATTAGTGGTCATGCGCGGCTATCCGGTATTGAACGGACTCAATATGGGATAGGTGCGACTGACCGCACGCTTTCGCAGCGTGGAGGTGTTGATAGCATCCTCCACAAAACACAACAGACCCACGGCTTTTATAGCTGCGGGTCTGTTTGCGTTTACACGAACCTAAATACATAGGTCCTGCGCCTAGTATAGCAGAGAGGCAGAAAAGGAAGTCCTTATTCCGAAGGGAATTGAATCACTACTGACCAGCGTTCAGAAGTCGAAGGATGCTCCAGCGATGGAACCAAGTAGAGAGTCCGGTACGAATACACGCCACACCAAAGGCTCGGACTAGGTCAGGCGGGAAGGGTAAAACTGAGTAACCGTCTCTCGGCAGAAAACTCGGTTAGGTGGGAACCTCGTCCTTACGACGGGCAGTCTCCCTCCTCCCCTCTCATTGGGATATTCCTATTCCTTTGAGGGGGTTAGGGAGGTGTGTTCCTGAGCCTACGACAAGCAGTCTATACGCAACAAACAAGAGAAGTGTAGCAATGACCAAGACACCCGAAGAAGCAGCAGCAGCAAAGATCATCAACACTTCCAAGAAAGCCGCCAGGAAGCTGAGACACGGTAAGAAGCTGAAACCGGACGAACGGCAAGCACTCGAGAATCTAGCAGAAGCGTTGAGAGTGTTTGGTAGTAGTCCTGAGGATGTGCGACATGAAAACGTGTAAAGAGTGTGGGGTTCAACCGGTGCGACAAGAGTGGGCGACACTGTGTTTCGATTGCGATGCCATGAGAAGATGCCCCGATTGTGGAATCTCTCGTGTGAAAACCCGCGAGGGTGAAAAGATTCCCTGCCGCTATTGCCAGTTGCAAGAACAGCAAATGGAGCGCAGTTTGGTGAATTTTCGCGGTCACAGTCGGTCACAGATAGCCAGGATTTGTCCGGTCTGTGAGGTGAAACTACTTCATGGGCGAGAGGAAACTTGCAGCGATAAATGCAGGAAAAAACAATCGAGGTTGGGGCTCTACAGATCGCCGCGATCGAACGGAAAGCCCAAGAAAAAAAAGCGGGAAACCGAGCTAAGCTTATCATCCAAGGATTCAAAAAAATTGGGCGAATACCTGTCGAGATTCGAAGCTCATGCCCGACCTAGATATATCGAAAATGATCGCATGAAATCGCTGGAAGGTGGCAGGGCAAAAGTTATAACCACGGATGAGATTCGAGATTTGCGAGAATGCTACCCTGATTTGCTGCGGGTGTTGTTAGGTATCAGTGTTTAGGAACGGTACTATTGAACTAGGGCATGAAAATATGTAGGATGTGAGATACAGGACCTGTCAAAGAAATCCTAATAATTCTGGGGGGAATATTGAACTAATGATTACAGTAATTATCACTTGGATAATTTGTCTCGTCGCGCTTTTTTTTCCCAGGGATGCTGCGAGACGTTCAACAGGAGGCGCTTCCAGATTTACTGGAGATTCTGGGATTAGTTGCTTGAATTTTGATAATACAGTCACCTCCACAGGTGCGACTGGCTGGACTAACACAGTGCAGGATGTACAGTTTTGAGTAATTGTCACAAACCGGGTTATTGGCTGAGTGACTTAGGTGTGGCAGAAAAACATATATGTGGGTATGTGCAACCTGTTAGTTATTAAGTGCTATACTATTCTGTACATAACATCTCATATAGTCTTCTTACGAAAGTGCATTTAGATGACTAAGCCTGAAAAAAAGCCCGAGATCGGGAAAAATCTAAAAATCGAATGGAAGTATCCTAAAGACCTCAAGTCCAATTTCGTTACCAATATGGTTGTGCAACACAGGCCAGATTATTTTGTTGTTTCATTTTTTGAAGTATGGCCTCCCACATTACTTGGTCCAGAAGAAGAAGTTCTGGCAAAGTTGGAGCAGATAGATAATATCGAAGCTAGGTGTGTAGCTAGATTAGTTGTTACTCCACAGACTATGAAAGAATTTACCCAGGTAATGAGTGAAAACATAACAAAATTCGAAGAAATGTTTGCGGTAATCGAAGAATCGGGGAAAAAATAGTTATGCTTCGAGAACTAAGCCGAGATCAGTATCATCTTATTCCAGTAAATTCCACCACGAGCGCCACATTTACTTTTGTTGTTACAGGGATATCCACGGATTTTCCTGAAGACATCGAAGTATCTGCGCTATATTCAGGCCGTCGTGAACCCTCTGGGGCAATAAGAACCATGTTTGCTTCGGAGCCAATTCTCGCAAGGGATTGGCTTACCCCTGAGGAGGATGAGGCGTGGGAACGCTTATAAAGGGCGACGTTGTCGTTATGCCCTTCCCCTTTACCGACCTAAGAAACTATAAGAAAAGACCCGCATTAGTAGTTTCGTCACTAGAAGGCGATGACGCAATCTTTTGCCAAATCACCAGTGTGCGAACTTCCCGGGATGATTATTCTGTTGAGTACGCAGAAGGAGATTTTTATACGGGTGATCTTCCTGAAGATGGCAATATCAGACCTAACAGACTTTTTACAGGCGACGAAAATATTGTCATTCGCAAGGCAGGAAGATTTACGCAGAAAAAGATAAATGAAGTGATGGATAAAATAGGGGAAATATTCGAAATCTAGATATTTACCAAGTAACCCTATTCAACTCAATCCCTTTCCGCGATTTGCAGCCCGCCAGCTTTCAGAGTGGCGGGTTTTTGCTCTTATGTAAGGCATTCAATTATTATAAAATTAAGAGAGACCGTACAGATCGGAGAAAGCGCAATGGACAAAACAAAATTCGCTCGGCTGAATTTTAGATTATCACGTGAGGAGTTTAACGCGCTGGGCCAGGTGATCGACCGGCTTTCCTACGAGTCAAAAACCCATTGGTTAAAAAGTCACCTTCGCGCTGACCTTCTTCTCTGCGGAATGATCGAATTGACCGAAACCGAAAAGGCGTTGTTGTCGGTAAGTGAGGGGATAGGATGAGACGCAGAAAGTCAGGATCTCGCTCCGACTGGCAAGCTGAGCTTGTGGCACTTGGTTTTGACTCGTATGACTTGAACCAGGCGCTCGAGCTCGACGTGGGGAATATCGACTTCCTGCGAACTATGGAGTCCTATTATCAATTTCGGAAACGTCTACCAAGCGACCCCCACATGAGCCCCGTTGTTGACCAGCTAATTGAGAGGATCGAGGGGAAAACCTTTACTGCTGTGTTGGCTGACGAGGAGAATTTCCAGAACTACGTCGCCAGGATGGACAACATAATCGCCGAGGATAGAACATCCAAGGACGAGGCTTTAGGGGATGCCGATGACTTACTCCACGCTCAACGCGACGTTCGCCTGGAAGTGGAAGATTTAGTAAGACACAAAGGCGAATTCAGCATGAGACGGGTGGAAAGTCGAGTCGAGAAGAATACAAAAACCTCCCGATTGCAGCAGGGCGTCGAAAAGAGTTTGTCTGAGCGGGACACTCTCGCCAAAACCGTGGGCAAAGTTGAACAAATTATGAGGAGTAACCGATGAGCTACGACGATAACGATGAAATGACTCAGGAAATAGCCTCGAGGCTTCAGGGTAAAACCCCTGATTTCCGGACAAAGTTTTGGGAGAGGATGCGCGAGCGCCAGTCCCCTATGACTCTGGAGGTTGCGCGAGAACTCGAGGCGGAGGGAATTCACGCGAAGGATAGCGGGCTCGAAGCTGCCTACCAGGAGGAGTTGGCGCGGATCCCAAACGGCGCGGTGAGGCAGATTGCCAAACTGAAAAAGAAATATCGCCGAAGGGGGCTTTCCAAGTGGTAGCTGACTTTGAGAATCAACTAGCGGAAATTGACCTCCAGATTTCGAATCTGAAAAAATTGGACACCCATGATCACGCTATCGCGAGTGGCATTGCCGCGCTCTCGGGCAAGCGCGCCATGCTGCTTGCTGAATACGGTCAAGAACTCATCGGGGAGGGGGCGAAGGATCTCCGGCGCCTAAAGAAAAAGATGTCCGCGCTGAAAGTCCAGCGGGACGATTGCAAACAAGTCGTGGTCGAGACGTTTAACGCCTCGGCTGTCGCGGTCAAGGGGCTTCGCGATGCAGAGCAGGCAATAAAACAAACCCATGCCGAAATTCAGGCTGTCCTGGTTGCGGAAAATCGAACCCTGGGGAAACCGTTCGCGCCAAGCGCGCCTCCGTCCATTCATTACAGGGCGATCGGCGCGAGGGATAGATTGGGAAACCTCGACGCCTGGTATGGGAAATTTGCGAATCACTTCGCTAAGCTGGGGGTTCAATCGGATAATGTGATCTCGCTCAGCAAAGAGAGGTTTTTTGATGTCGGCTGATTACAAATCGGAAGCGATTGCAACCTATACGAAACTCACAGACCTTCAACGCCGCGCTGAGAGTAAAGCGAAGGCGGAGGAAGTAAGGCTGCCGGATTATTTCACCATCGACTCCAGAATCCGTTGTAAGCCGTCTACATTGATACAAGCTCTGGTGGAAGATTGCGACGGCGATGTCGACGACATCAACCCCCGGGTGAGGATAGTGGTGGAAAAAAAGCTGGAAGTGATACTCCGGAGATACAACTGTCATCCAAGCTGGATCCCCTTTATTGGGAAGGTCATGGATTCGTCTAAGATAAAAAAGTGGAAGTAAACGTCGCCAAGTAGGGACATTTATCCGCAGAAGAGGAGGTAGTAAAGATGGTCAGAATAAAGTTTCATGGGCTCACCGCGTACGACAATGGACTATTAGACATTCACCTAAAAACAGGCGACCAGGTGGAGATCACCAAGGAAAAGTATGTACAATTTCGGGCTGATTTGGGCGAAGTGCGCTTTCGTTCTGAGGTGGAGATCATCCAACCATCCAAGCTGAGAAGGGTCAAAGAGTACTTCAAAGCATGAGCGAAGAAACCAAGAAGCCGGATGAGGAGATCGAAACCGTAAAATGCGCGATCTGCGATGAGCAATTACCTGTCACCTGGGTCATGCAAAGCTATGATGGGTACATAGTTTATGTGGACGAGAATCACCAATTCGCGCACAGACATAATATCTCCTCTGGCAAGAAGGGGAAAGCGAAAGCAGCAGCCAAGGAGAAAGACACACGCGCGCCATCATCCATTGAGAAGAAACTCCTCGCAGAGTATTTCAAGGATCCAAGCCAAGCTCCCACATCAGCACAGCTCCTTGCAAGGAAAGCTGCCGGCGGCGACATGGCAGGGTTGAGAGAATTGCACAAGAGATATGGCGTTGATCAGCCTCACAAATATGACACCCCCGTACAGGTTGTTATTGGTAACGGTGGAGGAGACTCTAACGACCCGAGACCCGTTATGAACATAAGATCAGGTCTGCTTTCTGAAGGATGGGATGAAGAAGACGAGGAAGAGTATAGACAAAGCGAAGAAGACACACACTGAAGGGAGAGCTGCTCTTGGTGGTGGAGATCCTTCACACGCATACATTGACCTTTGAAGGGAGATCCCCCTGGTGGTGATCATCCTTCACACACACGCAGCGTTGCGTACCTTTTTAGGGTGGTTGCCGCCTGGTGGTGGTGTAACGGGGAGGCAGGACGCGATTTTGTGAACGCGTCGTTTTTTCCTAAATCGTTAGACTAGAATTTTTGACATTGAAAAAGCGAGTTCCTGTGTGAGGCACGAAATTTGCCCTTTGGAGACCGACCGCTCACACAGGAGAGTATCAAGAAAAAGGGGTAAAAAGGGTGAAAAAGGGGTGCGCGTAGCACTTTAGTGAGGTTTTATCGTCGTTATTTAGGTGGTTTCATGTGTGGAGGCACAAAATCCCTGTGTGGGTGACAAGCTGCCAGGATGACATCTGCGGGGAGGTTCGCCCGGGAGAAGTTGATCACGCGATTTACTTTTGAGAGGTTGCGAGTTGGTTATCAGCGATGGTGTTGGCGGGTTCAAGCCTGGGATGATGGTGTATAGGTATGGCGCATGTCTGCTAAAACGCTTAGGCGTCAATCTGAGAGGGTAGTCTACGGTTATGATAAGTGTTCTTAACTCAACGTGGTTTCTATGTGTCAATCGGATAAGGTTTGTCTTGTTGGGATCTTTGAGGGCGGGCAGAACCCGACCGCCAGGGAGTGGTGAGGGCGGCAGGGGTTTGTCCTTTGATACTTCCACGGAAGGATCGCCCAGGGGGCGGCGGGGGCTTCTTTCTTCGGGACAATTCCACACCCACACACACAAAAATACAAGGATGGGGGCACGTTCCTCCTCTTTCTTCTCTTTATCATCAGGGTTCCTCCCACGTATAAATTTCAACCGAATCTCCCTAAAGGCTGGAGTACAATCGGGGGGGTGAAAGCGTATGAAAACACTAGCTGAGCTTGATGACGAGTTGGTTTCCCTTTACGGGGAACTGAAGACTGAGGATGATGTGCTGCGTCGGGAGAGAATATCGGCGGATATCAGGGTCGTGCAGCTTGAGTTGAGAGTGAGAAGGTCGAATCCCAAACCTTGGTGGGTGACCGATCGGTTACAGTGGTAACTAGTGAAAGAACAGGGTGAGAGAATGAAAGCATTAGCGTGGGTTGTTCTGGTAGGTAGTGTGTTGGTCCTATTTCTTGAGGTGAGTAGTATTCCGGCTCAGGGATATGTGGACCTCATTGGCTGTACGCTTATGATTTGGGTTCTGCTATGTCTTATTCTTGCCGTCGGTGTTCTAAGAAAGGCGAGGAACAATGAGTGATCGCTCTTGTCTGAAATTATGTCCGCGGACACCTTTACCTGGCGGATCGTGGATGGGTGGGTGACTGGCTATCAGGAGGGATGAAACGGCGGTTTTTTCTAGGGAAAGGTTCACGCCTGGTCGATTCAGGTGTGTTGGTGTGGATCGGGCGATATTGTTCGGGAGAAACGATTCTGGGGCGTTTTAGGTGAAATTGGGAATTATTTTATGAGCGAAGAACTGGCACTCACCCCAAGAGAAAGTTTCGAGAGTGAGGCTGAATACGCCGCGGGCATGGCATGGGCTCGAGAGTCAAGGAATTATGAATTGCTCCTCGCAGCCTTCCGCGCCTGGATAATCCAAAGGCGGCATACAACCTCTCTTATTGAACCTGCAATTCGACAAGGCAGACCAAAAAAAGGTGACGAACACGGGACTATTTTAGGTGACTTCGGGTTCACCAGGTCGCAATGGCACAGACGAAAGAAAGAACTAGCGGTCAGCGAGGATCAGGTCGATGGATACCTGGATCTCTGCATTGAGCGCAGCTCTACCCCTAGCCTTTATGGATTGCTGCGGGCAGTTTCCGAGGATGAAACGGTATGGACACCATGCACTTGTGGTCGTCCACATTTACCTGATTGTCCAGCGAGAAAGGGTTGAGATGAGTCAGAGGACGTTAAGAGTCTATCGAACGTATATGTGCAAAAACTGCGTTCGCGCGGAGGACGATCCCATTCGGATATTGCTGGACAAGCGGATGGTTTCTAGATTAGATCGAAGGTGGAAATACGTGCCATTTATGAGAGATATTCAAGGTCGGAAAGGGATGTGAGTGAGGTATTTTTGGAATAATTTTGGAGGATTTTATCAACGAACCTTCAAGGTTATGTGTAAGCCCTGTGTGGCAAATTTTTAGGGTTGGGCGGAGCTTATTACCCTTGTCGAGCCGTCCCTCTAGCCTGTACAATGCACACGAGGTCAGAGTATTGACTTTCGGGGTTATGGAAAATGGGTAAATTTTGTTTTATTGATGTACAATCCAAATAGCTAGCAGGTAAATTACCCAACCTCTAGCCCCATAACCCAAGGGCAGGACACCCATCCTGCCCTACCGGAAGCCATGCCTCTGACTTCGCAAGAAGAAGTCGGAGGTTTTTTGTTTTCTCTCATTCGGAGAGCGTTGGCTATCACCGACGTAAAAGCTGCGAAGGTAATTGAACCATGAGCGCGAGAAGTGATTGTTATAGGTGGTTGATGTCCTTAGTTTCAGATCGAACCCGCGAACAATATTCCTGGCACATCAAGCAGATTGAAAAAGCCGGATACAAACCTGCGCGCATGTCATCGCGCCAATGGTTTGATTACCTTTATTCTCAGAAGTCCTGGGGTATCAACACCGGAAGACAGGCTTTGAGCGCGGCAAAATCCTTTCAAAAATTCCTGCATAGCGAAAAGAAATTTCGCAAAGAGAAATATCCCCTCAAGAAAACACCAATCCCAAAAGCACCGAAATCCAACCACGCGAACCTATCCGTGCAAGATAGGGATAAGGTCTTAGGTTCGCTTGACCTCTCCAGAATTGCACACCGGCAATATCGCGTCATGATCGCGTTGATGTGGGATGCCCTCCTGCGAATTGGTGAGGTAAGTCGTTTAGAGGTTCAACACATCCGGTTTGACGAGGGTAAATTTACCGTCCTCTGTAAGGGCATGGTTTGGAGGGCTAAACCCCTGACCGATCGGTGCGCCGTTCTAGTCCAGGATTGGCTAGAGGATCGACCTCACGATAGCGAAACCCTATTTCAAAACATCGAGACCGGCAAGCCGTTTACCGTTGATGGATTGCGCGCAAATTTCCGACACCTAGCAAAACGAGCAGGCGTTCGGGCTAATCCCCACGCGTACAGGCATGGAGGCGCGCACGAATGGACGCGCCAAGGTTTGCCCTCATTCCTGCTCAAACTTTTGGGCGGTTGGGACAACATCGAAACCGCTCAGATTTATCAAGAGGGACTATTGATTGATGATATTCGGAACTTTCAAAACGGCGTTGAGAAAGATAAGTTGAGGAGAGGGCTATCACCCTCTCCTCTGCGAAGGGCATCTCCATGAGGGCAGTTGACCTCCATTTCACCCCTCCGAAGAGGGGCAGTGACCCCGATAGGACTCGAACCTATAACCTGCGCATTAAGAGTGCGATGCTCTGCCAAATTGAGCTACGGGGCCATGCAGCCGAATTATACCAACTGGCCGCGATGCGTCAATTGTCCTGAGGAAAATCTTCTGTTTTTTAACAAATATTTATCAGGACAGGATTCAACGCTAAAGAGGATAAACGGATTACGCGAAATTCAAAATCGTTGCTACAATCCTTGTAGTGAAACCATCCGCCTCCCGATCACTCAAGGAGAAATTCAGTGCTGCGAGCAGTCCTCCTCTATATGTCCAACGCTAACTGGATCCGTAACATCGTCACCCGCTGGCGAGTTGCCCGTAAAATGGCCTCCCGTTTCGTCGCCGGCGACACTTTTGAAGATGCCTTGATGGCGATACGCAGACTCAATGAGAAAGGTCTTCTCACAACGCTGGACAACCTCGGTGAAAACGTTACCTCATCCGAAGAAGCCTTGAAGGCAACGGATGCGTACATCGAGATCTTCCAACGCTTGCATGACGCAGGAGTGAAATCTAATTGCTCGGTAAAGCTAAGCCAGCTCGGCCTGGAATTGGACTTTGATCTCTGCCTTTCCAACATGCGCTGCATCGCCACGCGCGCAGCTGAGTACGGGACGCTCGTCCGCATCGACATGGAGGATTCCAGCACGATTGAGCGCACACTCAAGATTTACAACACCCTGAAGGATGAAGGCCTCACCAACGTCGGCCTGGTCATCCAATCCTACCTCTTTCGAAGCGAAGAGGATGTGCGCTCTTTGCTTGAGCAGGGCACTCGGATTCGCCTATGCAAAGGAGCTTACAACGAACCCGCTGAGGTCGCATTTCCAAAGAAGAGCGATGTCGATGCGAACTTTGACTTACTCGCCGCGCTCATGATCGATGCCTCTCTAACCCAGGGATCTTTGCCCGCCAGCGCTGACGGGAAGATCCCGCCAATCACTGCCCTCGGTACCCACGACGAGAAGCGCACCGTTTTCGCATGTAAACATGCCGATAAAGTGGGTCTTCCAAAAGAAGCGCTGGAATTCCAAATGCTGTACGGCATCCGATCTGATTTGCAGGATGCACTGCATGCACGCGGTTATCCTGTTCGCGTTTATGTACCCTTCGGAACGGAATGGTACCCGTACTTCATGCGCCGGTTGGCAGAACGACCCGCTAACCTATGGTTCTTCATCACCGCCCTCGTCCGCGGATGACGAGGACGGCCTCTCAACTACACCATAAGCTTTTTTGATTCCTGGTTCGAAAGGACTGAGATGGAATTACCCGGGAAGATTGCACTTGTCACAGGTGGGGCTCATCGCGTGGGACGCGAAATCGCAATTGCCCTTGCACAGGCAGGCTGCCACCTGGCCATCCATTATCACAACTCTGAAAAAGCCGCCGAGGATACGGCCTCCGCGGCAAAAGCATCGGGCGTGAATGCCGCCATTTTCCGCTCCGATCTGAGAAAGCTAGACCAGATCGAGGGGCTCTTTCAGTTCATCGATAGTGAGTTTGGCCCCCTGGATATCCTGGTAAATTCCGCGGCGATCATGAATAAGATTGCTTTCCAAAAAGCGGATGAAGATGATTGGCACAACACGATCGATCTTAATCTCAAAGCCCCCTTTTTCTGCACCCAGCAAGCCGCTGAAAGGATGCAAATCAACGGCGCAGGAGCGATCGTAAATATATCCGACCTTGCCGGTCTGCGCCCCTGGCGAGAGTATCCCGTTCACTCTGTAAGCAAAGCCGGTCTGGAGATGCTCACCAAAGTCGCCGCCCGGGCTTACGCACCGGAAATTCGGGTGAACGCAGTCGCCCCTGGACCCGTTCTAAAGCCGGATAGTATGCCCGACGCACGCTGGCAGGAGATCGGAGACGCCCTGCCGTTACAACGCCCCGGAAACGCTTCCGACGTCGCCCGGGCAGTGATCTTCCTGCTTGAAAACGACTTCATCACCGGTGAAACGCTTATTGTAGACGGGGGCAGCCGACTCGTCTAAGCTTCTGTTGGCTTCCAGCCTCGCGAAAAGACGAACCCCGTCATCTTCGATTGAGCCGCTCACGAATTAGCGCCTCGTCCCAGGGATTTTCCACCCCTTTCACGAGTTCGTAATGACTTACTTTAGGATGGCTCTCCCCCGTATGCCATGCTAAGCGAAGGAAAGCATCTCGTTCTTCGAATAGATAGGTCCTTTTTGCCAATAACGAGATTCTTCGTCACGGAGTTTATCCTGAGCCTATCGAAGGGATCCTCAGAATGACCTTGTCCGGGAACTTGTCATTTCGAGTGAGCCGTGCAACGGCGACCGAGAAATCCCTATGATGACTCTCGAGATGCGCATTCTGCCATACAAATACCATCAATTTCACTGCCTTTCCAGGAATACTCGTGGGGATTCACCATCAAGCTTCTCAACCTGATTCGAATTTCAGACGGACGAGCGGTACAATGAATATCCGATTACACGCACCTGCGTGAGTTTATACATCGATTGCGCCGCGCAGGCATTCGAGCCGGGATAGTGTCAATTCAGCCGCCACTGCTAAGATCGCAGGAGGGAAGTGCATTGACAACAAATCTACCGATACACGACCTTTATACCCGCGAACTCACAGCGGAAGAAATCGATGGCTCAATAAAATTCCACGTGCTGAATTATGAGGATCACCTCCTGCGGCGCTTTGGTCAGGTGCAGGTAATTCGCAAATCACCCGGACGGAGCGAGACTTTATGTATGCGGGAAGTGGCGGACGAGGTGTGGGCTCTCATAGAAGGACAAGTAGAGTTCGCCTGGCATGACCTGCGCCAGGATTCGCCATCACAAGGCCATTGGCACCACCTTCGCGCCGAGACACCAACGCTTGTCCTGGCGCCATTCGGCGTGGCTTTCGGCTGCCGCGCTCTGGGAGATCCGGCTTTTCTCATTCGCCTGAGCACACACGCCGAGGGGGAACACTCTGGGGATCGAGAGATGCCCTGGGAAATTGAAGCATGAGCCGATCGAAAGAATATCTGAAATTATTACTGCGTCTAAGCCGCCCGCATTTTCTCCTGGGTGGATTTCTGCTTTACGGTTTGGGCACCGCAATCGCCACTTACCTGGGAAGGCCCATCGACTGGAGTCTCTACATTCTCGGTCAGTTACTCGTTACTTCCATCCAATTGATGGCTCAGGCCATGTATGCATTTTTCGATAGCGCCCCAACTCGAGAAAAAACCTTCCAGTCTCTCTTCATTGGAGATCGAAAAGCGCTCGATCCAGAGCATTTACCGTACACGGCCGCGTTAATATCCACTATCGCCACCCTGACAATCTCAGCTACGCTCGCTGCTCTCCTCCTGGTTCTAAAGGATGTTAGTTTTGTGCCATGGGCACTTGTGCTGATGGGCTTCTTCGCCGCCTTCTTCTACAGCACTCCACCCGTGAGATTGATCACCAGTGGGGTTGGTGAAATTATCGCTGCAATCGTTGTGGCTAGTTTTGTGCCCATTTTCTCGTTCACACTGCAGGTCGGTGAACTTCACCGGCTGCTCCCCATGAGCACGATCCCATTGGCAGCGTTGCTCTTCGCGGCGTATATCGCCTCTGAATTCCCCGATTATGCCTCTGATCTGAAGCGAGATCGGAAGACGCTGATGGTTCGACTCGGGTGGGAAACTGCCATGAAGCTCCATAATCTAGCCATCCTTTTCGCGATCCTGAGCTTCTTAACCGCTTACGCCCTAGGTTTACCCGACCGTGTGGCGCTTGGCGCATTGATCTCTTTTCCCCTGGCAATCGCCCAGATCTGGCAGTTGAATCGCATCAAAGCAGGGCTCCCTCCACGCTGGCCCACATTCACGCTCAGCGCGCTCGCCTTGTTCGCAATGACCGCTTACCTGGAATTGATGGGGTACATCTTTAGCTGACATGCCTGAATTTTTACATCTCATTTCACCATCTGATGCACTGGAAATAATACTCAAAGCCCTACCCCAATCTTGGGCTGCAGGCACCGAAGTTATTTCAACGAGCGAGGCGCACGGCCGGGTCCTGGCCGAGAGTGTTACTGCCCCCCACCCCTTGCCTCCATTTCCTCGATCGACGGTGGATGGATACGCCGTTCAAGCTAAGGATACGTTCGGCGCGTCAGGTTCCCTGCCAGCCTACCTGCGCTTGATTGGTGAAATCCTGATGGGGAAATCCCCCACGCTTGAAGTCCGCCCCGGACAGGCCGCTCAGGTGCACACTGGCGGGGCGATCCCTGCTGGCGCAGATGCTGTAGTGATGCTCGAGGATACCCAATTAATCGACGGCAGCGAAATTGAGGTTCACCGCGCAGCTGGTGTAGGGCAAAACATCCTCCTCGAGGGCGAGGATGTTCAACAAGGTGATGTTGTCCTCGATCCAGGTATCGTTCTTCGCCCACAGGAGATTGGCGGTTTGATGGCGCTTGGCATGACATCTGTATCGGTTGCCGTCTCCCCTCGGGTGGGGATTCTCTCCTCAGGAGATGAAGTTGTCCCTCCGGAAACGGATCCAGGGCCCGCACAGGTTCGCGATATCAACTCTCATACCCTTTCAGCAATCATCGATCGGCTCGGTGGAAAACCAATTCTCAGGGGGATTGTACCGGACCAACACGATGCGCTCTTTGAGGTTGTTAAGCAAGCACACCAAGAGGATGACCTTATCGTCATCACCGCCGGGTCGTCGGTGAGCGCCCGGGACATCACAGGAGATGTCATCCAATCGCTCGGAGACCCCGGTGTGCTCGTGCACGGGATATCGATCAAACCCGGTAAACCGACAATTCTCGCCATCGCCGATGACATCCCCCTGATCGGTTTACCGGGGAATCCCGTCAGCGCCCTGGTTGTGGGGACATTAATCCTCGCCCCTCTCATCCGGCGCTTCCTTGGTGTTCAACGAGTGCTGCCCACTCCTCAGGTTGCGGCTAGATTGAGCGTCAATGTCGTTTCGCAAGCGGGTCGCGAGGATTACCTCCCTGTTCGGCTTCAGGAGTCGGAAGAAGGAATCATCGCCGAACCAGTTTTTGGGAGATCAAACCTGATCTTCACACTTGTCCGCGCCGATGGCTTGATTCAAATTCCGCCCGACGCAACCGGGTTGAGCGCGGGCACCGAGGTGATGGTCACACTCTTCTGATCAGAATTAAAGAAGATTTTAAAACCGGAGGGAAGCATCGATGGGTGATAACCGTCAACGATCCGTGTTTTTACAGGATATCCCATTACAAGAGGCCCGCTCCCGTTTTGAGCGCGCCCTGCGGGATGCCGACCTATGGAAGCCGCTCGAACCCGAGAGCATCCCTCTGGATCAGGCACTGGGGAGGATCAGCGCTGAGCCAATCTGGGCGCAGATATCCTCGCCGCATTACCATGCTGCCGCCATGGATGGGTACGCTCTGCGAGCTGCAGAGACCGAGGGTGTGAGTGACCGGAATCCAGTGGAACTGATTGTGGGTCCACAGGCACAATATGTTGATACAGGTGATCCGTTGCCAGAATGGGCGGATTCTGTAATCCCGATCGAAGATCTCGAAGTACTCAGCGAAACTCCAAAGCCGCAAGAGAAATCGATCCGGCTCATGGCTCCTATCTCTCCATGGTCGAATGTACGCCTTTTAGGGGAGGATATGGTCGCCACCGAGCTTGTTATACCTTCCGGGCATGAACTTCGGCCCGTCGACCTCGGCGCCATCGCTGCCAGCGGTTACGATCACGTCCAAATCTGGCGAAAACCGCGCGTAGCCATCATCCCCACAGGGACTGAGTTGCGAGCGATGGGGAAGCCAGTGAAGGCTGGCGAGATCATAGAATTCAATTCACTCGTTCTCGCCTCGCAAGTCGAGAGCTGGGGGGGGCTCCCTGACCGGCTGCCCATCGTTTTCGACGAACTTGAGAGGATTATGGATGCTGCAGCGAATGCGGCAATTGACCATGACCTGGTCTTAATAATCGCAGGGTCATCAGCAGGAACAGAGGATTTCACGGCTGATGTCGTCGAGTCGCTCGGCACCCTGCTCGTCCACGGGATCGCCGTTCGACCCGGCCATCCTGTTATCCTGGGAATGATCGAGAAGTCCTCGAAGGGTGGCCCCCCTCGTGTTAAAAACTCTATTCCCATTATCGGTGTTCCGGGCTACCCCGTATCGGCTGCTTTAACAGGGGAAATTTTCGTTAAACCACTCCTTGACCGTTGGCTCAGCAAACAGGAAATCAAACCTGAAATACTAACTGCAAAGCTCGCCCGTAAAGTCCACTCACGAGCCGGCGATTTGGAATACCTGCGCGTCACCGTTGGTCAGGTTGGTGAGCGATGGATCGCATCACCCTTGTCCCGTGGAGCAGGCGTGATCACATCCCTGGTGCGCGCGGATGGGATTGTCGAGATCCCGGCGGGCGTTCAGGGGATCCAGGCCGGCGAAATTGTTCCGGTCCGTCTCTATAGATCGAGGCGGGAACTCGAACGCACAATTCTCGCGCTAGGTTCCCACGATCTCACGCTGGATCTTCTCGCCCAGTTTCTCTCCCTGCGCGGCTCACGCCTTAGTTCCGGAAACCTGGGCAGCCTGGGGGGTCTGATTGCCTTACAGCGAGGGGAAGCGCATTTAGCGGGCAGCCACCTGCTTGATCCCGAGACAGGTGAATTCAACTTACCCTACATCGAGCGGTATTTACCTGACGTACCCGTCGTGGTCGTCCGCCTGGTCGGACGTGAACAGGGCCTCATCCTGGCCCCGGGCAATCCAAAATCGATCACTGGTTTGGAGGATTTAGCGCGCGCAGACCTTGCCTACGTCAACCGCCAACGCGGAGCCGGTACTCGAATCCTGCTTGACTACCAACTGGACCAACTGGGAATAGAACCCCCTTCTATCCGCGGCTATCAACACGAGGAATATACCCATTTAGCTGTCGCCGCCGCTGTTGCTTCAGGCCGAGCGGATTGCGGCTTAGCGATCCACGCTGCCGCTGCCGCGCTCAATCTCGATTTCCAGCCGCTCTATCAGGAACGGTACGATCTCATCATCCCAAAGGAATATCATGAGAGCACCAAACTTATGCCCCTGCTCCAAGTACTCGGCGACTCCGAATTCCAAAAAGCAATAGCCTCGCTCCCGGGTTACTCAACCGATTCGATGGGGGAAATAATCGCTGTCATTGATTAGCACTCAACTATAATGGATGTAATGGGTTGTCAGCCTGAGCCGACGCACATCGATGGCAATGCATCATGCTACTCGTTCACAAAAACCTCTCTCAAATTTACGCGGGCGCACCATCGTGGAGTTAAGCCTGAGCACCACCTAAATGTTCCTCCGAATAGGCTCATCTCATCTTAATCCGGTTAACATACAATTAACTAGCCGACGCGCTTTGATAAGATAGCCGTCTGCACATAAACTCAGGAGGTTTCAGACCATGTCCATTCCCAAGATAGGTGAAGCCGCTCCGGATTTTGAAGTCCTTGACGATGCGGGAGAGACGATCCATCTCTCTGATTATCTCGGCAAGGAAGTTGTACTCTATTTCTATCCCCGGGCTGATACGCCTGGCTGCACAAAAGAAGCTTGTGCGTTCCGCGATGACTACAGCGCCTATTCAGATCGGGGTGTTGTCATCCTGGGCGTGAGCCCTGACACGGTAAATAAGCAAGCGAAATTCAAACTGAAGTTTCACCTGCCGTTCACCCTGCTAGCCGATGATGACCACAAGATCAGCGAAACTTATGGCGTATGGGGTCCCAAGAAGTTTATGGGCAAGGAGTATGAGGGCGTACACAGGATGACGTTTTTGATCGATACGGAGGGGAAAATCAAACAGGTCTTCGAGAAAGTGAAACCCGCAGAACACAGCCAGGAGATCCTGGAAGCGTTTGAAAAAGATGCGAATTGACGATTCTATCGCCCCCTCCTAGGCGACAAAGAAGGGGTTTTGATGTCTTGCGTTAAGCGAAAATAATCCATCAGCCGTCCATCACTACTTGACGGATATGACCAATGGACTATGGAATTATTCTCTTGCTAGATTCTATAATTTAATAGTCGTCACATGGCTTCTTTGCCAATGTCTCGACTGCCCCCAGGCTTGCCCCCCTCAGGTCTGGGGGTGTTTCTTTAAGCCTGTATCTCATTTAAAAGCAGCCAAGTTATCCTCAATTCCAGGACATCTTCTCCCTTCATGAATCCCTGGAGAATTGGCTGATGTTGGATGTAGTAATCAAAGCTTGCCCTGCGAAACAAGCGGTTGACTGACCTACTACCAAAGCGTGAATAATTAATATTTAAGAGGTTGGTAGCCTTCTCCTCTAAAAAATATCTCTTTTTGAAAAAGGCGCGGAGAGAAAACGGAAAAGAAACTTCCACCTCGACATATACGAGATGCATATTCCATGTTTTTCATTCTCAAGAATCTTTTCCGCAAGCCAGGGGGTAACATCCTCAACGCGGTTCGCAATGATGTTGAATATGCGCTTGGCCTTCTCAAATTCTTCAGGTCGATCCACAAATTGTTTTGTGAGAAATGATGTAACGACCATTCCTGGCCTAAGCGACCCAATAATGATGGGCCTCCCTTTTGTCTCTTCCACTAACCCTCTTGTAAAGTAATTCACGCCGTATTTCGTCATACCGTATGGGATAAGGCCTTCGTGCATTCGCCCATCCCCTCCCATACCCTCCATGTTGTAAACACTTCCATAGCCTTGATCGAACATGCCCCTGACGGCAATCTGGGATCCAAATATTACGCCTAAGATATTCGTGTCGACAACCTCTTTCACTTGTTCCGGCGCAAGTTCCCATGTCATCATCTGCGGTCCACTAAGCCCCGCATTATTTATCCATATATCAATTTTTCCAAATCGAGCCATTGCCTCATTCCAGAGGGCTTGTAATTGTGCGGGGTCTCTTACATCGCAAGGATGACCAAACGCTTGATTTTCCGGATATCTCGATTGGAAATCTTTAACGGCTTTGTCTACTCCTTCACGACTCCGGCCGCTGACCATAACCGCGCAATTTCTTGCCAGAAACGATTCTGCTAGGCCATAACCAATCCCGCGTGTGCTTCCTGTAATCACAATACTTTTCATTATTTAATGCCTCCGGTACGGATGGTTTCTGGATTCATAAGGAATGGAAAATTGGAATAAATGGACCGCTAAACATAGGTCAGATATTATCATACCCACATTCCATACCCGAGAATAGTAATTTCTGATAAAGCTGTATTTGACAATTTCGAATAGCCTCAATGGGTGAGCGAGAATATCTAGAAAATAACCTGACGAATTGATGGTCTGAGGCTGGTTGCGGGGGGTTGTCGTCAGATCAAGCTGATCGAAACGATTGACCAATACGTGAGAGCGTCACCGCTTGCTCGGTTCTATGATTGAAAATTGACAGCCATTGGGCGCTTGAAGTTCGGAATATGGGAAGAAACACAGGCTGCATCAAAAAAGCCCCGGTTCCAATGAACCGGGGCTTGATCGTTTTTTAGACCACACTCAAACCTAATCGGCGGCCGATGATTCTATTTCAGCCAGGTTTTCAACTGGTTTGGCCCTCCATTTGCCGGTGACCAGGTCCTTCAAACGCATGGTGCCTTCGCCGCCTACACGGATATCACGGCGTTGGAACAGCTGCCAGGAAATCAAGGTCAGGACCAGGTTGATAACCAGGAAAACGCCAAACCAGGTCAAGTTGAGACCATTCTCGATGGCCGTGGCCGTCTCCATGTAGGTCAGGGGCGAGAAATCGGCTGCGCGTTCCAACTGGTCTACGGCTCCTGAAAGCAGGGTAACGAAGAAACTGGCAACCAGCACCATCGCCGTGAGCATGCTGGCCATGCTGCGGGCTGGTAGCAGCATGCTGAGAAGCAAAGCCAGGGTCATGAAGAACATCAGGATGCCAAATAGCGAGGCAAATGGCAGCAGCAGGTCAAGAGCCGGGATGCTGAAACCCTCCGACCAGATCATCGTCAGCAGCAGCGAAGCCCAGCAGATGAGCAGCAGGATGATCATCACCAGGGTTGTGGCCAGGAAGCGACCCCAGAAAAGTGTTGTGCGGCTGACAGGATGTGCCAGGATAAGGTCCAGGGTGCCGCGCTCTTCATCCCTGGCCAGCATGCTGGCGCCCGCCCCGGCAGCAAACAGACCTAATATCAGGGGCATAAAGGAGAAGTACTCGACATCGAGCCAGCCGATCGGGGTACTCATCCCGGCCATATCGAAGATTTCTGAAAATTCGGGCAACGCTTCCACGTAGGCCAACATCAACTCACCGCTGCTGGCTACCATATCGAACAAAGAACCCATCATAATCGCCAGGGCCGCCAGGCCGATCCCCCAGCCTATGAGCGCACCACGTGACCGACGCAAGGTGTATCGAATTACGGTATACATCTTATTTGTCCTCCTTCCCTTCGTAGTACGCAAGGAATATCTCTTCCAGGCTGGCGCGCTGGGTTTCAAAATCATTGACCGGGTACTGCGCCAGAGTCTTGATCAGGGCATCCATCTCGCCTTCAACCTGCAGCAATACGCTCAAGCCATCGTCCTGGGAAAGCAGCTCAACCCCGGGCAGATTGAAGAGTTCGTCAGCCCTAGTGGGCTGCTGGAAACGGATGCGCACCTGGCGCATGGAGCGGTTTAACAACAAAGCAGTTTCAGCAACCTCGACGATCTTGCCATCGCGGATGATGGCCACCCGGTCGGCAACGGCTTGCACTTCGCTGATGATGTGCGAGGAGAAGAAAACCGTGGCCCCTCTCTCCTGGGCTTCGGCCAGCATGCGCAGAACTTCCTGCTGCATGAGCGGGTCAAGGCCGCCGGTGGGCTCGTCGAGCAGTACAAGCTCAGGGCGATGCATCAGTGCCTGCACGACGCCAACCTTCTGCTTATTACCATGCGAGAAGTTTTTGATTGGAGTCTTGAGGTCCAACTTGAGACGGTCGGACAATTCCTGAATGAAGTCCCAATTCGAACGATTGCCGCGCAGGCGGTTGAAATGACGGAAAACCTGACGGGCGGTCATATTCTCGTCAAGGTGCAGTTCGCCGGGCAGATAACCGACGCGCTCCTTGATTGCTTCAGGCTCTGCCTGTGGGTTCAGCCCCAGCACACGGATCGTACCGCCTTGCGGGTGGATCAAATCCAGCATGCAGCGGATAGTGGTGGTCTTGCCGGCCCCATTGGGGCCCAGAAAACCAAAAACTTCTCCTTGTTTAACTTCCAGATCAACGCCAAATAGTGCTTGGACGTTGCCGTAGGATTTGATCAATCCTTGCGTTTTGATCACATAAGATTCTGACATATTAAAACCTCTAGGTTCCTGTATTTGTACACACGGCTCGACAGACTACGATCCAGAACACTTGAATTGTAGCACCCTTGAGTTTCGGTGTTGCAGACAACCACATCTCAAATAGCTGACAAGCTGACCATCATCCGCATTCATCCCTTAGTTTTACTTTTCCAAATTTCTGGGGAATCCAAACGTGTCCTACTCAACCAAATCACTAACCAGGACCTCTAATACATCTTCAAGTGAAGGTTGCTCGTCTTCCGTCTTGAAATGCGCGAGTCGACGAAAAATCTCGCCAGCAGCCTCATGGAAACCCGCGGGCACCCCTGCCCCGACGAAGGTCGCTGCTATCTCATCCATCTCCCCAGTAAATCGCCATGCCTTAACCGTCGCCCGTTTGACTCTACCCGCCGTCTGATCCGCAAAATCTGACCCACGTCGAGACCATTGTCTCTCCAAATCCTTTCGAACCCCTAGCTCCTCAGCCGCAGCGAGAATCGCGCAGAGCAACGCCGTCGTTCCCTTCGTATAGGCCGCGAAGCACATTTTGAGCGCAGATGCCTTCCCGATTTCCTCGCCGATAATGCATGTCTCGAGAGGCCCTTCGGAGAAACAATCGACCACTCGCTCAGCTCCCTCGCCGGAGAGGTAGAGCCACGTCTTTCCCGGTTCCCATGCAGGTCCACCGATGATGCCACCATCTACGAATTTCACACCTGCTTCATCCATCATCCGATCGATTCGTTTCACCCGCTGTGGCGATATCGCATTGGCATCTAGATAGAGCCCCTCAAAGGATGCTTCTATGGTTTCTCTCGCCACATCCTCTGCAGCATGAGGTGGACATACACAGACGATCACAGAGCAGGTTTCGCAAAGCTCGTTCAAAGATCGAACTTCAACAAGACTGTGTTCCTCAGCTCGTTCGCGTGTTTGCGTGCTTCGCCCTGCAGAAACCCAATAGACTGTGTGTCCTGAATTTTGAGCCGAGGCAGCCAGGGATATTCCCATGGCACCGGGGTGCAGAAAACCAATTTTCAACTTCGTCATGGTCCCTCTCTTTTACATGCCCAATCCTCTGGGGGCATCCTTGCACTTTTCCGGGGAGGGCTGGAATCCGAAAAAAAGCAGACTCAGTCAACCATTCTCCCCATTATTACGGTGTCCGCGTAATCACCCTCTGCAAACTTGATATCGCGCGGAGCCCTACCTTCGATTGTGAAGCCATTGCGGTGGTAGAGAGCTATGGCAGCCTCACTCGTTGAGAAAACAAATAGACCAAGCTTCTCGATTCCCTTTTCCCCTTCTGACCAGCGAACGATAGCACCCATAAGCGCATTTCCGATCCCATGTCTGCGCCACTCCGCATGTACCCAGACCGAATCCACATCGCCAAAGTGCGCGGTGCGTTGAAGTCCGCCTGCCTTAACCCGCGCCATCCCTACGATAAGCCCGTCCACCTTGGCAACAACACGAAGGCAGCCTGGGCGCTTAATCTCATTAGCGATGTCCTTTCGCTCCTCTTCCTCGGTGCGCTGCATTTCTTCTAATAGGAGCAAAGTATAGCGACCCTCGGCTAACACAGACCTGTAAAGGTCCAATATAGCTGCGGCATCAGTCTCAGATGCAGTTCGAATATATACTTGCTCCCCCTGCTCCAAAGCTATCTCTCGTTGCTTGATTTTACCCATTTTATTTTCCTAAAGTGTTCTAGCCCCTGATGATAAGCAGCAGTGTGACGTTAAGGAGTGTTGCTCCTCAGCATCACAAAGACTCGAGGATGGGGATAAGGACCAGAAGGTCGTAACCTGCATGGAAGAAAACCGCACCTAAGATGCTATTAGTCTTATACATCGAGTAGGCACCAATAACCCCAAGCGCAAACACCACAACCCCAAAGACGATTCCGCCTCCCGGGAAAGCATACACCGCACTCACATGGGACGCACCGAAAGCGATTGACGTCACGATTACCGAAAGGTTTACCCCAATAAATGGCTCAAGTCTCTTGAGAAAAATGCCTCTAAACCACAATTCTTCCATTAACGCATTTGCGAACACAAATAATAGAAGCCAGAGTAGTGAAGATTTAATTTTTTCTAGGTATTCTCCCGACCCTCTGAGAATAATGAAAGAAATCAAGGCAAAAACCACAAATGAAACAAGTCCAAACGTTAATCCTTGGCGGAGGTTGCCCTTACTTAAAAAGATCGATTTCAGATCTTGCCTCGCCAGCAAGGTGAACACTACGATGGGGAGAACAACATGGGTGAATTGTGAAACCTTATCCAACGCGATGAACTGGGCCGGGTTAGCCTCGGAGCGGGGAATATCCAGTATCCCTGTACTTAGGAACCAGAGCGAAAACGAGGCAATGAAGAAGGCATAGGCAGCAGGCCAATATTTATTTAAGCGATCCGCCCGTTGGAGCAAGAATGTCACACCCAAGAAAAAAACCGTAATCACAGCGTAATAAGTGGGATTCTGGTTTGTTGGAAAGACAGAATAATAGGGGCTTCCTAATACAAATATGACCAGCAAACAGACGAGAAAGAGTATAGATAATGAGATTTTCTTGGTTGTCCCCCGATTGGGTTTAAGGAAATCTAACATTGAAAACTCCAAATAATTCCGTCACGAATGGCAGTGAGTTAATTATAGGTTTATAGATGTGGCCGTAACGCATCAGTTCCCTTCCCTACACACCGCGAATTCTTGATATGTGTATTCACGGTAAAACCCATTCGAGAAGATATCTTCCCTGATCAATATCAGCAAGCGCAAACCAAACGAAGAAGAGCGAGCAGCAACTTGTAGGAACTCCCCTGAACTGGATGTTTATATGAAGACTTTTCTATTGGTGATACGCTGCGTTTCGATTCCGACCCATCAAGCAGAGCCCGCTAGAGGAATGACATAAAAAAGAATGGCAAAAAAGTGAAACGCGCTTCCCGCCAGCACGAAAATATGCCAGATTGCGTGGTGATACGGCAGTCGACGCCAAACGTAGAAAACAATCCCTACTGTGTAGGAAAGTCCTCCCATGAGCAGAAGGAGAAGACCTCCCGGAGCCATGGCAGCGAGCAAGGGTTTCGTCGCGAAGACCACTACCCACCCCATGCCTACGTAAAGTGCTAAAGATATCAACGGCCACTTGCGCAGTCGTGTTACTTGTAAAATTATACCGATGAGTGCGAGGCCCCAAACTACACCAAAGAGAGTCCAGCCCCAAGCGCCGCGCAGGGTTACAAGAGTGAATGGCGTATAGGTTCCAGCGATCAGAAGAAAAATGACCGAATGATCAATTGTCTGGAGTATGCTCTTTACACGTGGAAGCTGGATGCTGTGATAAAGAGTGGAGGCGGCATACAACAGGATCAGGGTTGCGCCGTAAATGCTGCTGCTTACAACGTGCCAGGCGTCTCCCAAGACACTGGCAAATGCCGTAAGTACGGCTAAGCCGCCGATTGAAAGAACCACTCCAGCGCCGTGTGTCACACTGTTGGCGATTTCCTCACCGATGCTGTAGCGGGGTTTACTATAGGATGTCATATGCAATATTCTAACGCATTCTCGGCTTGTGAGTTGGAACTCTTGGTTCAAATTACGCCAATTCGCACCTGTCCCTGAAAATCACAGCCTGAACGGGCACGAACAATTCGTCTAAGCCTTCAGTCGCTCGAAGAGAGATGAAGTGTATAGTAGTCTAATACCTCCCCACCCAAACCATACGCAGTCATGCCGATGCGGTCGGGGAAAAGTTCCAGGATCACAAAGTGCGACTTGGCAGTGAAGAATTCACTTTCTTCTCTCGTGTCCTGCTTGCCATAGAGTTTATTAGATCCTCCACCCGAAACGATGTATGTTATGCCGTTCAATTCCAGCCGTTCGTAGTTGTGGTCATGGCCGGATAGCACCAGGGCAACATTGGCTTCCTCAAATAGTGGAACCCAGGCTTGACGGATGGGTATCCCGTCATCAGGATGATAACCACTCGTATACGGTGGAATATGGAAGACCACGATATTCGTTGTCGATGTACTTCCTCCCAACCTTTCCTGGAGCCAGACATTTTGCTCCTCCCTCAATTCTGCAGAATAAAACTGCTGGCTATTGAGAAAAATAAATTGGTAATCGCTATGCGTGAATGCATACCATTCCCGTTGTCCCAACATTCCACCGAAATCATCTCCCCCGTAGCTTGTCTCCATAGAAGGAAATGCTGCGTAGTAGAAGGGCCGATCCCGCCAATAGGCATCTTCATACATTTCGTGATTGCCGAAGACAGGATAAATGGGTGCTACGTGAAGCAGGTCAGCCAGCGGTTGATAGAATTTCCTGATAAAGGCTTGTGGAGGGGAAGGATCCTCGTAAACGTTGTATACAAGATCACCAGTGTGAATGACTAATTCAGGGTGATGGGATGCCATTTCTTCAGCAAGTTGATAGGTTACATCTTCTCCGAAACCCGAATCTCCGATGACACCTATACGGATAGGCCAATCGTTTTCCTGCGGCAATCGGATCGTTATAGGTTCCCAAATGCCCTCTGCAAAGGAAGGTGGATGGTGGACACCATCATCATCAGAAACACCTACCCACGCCTCATACAAAGCTCCAGGCTCCAGGCCACTCACCTTGATAAGGTGTGTGTCCGTTGCTGCGTTAAACGTGATCCACCGAGTCTGGTCTGATGGATTGCCATACAGCGAGTAAAAAACTGCGCCTTCCGCCGGCGACTCCAGCATGAAGTAAAGATCTGCTTCTGTATCCGTGAGATGCTGGATTGTAAGCGGGATAATGTAAGCACCGAGGGGCTTTGAAGAATCATAACTTGGAGGTGGAATCGGTTCCTCAAGCGTAGGTGCAATCGTTGGCGTGAGTGGAGGGGGTGTTTGCACCGGTGTTGACGTCCCGGGCAGCTCTATTGTAGGCGGCAGTTTGGGATATTCATCCTGCACCGAACCCCCGGATCGAGCACAGCCTGTCAACGCTCCCAGCAAAATAACACCAGCGATAAAGCGGATTATTCGGAGCTGGCGGGGAAGCGGCATTAAGATCGCTTTTTTGCGGCTTGCCAAAGCTCCTCCAATTCATCGATTGTTAGTTCAGAAAGCTTACGCTCTTCTACTCGCGCCTGATTTTCGACATCCGTAAACCTTCGCCGGAAGCGACGATTAGCCTCTCGCAATGCGGCTTCCGGATCGACGCCTCTCCAACGAGCGTAATTTACTACAGCAAATAGTAAATCTCCAACTTCCCAAGCTACGTGTTCGTCTTTAGAAGCTTCTTGAACTTCAACGAGCTCCTCCTCGAGCTTCGCCAGCACGCCATCGATTCCAGGCCAATCGAATCCCACCCTGGCGACTCGCGCTTGAATCTCTTCCGCCTGCGTTAGCGCTGGCAGGTCAATCGGCACACCATCCAGGATACCTTTATCGGAGCCCTCATTCTCACGCTCGACTTCCTTAAGCGCCTCCCAGTTAAGTAAGACCTGGTCGACATCCTCAACATCTAGGTCAGCAAAAACATGTGGATGACGGCGGATTATTTTCGATTGAATGCTGGCGATAACATCTGACGTTGTGAAGAAGCCTTCTTCGGTCGCGATCTGGGCATGGAGGACAATTTGAAGCAGCAGATCGCCCAACTCCTCCCGCAACGCATCCATATCTTCAGTGTCCAACGCCTGGAGGGCTTCATACGCCTCCTCCATAAGATGATTCCGTAGACTTTGATGTGTTTGTTTTATATCCCACGGGCACCCATCAGGTGCACGTAGATGTGCCACCGTCTCCTGGAAACTCTCGAACGCGGACTCCAAAGGCATCTCCGGTATAAAAAGTGTCGTCATAGTGCCGATGCTCTCGCTGTGATCAATTTCCGCCAGGGGGAGATCTTCTCTCCATCCATCGTCGGTTCCCACCTTATGTAACAGACTGGCAGGATGATCGTGTGGATATTGATTCATCAAGGTCAATTTAACATCCGCAGCGACGAGTTTGGAATAGAGCTGCCCGACCAGTGCCGGTGTGTCTGGCGGAAATGGTGGATGATATCTTCCCGCAATTTCCAGAGCATCATAAATCGAAAGACCATCCAATGCATCGAGCCCAAGAAGCCCCAGACACGGCGCAATAAAACTTATTCCATGGAGCACACGAACAGAGAGATTCTCCTCCGCGGCCAAATGCAGGAGAGCGCTTACCGTCGCCTCGCCGATAGTTGGGTCCCCGGGAACTGCATAAACGACGGGGGGATTTCTGCGCACCTCTTCGAGAATTTTATTAACGATGGCTATATAAACTCCCTCGAAATCATCGATCGCCTCGTAGAGATGGTCGAAAGTGATTAGCTCAAGTTGCGGAGGAAGTGCATCAAGGACAGGATGCTGACCAGTTCTGAAATATATGACCTTCGAGCCCGTGAGTAATTCCCACACTCTACGTGAGACAAACTCCGGCGAACCCGGCCCCAATCCTACAATTGTCAAATCTGCTCCCAAAACAGCCTCCTGATACAACACTAAAGGCCGGGGTGAGTTAACCTCCCCGGCCTGGTTTTTCCACAAACATTAAAGGACGCATAGTGCCTGGATCGATCAGCGTTTCGTATACGTCGGTGCCTTGCGCGCGCGCTTCAAACCCGGCTTCTTGCGCTCCTTCATGCGCGAGTCGCGAGTGAGAAACCCTCCGGATCGCATCATCGGTCGCAGCTCAGGGTCCATTTTAACCAGGGCCCTTGCTACGCCGTGCATCACTGCACCCGTCTGCCCTGTAACCCCACCGCCTTTGACGTGTACGGAAATATCTAGCTTACTTTCCATTTCCGCTGCTTTCATGGGATCAAAGATGATATCTATGTCACCCATGCGAGTGAAATACTCCGCGCCAGGTTTACCATTGACAACAATATTTCCACTGCCAGGCGTAATACGAACACGGGCTGAGCTAGTTTTTCGTCGTCCTATGCCTTCATAATATTTCTCAGACATCAATCCTGCCTTCCTCTGACATTCTTACTGACGTAGTTCTGTGAGACAGTTCCCATGGGTGCAGATTATTCGAACTTCAGTTTTTCAGGTTTCTGTGCACTATGAGGATGATCTGCCCCTCGATAGACTTTGAGCTTTTTCATGAGCTTTCGACCGTGGCGATTATGCGGAATCATGCCCCACACCGCTGAAGTGATCACACGATCCGGGAACTTCTCCAATTGATTGCGGAGTGAAATCGCCTTTAGACCACCCGGGTAACCCGAATGGCGATAATATATTTTCTGATCTAATTTCTTCCCTGTAACGGTCACTTGTTCAGCATTTATAACAATGACAAAGTCTCCCAAATCAACGCCGGGCGTGTATTCGGGTTTACTTTTCCCTATCAGGACCTGAGCGATACGTGATGCCAGACGTCCAAGGTTCTGCCCTGCCGCGTCAACGACATACCAGTCGCGAGTTATATCATCGGGTTTTGGATAATACGTTTTCTGCACGCTTCTTTCTCCTGCTTCCTTCGTAATCGATCTCTACTGCTTCAATGGCTTCCGCTTACACCGCCCCAAATTCCATGCGGCCTCATTCGTAGTTTACCCTGAGAAGGCACAAGCCCTGTGAAGGCGCTAATCCGCCATCCCATTTTTGATTAGGGTTCTGCACCGCAGCAAGAAGATCATCCAATTCCATCTTGCCATTCCCAACGGCTAACTGTGCAGATACCAGCCTTCGCACCATGTGGTAGAGAAAGGCATTAGCCTCAATCTCGAACCACATTTCATCATCCTGCAGATCCCAAACCGCTTCAAAGATCTCCCGCACCGTGCTCCCCTCTGGTCGCGGTGCGCTGCCAAAAGCGCCGAAATCCTTCTTGCCGACGATCATATCCGCAGCACGGTTCAACAATTTGATATCCGCTTCGGCTCCGATACGCCAGGCGTAACGCTCTCGCAATGGATCCCGCGTTTTATCAATGAATAGACTATAGCGGTAACGTCTGCTGACGGCTGAATAGCGCGGGTGAAAGTCTTTCTGAGCTAGCAAAGTCTTTCGAACAGCGATATCGCCTGGCAGATTGGCGTTTATCGCCATACTGAGATTTTCGGGTGAGTGCTTCCACACGAGTTGGTAAGCGATAACCTGACCTCGTGCGTGCACACCGCTATCGGTTCGCCCGGCTGCTCTCAGGGAGCTCTCTTGCCATCCGATGGTCTGAAGTGCCTGCTCCAGTTCTCCTTGGACGGTTCTCCGCCCGGAAGCCTGTCGCTGGAAACCCTCAAATTTTGTGCCGTCGTAAGCAACGATCGATTGGTAAGCTGCTAAAGACGGGGTTTCTTTGTGCCCCGTCACGACCGGTTTCATCCCGGCCTATTCTTCTACGAGTTCTAAGATGACCATCTCCGCTGAGTCGCCGAGGCGTTGTCCGAGCTTAATAACCCGGGTGTATCCGCCTGGTCGATCCACATAGCGCGGGGCGATATCATCAAAAAGCTTCATCACGATTTCGTTGTCATTCAACCGTGCGGCCGCCAGGCGACGTGCGTGAACCGCTTTCGCTTCTCCCGCTTCGTTGCCTTTCTTCGCCAGCGTGATCAGCTTTTCAGCGCCGCCGCGCACTGCTGCCGCCTTTGCCTTGGTTGTTTTGATTCGCTCGTGACGAAAGAGATCTTTCATCAGATTCTTTCGCAACGCTATACGATGGCCCTTTGACCGGCTTAATCTTTTACCTGCAACTTGGTGTCTCATCAATCCCTCACTCCGCCTCTTCCGCCTGCTCCGACTCTTCGTCAAGATAGCCCTTCTCAGACAAGCGCTCCTTGAGTTCGTCGAGGCTCTTCTCGCCGAAGTTGCGGATGGATAACATCGCTTCCTCACCCTTTTCGAGCATGTCTAGCACTTCACCGACGTTCGTAATTCCCGTTCGCTTGAGAGAGTTGAAAACCCGTACTGTGAGGTCAAGGTTCTCAATGGGAATTTCATAAACCTCACTGGTAAGGCGAGTATCTTCCTCTTCCACCGCTGCGACCACCAGGCTCTCTTCTGTAACGCCGCCGATATCGCGTAGATGCGCCATGAGAATTTGCGCGCTGCGGCTTAGGGCTTCCTCAGGCTTGATCGTGCCATCGGTCCAGATCTCGATAATCAGCGAATCATAGCTAGTATCCTGACCCACTCGGGCGCGCCCGATTTCGTAGTGCACCCGACGTACTGGGTTGAAAATCGCATCCGTCGGGAGCTCTCCGATGGGTAGACGGCCGCGCTCATCAGAAGGGGAATACCCCCGCCCCCGTTCAACGTTCAACTCGATTTCAAGATGCGCCTTATCGTCATCCACAGTGAACATGTAGAGCTCCGGATTGACGATCTCCGCTTCAGCAGGAGCGATGATGTCAGCCGCCGTTACAACGCCCTCGCCTTTCACATCAAGGCGCAAGCGGGCGGATTCGCCCTCGTGCAGGAAGAGGCGCAGCTTCTTGAAATTCAACATCAACTGCAGCACATCTTCACGAACGCCAGGAATATCTGTGAATTCATGCGGAATATCCGTTATGCGTATGGAGCTTACCGCAGCCCCTTCCAGGGAACTTAACAGAATCCGGCGAAGAGCGTTGCCGACCGTAATGCCATATCCAGCCTCGAGAGGGCTGATCACGAATTTGCTATAATTTTGAGCGATGGCTTCTCGTTCAATCTTCGGCATAACTAGGTTGGTGCTTATGACCACAATATCCCTCCGCGACCCACGACCCCAGGAACGTTTCCGTGCACGGATCGATTATCTCGAATAGTACTCAACAATCAATTGATCGTTCAAGCTGGCATCGATATCCGTTCGTTCCGGTGCTACGAGCATTTTCCCCGACAAGTCGCTCAAATCACGCTCCAGCCAAGCCGGGACGGTTTTTGGTTCAGCGATATCCGCCAAACCCTGAAAGAAGGTGCGTTTCCGTGAACCCTCCCGAACCTCGATTGCGTCACCCGGTTGGACAAGCATGGAGGGGACATCCGTCCTCCTGCCATTGACGTTGAAATGCCCATGCGTCACAAGCATACGAGCATGCGCACGACTTTCGGAATAGCCCAGGCGATATACAACATTATCTAGCCTGCACTCCAGCATCTTTAGAAGGTTCTCTCCTGTGAGACCCCGCTGTTGGGCAGCAATTCGATAATATCGACGAAATTGTCGTTCCGTAACTCCATAGATGCGGCGCGTCTTCTGCTTCTCGCGCAATTGCCGGCTGTAATCCGATACTCGCCGACGGCGCCATTGAGCATCACGTCCGTGATCCCCTGGGGGATAGCCGCGTCGCTCGAATGCACATTTCGGTGTAAAACAGCGTTGTCCTTTGAGAAAGAGTTTTTCTCCCTCGCGGCGACAAAGCTTACAAACAGGTCCGATATACCTTGCCATAACGTTATGATTCCTTCCTTATCTGGTTAAACCTTAAACGCGGCGCTTCTTGGGCGGCCGACAGCCATTATGCGGAATTGGCGTTGTATCACTGATCGAACGGATCTTGACACCCTCCGCCATTAGCGCCCGTATAGCAGACTCACGACCAGGACCAGGTCCCTTGACATGGACATCAAGTTCCTGTAATCCAAGGTCCTTTGCAGTTTTCATAACCGCTTTCGCGGCAAGCCCGGCTGCATAAGGGGTACTCTTGCGCGACCCTTTAAAGCCCGCTGAACCCGCGCTCGCCCAAGCCACTGCATTCCCTTGAGTGTCTGTTATGGTGATTATCGTGTTATTAAAGGTCACGTGGATATGCGCGATCCCATGGGACAGTGTCCGCTTCTCCTTGCGTGACTTGCTACGACCTGATCCCGCCTCTCTCTTTGCCATACTTTTCCGCCTATCTCATTAGATTCGAACTACTTTATCCCGGGCACATAGAGGCAACACTCACAATTGGCAACCGCTGTGGATGGAAGGAAGCCATCAATCGCCAGAGTGTGCTCAATAACGAGCCCGATTTACTTCTTCGTCGCTCCGCGCCTGCGCCCACGACCCGCAACAGTTTTCTTCGGGCCTTTGCGTGTTCGCGCGTTTGTTCGCGTCCGCTGACCGTGAACGGGCAAATTCCGGCGATGGCGTAAGCCACGGTAGCAGCCAATTTCTATTAGCCGTTTGATATTCATCTGGACCTCTCGCCGGAGGTCGCCTTCGACGACAAGATTCTGCGAGATAAAATCGCGCAAACTTGTAACCTCGCCCTCGGTTAAATCACGCACTTTTCGATCCGGGTCGACACCCGCTGAGAGTAGTGCATTGCGTGCCGTGGTTCGACCGATCCCGTGGATGTAGGTCAATCCGATTTCGACGCGCTTATTCCGAGGAAGATCAACACCTTCGATTCGTGCCATAACTCTATCCCTGTCTTTGTTTGTGACGCGGATTTTCGCAAATCACATATACTTTCCCACGCCGCTTTACGATTTTGCATTTTGCGCAACGTTTCCGAACGGAAGAAGATACTTTCATCTTCGCTTACTCCTTTACTGCAACAGCCGAATCTACACGGCCAGCAAAGTAACTATTATATCTAATCCACTCCCCCTCGTCTAGTTCTTCGTCCATTGCTGTTAGTATCCAAGGACCATTTTCTGTCACAGCAACAGAGTGTTCAAAGTGGGCTGTTAGGCGTCCATCTTTTGACGCTACTGTCCACTGATCGCTCAAGATGCGAGTTTCAAAACTCCCGCTCATTACCATAGGTTCCAAGGCAATTGTCATCCCTGGCTTGAGCGGCACTCCACGGCCTTTGCGACCATAGTTCGGGACCTGAGGTTCCTCATGCATAGATCTACCAACTCCGTGCCCTGTGTACTCCCGAACGACATGAAAACCATTGCCTTCAACATGGGCTTGAATAGCTTCAGAAACGTCGCCCGTAAAATTCCCGGGGATCATTTTTTTGATCCCTTCGAATAACGCCTCGCGGGTGATACGGAGGAGCTTCTGTGCTTCCGCTGCGATCTCCCCCACTCCAACAGTAAGCGCAGAGTCGGCAACAAAGCCATCGTGGACCGTCCCGCAATCTATACTTACGATATCCCCATCCTCTAAACGACGGTCCCCAGGAATTCCATGTACTAATTCATCGTTTATCGAAATCGTCGTTTCGGCGGGATAGGGATACGCTCCCGGAACACCAACAAACGCTGGTACCGAGCCGGATTTCTTGAGCACTTCTGCAGCGGCACGATTCACATCAGCAGTCGTCACGCCAGGGCGCACGACTTCGAGCGCCGCGCCCAGAGCTCGGGCGTTGATTTTTCCTGCCTCGCGCATCAACGCAAGCTCACGCGGGCTTTTCAAGACAATTCCCCGCTTCGAGGTCATTCGTTAGCCCTCACAGACCGGCCGCTTCTCAATGTATCGGTCACATTGTCGATCATGATTCGTTCCGGGATTAACTCACCCTTGTCGATAACCATCTCCGCCGCCTGGCCCAATTCTCTTTTGTTTGTAAGGTGCTCGAGCTAACGTACCAATACCGCCTGGTCATAGCCGCGCAGTTTAAGCTCAGCCTCGATCGAGCGATACAAATCCCGAACGACGCCAACCACGATCAGCAAACCAGAAGATGAAACCAGCAACAGCCCAGTATTCGAATCTCCCATGGGCCATATTAGTCCCACTAAAAAGGGCATAATTGCCACAACACCCAAGAAGAACGCGCCCACAAACGTGATCCGCCGCATCACGCGCGTCAGATAGCGCTGCGTGGCGGCACCTTTCGTCACACCCGGGATCTGCGCACCGGATCGTTTCAGATTCTCACCGTAATTCTGCTGCGAGAAGAGGACATCGGTGTAGAAGAAGGTAAAAGCCACAACCATCAGGAAGTATAGAATCCAGTAGATATCGCTGAAACCACCAAATGTACTCTGAAGGAATAATGCGATGCCGTGAATGATCTCATTCTCTGAGCCGATGAAAAACTGCGCCAAAACCGCAGGGAAAGTCAGAATCGATTGTGCAAAGATGATCGGGATCATGCCCGCCATGTTGACCATCAATGGCAGTGTGCCTTTAACAGGCATAGACATACGATTGCCCACACGCCGTCCCGGGTACATTACAGGCACATTGCGACGGCCTTCCTGCACATAAACAATGACAAAAATCGTTGTCAAAGTTAGGAACACCAGGAAGATCGCCATAGGGATGACCTGCTGAAAATCGCCGGTGAGCAGCTGACCAACGTTGCTCGGGATTCGGGTAACGATTCCAGAGAAAATGATCAACGAAAGTCCCTGATTCTTGATCCCATACTCAGAGATGAGCTCTCCCAGCCAGATCGCGAACATCGTGCCCGCCGTCATCGTCAAGATGGTTGTGAGTGTGGCCAGGTTTAATCCCAAAGGAGTGTTGAGGATGCTCCCTCCCTGTCCAGTGGCATACTGCTCGAAAAGTCTGATCTGACCTACAGACTGCAGGGCTGACATCGGCACCGCAAGATAATACGTCCATTTTTCCTGCCATTTGCGGGCTTCTCGGGGATCATCTTCCATGCGCCGCTGAAGCGCGGGGATGATGGGAACAAGAAGCTGCAGGATAATTTGCGCGGTGATGTAGGGGTAAACGCCCATGGCCAAGACGGAAAAGTTCGATACAGTTCCACCGGAAAGCAAATCCAATAGACCGAATAGCGTCTGTCCTTGCCCCGAACCACTCATCACACCTTCAATGGCTAAGCGGTTAATTCCCGGAACGGGAACGTGTGCCACAAATCGGTAGAGGACCAGCAGCATTATTGAAATCAGGATTCGATTACGAATATCCGATGATATGAATAGAAAGCGCCACACAGAGCGTCGCATCCCTTACTCCTTTTGAGCCACTGATTTCAAATCTCTAGCAGCTCAACCGTTCCACCCGCAGCTTCGATCTTCTTCTTTGCCCCTTGAGTGATCCGATGCACACGGATCTTCAACGGCACTTTGATCTCTCCGCGGCCTAATATGACCACTGGCTTTCGCACATCACGCAGGATGCCAGCTTCGACAAGGCTATCCGGGGTAACTTCGGCGTCGGCTTTCAACTCCGACAGATTATCGAGATTCACCTCGTGCCAAACGATGCGATTGATGTTGGTAAACCCTCTTTTGAATGGGAGACTGCGGTAGAAAGGCAGATTCCCACCCTGGTGATATAACTTCCCGCCGGACCCGGCGCGTGCACCATACCCCTTTACGCCGCGTCCCGCTGTTTTCCCTTGTCCAGCCGATATTCCCCGGCCGACCCGCTTGCGACCCTTTTTAGCGCCGTAGCGTGGTTGAAGATCGTGTAGTTTCATCGGTTGTTACTCCTCAACCTGTACCAGGTGTTGAATTTTTGTGATCATGCCGCGCACGGCTGGGTTGTCATTATGCTCGACCGTTTGACGCAGCCGACGCAGCCCGAGGGCGCGAACGGTTCGCTTTTGTCGCTCCGAATACCCTATCGGGCTCTTCACCAATGTAATGCGCAAGGCCTTTCCCTTGCTTGCTCGTTTAGCCATTGCGCTCTCGCTCCCAGAAGGGCATTAATTTTTCCCGATCCTTACCCCGCTTTGCGACCTCTTCCTCGATCCATTTAAGATCATTGAGCCCTTTTATCGTCGCTCTAGCGACATTAAGGACATTTGCGCTGCCAAGTGATTTCGTAAGGATGTTATGCACACCTGCAACCTGCAATACTGCACGCACCGCACCACCAGCAATCACTCCTGTACCTGGAGACGCCGGCTTTAGCATGACGAGCGCTCCACCGTGTTTCGAGTTAACTTGATGAGGTATCGTCGACCCCACAAGAGAGATCTGGCGCATATTCTTACGTGCTTTCTCGCCTGCTTTACGGATGGCATCCGGGACACCGCGCGCCTTTCCTACGCCAAGCCCCACCCGCCCCTTGTTGTCACCCACAACAACGGTGACACGGAATGCAAAACGACGGCCACCCTTAACTACCTTAGCAACTCGGGAGATGTCAATTACTCGCTCGTCGAATTCATCACGATCGTCTTTACGATCCCGAAAGTTTTTTCTCACAGATCGCTCTCCTTATTCTTCAGAATTCAAGACCGGCTTCTCGAGCCGCCTCGGCTAGTGCCTTAATACGACCATGATAGCGGAAACCGCCACGGTCAAAGACAACTTCCTTAATGCCTTCTTTCTTCGCTTTTTTTGCCAGCTCCTGCCCTACCAATGCGGCCTGTTCTGTCTTGTTCAAATCCTTTAGTTTCGGCCGAAGAGCTTGCTCTAAGGTGGAGACCGCTGTAATTGTATGCCCACGCTCATCATCGATGACTTGTGCGTAGATCTGGTTTAGACTCCGGAAGACGTTCAAACGCGGACGTCCAGTGGTTCCCGAGACTTTTTTCCGCACCCGACCATGGCGTCGTATGCGTTTCTTATTTCTGCTTTCTTTCGCCATAATTACGCCATCACCTTACCGGCCTTACCGGCTTTACGACGGACATACTCACCCTGATAACGGATTCCCTTACCTTTGTAAGGTTCCGGGGGGCGAATTTTGCGGATGTCTGCAGCAACCCGGCCGACCAATTCTTTATCGATTCCCTTGACAATGATCGTTCGCTCTCGCGTGTCCACCTCGAATTCAATACCTTCAAGAGGCGAGACGCGCACGGGATGGGAGAAACCAACGTGCACGATGAGATCCTTCCCTTCGAGCTCCGGTCGATATCCTACTCCTTCAATCTGAAGGGTCTTTTCAAATCCCTCGCTCACACCCACAACCATATTATTGATCAGGGAACGAGTAAGGCCGTGAAATGCGCGCATCCGCGGTGCGTCCGAAGGTTTCTCAACCGTGATAATCCCATCTTCCAGCTTGATTGACATCTCCGGTCGAAACTCCCTCGTCAGCTCACCCTTAGGACCTTTGACACGGACTTTTGTATTTTTGATCTCTGCTTGAACGCCATCCGGGATGACGATTGGCATACGACCGATTCTCGACACTTCAACCTCCATCCTTCATCATTCGAGGATTGCCTCCGCTCCATACCCACCCCAGTAACTCCTTCTCTCGTTCCTGCCGAGTCCCATGGGGCTTGGGAGAACTCCCTCGAATTATGGGCATGATCTGGCGGGCTTCTATCCTACCAGACCTCGCATAACACCTCTCCGCCTACGCCGAGTTGACGAGCGCGAACTCCGGTTACTACACCTTTGGGTGTGGTTAGGATTGCGATTCCCAATCCCGATTGCACCCACGGAATCTCGCCCCGCCCGACATAAATGCGGCGGCCAGGCTTACTTACTCGTTTCAATCCGGTGATTACCGGCTTTCTATCTCGGCGCTCACCAACATACTTGAGATTGATCCGCAGGGAATCCTGAGGCTTATCCTCAATAGACACCTGTTCGAACCCATCGATAAACCCTTCCTCAACGAGGATTTTAGCTAGCGCTACTTTTATCTTAGAGCTCGGGATCGATACGTTCTGATTCCCCGCCATTACGGCGTTACGGATCCGAGTTAAAAAATCAGCAATAGGATCTGAGACACTCATTAAAACCTCTCTCGATCAACTCTTACCAGGATGACTTCACGAGCCCTGGAATCTTGCCTTCCAGCGCTTGTTCACGAAGGCAAATACGGCATAGCTGAAAACGTCTGTAATAACCACGCGGCCGACCACAAATGCGGCAGCGGTTGCGCACCCGTACTTTATATTTCCTGCGGGTTTCCCGTATCGGCATGCATGTCTTAGCCATAAACCTCGCCTCTCCCAAAGGGCATTCCGAGTAATTGCAGCAGTCGGTGCCCAAGCTCGTCATTAGGTGCCGTTGTGACAAACGTGACTTCAAAACCACGAACTTTGTCGATTTTGTCGTATGCGATCTCCGGAAAGATCAATTGCTCACGGACGCCTACTGTGTAATTTCCCCGCCCATCAAAACTGTTGGGGGATACACCACGAAAGTCACGTGTACGCGGCATCGCAACGTTGACCAACCGATCGAAGAAAGACCACATGCGTTCTCCTCGAAGGGTTACCTTTACGCCTATCGAACTCCCCTCGCGCAGTTTGAAGTTTGCAATGCTCTTGCGCGCTTTGGTCACAACAGGCTGTTGGCCGGTGATGATCGTCATATCGCCGATTGCAGCGTCAAGAGCCTTCGCGTTGTCAATCGCCTCACCGACACCGACATTGACAACGATCTTTTCAATCTTTGGAACCATCATCGGGTTCTCAAGATTGAATTCCTTCATCAGCGTCGGGAGAATTTCCTTTTCGAATCGTTCTTTTAGATGATGTGCCATTCCGTTATGGCTCCCTCTTCCTTTTAGGAGTCGACGACCGCGTCACACTTCTTGCAGTACCGTTGAGCTTTGCCATCTACCCGCCTAATTCCGATGCGTGTCGGCTGGTTACACTTTGGGCAGATCAACGATACGTTCGATATGTGGATCGGCGCTTCGAATTGAATAATTCCAGGGTTCATCGTCCGCCCACCAGCTTGAACTTGCCGCTGATGTTTCTTGCGGATGTTAACGCCCTGAACGACTACCCTCGTCTTAGCGGGTAAGATACGGATCACCTCTCCCTGTGTGCCCTTATCTCGACCACTCATAATCTTCACTTGGTCCCCTCGTTTGATTCTTAACGTCTGAGCCACCGTAACAAGCCTCCTATAGGACTTCCGGCGCAAGAGAAACAATCTTCGTGAACCCCTTCTCGCGCAACTCTCTGGCTACTGGGCCAAAGATGCGAGTTCCCTTGGGGTTCCTGCCGTCGGTGTCCAGAATCACTACGGCATTGTCATCGAAGCGAATGTAGGAACCATCGTCTCGGCGGTACTCTTTTTTCGTCCTGACAATCACTGCTCGGACGATGTCACTCTTACTCACCGCTCCATGCGGAGTCGCCGTTTTAATCGTTCCAACAATAATATCGCCTACTCGGCCATAGCGTTTTTTTGAGCCGCCGAGGACTCGGATAACGAGCAGTTCCCGGCCGCCTGTATTATCAGCCACTTTGAGACGGCTTTCTTGCTGGATCATGCTTCCGCCTCCACGTCCACCTCATCCTGTGTTTCCACAGCGCTCACACTGGCTTTTAAATCGCTCTGGCGTTGAAGAATCTCCTCCACCACCCAGCGTTTCCGCTTCGAGATTGGGCGGCTCTCGATCATTTTCACTTGGTCCCCAATGTGGCAACCCAGTTCATCATGGGCAAGATAATTTTTATTAGTGCGCAGAACCTTCCCATAAAGTGGATGTCGGGAGCTGCGGTCAATCCGTACGGTCACTGTCTTTTCAGATTTAATTCGTGTGACCACACCAATCAAGCGGCGTCGCGTATTGGTCATTTTTCACTTCCTTCGCTCTCGATTTCTAGCTCTCGTTCATGCAATATCGTCGCAAGTCTCGCTATCTCCTTGCGGGCGATTTTCAAACGAGTGTGATCTGTCAATTGCCCTGTCGTAAACCGAAAGCGCAGCTTGAAGTAATCCTCTCGAGCATCGTCGAGATAGGTTTGAATTTTTTCAGTGGATGCTTTCCGGATTTCTACCGTCTTCATCGCTTATCCCCTCCCAAGTGAATCGCGCGAGGTGAACTTGGTTTTAACCGAGAGTTTATGCGTGGCCAAGCGCATCGCTTCCTTGGCTGCTTCTTCGTCCAAACCGGAGAGTTCAAACATGATTCTTCCTGGCTTTACAACTGCCACCCAATGATCAACAGCGCCCTTCCCTTTTCCCATGCGTGTCTCGGCTGCTTTCTGCGTTACCGGTTTATCGGGGAAAATCCGAATCCATACTTTGCCGCGCCGGCGCATATATCGCACCAACGCCCTTCGGGCTGCCTCGATTTGACGCGCAGTCACCCAACCGGGTTCGAGCGCTTGCAAGCCATAATCGCCGAAAGTGACTTCCGTCCCGCGGCTTGCTTTCCCTTTCATCCGCCCGCGCATTTGCTTTCTATGTTTAGATCGCTTTGGCATCAACATCGCCACACCTCATCGCTCAGGAAATGAGACATCTCACTCGCTGACGTACACATCCATCGCTTCCGACTCTTCTAAAGCTTCCGGTAATATCTCGCCTTTATAAATCCAAACCTTGACCCCAATGCGGCCGTAGCTCGTTCCGGCATCAACGCGAGCAAAGTCTATGTCCGCTCGCAGCGTTTGCGCTGGAACACGTCCCTCACGCATCCACTCACGGCGAGCCATTTCATTGCCGCCCAGGCGGCCCGAGCACATTACCTTAATGCCCTCAGCCCCTTGCCTCATCGTCTGCCCGATTGCCCGCTGCATCGCCCGGCGATGGCTGATGCGTCGCTCGAGCTGATTAGCGATGTTCTCTGCCACCAGGCGAGCATCGAGATCAGGTTCTTTGATTTCTGATATATCGAGCTTTACAGTTGTGCCTGTCAACTCCTGAATCATGCGGCGCAGTTCCTTCACGTTCGCACCCTTCCGGCCGATGACAATCCCCGGCCGAGCCGTGTGAACGATGATCTGGACGCTGTTCGGGAAGCGCTCGATTTCAATTTTCGAAATGCCCGCCCGCGGCGTGGCTTTGAATATCACATTACGAATCTCAAGATCCTCGTGCAATTGATCTGCATATTTATCGGGTGTTGCAAACCAACGGGAGTCCCAGGTTTTATTGATCTTCAGACGAAAACCTACTGGATGGACTTTGCGTCCCATACTATCTCCTTTCGCTCAAATCCTTACTGTTCTCCCCACCACGAGCTGGATATTATCTCAACGAGATTGCCTCCCGCTCAGTGGTCAGGCTTAGATTCTTCTCAGACCGCCTCAGCCTCGCGCTCACGGAGGATGACGCAAATATGTGAAGAGCGTCGTAACAATGGTTTGAACCGTCCGCGTGCGCCGAAGCGCCTCCACCGGCGGGTAGGGCCAACATCAGCATAAATGGTGTGCACAAAGAGATCATTTCTGCTAAGACCCATGTTCTCCTCGGCGTTCGCCACTGCGGAGCGAAGCAGTTTATAGACCGGCTTGGCTGCAGCTTTCTGCTCAAACCGCAATGCGCTCATCGCATCAACGACATTCATACCGCGTACAAGATCGATAACCAGCCGCACTTTCTGCGGTGATATCGGGACATATCGAACTTTCGCGCGCACATCGACAGGATCTATCATGCTTCTTCGCTCGTGCGAGTGGTCCTGTCTCTACCAACGTGTCCTCGAAAAGTTCGCGTGGGCGCGAATTCCCCCAGCTTATGGCCAACCATATTCTCGGTGATGTAGATCGGCACATGGCGCCGGCCATCATGCACGGCGAGTGTATGACCGACCATTTGCGGGAAGATGGTGCTCGCCCGACTCCACGTTCGGATGACGGTCTTATCGCCGCGCTCATTCATCTCTTCAACTTTTCTTAGTAACTTTGGGTCAATAAAAGGACCCTTTTTCAATGATCTAGACATTCTTCTTCGCCTCCACCGTTTATGATTTGAAAAGCTAACGGCGACGCTTTGATCGATGACGGATAATGTATTTCTCTGTGCGTTTATTCTGGCGTGTCTTCTTACCCAACGTCGGCTTACCCCACGGACTTTTCGGTCCGGGCAAACCAATAGGGGATCTTCCCTCGCCGCCACCATGAGGGTGATCGCGCGGGCTCATCGCCGATCCACGCACTGCGGGACGGATTCCCCTATGACGCTTGCGCCCGGCCTTCCCCAATTTAATGTTGCCGTGATCAGGATTGCCGACTTCTCCAACGGTTGCGTAGCATGTCTGGCGAACTCTGCGTACTTCGCCTGATGGCAGACGGATTGCCGCATAGGCGCCCTCTTTACCCAGCAACTGTGCTGACGTGCCTGCGGATCTCACCATCTGCCCGCCACGTCCTTCGCTCAACTCGATGTTGTGAATGGTCGTTCCCAATGGGATGCTCGCTAGCGGTAGACTGTTGCCTGGACGAATTTCCACCTTGGGACCCGCAAGCACAGTATCGCCGACTCGCAATCCCAAAGGCGCGAGGATGTACCGTTTCTCACCATCGTTATAGTGAAGAAGTGCCAGGCGGGCAGAGCGATTGGGGTCATATTCAATCGCAACTACTCGAGCCGCTATTTCCCGCTTATCCCGCTTGAAGTCGACCTTGCGAATATGGCGTTTATGCCCGCCTCCGCGATGTCGAACTGTGATTCGCCCCGAATTATTACGCCCTGCATAGCGTTTCCTGGAGATCAGAAGCGAGGCCTCAGGCTTGGTCTTGGTGATCTCCTCAAATGTATGTCCGCTCATTCCCCGGCGACCGGGTGAAGTGGGTTTATATTTTTTAACTGGCATTAAAGAACCCCTTCGAACACATCAATTTTGTCCCCTGGCTTCAGGGTAACAATCGCTTTCTTGTATCCGCCTCGCCGCACTTGGCGGCGGCGGTTTCGCAAACTGCGCGCAACCTTTGCGGGTCGATTAATAACATTCACGCGCAGGACTGTTACATCAAACATCGCCTCAACCGCTTCTTTGATCTGCTGCTTATTCGCTTTCGAGCCAACTTCGAAAGTGAATTGATTCAGATTACTGCTCTGAAAGTTCGTCTTCTCTGTAATAAGCGGGCGACGCAAGATATCGTATATGGTTGTCATCTCGACGCTCCTCAGCTGCCCAGATACGACTGGATCACATCCAGCACGTCCAGCGGCATGACCAGCCGCTCGTATCCCAGCAAATCGCGAATATTCAGATAATTAGCTCGTAATGTTTTTACTTTCTGCAGGTTGCGCGCCGACAACTCAACATTGGTATTCTCGCCCGACAGGATAATCAATGTGCTTGACTGTCCAGCGATCCGATTGATCACCTCTACCATTTCCTTCGTCTTCGGCGCAGCCATTGAGAGCTTATCAAGAACGATGATCTCATTTTGAGCAGCTTTAACCGACAGGGCAGAGCACAAAGCCGCTCGGCGCATTTTTCGGGGCATTTTCTGGCTGTAATCGCGTGGCCGAGGCGTATGAGCTCCCCCACCACCAACCCAGATTGGCGAACGGCGTGATCCATGGCGTGCTCGTCCAGTGCCTTTTTGACGCCACGGTTTTGCACCACCGCCACGGACTTCTCCCCGCGACTTGGTCTTGTGGGTTCCCAACCGCGCATTGGCAAGCTGTCTAACGAGTGCCTGATGCATCAGATCTCGCTTGATCGGCGCTTCAAAGATCTGCGGAGGGAGCTCCGTGGTATCTATCTTCTTTCCTTTGATGTCTATAACGTCTACTTTCATCGCTCGCTCCGGAGGATCTATTGCTTACGTACTTCTTTGATCATGACTACGCTGCCCCGAGCACCCGGCACACTTCCACGGACACCGAGTAAATTGCGCTCAGGATCAATCAATTCCACGCGAATGTTCTGCGAAGTCACCCTTGCTGTGCCCATGTGTCCCGGCATTTTCTTCCCCTTAAAAACTCGACCGGGGGTTGAGCCTGCGCCCGCTGACCCCGGGGCACGTTCGCGATCAGATTGGCCATGCGTCTTGGGTCCCCTGTGAAATCTATGTCGTTTAATACCGCCGGCAAAGCCCTTGCCTTTGCTGATGCCGGTGATGTCCACAAAATCCCCAATCTGAAAAACGTCTACCTTGAGCTGATCCCCTTCTTTCAGGTCTTCAACCGATTTCACCCGGAATTCACGTAGATAGCGCAGCGGCGGCAAATCGTTCTTCTTCAGATGACCTAATTGACCACCTGAGAGATGCTTGGGTTTGGCTTCACCAAAACCGAGCTGAACGGCTTTATAGTGATCGCGCTTTGGGTGGCGAATGATCGTGACATAACAAGGCCCAGCTTCGATTAGCGTAACCGGGACAATATTGCCCGATTCATCGAAAACCTGGGTCATGCCGACTTTCTTGCCAATAAGCCCTTTCATTCTCTCTCTCCTATTTCAAATTCCTTGACGGGACTGTCAGCCAGGGCTTGGCTGCATCATCCCCGATCACCGTGTAGTAAACCGCCAGGGAAAGGAAGCTCGGGTTGTTGTTCCATTCGCCCGTCCGGCTCTTACACGGCCCCTTTTGAACTCGTGCACCCTAAGATTCTTCTTTTCTCCGGGGCACTCAAAATCAATTGTTAAATCTTAATCTCAATATCTACACCGGCTGGAAGATTCAAACGCATTAGTGTATCGATCGTCTTCGTATCAGGCTCCATGACATCAATTAAGCGCTTGTGAGTCCTAATCTCAAAATGCTCATGTGAATCTTTATCGATGAACGTCGACCGGCGGACTGTGAAGCGTTCAATTCTTGTTGGCAAAGGTACTGGCCCGACTACTTTTGCGCCTGTGCGCTCGGCGGTTTCAACAATTCGCTGCGCCGATGTGTCGAGTACCCGATGGTCATATGCCTTCAGCCGGATACGAATCTTCTGTTTTGCCATTGTTCACCTATTCCAGGATGTCTGTGATAACGCCCGCGCCAACCGTCAAACCGCCTTCGCGGATCGCAAACTTCGAACCTTTCTCCAATGCCACCGGCGTGATCAGCTCCACCGTCAGGTTCACATTGTCCCCGGGCATCACCATCTCCACACCTTCCGGCATCTCGATCGTGCCCGTCACGTCCAACGTCCGAATGTAAAACTGCGGCCGATACCCGTTGAAGAACGCCTTGTGCCTGCCCCCCTCT
>CBDAFF010000001.1:0-60636 GCA_965195195.1 uncultured Anaerolineales bacterium | reverse complement strand
TTCTCCGAGAGCAAATCTGTATTGCGTCGATCGCGCGCAAATGGCGCCAAACGGTCACACACTTCGAAAATTCGGAAATACTCTTCCCTCTCAAATCCCTTGAGGGAAAGTATGTCTCGTCCGGAAAAACTGCGCATGAATCTACTCCTCCATTTCGTTTTTTTTCGAGTCGGTTTGTCTGCCCCTTATTTGTAACCCCCTTGCCGCACGCTTAAAGCACCCGACGGTTAATATGAAAGCGAAAGGTGCCAGGCAAGAAATAACTATACGTGTGGTCGATAACTTCTCCTTCTTTTGAATAAAGCTGGGCCTCGAAGAACAGCAAGGCATCCCCGCGCTGAATTTTCAGATGACGGGCTACATCCGGAGAAGCCGATACTGCGGTGATATCTGTGGGACATTGCCAGATTTCAGGTTCATCTCGCTGAAGGAGTACATCCAAGACCGAACCCCGGAATTCACCTGCTTTGATATCCACAGGAAGATATATTTCCGGTAGAATGTCAATAAGGAAGGCAACGGGTCTCCCTTCAGTAAGGATCACCCTCGAGATTTCGATCAATGGGATTTCATTTCCCCATTTGAATCGCCGCAGTTCTTCCTCTGTCGCTGTCCGCTCCCGGATTTCCAGGTCCCCCGTCTCGACCTTAAGGCCGATCCGATCTGCGAGCCGCTCGATACTCTCCAGGGTTTCGATCCCTGTGTCAATCACATGAGGCAATTGAGTAACGTACGTGCCCACACCCTGACGACGTACGATCCTCCCTCGCCGCTCGAAGATTCGCATCGCCTCGCGCAGCGTAGCGCGTGACACCCCTAGGCTGCGGGCTAACTTTGGTTCAGACGGAAGGTACGTCCCTGGTTCGACGCTCTCAAGGATCTCAGAAAGAGCCTCGACCGTCGATTGGTAAAGAGGGCGGCGCTTCGTCTCTTCTCGTATTTCCATTCGACTCATTTCTTCACTCGCGTCATCAGCCTCATGGGGCCGATCTTTTAAGAGCCTACTCCTCGCCTTCCACCACAGGAATAACCTCAAAACGGTTAACGTCAACGAGACCTTTATCGGAGATACGCAGGTCGGGAATAACAACGAGTGCCAGAAGGCTGAGCTGCATATTGGCATTATTCAGCGTGCAGCCACATTCTTTAAAAGCGTCGAGAACCCGTTCAGCCTTCTCAGCGACAATATCTGCCCGTTCTTCAGACATCAAGCCCGCGATCGGCAGCTCTACCAGGGCGACAGTTTTCCCCTCGCGGATAACGATCTGCCCACCGCCTACTTCCGCGAGCCGATTGGCGGCTAGAGCCATATCCGCCTCATCTGTCCCGACGACGATCATATGATGAGAATCATGCGCTACGGTTGAGGCGATGGCGCAAGGGCGATCGAATCCAAAACCGTGGACAAACCCTACTTGAACTTCACCCGTCGCCTGGTGACGCTCAACAAGTGCAACCTTGGCGAGATCCTGTTTGATATCAACTGCGATCGCTCCCTCTACCGCCTTCATTTCCATCTTAAGATGTTGCGTCGGAGCCTGGTTCTCAATGACTCCGATGACGTTGACAGTAAAAACACCATCTTTTGAGACATCGACAGTAAAATCTTCTGCGCTGAGTTCTTTTCCAAGGCGGACGGAGGCTTTCACCTCAGGCGGATATACAAAATCGGGGATATCCACCAGAAGTTCTCCATCCTCGGCAATGAGCCTGCCACGTGCAAAGACCATCTCTGCATCAAAGGATTCCAGCTCGTCTACGAGCAGTATGTCTGCATACCGCCCGGGAGCGATCTGTCCGATATCGCCGGCGAGGCCAAAATGCTCCGCGGTGTTGAGCGTCGCCATCTGAATAGCGGTGATCGGCTCCAAACCCTGCTCGATTGCATGCCGCACAACACGATCCATGTGCCCATCACGCACTAAGGTTCCGGAGTGGCTGTCATCGGTCACCAGGAGGAAATGGCGAGGGTCGAGACCCTCTTCCGTGACAGCTCGCACCTGACTTGCTACATCATGCCACGCTGACCCGAGCCTCATCATCACCTTCATGCCCTGGCGGACACGCGCGAGCGCATCCTCCAGACGGGTGCCCTCGTGGTCATCTTCCGGTCCCCCGGCAACGTAGCCGTGGAACGGCGTTCCCAGATCGAGAGATGCATAGTGCCCTCCGGTGACCTTTCCTGCAGCGCGGGTTTCCGCCATCTCAAGGTGCATTTTCTCATCGCTGTTGAAGACACCGGGGAAATTCATCATTTCGCCTAAGCCAATGATCCCCGGCCAGGACAGCGCCTCGGCAACTTCCTCGGGGCCGATCGCAGCACCGGGCGTTTCCAATCCCGGGGCGGATGGCACACAAGATGGAACCTGTACCCACACATGGATAGGCTGCACAGCCGCCTCATCAGCCATGAGGCGCACACCATCAAGCCCGAAGACATTTGCGATCTCATGTGGGTCGATGAACATCCCAGTCGTGCCGCGCGGGGCCACCGCGCGCACAAACTCTCCAACAGTGATCATGCCCGACTCAACATGCATATGGCCATCCAACAAGCCGGGGACAATATGACGATCTTCTGCCTCGATAACCCGAGTTTCAGGCCCTATGGTATGACTCGCATCCTGACCCACAAAGGCAATGCGTTCCCCAAAAATCGCAACCGAGATTCCTGGGAGTATTTCCCCGGACTGAACGCAAACCCAGCGGCCGCCGCGTATGACGACATCTGCCGGTATTCTGCCCATAGCGACATCGACAAGTGATCGGCTTAATTCGCTCAAACTTTTAGTATCCATCATCATCTCTTTCACAAAGTAGGGTATGGAAACAATATCTCAATCCCTATTCGCGAGATTTAACGCTACGCGATTATGGGCTTCTATAAGCGGCGGAAGTTCCACGGGCTGCAGCTTCCCCTCTGAAACTACCGCCCGGCCGTGGACATAGTTGTAATCGACCTGCACAGGATTACAAAAGAACATTGCCGCCAATGGATCGTGAAGCGCACCCGAAAAGTCAACCCGGTCTAAGTTCAGGGCGATGAAATCCGCGCACATACCTTCTTGAAGAGCCCCGATATCATCTCTTCCCAAAACCTCTGCCCCTCCGATGGTAGCCAGAGCGAGAACCTGACGGGCAGTCATCAATGATTCCTCGCCATCGATTTCCGGAGCTACTGCAGCTCCAACCCGCGAGAGCAGCATTGCCTGACGGGCTTCTGCGATCATATGAGAGCTATCATTGCTTGCCGAACCATCAACGCCGATACCGACTTTCACACCTCGAGATAAAAACCGTCGAATAGGCGCGATTCCTGAGGCGAGGCGCATGTTGGATGATGGACAATGCGCCACACCCATACCACCATCCGCCATCCGCTCGACCTCTTCTGGGTTGATATGAACAGCATGCGCAAACCAGACATCCTCCCCAGCCCAATCCAGCATCTCAACATATTCCAGGGGGCGATGGCCAAAATTGTTTACACAAAACGATTCTTCATCTAGCGTTTCCGCAAGATGCGTATGGAGATGAACGCCGTTTGCCCTGGCAAGAGCTGCACTTTCCCGCATGAGATCCGGCGTAACTGAAAATGGCGAGCAAGGGGCAACGACGATCCTGGTCATCGCTCCAGGATTAGGATCATGATAGGTCTCGATCACCCGCTGTGTATCCTTGAGAATAAACTCCTCCGTCTCCACGACTTCATCAGGTGGCAGCCCGCCCTGGCTTTCACCTAGACTCATGGACCCCCTGCTGGCGTGCAGGCGCATACCCATGGTTTGAGCCGCTTCGATTTGATCATCGAGTCGACAATCATTCGGGAATATATAGTGGTGGTCAGATGCCGTTGTACAGCCAGATAATGCCAGTTCAGCCAGACCTAGCTGGGTAGATACACGGATAGCTTCCGGTGTAAGCCCGGCCCAAATAGGATATAAGGTTTTTAACCAACTGAAGAGATCGGCATCCTGCGCTTGAGGAATTACGCGCGTGAGGGTTTGGTACAGATGATGATGTGTGTTCACCAGACCGGGGAGAACGATATGTCCATCGAGGTCGAGGATTTCATCGGCATTCTTGGGAAGTTCGTCAGTGGGACCAACCTGCTTTATCCAGCCGTTTTCGGCGTAAAAACCTCCATTTGGAATCTCACGCCGTTGACCATCCATCGTGACTAGAAGCATGGCATTACGGATCAATAACGTCGCCATCAGCCCTCCCTGGATTGACAACGCGAGTCTAGCATCTTCGCCTAAATGCGTCAATTGTCAGACAACATTGTCGGGCAGGATAATTGTCATACTTAAAACAAACTCGCCGCCCTTTTTTTTAGAGGCCGGCGAGTAATTGTTTGGACGAATCGCGCTCAGGGTAAAGTGCGTTGAGCAGAACGGAGCGTGTTTGCAAGCAAACCGGCGATGGTCATCGGGCCAACACCACCAGGTACAGGGGTGATAGCCGCTGCAACTTCCATGGCCTCGTCGAAAGCTACATCGCCCGTCAGGCGATACCCCCTCTCGCGGCTGGGGTCGTCAACACGATTCATGCCGACATCAATAACGTATGCGCCGGGTTTGATCCAATCACCGCGGATCATCTCTGCCCGACCAATGGCGGCAATGAGAATATCCGCCTCTCGGCAGACAGCGGGCAAATCTTTGGTTCGCGAATGACAGATCGTAGTTGTAGCGTTGGCTTTCACCAACAACAGTGCGGCTGGCATACCGACGATGTTCGATCGGCCTACAACAACTGCATTTGCTCCCTCAATCTGCGCTCCCGCTTTCTCCAGCAAGATCATGCATCCAGCCGGGGTACAGGGGACGAAGAGTGGTTCGCGGCCCTTCTGTGCCAGACGCCCTATGTTCACTGGGTGGAACCCATCAACATCCTTTTCGATGTTGATCGTTCGCAGAATCTGCTCCTCATCTAGACCTGCCGGAAGTGGAAGTTGGACAAGGATTCCATGCACCTTGGAATCTTCATTCAGCATTTTAACTAGTTTCTCGACTTCTTCCTGGGAAGCGTCGTCGGCCAGTTCATGATGAAAAGATTCTATACCTGCCTTAGCGCAAGCTTTTCGTTTCATGCGCACATAGGTATGAGACGCCGGGTTATCACCAACAAGCACCGTTGCCAGACCCGGTTGAGTTCCTCCCGCAGCGATTAATTCCTTCACACCCTTGGCGACATCCTCGCGTAGTTCAGCCGCGATTGCTTTTCCGTCAATGATCTTTGCCGTCATATTCCGCTCCTTTAGATTCCTGCATATAAGGTGCTAGTTGAAGACGTACGATCCAGCCATCTACAAGATACGGAAGAAGGCTTATTAGCCATCTTCACACAATGATTATGGTCTAAAAAACAGACAATCTTCAAGTACGGACGTGCCATGGACTACCTGACACTTGTCCTAATTTAATATATCAGGCGAATCTTGGATTCAAAGCTTCAAGCGGAAAATTCAAGGGGTAGGACGCCAAGCGGCGTCGAAATCCCAAAGCGGGTCGGATGTAATCTCCCCGTAATTCGTACAGGTTAGGCTGATAATTGCGATATCGTGATTTTCACCATCTGGCCAAGTTTCAAATGCAATCCACTGCCCGTCCGAGGACCAGGTTGGCTCTGCCATAGGTTGTGCAGCGAGTGGTCCTTCAGGGCAAACCCTGATCACGCGATACCCCGCTTCTTCAAACGGCGCCACAACCAGTCTAGAGAGCCCGCTCACAACGCGTTGGTACAGGACCAAACTGCCATCGGGAGACCATGCCGCGTATGTGTCTCGTTCTGTGTCGCCTGCAGAGAACTTCACAGCATCACCCCCTTGAGCGGGCATGATCCAGAGTTCGGTGATCCCACTTAGTGAGCTAGCGAAGATGATCCGATCCCCCGTAGGCGACCACTCGGGCAGACGATTGTAAGCCAGGTTGTCATTGAGATTCTTAACGTTCTCGCCGTCAAGATCCATGGTGAAGATTTGTGGGCGATTGGTCCGGAGCGAAGTGAAGGCAATGCGATTGCCGTTTGGATCCCAAGCAGAATCGTAGTCGCCCCCAGGAGCCGTGTGCAATTGCATAGGCTGCGAGGCAATACCGACGGAGTCGACGTCGATCAGCCACAAACTCGACCCCGGGTATTGCTCCTGGTTGGCGCGGCAAGGTGAAGTGAAGACAAGCCTATCACCCGCCTGAGACCAGGCCGGCTGACAAGCCCCCTCTTCGATATTTGTAAGTTGTTGAATGCCTGTTCCGTCAATATTAATAAGATAAACCTGCGCGAGACCATCGCGGTTAGAAGCAAATGCAATTTGACCGAGCCCTCCGCCTGTAGACGTCGCGGTAGGCAGTGAGAACGGTGTCGCTGTAGCCTCGCTTACAATCACAGATGGCGTGTCCGTCCCGGCCAATATCGGTGTTGAAGACGCAGTGAGGACGGTAATAATTTGAGTAGCTGTAGCACCAGGATCAATAATTTCGCCGCCCTCAGAAGTAGGGGAAGCAGGTTGCTCGGGGCTCTGAGCTAAGATCCCGACTAACTTTGGACCAAGATCAGGGATTACTACGAACAGCCCTATCAGAACAACTATGGCAGCCAATCCGACAACCAATGATTTGGGTATGCTGCGTTTTCGAATTCGACGAGAGATTACAGGTTCGGTGCCATCCGTATCATCAACGGAGGTTGGAATCACAGTTTGCTGCAGGTTATCATAATCCCGAACTATGGTCGGGTGCCTGGATCGAGATGCCGCTTGCATTGCTGAGGCGTATTCGGCGATGGATTGATAACGTTCTGATGGATCCACAGCAAGCGCCCTGGATATCACACTCGCAAGAGCGATGCTTATCCGTGGGTTTCGTTTCCGAATAGGGGTTAATTCATCACGCCCCATCGCCCGTTCAAGCGAGTCCTCAGGTACCGTCGCGGTTAAAACAGCATAACAGGTTGCGCCTAGTGAATATACATCGGTACGCGAATCAGTTTTCCCTGTTCCATATTGCTCGGGTGGCGAAAATCCCGGCGTCATTGCCTTCGCCCCTGTCGTCGTCGCCCCACCCTTTTCAACAATCTTAGCCAAACCAAAATCAACGAGCATCGCCAGATTATCTGGCGTGATCTTGACGTTGCCAGGTTTGAGATCTCTATGCAGGATCGCAGGATTCCGACTGTGCAGGTAAACTAGCGCATCGCAGATCTCGAGGAACCACGGCAGCGCCTCCTCCTCAGAGATTGATCCTTGCTTCTCAAGCCGCTCACGTAAATCCACCCCCTTGATGAAATCCATTACCAGGTATTGACCCTCACCTTCGATAACGAAGTGATCGGTGACGCGCGGCATATTGGGATGCCGCAAACTGGCAAGTATAGTTGCCTCGCGGCGAAATTGGCGTGCATACTCTTCCGTCGTGAAGAGGTTTTCCTTCACCGCGATAGCGACGCCAAGGTTGATGTCGAAGGCTTTATACACAGCCCCCATGCCACCTTGGCCTAAAATACCTTCTATGCGATAACGATGGCGGAGTAAGCTTCCAGTCTTTAAGGGCATCAAGGTCTCAGTCAAAACGAACGAACGAGCTAACCTCGTCCATTGTAGCAAACGGTCAATGATTTGACTACCATTAACCTGGATCGAAGGGTTACTGTAAGTGTTTAAGACGTTAGAATGGAGAAAGACCCATTAATTACGAATTCTCGAATTTGAGTCCTTGAAAGAGAGCCATCTCCCAGTTTCTATGCTAAAAAGAGAGTATATGACAATACCGACGTCAACTCAAATTGACTCACCTGAAATTATTCGACGCCGTCTCACGCATAATACAGACCGTGGTCTCTTAGCTATGGCGATCACGCTTTCCCTCCTTCTCGCCAGCGGGTGTTCAAGCATTCAATCGGTTTTCCCACCTACCCCCACCGCTTTATCTGCACAACTCGAACAGAACTCTCAGCCGAAAATCTCAGGGGAGACTACGCCGCTTCACCTGCCTGCCGCACCCCCCCCTCCGGCTTCTTCCCCAACGGCGGCACCAACACCAAGCCCATTCTTGCGCGGTCCAATCGCCATCGGCACTTCCGTTGCCGGTCGGGATTTGGAGGTCTTCCAATTCGGTTCCGGCGATTCTCAGAGAATGATCGTCTCCGGAATTCATGGCGGTTATGAAGGGAACACGATCCGACTTGCAGATGAACTGATCCAGGTTCTGACAGCGAAACCGGATTTAATTCCGACATCGGTCACACTGTACATCCTGCGCTCGCTCAACCCCGATGGAGAAGCTAGATCGGATAGTTATAAAGGCCGGGCCAATGAGAACCTCGTTGACTTGAATCGAAACTGGCCTGCGTTCTGGCAGTCAACCTGGCCCCTGGAGGGCTGTTGGACCTACACCTATGTTTCAGGCGGGAGCCATCCTGCTTCCGAACCTGAAACACGGGCATTGATGAATTTTTTATTAACGTACCGGATCGAAGCGTTGATCTCCTACCACAGCGCTGTGCTGGGCATCTTTCCCGGTGGTCAGCCTCCGGATTCCGCTTCCATCAGCCTTGCGGAAGCCATCTCAAAAGTGAGTGATTACCCCTACCCGCCAATTGAGACCGGCTGCCAGTACACAGGTCAACTCATCGATTGGGCCTCGCTGCAAGGTATCGCTGCAGTAGATATTGAACTGACCAATCATGAAGATACAGATTTGTGGCAGAACTTAAAGGTACTTGAAGCATTCCTTGCCTGGGATCAAGCTCAACCCAATCCGTAGATGGATTGGCTGCCCGCGCTGCAAGCGCCACGCCCCAGCCCTGCTTGATAAGAACCGTATAAAAATATTTAAAGGTAGAAGGCCGCCTCGGGGACATGGTCTCATGTCAATCGAGGCGGCCTTCAAATATATCGACTCTTAGATATGAAGGATCAAGCACACAGCTTCAGATCCTGCAATCTCAAATCAGGCTGGTGACTCCTCCTGCTTCCTCATCCGGTTCGCACGGTAGAGCTCCATGAGATGAAGGATGAAAGCTCCAAATCCACGTAAACCGAGATAGGGGAAAAGACCGAACCAGCCAATATAGGGAACCAGGCAAGCCAGGATTACTACTCCAGCACCGGAGGCTTGCAGCTTCCACCCCTCTTTTCCGGGGAATGCCAGGCCGGCGATCAAACGCACCATCCCGGTGAGGCCAAAAACGATGCCTACTGCGGTGAAAATGCCGGCGGCGAATCCTGGCACAGCAAGCACAACGCCAAATACAGAGTTTTCAGCCAGGCCTACCAAGCCAATCGCAATCGCAGCTAAGAAAGCCATGTTAACCAAACCGACCCAAAAGGCTTTACCTGGCTTATCTTCTGCTGATCGCGTAATGTCTGCTACCAGCTCTCCAAAAAGCGCTTCGATGGTGATAAAGAACGCAGCCAGGCAGAAGCCTATCAAAACCACCAGTATCGCAAGAAGAAACGGTTGATCCATTGTATATGCCTCCTCGAATATTTCCTTTTTAGATTGTGTTAGAACGTAACTGTCAAAGCTATTTCCTATTCTTCCTTAGAACTTCTCAACATCTAATGATGAGAGGTTCTCAATGCTGAATATGCCCATTCGCTGACTGCCGGAGCAGGAGTCCATTGCCCAATAGCCAGAGCAAGGTCATCCCTCCAACCACCAAAGCGAGCGAAAGTCCCTTGATCGGCCAATCGATCGTCGGCATGGACAGCGTGGCGATCCACTGGGTGTGAATCCAGACAAGGGACTCTCTCACAAAAAGGATGCCCTGTGCGGACAGGTCCGCGAATGTTCGCAGTGGTTCCAGGAGCCTCAATATGGAAAACCCACTGCTTCCAAGTGCAAGGGAGATTCTTGGCCAGATGGCGGCGACCACGGTGATGGCGGCGACGAGCTGAGCCATTATTACCAGGTACAAGGTCGTCTTTCTATCTTCCTTCAGAGCAAGGGAGCGGATGACCCTCGCTGAGATATCGTGCGCCAACGGCTCATCCTGCAAGCGCTCCATCTCTGTATATAAGTATTTTAAGCTCGCGAACTTTGCGGCGCAGTCATCACATTGCGCAATGTGCAGTTCCAGTCGCTCACGATCCTCATCTGCGAGCACACCATCTAAATACTCTTGCAAAGACCATTCATCATGATGATGCGTACGATCTTCAGACATCCGTTGATATCCTTTGTGCTAAAGATTTGCGCGCCCGAAAAAGGTGACTCTTCACATCACTGAGGGGGATATTCAATGCCTTTGATATCTCCAAATAGCTCAGTTCCTGAAAGTGCCGCAGTTCGATCACGGCTCGATGGTGCGCTGGCAGCATACTGATTGCCTGACGCAACGTTGTTTTCCATTCATGATCTTCCTGAGCGCGCTCAGGGCTTTGTTCATTAGAGACCACTAGTTCAAACTCGTCATCCAGTGGTAAACCATAACGCCGGTTTCGGTTGATATAGTTCAGGCAGAGATTCACCGCGATCCTCCGCACCCATGGGATAAATGGGCGATCACAATCATAGGAGTCAAGATGAGAATGCACACGGATAAACGTCTCCTGAGTTAAATCCTCCGCATCATGCGGATCTCCCAACATGCGATAGCATACGTTGAAGACTAAGCCCTGATGGCGGCGGACCAAGTCACCATATGCCTCCAACTCACCACGCTTCGTTCGGAGGACAAGGCTCCGATCGGAAGGATTTTCCATGCCTATACATTATTACACGAGTAAAGGAGGAAATGTTGCAGTTCGTTAACAAATCCGCAGCCTGCGACCGGAAGCAGCGCTTCCTGACTCCACAAAAACCAACAACCCTTTTTCCCAAAGGTATCCATGCTTTACGGTATAATCGCCGGCATTAGGAGGTTTTCATGATTGAGATTACAGAAGCTGCCGAGAAAACAATCAAGGATTTATTGCAGGATGAGAGTAAATCAGGAATGTCCTTGCGGATACAGATCGTAGGCCGCGGGCCAGGAGGGTTCCAATACGCGGTGAGGTTTGTGCCCGAGGAAGATCAATCTGCCGATGATGAAGCAGTTCAATGTGATGGCTTCAAAGTCCTGGTCGATCCTGAGACCGTACCCAATTTTAAGGACTCGACGCTAGACTATAAGGAAGATGATTTCCAGCGAGGTTTTCTGATCGATAACCCCAATCCTGTTTGGAAGGACCCAAACGCGCAGGCAGTTCAAGAGCTATTGGACACACAAATCAACCCCGGCCTGGCCTCCCACGGAGGTTTTGTGGCCTTGCTTGACTATAAGGACGATACCGCATATATCACCTTCGGCGGTGGTTGTCAGGGCTGTGGGCTTGTCGATGTGACTCTTAAGGAAGGGGTAGAGGTTACGATTAAAGAAGCCCTGCCTCAGGTGAAAAAAGTCGTTGATACAACCGACCATACTTCAGGCAAGAATCCTTTCTACAATGGCGATGGGAAGGGGAACTCAGCGCTTTCCTAACAACTGCTCTACTCCTCTAATAACATCGAGAACACAAAAGGGCTCCGATAGCAACTTCGGAGCCCCTTTTTTATCGTGACTTCAATAGTTCAAACATCCAAATTGCGGACTTCCTTCGCATGTGTTTGGATGAATCTGCGTCGCGGCGGCACGGCGGCACCCATAAGCATGTCAAACGTCCGATCTGCCGCTGCAGCATCTTCGATTGTAACTTGAAGCAGGATCCGATTGGCGGGATCCATCGTCGTATCCCAAAGTTGCTCCGGATTCATCTCGCCCAAGCCCTTGTAGCGCGAGAGTGAAACGCGATCCCCACCTACACCTAACCCCTTGATTATCTGATCCCTTTCGGCTTCGGTGTAAGCGTAATGGATCTTTTTCTTGTATCCAATACGATAAAGAGGCGGCTGGGCGACGAAGAGATGCCCATCCTCAATCAGCTGATTCATATAGCGGAAGAAGAATGTCAGGAGCAGCGTGCGAATATGGCTGCCATCCACATCTGCATCGGTCATAATAATGACCCGCCCATATCGCAAGCCCTCGAGGTTAAAAGTCTCACCGATGCTGGTTCCCAAAGCGGAGATCATCGCTTTGACTTCATTGTTGGAGAGGATCTTATCCAATCTGGCTCGCTCGGTGTTCAGAATCTTGCCCCGAAGCGGCAGGATAGCTTGGAAATGTCGGTCGCGACCCTGTTTCGCCGTACCACCCGCTGAATTGCCCTCTACGATATAGAGTTCACACTTATTCGGGTCTCGTTCTGAGCAATCCGCCAGCTTCCCCGGAAGCGTCATGCTCTCCAGCACACTCTTACGGATAACCAGGTCTCGCGCTTTCTTTGCGGCATCTCTCGCCCGTGCGGATGTCAGGCATTTCTGCACGATCACCTTCGCCGCTCTCGGATTTTCTTCCAGGAATTCATAGAAAGCCTCACCCAACACCTGCTGAACTTGGGTCTGGACCTCCGCGTTCATCAACTTCACCTTGGTCTGACTTTCAAACTGGGGATCACGATGTTTGATGCTGACAATCGCCGTAAGCCCTTCGCGTGTATCATCGCCGCTAAAATTGGGGTCCGTATCTTTCAGCAAGCTGTTCTTGCGAGAATAATCGTTGATCGTTCTCGTGATTGCTGCCCGGAGCCCTGTCAGATGGGTACCGCCGTCGACTGTGTTGATTGTATTTGCGAATGAATACACGGACTCAGCATACGCATCTGTATATTGAAGTGCGACTTCGATTCCAGTCCCGTCCGTTTCTTTCTCGACGTGAACCACAGGGTGCAATACGCCCCTATTGTGATTAAGATACGCGACGAAGGAGCTGATCCCGCCTTCGAAGAAGAATGTCATCTCTCGGCCGTCGCGCTCGTCGAGCAGATGAATGGCAACACCCCGAGTGACAAACGCCATCTCTCTGAAGCGTTGAATTAGACTCTCATAGCGATACTCGAAGTCCCCTTTGAAAATTGTCCGATCAAACATGAACGTGGTTTTCGTGCCTGTATCTTTATTCGGAGCTTTCCCGATAGCTTCCACCGGCCCCATCGGGGCGCCGCGCTCGTAGCGTTGGAAGTAGATCTTGCCATCCCGCTTGACCTCCACTTCACACCACTCAGAAAGTGCGTTTACAGCCGAGACGCCAACACCGTGCAGCCCTCCGGAGACCTTGTAGCCATCCCCGCCGAACTTGGCGCCGGCATGTAGTATGGTCATAACAATTTCGAGAGCGGACTTTTTCTGCTCTGGGTGCTTATCGACCGGGATGCCGCGCCCATTGTCCTCGACGGATACGCTGCAATCAGGATGGATCACGATATCGATGCGATCACAGGCATCGGCAAGCGCCTCGTCAATTGAATTGTCGACGACTTCATATACCAGATGATGAAGCGCTTTTATATCCGTGCCGCCAACATACATGCCCGGTCGACGGCGGACAGCATCTAAGCCCTCAAGAACCTGGATATCTTTTGCTGCATAGCTGCTTACTTTCTTTTGAGACCGCTTGGCCACGTTGCGTTCTCCTCTCTCTATTCCCTATTGACAATCAACAGAGTTAATTTTCCGTCACACTCCGAGCACAAGAACTCACTTTGCTCATTCGTCCGTAAGCTTGGTCTTTTCCTGATTTAGCACATTCATGATCCGTGCGAGTTGCCACTCGAGCCAATCCCTTCGTCCCTGAAAAAACACATAACTTCCAGCAACCAACAATGTTGCAATAAAAGCATGGCCCATGATGGCCAACGCGAATATCCAAGAGTCTTCTTGCGCTAGAGACCAAACCTTATAGGTAGATACCCACATGATGAGGAATGCAGTGAGCAGGTATCCGGTTGACCCAAAGAAATTAAACCGCACTACGCGGATGCTTTGTTTAATCGCACTCCAGATTCCCAGGCGGTAACGGATAATGCCGTGGGGGGTAAATGCCATGTAAACACCGGAGACAAAAAGAATAGGCAGGGCGATATACGTTAGACCATTGATCCCCGCAACGAGCATACCAACTGTGAGGACAACTACTGTGAGCAGATACCCTCCTATTGCCAGAAATACCAATTTCATCCAATCCCGCCATAGCGGGTCAAATTCAGCTTCCGGATCTACCTGCTTGGCCACTAATCGATGAAAGATCACCCCCGCGCCGATGCCCGCCAGCGCCAGAGTGAACCATATTAATACGACAAACATCGGGTCAAGTATCTCCAACTGTGATGCCGGTCCGAGTGGTGTAAGCACAGGCATTCGACCCGCCACTAAACTCGGTATGCCCACTGACACGCTCGTAAGTAGGGCGAACAGAAAATTGAAAGGCATCCCCCCGGGAAGCGTGCTGAAAGACGTAAGAAGGTTGTACCTCTCGCTGAATAGATCCAGCGTTTCCTGGAAGAAAGCCAGCTGCTCCATCATGCCAGGGTCAGTACCCGCCGGGACACTCAGTCCGGCTGCGGCAACGTGAAGTAGGGATGGCACCACCAGATGCGGACCGAACCAGAGGAACAAATCCAAAAGCACGGACGGTAAGATTAGGAGCGGCTTTGCCGCTATTCTGTCAAACCCAGTCAGCAACGCGGACAGTATGCTAATCGGCTTGGGTTCAACCTGATTATCAGATAGTTTCACGAAATATGATTCTACCACAGCGGGCATTTTTTCCTTACTTTTCGCCGCTCTCAACTCACGCTTTTTCCACTTGACAGTACCAATCCGATGTGAATTTCTGCTTGGTTGACCCGCATTTTTTTATCCATTAGAATCGCTCCACAAGGTTAGAATCTTGACCAAGTACATAGCGATCATCACAGACTTCGGCATGGATGACACCTACCTGGGGATGATGAAGGCGGCTATTGCCGGCATCTCTCCGGCGGCGCGCATCATCGACCTTACCCACGCAATTCCCGCCGGCGATGTCCAGCGTGCCGCCTTCGAAGCTTGGCGTGTACGGTCCTACCTCCCTCCGGAAACCATTCTTCTTGCGGTCGTTGACCCCGGTGTCGGAACAAAAAGGCGAGCGATAGCACTTAAGCTGCCCGACCTGTATTGCGTCGGTCCGGATAACGGTCTTTTCAGCTTTTTGCTCTATTCAACAGATAAGTTCAAGGCGGCGGAATTAGTAAACCCTCATTATCAGCTGCAAACAATCAGTCATACATTTCACGGGAGAGACGTCTTCGCCCCTGCAGCAGCCTATCTTGCACAAGATATTCCACTCGAGGACTTCGGTCCGATAACTCAAGAGCTCGTTCGCATACCTGATCCGCTTCTAAAGGATTTGGGGGCGGGATCCATCCAGGGCGAGATTATGCACAGCGACCTTTTTGGCAACCTGATTTCAAGTATTGGCAGGTTCGAAAATACGAACGATGACCTTTCCTTCAAGCCCTGGATCCCATCGTTCCCAGCACGCACGCTCATCGCCCAAGAATACGAGGTGCTTCTCCCTCACGGGAATGTAGTACCATTGGGTCGAACTTTCGGCGACGCCCAGCAGGGCGAGGCGCTGGCCTATATTGGGAGTTCAAGCTTGCTCGAAATCGCGATTAATGGCGGTGACGCAGCGAAGACGCTCAACCTCACCCCTGGTGACAAGATTATCTTCAAGTTAAAAGGATGAAACATGCCCGCATTTCTCATTGAAGGTGGATACCCACTTAAAGGGGAAGTTACTCCCTCTGGCAACAAGAACGCCGCGCTGCCGCTGCTGGCCGCATGCCTTCTCACGGATGAACCCGTGGTCTTACACAACGTCCCTCAAATCGGTGATGTACATGTGATGAGACAGTTACTCGAGACTATGGGTGTGAAAATCGATGACCTTAAGCCCCACACCTGGCGCTTGCACGCTGAGGAAATTCGAGATTGTAATCTCGACCCGGATTTAGCCAGACAAATTCGCGCTTCGGTACTACTTGCCGGACCTATGCTGGGGCGAAAGGGAGGGATTGTTCTCCCTCCGCCAGGCGGTGATGTCATCGGACGTCGTCGTGTGGACACACACTTCATGGCTCTCAAACGTTTAGGTGCCGAGATTAAGTATGGAGATAAAGAATTCTCCATGAGCGCGCCCCAGGGGTTATCGGGCACAAAAATCCTCCTTGACGAAGCCAGCGTCACTGCAACAGAAAATGCGATCATGGCCGCCGTTGTCGCTCCGGGCGAATCGATGATATTGAACGCTGCCTCCGAACCCCATGTTCAGGAGCTTTGTGTCTTCCTGAATCAATTGGGAGCGAATATCGAAAACATTGGCTCTAACTCTCTGAAGATCTCCGGCGCGGAGAAGCTGCATGGAGGCGAGCACACAATCGGTCCAGATTACCTTGAAGTGATGAGTTTGATAGGCGCTGCTGTAATAACAGGCGGCGAGATCACGATCCGAGACGCCGCCCCGGATTATTTATCCATGGCCCGCCTCGTGTTCAATAAACTAGGCGTCGATTGGGAAATCGATGGACATGACATCTTCGTCCCCGCCGATCAGAAGATGAACGTGGAGTTCGATATCGGCGAGAAAATTCCTCAGATTAGCGTGATGCCATGGCCGGCATTCCCGACCGACCTTATGAGCATTGCCATCGTTGTCGCCACGCAATGTAATGGCACTGTGCTTTTCCACGATTGGATGTATGAGACTCGGATGTTCTTCATTGACAAGCTCGTATCTATGGGAGCAAATATCATTCTTTGTGATCCGCACCGCTCTATCGTCCAAGGGCCCAGCCAGCTTTTCGGCGAGCCGCTTGAAAGTCCGGATATTCGTGCCGGGCTTGCGCTCACATTGGCAGCACTCTCCGCAGAGGGGACATCTCGTATCAGGAACATCAACCAAATCGACCGTGGCTACGAGCGAATTGACGAGAAACTTCAGAGTCTAGGAGCACATATCCAACGCCAGGAAGATTAATCGGGAGAGCAAAAAAGTTGCTTTAAACCTGTGCCTGGAAATCCTCCGGGATTCTGTTAGCTTGTTCGAACACGCTGGATCCTTCTCGGTGGTGATCGATTGCCAGGCGATCCTAAGGGATGCCTGCTTGTGGGCGCCACCCTCTGCGAATGGCGGTCTCCGATACCCCCCCCGATTTTCATTGTCTCTACTCTCGGTCCAGTGCTGATCGTTGATGTCCCCTAAGAAGACCTACATCAATTTTCTAAACCTTCTATTGGACCTCCAAAGACAATCTGTTGCGCAGCGTGCGTCATTCTTTTACAAAGACGTATCCGGTAGTTTTTTTCCGTTCGGTGTGTCTGCATCACTCTATAGACCTGGCGAATACCTGAGCGAGAGTTCCTGTCGTCTTTTTCTCAATGATTTACCGTCCATCGGTTCAAACTCCTCCTTCTATTACGATCCTTTAATCGATAGACTCGTGTGTATACCCTCAAGGTTAACTCAATAGCTGAACGGTTTTGAGACGACGTTATCGCAGCTCAAAAACATGTTTCTCACCCATTGTCTTGACGGCGGGATAGAAGTGGGCTATACTTTGCACACGTGTGCAATAAATCGCCTGTACAGCACCTTCCGGGTTCTAGCGATGGGTAAAGTTTCCATTAAAGATATTGCAAAAGCGGCTGGAGTCTCTCATTCCACGGTTTCCCGCGCCCTGCGCGAAAGCCCTCTGGTGAATGCTCACACAAAAGAACGAATCCAAGAGATGGCCCGCGAAATGGGCTACTCCCCAGACGCTCAGGCTCGTAGCCTAGTCACTGGTCGCAGTTACACAGTCGGCGTGGTGGTCACCACCATCGCCGACCCTTTTGTCGCTGAGGTGGTGCAGGGAATGGAGAGCACCGCCCACGACCATGGATACACGGTCATCCTAGCCAGTTCTAATTCCGAACCGGAGCGCGAGATCGCGGCGGTCGAGATGCTGCGCGCTAAGCGGGTGGATGGTGTCATCGTCACCTCATCGCGCATCGGCGCTCTTTATCTGGACCACGTGGAGCGCATTGGCGCCCCTGTGGTACTCATCAACAACCACAATGAGCAAAGCGGCCACTACACGTACACCGTAACGGTAGATAATCGTCACGGCAGTCTTTTGGCGACAGATCATCTCATTAATCAAGGCCACATTCGGATTGCTTATATCACCGGACCAGCGAACCACAGCTCTGACACAGAACGCATGGCCGGATATCGCCAGGCGTTGAGTGAACATAGCCTTCCCTACGATCCAACGCTTGTCGTGCCCGGCGATGGAAAACCGGTGGGTGGGATGCGGGCGCTGCAAGCGCTTATAGCGAGTGCCCAACCACCGAGCGCAGTTTTTTGCTACAACGACATGACCGCCATTGGCTTGCTGCGCGCGGCTCGAGAAGCCGGTATTGACGTTCCCGGAGATCTGGCGGTGATCGGATTTGACGACATTCCCCTTGCTTCATTCGCCTGCCCACCATTGAGCACCATAAGCCAACCCAAAAACGAGATGGGACGGTTGGCGATGGAAATGGTTCTGACACTGGCGGAGTCATACGACGCTGTACGTCCGGAGTATTCCGATATCGTGGTCAAGGGCAAGTTGGAGATACGAGAATCAACGTAAAAGAGTGAGGATATCTCGCTTTTTTTTAATCGCGGCAGTGGAGGAAGGAGCTGCAAATGACAAAAGCTATCCAAATCGGTCTCATCGGTGCCGGTAGGATTGGGCGGGTACACACTGAGACGGTCGCCAACTGCATCCCAGATGCGAACATCCTTGCAGTGGCGGACGTCTTGGATGAAGCGGCTAAGAAGTGCGCTGCCGATTTCGGAATCCCCTCGTTTTATAAAGACCATCGCCAAATCTTGGAGAACTCGGAAATTGAGGCTGTGCTTATCTGCTCGAGCACCGACACCCACGCCCAGTTCATTGAAGAAGCGGCCGAAGCCGGGAAGCACATTTTCTGCGAAAAGCCGATCGATCACGACTTGCAGAAGATTGACCACTCCCTGGAGGCGGTCGAAAAAGCCGGCGTGAAACTCCAGATCGGCTTTAATCGGCGCTTTGATCCAAGCTTCAAGCGAGTCCGTGATGCAGTTTCAGCCGGCGAAATCGGCACACCACACCTTGTGCGTATCACCAGTCGCGACCCCGAACCGCCTCCGCTTGATTACATCAAGATCTCCGGTGGTATTTTCCTGGACATGACCATCCATGATTTCGACATGGCGCGTTACCTGATCGGCAGTGAGGTGGACGAAGTTTATGCGACCGGAGGCGTGATGGTCGATCCGGCAATTGGCGAGGCGGGTGACATCGATACGGCAGTCATCGTTCTGCGCTATGCAAACGGAGCTATCGGGGTCATCGACAACAGCCGCAAGGCCATTTATGGCTACGATCAGCGCGTGGAGGTCTTCGGATCAGGCGGGGGCATCGTGGTTTCCAACCAAACTCCCGATCTGGCGGTGCTCAGCGACGCTGAGGGCGTCCATGCCTCCAAACCACTACATTTCTTCATTGAACGCTACACGGAGTCTTATGTTGCGGAGATGCAGGAGTTCATCGACAGCGTGAGGGAAGACAAGACCCCCTCGGTAACTGGCTTGGATGGCCGTATCCCTGTGGTCATGGGGTTAGCAGCCTGGAAATCATACCGCGAGAATCGCCCGGTCAAGCTTAACGAAATCACGTCGAATTGAGGGCAAGCCGAATGCCCCTAATCTCCCGGTAAAGAGGTGACCGGGTACTCATAACTCGATGGGGCTTTGGAGAATGGAATGCACCTAATCAAATAGGAAGTAATGATTTGGGATCGAGGTTGAAATAAAGGCCCCCCCAAGTTGGGGAGGTAGATTTTACAGCATGACTGGAAAACAAGGAGGAAGTATATGACAGATAGCGGCACCCGAAGGGTCTTTCCCAACCGACCGGCAGGACCTCGATTTCGAGAACAACTTTCTTGGTCGTCTGAAGCAAAGGGGGTTGGAAGTCCCGCAATGAACAGATCGACGCGATCCCAGCCGAGGATAGCGTTCCCGCTCCTATGGAGGGGTCTAGGTCGGGCTCCAACATCCAGACCACGGTGCGCAAGCTTCGCGTAATGTGCAACAGGCAGTCAACATAACCAAACAATTTAGTAAAGGAGTAAATACGATGAAGGGCAAAATGCAAGGTGTGACTCTGGTAGCGGATTGGGACCCAAAGCCCGGTTTCAAGCTAGGTCCAAAAGACGTTGACGGTCGCCAAACGTATTTAGGCAGCCAGGTGTGGAGAAATCCCCGGATCGAGATAAGGGAATACGACATTCCAAGCCCCGGCCCGAAAGAAGTGTTACTGCAGGTCAAAGCCTGCGGTATATGTGGCTCGGATGTTCACATGGCGCAAGCGGATGAAGAAGGTTATATCTATTATCCGGGGCTTACGGGATTCCCCTCCATTCTAGGGCACGAATTCTCTGGAATCGTCCTAGAAGCCGGCAAGGAGGCTTTCGACAAGAGCACAAACAAACCCTTTAAGGGCGGCGAACGCGTCACTTCAGAGGAGATGTTGTGGTGCAGCCAGTGTAAACCATGTGCAGATGGGTACCCCAACCACTGTGAGCGTCTGGATGAGATTGGGTTTAACGTACATGGCGCATTTGCCCAGTATATGATCTTGCCTGCCAGGACTCTCTGGAGCCTGGAGCCATTGGCTGACATTTATAAGGGTGATGACATCTTCCTGGCCGGCAGTTTGACAGAGCCTACCAGCGTGGCTTTTAACGCCGTTATCGAGCGGGGCGGCGGCATCCGTCCCGGTGATCGAGTCGTTATCTTGGGCGGCGGGCCAATTGGCGTGGCTGCCTGTGCGGTTCTAAAGAAAGCAGGGGCTTCGAAGGTAATCATTTCCGAGCCACAAAAAGAGCGCGCCGAACTGGCTTTAACATTGGGAGCCGATTATGCCATCAACCCGCTGAAGGAAAACTTTACCGATCGGGTGCTGGAACTTACGGATGGAATGGGAGCTGATCTCTTTATGGAAGCGACTGGGTTGCCGGAGGTCGTTTACCCGGACATCGAACGTGTGATCTGGGAAGGCCGTACGCTGAACAGCACCGTTGTCGTGACAGCCCGGGCAGAGGCCAAGATGCCTGTCACCGGTGAAGTCCTGCAAGTCCGGCGAGCGGAAATTGTCGGCGCCCAGGGACATTCCGGGCATGGCACATTCCCAAGAGTCATCGAATGCATGGCCGATGGCATGGATATGACCCCCATGATCACCAAGAAGATCAGCCTGGAAGAAGTGCCTGCAAACATCATCGAGTTACAGACTAACCGGAAGGAATCCAAGATTACATGCCTGGTAAAATAGCGCTATGTTGACCATCAGGCAGTGTCCTGTGATATGAGAGGTGAGATCGCACCAGTAAGGAGAAACGGCTTGTTATTCCTCGTTGCCCACTGCACATCCGCTAATGCACTCGAAGGAAAATACGCTGATGAACCTCCGTCTAGTCCTCCCAATGCACGCCGTCCATTGAGTGCCGGTGAATTTAGAAACCTTACAGGTACAGCCAGTCCAGGTCATTGGCTTGCAGGCACACTCAGGTCAAGGGAACTTCCCTCATCCCTCCCCTCAAATACTTTTTGAACATTTGGGGATTGAGGGGTGATGAGACCGATGGCGAAATGGTTGCAACCGCTTCGGGGGCGGCTCTAGGGCCACTCCCAACATACATAAGGTGAACGAAAAAACAAAGGAGTAATACATCATGTCAGATAATAATATGCCAAAGGGTTGGCTCGCCACCAACAATCCCACTGTGGTTTTCGAGGACAACGCAATCGGACGTATGAAGAAGGAGATTTGGGAGTCAAGCGAAGAGGAAATCGACGCGATTCTGGAAGAATATGGCATGCCTTCGCCCGTCGAATGGGGCATTCCCGGTTCATATCTCCAGATGATCATCCGACATAAATTGGTCGAGGAACGACGTAAAAATGACATCGTGTTCATCCCCATCGGCTGCACCGAGCTGCACGGCGAGCATACGGTCAGCGCAACGGATACCCTGTTCGTCAGCCAGATCGCCGAAGGCGTTCGCCGCTACACCAAGGCCAAGGGGTATCCAGTGGCAATCTCGTTGCCGCCGCTCAACTTTGGCGCCCACCCCTATCACCACTACGGCATGGCGGGCACTGCACCGATTCGAGAAGATATCGCGCGCGAGATGCTCATCGATGTCATGCTGGGCTTGTGGAATGATGGATTCCGAAAACAGATTTTTCTCAACAACCATGGACATTTGTGGATGTTGGAATCCACCATCCAGCAGTTCCAGAAACGCTATCAGCTCCCTGGCATCTACCGTGTGATCGACTGGCATCGGGCTGTGCGTGAGTCCTTCTACACCAAGGATCGCGGTGGGGTTTGGGGATCTAACTTTGTCCACGCTGAAGAAGCTGAGACGTCTTTAGGCCTCTACCTTTTCCCCGAAATGGTCGACATGAAGTACGCCGTCAATACCAAGGGCAAGGGTTACCTGCCGGACGGGCACTTCGACACATCGGTGGATCCATATCACCGGCCTAGCCGATGGTCTGAAGGGCAGGGTCATTTCGCTATAGAGATCGTCGCCACGCCCGAGGGTGTCGTGGGTAACGCCGCCGACGCCGAGGCATGGAAGGCTAAACGTCCATTGGCGGCCATTTTGCGCTATCTGACCATCCTCGTCGACGATATTCTAGAGACCTTCCCGGCTGGCGACGTACCGCCGGTTGAAGAGGTTACACTGCGAACAGCCGAAGCGATGGAACCGTTCTTGCGTGAACCGATGAGTGAGGGCTGGAAGCCGGTCTATCAACTCCCAGCAATAGGGCAGATCGCAAAATCCTGACCATCCACGCTGGGTTCTCTTCTTAAAGAAACCGTTGGAGCGGGTCTCTGGCCCGCTCCAATAGTAGAATGACATCTAATCGACTCAATCGCAGGATTCGGGAATCAATTATAAGGGGCTTCGCAATGAAGCTTTCCATTGTACTTTCAACACACGACGCCCAATTTCAAGCGGTGGCGTTTAAGGGTGATTTTGAGCCCAATATAGTAAAAATAGCGGGCTGGGGATACGATGGCGTCGAATTGGCCATCCGCGACCCAAAGCTGGTAGATGTCAACCAACTGGAAAGAGTCGTCTCAGCCAATCGTTTAGCCGTGCCGGCCATCGGCACCGGACAAGCTTGGGGTGAGGAGAAGCTTTCGTTCACAAGCGACGACCCAGCCGTGCGCGCTGCTGCGATCGAACGCATCAAGAGTCATGTCCCGCTGGCTTCCCACCTCAACGCCATTGTCATCATCGGTCTACTGAGAGGTATCACCCCCGATGGCCAATCTCACCAGCAATCGATGGATTATCTCGTCGAAGCCCTTCAATCTTGCTGCCTCACAGCCGCGGAGCAGGGTGTGCGTCTGGCGCTGGAACCGCTCAATCGCTACGAGACTGACCTCGTCCATACTGTCGCCGACGGCTTGGATCTCGTCAAACGTATCGGCGCTGAGAACATGGGTCTGCTCTTAGACACATTCCATATGAATATTGAGGAACCTTCCATCGAGGAGAGCATACGAATTTGTGGAGATCGTATTTTCCACTTTCACGTTGCCGACTCCAATCGTTGGCACCCTGGCGCGGGGCATCTGGATTTCGGCTCCATCTTAGCAACCCTATACGGTGTAGGTTATAAGGGTTTCGTATCCGGCGAGTTCATGCCTTTACCCGACGCCGATTCATCGGCTGAACACGGAATCACGCATCTGCGTAAGCTGCAACAGGAGCACGAACTTATATGATTGAGCACCTCGAGCGAATAACCGAATTGAAGGTTTTTCCACGCTCAGTGACGGAGACCGAAACAACGACATACTTCCTCGCGCAAGAGGAAAGGCACAAGCTCTTGGGGATTATTGGCAAGTCGAAGGGCTTCGAGGGAGAACGGCGGGGCGAGGCGCAGCTTTGTCCTTTAACATCAACCAACGCTGCTGCGTTACGTCAGCAGCTTCTCTGGCTGCGACCTCAAACCTTGGGGCTCGCCAAATCGGCCGGCTGCGGCGATCGCCTGGGATTGGCAACGCCGGGGCACATCCGCGCCATTCGTCGGGTGGGCGGCATTGCCCCCATCCTGGCGCAGCAGTCCATACGCGAGAATTCCCGTACCGGACGCAGCCCACAAGAGGTGATCGACGACGCCACATGGGGTGTCTTTCAGGAGGGTTGGCGTGAACCCTGGGGCGCCGATGCCGATCATCTAAAAAGCACGGAGGACATCGATGTCTGTGTTGCAGCTGGTTATACTTTCTTTACCTTCGACCCTGGTGACCATGTCGACAACGCTGCTCACACCGCACCTCTCGCAACACTACGGGACGATTTCGCCGCTTTGCCGTGGGCGGATCTAGAGACTACCGTTGCCGATGTGCAGGCGGCCTATCTTGACAAGACGTTCAAAGTGGACGATGGATTGGCTTTGACTTTCATCGAGGAGGCCTTACTGCGGGCGGCAGGGAAGTATGCTCATGCCATCGCCCACGTCATCCGAATGTATCGCCATCTAGTGGCTCAGACAGACGACTTCGAACTCGAAATTTCCGTGGACGAGACCGAAACACCAACCAGCGCCCTGGAACACTACTTCATCTCCAGCGAACTGAAACGTCTGGGGGTCGAATGGGTCAGTTTGGCGCCGCGGTATATCGGACGATTTGAGAAGGGGGTGGATTATATCGGCGATTTGGATGCATTGGAGATTGACCTGGCTCAGCACGCCGCTATCGCCCGCACTCTTGGACCGTACAAACTCAGTCTGCATTCCGGCTCCGATAAATTCAGCATTTATCCCATCTTCGCCCGGCAGACAGCGGGGATGGTTCACCTTAAAACGGCCGGCACCAGCTACTTGGAAGCGGTGCGGACGATAGCGAGCGTCAAACCGGCGTTATTCCGCGACATCTATAGACTTGCGTTTGAGCTCTATGAGCAGGACCGAGCGACATATCACGTCTCTGCTGAGCCGTCCCGGGCACCACAAATTGAAAATCTAGGTGACGAGGAATTACTTGCCGTGTTGGATCAATTCGACGCCCGTGAGATGCTGCATGTGACCTTTGGTTCAGCGCTATCGCAACTTGGAGATCCGATAAAAGAGGCGTTGGTCGCGCATGAGGAAGCTTACTGCCAGGTGTTGGAAACCCATTTCGTAAGGCATCTAGAGCCATTCACGTAAGACGAGAATCGATATGGACCTTAAAGAACTGACGAAACTGTATGACTTCAGCGATCGAACAGCCGTCATTACCGGTGGGGCGGGGATCATCGGCGGCGAGATGGCATGTGCGCTCGTGGGCTGCTGCGCAAATGTGGCCATTCTCGACCGGGCACCGGAACTTGCGGACCGCCTGATCGAGCGTTTCGAAGGAGGACCCGGGAGGGCCATCGTCGTCTATGCTGACGTCCTGAAGTCCGACACCATGCACAAAGCGGAGCAGGTCATCCAAACCGAATTCAACAGCAGCGTTCACATGTTGATAAACGCCGCCGGTGGCAACAACCCCAAGGCCACAACCGGCGAGGAATTGCCCTTCTTCGATTTGCCCGAGGAAGCGCTGCGGTTCGTCTTCGATCTCAACCTGTTGGGCACGTTCCTATCGAGCCAAGTTTTTGGCCGAGGCATGGCCGAGCTTGGGGAGGGTGTGATCGTGAACCTCTCCTCGATGAACGCCTTCCGTCCTTTGACGCGCATCCCGGCTTATTCGGCAGCGAAGTCCGGTGTGAGTAACTTCACCCGTTGGCTGGCAGTACATATGGCGCAGGAACACTCACCGCGTATTCGGGTCAACGCTATCGCACCGGGCTTTTTCCTGACCGAGCAGAATCGCTTCCTCCTGACCGACGCAGATTCGGGGGAATTGACCGATCGCGGCCGTACCATTCTCAAACATACACCCATGGATCGCTTCGGAGATCCGGAGGACCTGTTGGGTACATTGCTCTGGCTGCTCTCGCCGGCATCGTCGTTCGTGACCGGCGTGGTCGTGCCGGTTGACGGAGGTTTCTCGGCTTTTAGCGGTGTCTAGACTGAATCCACAGAGAGGAAAAACGTGTCTCTTGAGCTGAAATTTGGCTCTTTCGGCCACAGATTGCGCTTGGTTATATTCTGGTTCGGTTGAATTTGATAGGTCTGCACAGAAAGCAAAGGTATCGAAATGAGCGGTCATGATTGGGTTGGAAAAGGGTACAACGAAGGTTACCTTACGGAATCCGAGATTCGCCCGCTCATGTCCGAAGCGCTCGCAAAGGTCGACCTCGACGGCAAGAAGGTGCTTATCATCATCCCCGACAGTACCCGAACGGCTCCGATCCCGCTCTTCTTCCGCTTATTCCATGAATTGCTCTGGGTGCATGTGAAAGCGCTGGACTACCTGGTAGCTTTGGGGACACACCCACCGATGAGCGAGGAGGCGCTTAACAAATTAGTAGGGGTTTCGCCTCAGGAGCGAGAGACGACATACGCCGGGGTTCAAATTTTCAACCATGACTGGGATTCATCCGATACCCTCGTCGAAATCGGTACCCTCCCGGCAGAAGAGATTGAACATCTTACCGACAGCATGCTTTCGCTAGAGGTGGAAGTCACTATTAACCGGATGGTGTTTGACTACGATCAGGTAATTATTGTGGGGCCGGTCTTCCCACACGAAGTAGCGGGTTTTTCCGGTGGGAACAAGTATTTCTTCCCTGGCATCAGCGGCCCAGAGGTGATCAACTTCACTCACTGGTTGGGGGCGCTCATTACCAGCGAACGCATTATTGGTACGCCTCACACGCCCATCCGTGCCGTGATCGACCGGGCAGTTTCCTTCATTAATGTCCCTTCACTATGCTTCGCTCTGGTGGTCACACACGACGGACTCGCGGGTCTATTTATCGGTCCTCCAAAGATAGCCTGGGAACAAGCGGCCGCGCTCTCCGCCCGTCGTCACATCCTTTACGTGGATAAACCTTTCAAGCGCGTGTTGTCGATCGTGCCCGAAATATACGACGATCTCTGGACCGCGGCCAAAGGGATGTACAAGCTGGAGCCGATCATCGCCGACGGCGGCGAGGTTGTCATCTATGCGCCTCACATCACCGAGATCTCTTACACGCACGGAGGGATCATCGACCAAGTCGGTTATCACGTACGTGATTATTTCGTCAAACAATGGGATCGATTCAAGGATTACCCCTGGGGCGTGTTGGCTCACTCCACCCATCTTCGTGGCATAGGTGATTTTGATGTGGAAAGCGGTGTGGAACGTCCACGTATCAAGGTTACACTTGCTTCCGGCATCACTCGTGATCGATGCGAGCGGGTTAACTTGGGGTATCTTGACCCGTCGACGATCGACGTAGGCGAGTGGGAAAACTGTGAAAATGAAGGGATACTTGTGGTCCATAAGGCAGGGGAAACCCTATACCGTTTGAAGATAAAATAACGATACGAGGGATTAGAAAATGGAAAAAGCACATATCGGCCTCACCGGTTTAGCCGTCATGGGCCAAAACCTGGTGCTGAACATGGAACGCAATCAATACCGAGTGGCAGTGCACAACCGCACCACACAATCCATGCAAGATTTCGTAGCCGCTCACCCGGATAAAAACATCATCGGTTGCGGAACGATAGAAGAATTCGTGGCGGCGATTGAAAGGCCCCGAAAAATTATGATACTGGTCAAAGCAGGCAAACCGGTAGACGCAGTTATTGGACAGATAAAGCCCTTGCTAGAGCCGGGCGATCTGCTGATTGATGGCGGCAACTCGTTCTTCAAGGATACGGAGCGGCGCAACGAGGCGTTGAAAACCGATGGGATACTGTACATCGGCACGGGTGTTAGCGGTGGCGAGGAGGGTGCGCTGTGGGGTCCATCCATCATGCCCGGCGGTCAGCCGGAGGCCTGGGAGATCATCAGGCCTATCTTCGAAGCCATCACGGCCAAAATGGATGGGGAACCTTGTGTGTGCTACATCGGCCCGGGAGGTTCAGGTCACTATGTCAAGATGGTCCACAATGGCATCGAGTATGGCGATATGCAATTGATCGCTGAAGCCTATGACTTGTTGCATCGTGGCCTGGGACTGAGCAACGCTGAATTACATGAGGTCTTTTCCGAGTGGAATCGGGGCGAATTGGAGTCGTACCTGATTGAGATTACAGCAGATATCTTCACCAAGAACGATCCTGAAACCGGTCAGGCAGTCGTTGATCTAATACTGGATGAAGCTCAACAGAAGGGCACAGGCAAATGGACAAGCCAGGACTCGCTTGACTTAGGTGTCCCTACTCCGACGATCAATGCTGCTGTGGAGTCGCGCATCATCTCAGCTTATAAAGCTGAACGTGTGGCTGCATCGAAAATATTGACCGGCCCTGAGCCTAAAATCAATGCGGATCCAGAAATGGTTATCGGTTTGGTGCGGGATGCCCTTTACGCTGCCAAGATCTGTTCTTACGCACAGGGCTTTGCCCTCATGCGTCTAGCCAGTAAAGAGTATGACTACAACCTGAGCTATGGGGAGATAGCCTGTATCTGGCGCGGTGGGTGCATCATCCGCGCTGGATTCTTGAACGAAATCCGTGAAGCTTTTATACGGAATCCGAATTTACCCAATCTAATGATGGACCACGAATTTTCGGAACTAATGAATCTCCATCAAACCTCTTTACGCAAAGTCGTGACACTGGCAGCGGAAAGCGGCATCCCTGCGCTGGCTTTCAGCTCCGCGCTGGCCTATTTCGATGCGTATCGGACGGCCAGGTTGCCTGCCAATCTAACCCAGGCACAGCGTGACTACTTCGGCGCGCACACCTACCGCCGGACGGATAAAGAAGGCAACTTCCATACCCAATGGATCGAAGAGAATCTCGGAAAATAGCTGGGGATAAGAGGTGCAAAATGAAATACGGTTTGAATATTCCCCCTGACGGAGCGTTGGATTTGGTTTCTCTCGGAGCCTTAATTCATCGCCTCGATCCTGGAGTAGTTCCTTTTCGCAAAGCGACTGAGTGCCTGATCCATGTCAGCGGTGGGGAATTCAACGTCGCTGCTAATCTGGCCGACTGCTTCCAGATGAACACCGGCATCATCACTGCGATGGTGAATTACCCCATCGGCGACCTGATCTCAGAGCGGGTTAGGGCCATGAGCGTCAAACCCTACTATAGGCACTTCGAACATAACGGGGTTAATGGCCCCAACATGGCAACTGTTTACTGCGACCGCGGTTTCGGTGTGCGCTCTCCGGTCGTGTTTTACAACCGCTCCAATGAAGCTGCCGCTCAGCTCAAGCCTGGCGACATTGACTGGAATGAGGTTTTTTCCGGTGGGGTGCGATGGTTCCACAGCGGCGGCATCTTTGCCGCGTTGTCCGAAACGACCGGCGAGTTGATCATCGAAGGAATGCAGGCTGCAAAGGCCAACGGAGCGGTAACTTCCTTCGACTTGAATTATCGCGCCAAGCTGTGGAACATATGGGGCGGGCAGAAACGAGCTTCGGCGACTCTGAATCGCATCGTCGAGAATGTAGACGTGCTTGTCGGCAATGAGGAAGATCTGCAGTTAGGTCTCGGGATCCCTGGCCCGGAAGTGGCTGCCAAGTCCAAGCTTGACCCAAGCACGTTCTTCGCGATGATCGACAAAGCAGTAGATAAGTATCCGCATATTAAGGTCGTCGCGACTACATTGCGCGAGGTGCACTCAACCAGTCATCACAGCTGGGGAGCGGTGGCTTGGATTGATGGAGAAACGTGTACCTCTCCAATCTGCGAGCTCCATATTTACGACCGCGTGGGTGGCGGAGATGGATTCGCCTCTGGCTTCTTCTTCGGCCTACTCACAGGCGAAGAGCCGGAAGAGGCCGTCAAGCTGGGTTGGGCACATGGTTCGCTATTAACCACCTTCCCAGGTGACACCACCATGGCCACCATCGAGCAGGTACAGGCATATGCAAAAGGTGGATCAGCCCGTATCCAACGTTAACCTGTGATGCAATCCCGTGAACATATTCCGGGTAGGTCGGACACCGCGAGAGTTTATCAGATTGAGAGTAGTCCGCTAGCCACGTCCTCTGATTGGAGAGGGCGGCCTTGAGGGCCCGATTGAGGATGACCCGCAGCGTTTCGCGCGGTTGGATTCCATCTTTGTGGAGCCGAAACTACCAGGATACACTCTCTATGCTTGGTGATGCAGAACTTCCGGGTGACATAGCGTACGAATCACGAGTGGGAATTTTGAGCTGCGCTGGAATACAGAGCAGGTGGACGACAATACCACGATATTAGTAAACAAATGCGGTGCTTGGTCACCCCAACCGGCATCGAGAGAATCTGAGGCTCTGAGAGAGTGTTATCCTTGTCCCTTGGTGAAATCTGATCGTCACCACCTTTACGAGGGTTCTTCACCCGATCTTATTACCTGGCAATCTCATCATGAAGGTATATGTGTCCATTTATATTGACCGGACAAGGACGATTGAGAACTCCGGTCATCACCGTCGTTCACGACGTCTGAGTTGCCTCCATTTTGCTCCAATCATCACACACAATCGTGTTAAATCACATGAAGTTATTTGTCGAATAAGGCATTTTTCGGGCGAAAAAAAGGGTCGGAAACACCTTTCAGAAAGATCGTAACTTGACAGGCAAAGAAAGGGATGCTATGATGGTGCAAACGTTTGCAGACATTCACCTCTAAAGCAGAACTCCACTAGAAAAATCGACTACAACGTGAGCAGAGAGAAGCGAAAATTGGTGTCCATCAAAGATATCGCCCAGGAGGCTGGTGTATCGCCTTCGACGGTATCCAGGGCATTGCATAATCATCCCCACATCAGCACAGAGACCGGAGAGCGGGTCCAACGCCTGGCACAAGAGATGGGCTATACGCCGAGCCTGTTGGCACGCAGTCTGGTAACACAAGATACAGCGACCATCGGCTTGGTGATCACGTATACAGCCGACCCTTTCTTATCGCGACTGGTTCAAGGTGTTGAGGAGACCGCCCGGAATAGTGGCTATTCGGTCTTCCTCAGCAGTTCCTACCGGGACTACGAGCGAGAGCTGGAAGTTGTGCGCTCGTTCCATGAGCGCCGCGCAAGCGGCATCATCATCACCGGCTCGCAGATTGACACCGACTATCTGGATTTGGACGACCGCTTCCCGTTGCCCATTGTTTTGATAAATTGCCGGACATATCCGTACTCTGTCTCCGCCGATAAGATATCTGGCGCGAAACAAGCCGTCGAGCACTTAGTCCAACTTGGTCACCGACGGATCGCTTTTGTATCGAACGCCAAACTTTCTACCGATCTCGATCGTCAGACAAGCTATCAACAGGTGCTAAGAGAACACGACATCCCCATCGATGACACATTAGTCGTCGAAGGAGACGGGATGCTGGAAAGCGGTGTCCGTGCAGGCCAAAAACTACTGAGCTTGCCTCAACCACCAACGGCCATTTTCTGTTTCAACGATTTGACGGCAATGGGCGTACTAACGGCTCTCAGGGAGGCGGACCTCCAAGTGCCGCGTGACTGCTCGGTCGTTGGTTTTGACGACCTGGAAATTTCGGCTTATTTATGTCCGCCGCTGACGACCGTTCGCCAACCTTGCTATCGCATGGGGCAAGCGGCGATACGCATGCTGCTGCAGCTAATTCGAGGTGAAAACGGTATACAAGCCGATGTCTTGCAAACTGAACTGATTGTTCGCCAAACAACCGGGCTTGCCCCCGAGCCAAGCTGATCTTGGATAGAGGCGGTTGACCATAGCAGATGCTAAGTGGAGTCCCGCCCAACTAACCAAACACCCCAATCTTTGGGAAAGGAGGTTGATGGAGGAGGAGAAAGAACCGCAACTCATGTTGCAGCCTTGGAATAGTCAAGGCACAGACGATATTCGCGCCGTTTACTATAGAACATACAACGAGTAAGGAGAAAGCGTCATGAAAAAGAAAGTGCCCTTCATTGGTTTAGCAATTCTGATGGTGTTGAGCCTATTACTCACCGCTTGCGCGCCGGAGACCATCGTCGAAACGGTAGAAGTTCCCGGTGAGACGATCATCAAGGAAGTTGAGGTCGAGGTGCCGGTTGGCGGGGAGCTGGTCACCCTCGTGGCCCGCTGCCGGGCCAAGCCCCCCACCGAGGACTGGCGCTGCAACAACCTGCTGACCGCTGTAGCTGAGGTCAATGCCGACCTGGAAGCCTCCGGCGATACCCGCCGTGTGGTGGTCGAGACCATCCAGGACAACACTGATTGGGGCGACATCATGCAGGAGTTTGCCCTGTCCTATGAGGACGGAAAAGCGCCGGACATCTTGACAACCGGCCACGAGTTCATCGGCACCGAGGCCACCGCCGGCCGAATCATCGCGCTGGACGATATACTCGGCAATTACCCTGAATTCGACAATGTGATTGACGCGCTGTGGGATTCCGTCATGTTCAAGGGCGAGCGTTGGGGTGTGCCCCAGGATACCGAATCCCGACCAGTCTACTGGGACAAGACACTGCTTGCACAGGTCCCAGGCTGGGATGAAGCCCGCATTGCCGGGCTGGCTGACGAGATCAAAGCCGGCAATTTCACCCTGGACGACATGCTTGATACGGCCGAAGCTGCTGTTGCAGCAGGCGTCGTAGAGCCGGGCATGGGCTTCTGGATGCGGCCCAAGAACGGCCCCGACTTCACCGCCCTGTACTACGCTTATGGTGGTGATACGATCGACGCCGATACCGGCAAGCTGGTCTTCGACACCGAGGCCGGCCTGAAGTACTACGAGTTCTTCGAGCGTGGCTTGACCGACGGCGGCGCCCACAGCTTCCTGACCGCAGACTGGGGCGGCAGCTACCACCCCAGCGTCTCGGGCAGCCAGGTGCTGTTCTGGGGCGGCGGCGCCTGGCAGTGGGCTGAGTGGGCCTCCCAGTGGACCGCAGACAAGGGCGGCCAGGACTACCAGTTCGAAAACTGGGGTTATGGCTTATACCCAGCTGCTCCGGGTGGCTCCCCGGTTACGTTGTCGCACCCGGTTGTTTACCTGATCAGCGCCCAGAGCGAGCATCCCGACCTGGCCTTGGCCCTGATCGCCAAAGCGACCACCGACGCAGCCAACACCCGCCACGCCATCAACAGTACCCACTTGGGTATCCTCAAGTCGCAGGCCGACTATGAGCCATACTCGGCGGATGCTTTCCTGGCCAACGTGCTGTACATGCTGGACTTCACCACCTTCCTGCCCAACAGCCCTGACTGGGGCCCGTACTCGACGATCACCTACGAGGCCCTGGCAGCTGTGCAATCAGGCGACCTGACCGCCCAGGAGGCGGTAGATCTGGTCCTGGAAGGACTTGAGAATGAGCTGGGTGACGAGGTGATCATAAGATAATGAGCGTTGAAAACAGGATGGAGAGGGGGGGGACACCCCCCCTTTCCCCTGCTACTCCTGAGGGGGAGATGTCCCCCATCGGTTACCGGCTACGTTCCCGATTGGAGAGCTACGGATTCCTGGCCCCGGCTGGGGCGTTGATCATCCTCTTTTTCTTCATCCCTGTAATCATTATCTTTATTCTCAGCCTTTCCAACCTGAAAGCCTCGAACTTTGGCACGTTGCAATGGTGGCTGCCGGTTAACTGGAGCCTGGATAATTACGCCAAGATATTCGGCAACAAATTCTTCCCCAAAATTTTGGGCAACACCCTCTTCTACGTGGTAGCCACGCTGACCTTGTTCAATTTCAGTAGCGCGCTGTTAATCGCCCTGCTTACCACCCACATCGAGCGCCGCGTGGGCTTCTTTTTCCGTGTGATGTGGCTGCTGCCCCGTCTTACCCCTGTCGTCATCTACATCCTGATGTGGCAACGGATGGCCTCGCGCGCCCCCCATGGTGTCCTCAACCAGTTCCTCGGCCCGCTGGGAATAGGAACAGGGGGTGACTTGATCCAAGCCGCGCCCTGGATCTTCGTCCTCTTTGCCAATGGGATGATCGGCGCCTCGTTTGGCATGGTAATCTTTACATCGGCCATTGAGTCCATTCCCAAGGACTTCATGATGGCTTCTAAGGTAGACGGGGCCTCAGTGTTACAAACCATCCGCCACGTCATCCTTCCTGCCATCAAGTGGCCGATCCTGTTCGTGCTCACCTACCAGACACTCTCGCTACTCACCTCCTTTGAGCAGATCATGCTGCTCACCGATGGCGGGCCGGGGCTGTACCGTACTGAAGTGTGGGCGTTGACAGCCTACCACCGGGCGCTATCCAACTACTTTGGCAATAACCAGTGGGGGTACGGCGCAGCCTGGGCAGTGATCCTGGTGATCATCGGCGTGGGCGCGGCCATTATCTATATGCGCGTGTTCAAGTTCGATGAACTGGTGCAGGAGCCCAAGATCGACTTGCTGTAACGCTAAAGGAGAAATTCGATGACACTTCGACAGAGGATCGGAGCAACCATCCCCTACATCATCCTGGTCATCACCGTCCTGCCCATTTTCGTGGGCTATGCCTGGCTGGTGATCTCTTCCTTTTCCGTAGCCACAGAAGGGTTGCGTTCAACCGGGTTTACCTTGAGCAACTGGAGCTTCCTGCGGGAGCCTCCCTTTGGCCGCGGCTATCCCAGCATCTGGCGAGTGACCCTCAACACCTTTCTGATCGCCATATCGATGACTTTCTTCGTGGTCCTGGTCTCATCACTGGCCGGTTATGCGTTGTCACGCCAGGCCTTTCGGGGGCGTAAGGCGTTTCTCTCGGGAACGCTGGTGCTGCATGCTTTTCCCAGCGTGACCCTGCTCATCGGCATCTACTTCGTATTGCGCACCCTCAAACTGTACAACACGACTCTGGGAGTCGGTCTGGTGATGATCGGTTTCGAACTGCCTTTCGGCATCTGGTTGATGAAAGGTTTCTTCGACAACGTCTCCTGGGATATGGAACGGGCAGCTCTTATTGACGGAGCTTCACGCCTGCGGGTCTGGTGGGAGATCATTATGCCTACCATTAAACCGGGCGTAGCGGCGTTAGCCATCTTCGCCTTCATCTCCGGCTGGAACGCCTGGCTGATCCCCAAAACATTCACCATCGGTGCTGGTCAAAACGCGACTCTGTCTGTCTATTTGAATAACTTTATGGGCGATACAGTGGCTGTCCAATGGGGGATGGTCACCGCGGTGGGGCTGTTCCAGCTCATCCCGGTGGCGATCTTCTTCATCTTCACGCAGGACCTGCTGTTGAGCATCTACGCTGGTGGGGCCAAAGGTGGCACGTGATTTATATCCCGGATTGCTGATTTCGGGTTGCGGAATGGAGCCCACATAGTCTGCGAGGGCTAAATAATGACCCGCTAATGGCAAGGAGATTATTATGGAAGTAAAACTTAAAAACTTGAGCAAGCGTTGGGGAAAGGTCGTTGGCGCCGACCACATTAACCTGGACATCGACGATGGTGAGTTTGTAGCCTTCCTGGGTCCCTCCGGCTGCGGAAAAACCACCACGCTGTTGATGGTCGCCGGAATCTATAAACCTACGGAGGGCACCATTCGTTTCGGCGAACACGTCGTCAACCACGTGGAGCCCAAAGATCGCAACATCGGCATGGTCTTCCAGAGCTACGCCCTCTACCCCCACATGACCGTCTTCCAGAACATCAGCTATCCTCTCAAACTGCAAAAAATCCCCAAGGAAGAAATGATAAAGCGGACGCAGAAAGTGGCTGATATGATGGACATCGGACACTTGATGGATCGCAAGCCAGCCCAACTCTCCGGCGGGCAGCAGCAGCGCGTAGCCCTGGGCCGTGCCCTGGTCAAAGAGCCTCAACTGCTACTCTTCGACGAACCACTCTCCAACCTGGACGCGCGCCTGCGCCTCTCCATGCGCGGCGAAATCAAACGGCTTCAGGTAGAACTGGGAGTCACCTCTATCTACGTCACCCACGACCAAGTGGAGGCGATGACTATGGCCGACCGTATAGCTGTGATGAAAGAAGGCGAACTTCAAGCTTATGACCCACCGGATGTACTCTATGACCAGCCGCGCACTCTGTTTGTGGCCAGCTTCGTGGGCAATCCGCCGATGAACTTCCTGGAGGTGGAGGTCTCTCGCGAAAACGGCGATTATCACACCCGTCGTGATAAGTTTGACGTGATCGTACCTACCGACCGAGGTGAGAAGGCCGCCGGCAAAGGTAAAGTCATTCTGGGCATCCGCCCCGAAGATATAACCGTCGCCGATGAGGGTGTCAACGGCGAGATTTACGTCGTCGAGCCGCTGGGCCGTGATGACTTGATTACCGTGCATATCGGTGATGCCAGCATCCTCATGCTGGCTGATCCTACGCTGGGTTTAAAAATGGGCCAGACCATAACGCTCGGTTTCAACACTCATAAAGTACAGTTCTTCGATCCCGAGACGGAAAAATCGCTGCTCTGGGCTGACTAAAACGTGAAATGGGCAACGCAATGTGTCGAAACGGTGTTTATGAAACCGTTTTGCATTTTGCGTTTTGCGCGGTGGCACAAATTATGAAAATGGCGACCGAGAGCAGGGGCCGTCTGCTGCTAATCTCTAAATCAGTTTATACGCTTGTGAGTCCATCAACATGATATCTGCCACGGACCCTTTTCTCGATCACGCTTATTTGGTGGACACTTAGACCGAATATCTCTGGAGCATGTCATCGATTTGAAAAATCCTAAGATAAGGACATTTCACAGTCACAGGTGATTGCATAGTGATTCATAACATCGCCCATCGAGGCGCATCTGCATACGAACCTGAAAACACCCTGCGCGCTTTCGAGCGAGCCATCGAAATGGGCGCTACGATGCTCGAGCTGGACGTGCATCTCTCGCGAGACGGCCACCCCATGGTGATCCACGACACTGAACTGTCACGGACCACCAATGGCACCGGGCAGGTTGCCGATCTCTCCCTGGCCCAGATCAAACGTTTCGACGCTGGCCTGGGCGAGCGGGTGCCTACCTTGGATGAGGTCATTGAGCTGGCGCGCGATCAGGTGAAGCTCTATATCGAATTGAAAGGACAAGATGCCCCGGAACAGGTGGTGAAGACATTACAAAAGGCGGATTTTCTCGACCAGGTCATTGTTGGCTCTTTCTATCCCTGGCTCCCCCAAAAGGTCAAGTTCTTGGAACCGGGGGTTCGCACCTCAGTGCTCATCCGTCTTGAGGATCGGCAGGCCGATTTTGTCGCATGGACCCTTGCAGTTGGGGCGGATTACGTCCATCCCTGTTGGGAAAGTGGAGCTACTACACCGCATAAGCTCCTCACGCCTGCGATAATCACCAACTTCCGCCAAAACGGTCTCGGCATCCTCCTTTGGCACGAAGAACGTCCAGCTGAACTGCGCGTGCTGGTGAAACTAGATGTGGACGGTATCTGCACCGACAAGCCCGACTTGTTGTCAAAGATAATTCAGAAAGAGCATGAGAAAACCAAGATATGACGCTGCAAAATGATGTAGATATAATGATGATCGGCCACTTTGCCAAAGACCGATTGGTAATCGACGGGCATGGCGAGTACGCCTCTGGAGGAGCTGTCTACTATGGCAGCGTCGCTCTCCGGCGCTTGGGTGTGAGCGTGGCGGTTGTCACGCGCCTGCACCTTAACGATTTACCCTTGCTGGACGAATTAAAGCATGAGGGCGTGCAGGTTTTTACCACATCCGCCCCGGCGACGTCGGGCATTGAAAACATCTACGACTCGGCTGACATGGAGCGGCGAATCTGCAAACTTATGGACTTCGCCGGACCATTCCAACTGGAAGAAATCCCCGCACTGTCTGCTCGCATTTACCTGGTCGCCCCCATCATCGCCGGCGAGGTGGACTTGGCGATACTTAAATCGCTAGCACAGCGTGGTCCAGTGGCGATTGACGTTCAGGGTTTTGTCCGCGCCCGTGAGGATGGTCACCTGATCTTCCGCCAATGGTCTGAGATGGAGGATGGCTTGTCACGTGTGACCTACTTGAAATTAGACCGTGCCGAGGCCGAACTATTGACCGGACAGACCGATCTCCAGATAGCCGCCCGCCAATTGGCAGAGTACGGTCCGCGCGAGATCGTGGTAACACAGTCATCGGGGGTGACTGTCTTTGCCAATGGCGATCTCTACGAAGCCCCATTCACCTCTCGTTCACTCGAAGGCCGCACCGGGAGAGGCGATACTTGCTTTGCCACCTACCTTGGGAAACGGTTGACAACGTCGCCATGGGATGCGTGTCGCTACGCATCCGCGGTCACAACACTGAAGCAGGAAAAGCCCGGTCCCTGGCGCGGTACACCAGAGGATATCGAGGTTCTGCTGACGAGCCGATAACTATGGGGAAATTCACAGTTTCATCCCTCTTATTCTGCTTGTGGGGTCTTTCCACCTGTGCGGGAACGGAACCGCTATATGCGCCGCCGGGCCTGGTAGGTGAACCCGCCAGCTACGAAGACCTGGCCCGTCACTACGCGCCTGTTATCCGTCAGGGTGCAATCACCGACCAGGATTACATCACCGCGCTAGACTTCGATGGCGACTGGGTCGGTAACAATAATTGGGAGAACCAGCCCACCGGCGATCTCTCGGCTTATGTCTACTACTCGGTCATCGAATCAGAGACCCATTGGTTCATCTTCTACTCCCTGTTTCATCCCAGGGATTATACCTACGAGGACTGCCACACCAGCGGGGGGTGCCACGAAAATGACCTGGAATCCATCCAGTTGACAGTGGAAAAAGACGGCACCCGCTTCGGTAGGCCGAAGGCGCTCGAAACACTGGCCCACAGCGCCATCTACCTGTACATCTTTGATGACACGGTGGGTGAAAAATTTCTCGACGTCACGAGGATGGCTGTGCTGGAAGGGGATCACCCCGTGGTCTGGGTTGAGGCCCTTGGTCATGGCATCTATGGCCACAGAGGAACGGGTTCTCTCATCGACCCCTTTCTCTTTCGAGGGGGTGTGGTGATCTATCGACTGGGAGAGGAATCCGAGGCGCCGCAAGGTATAGATGATGAGCATGTCTCTTACCAATTGGCGCCGATTTATCCGACGCTATGGGCTCGTCGGGATGATGTCGGTGACGGCAGGACATTCGATGGACCCTTCATGTATCGGGGGCAGATATTGCCCAAGGCCATCGACGGGGATGATTTCTCCACAGATAGAGCCAATACACCTTGGGGATACTATCAGACGACTGGAGAGGTGCTATCGCAAGGTGATTGGTTTCTAGACCCAGCCAGCGCCCTGATATTCCACGCCAGTTTCAGCGCCGATTTCTCCCTGAATTACCTTTACAATCCCTTCTTGGTCGATTTGGGATTGCTTCCGGAGGGATAACCTGAATGGATGACCGCGCGCATTCCCTAATGCTGATCCATCACGCGGCTAAGCGCGGGCACAATCACCCGCCAAGCTCCTTGCGGGCGATCCGTGCGTGCCTGGACGCCGATGCACGGGTGATTGAAGTAGACATTTCTCCCCTCGCCGATGGCGATTTCTTGCTTTTTCATGGTCAACATTTGGAAGATGGAACCGATGGCTCTGGCCTCGTCGCCGCCCAGACAACCTCCGAAGTTAGCCGTCTGCATTACACACGCTCCAGGGGCGAGAACGCCGAGCTGGTCGGCATGCTCAGCCAAGCAATGGAATTGCTGCGTCACCATTCTCAGCCGGTCGAATTGCAACTCGACCTCAAACCTTACGCCCCGCTCACTGATTCAGTATTAATGGCCCTGCTGCGAACCATAGAGCCAGTCAAGGAGCGGATCCGGGTGACCAGCCCAGCCGATTGGGCTATCCGCCGTTTGCGCGCCCTCGATGCCGATCTACCACTGGGGTTTGATCCAATTCTGTATTTTAATGTGGGATCAGACGACGAGCGAGATCCTCGGAAGCCTCCCTTCCGTCTAGGTGAGTACGGTTATTGGGATGATCACCCGTTGGCCAGTCGTCGTTGGGGTGAAACGAAAGAGTACTTAGCCGTCAGAGCTGAAGCGCTATGGGTTCAAGCGCCGAGCGCAGCGGTGTGGTATATCCCAGCTCAAACCCTCGAACTTACTCTCAATGACGGTTTTGATTGGATTATGTATCTTCACGGATGCGGGGCGGAGGTAGACGTTTGGACGCTCAACCCGGATCGAGTAGAGCATATCGCTGTGGCTCAGCGCTTGATCGCCGCTGGCGTTGATAGAATCACGACCACTGATGCCCCAGCCATGGCCGTTGCTTTGGAAACCCCTGTACTTTTTTAAGAACATCAAATGGATGACTCATATTCAAGCCAAACCAGACGCGATTGGAAACGAGCCAGGCGTGCGGCTTTTGTCCAGGATATCCTTGCCACCTTCCGCCAACGCCCGGTGGATTTGCTGCCCTTTGAGGGAGTACGAGAGCGACTGCAATTGCGCGAGCGACAGTACCTAGGATTGCAGGACGTGCCCTTGGATAACATTATCGGCAGCGTTGGGCGATATCAGAACTTCACTCGCGATTTTTTCCCACGTCAAGACGAACTCGAGGGGCGGTGGCGGAAAATCGACCAACTTGTTAACGTAGGTGGGGGCGTGCCGCCAATTGAGCTTTACAAAGTGGGTAATGTGTACTTTGTACGCGACGGCAACCATCGGGTTTCGGTGGCACAGCAGAGCAACGCCCCCTTCATCCAAGCTTACATCTGGGAGTATAAGACCCGCGTTCCCCTGAAGCAGGACACCGATGTCAACGATTTGTTGACCGAGGCTGCATACGGCGCCTTTCTAGAGCACACTCACATCGATCGGCTCTGCCCGGATATAAACCTCGAACTCACACAGCCGGATGGGTACGAGGATCTGCTGTATGAGATTTCGTCGCTGCAACAAAACCTTCCAACGACCGACGAGCCCGAAGTGCCTCTCGATCAAGCGGTGAAATGTTGGTGTGACACGCATTACGACCCAATTGTCAAGATCATCCGCCAACAGGGCATCCTCCAAGAATTCCCCAACCACACCGAGGCTGATCTATATCTCTGGCTGCGGCGCAACCAAGAGGAACTCCAAGTGCGTTACGATCAGGAGGTCTTATTCGAAGAAGCCGCTTCCGACTTGGCACGCCGCTTCGGTGAAAAGCCAACGCCCGTTCGTCAGGTAAAGAAAGCTGTTGAACGATTAGGAGAACTCGGCGGTCGACTGGTGGAGAGCATCCCTCCTAGCAGGGAGGGTGGTGAAACCGACGAGACCGGTGTCTCCTTAATGGCTGCCATCCGCCGTGAGGTGATAACCACGCCGCCCTATCGCTTTCAGGGCGGAAACCGCGACGATTGGGAAATCTGGCGGGATGGGTTACGTGATCGACTGTGGGAACTCCTGGGTGTAGGTGAACGAGCACGGCGACTATTGGATCAGAAGGAGTTGAGGGCCGAGGTGGAAGAACGCGTGCAACTTGATGGCCTGTGGCGGGAGTTGATCTGGTTGCATACAGAGGAAAGCTTGCGCGTGCCCGTGTACTTGTTCCGCCCTGTGGAGGTCAAGAAGCCACTGCCAGCGGTTGTTATTTTCCCGGGTCACGGCACAATCGAGCAGACGGCCGGCCTGCAAAAATCCTATCAGCGCGCGAACGCACTAGCTTTGGCTCGAGCAGGTTTTATCACATTGACCATGGAGCTGCGCGGCTTCGGTCGTCTGGGCGCCATCGGCCACCTTCAAATAGACGCCTCCGCCCGACTGGTAGGACGAACGTGGTATGGCTTGCTGGTTCAGGATGGGATGCGCATCATCGATTACCTCCTCACCCGCCCGGAAGTCGATCCTGGAAACATCGGCGCTACTGGAATTGGCGCGGGGGGCGCGTTGACCATGTACACAGCTGCCCTCGACGAGCGAGTTCGGGTGGCCATGATCAATAGCTATTTGGGGAAATACATCGTCACCTGCTTAGACGAAACACACTGCCCGTGCAATGACATCCCCAGCATCCTGTCCTACGCTGAAATGGGCGATGTGGCTGCTCTCATTGCGCCCCGACCGGTCATGTTTGTTAACGGTCGCCGCGATCCAGCCACCAGCAACGCGGCACGAGAGAGCTTTGCGGTCGTCCGGCAAATGTATCGGTTTTTAGGCGCCTCGCGTCAAACAGTTCTGCTTGAGCCGGAAGAGATGGGGCATTCTTATGATAATCAGCTGGCGAGCAACTGGTTTCAGCGCTGGTTGGCTTTGGAGAGTGTAGAGAGAGGGTCTGAATAAGCCCATCGGTTCCCTCAAACCCGGAATCCTTCCCTCTCAGTTTTATCTGAGGGTCAATCTACGAGGTAGCCAGGGTGGAATAACTAGCTCATCTGGCCTCTCGGTCATAGCTTGAACGGGAGAAATGGGCTGGCGCATTCCCTTCGCAGGCCGTCCTCCAGAGATTCATCAGCTACATTCTCCTCAACAGCCCTTCATCTATCCGTTGACCGGCTAAAGAGCGCGAGGTATAATCTGCCGGTTGCTACGGCTTGTGAAGTAACAAATTACATGAGGATATTTGAATGCCGAAACGCACATATCAACCGAAGATACGTCGCAGACTTCGAGTGCATGGATTTCGATCCCGGATGTCAGCAAAGGGCGGTCGATCCGTCATCAAGGCTCGCCGCCGTAAAGGTCGTCATCATCTCTCTGTCCGGATGAATGAGCACGTCAAGAAAGTCAACTGGAAGGCTTGATCGGTCACCTGAATGAGGTGAGGGCCTGTTTCGACCGGCCAAGTGGATGAACCGAAAATACCGGCTAACCAATTCGTCCGACTTTCAGCGGGTGCGGCGCACAGGAAAATCCTTTGCCCACCCGCTTGCCATTCTGATAGCCAGCGCGAACAATCGTCCCACCTCACGCTTTGGCTTCACCACTGGAAAAGCCCTCGGCTCTGCAGTGCGAAGAAACCGGACAAAACGCCTCCTGCGCGAGGCGATTCGAGGGCACTTGGCTGCAATCAAACCTGGCTGGGATATCGTGATAATTGCCCGGCCCAAAATTATTGAAAGTTCTTGGAGCGAGATCCAAGAGGCAATTACAAACCTTATTCAACGTGCAGAATTGTTCGGTAAATAACGGGCGAAGTATGAGTGATCACGTTCAAGATCTAGAACCAGGGCTGAGGGATATTCCTTTTACATTGGAAAACCTCCCCCGCCTACCTTTTCTTGCGCTCATCCGGTTCTACCAGGCAGTGATCTCTCCAGGACTACCATCGGGTTCCTGCCGTTTCGAACCGACCTGTTCGCATTACGGTTATCAGGCGATTGTTAAATACGGCATCATTAAAGGCGGCGCGCTGTCAGTATGGCGTATCTTACGCTGCCAGCCTTTTCACCCCGGCGGATATGATCCCGTTCCTTAGGAGAATTATGAGTAAAGCTACCTTTCCATTGAAGAAATTATTCCTGCCAATAATCCTGGGCCTTTTTGCCCTCCTGTTAGTGGGCTGCTCTGGTCGCAGTATCATGGCTGCCTCAAGCTGGCCGGGATTAACGGTTAACGAGGATATCGCCTATTTGGCTTACAACCAACATGTGCGCGCGGTTGACCTTTCGAGCGGACGTGAAGTCTGGAGTTATCCGCCAGAGGCAGATGACAAGATCACGTTCTATGCCCCTCCGGCTATCGGACCGGATGGCACCGTCGTCATCGGGGGTTATAACAACGAAGTCCTTGCGCTGACGCTGAATGACTCCTTCGTAAATGTCCTATGGTCATTCGGTGAAGCTACCGATCGCATCATCGGTGGACCGATAATCGTCGATGATATGGTTCTCGTCCCCTCTGCTGACGGGCGGCTATACGCGCTTGACCTTGAAACCGGCAAACCAGTATGGGATAAGCCATTCGAGGCGCAGCATGCACTTTGGTCCTCGCCGAAGATTCAAGATGACCGAATCTACCTGACCTCGTTGGACCACCACATCTACGCCCTGGATCTCGAAACAGGTCGAGAGATCTGGCAAGCAAATCTGAGTTCTACCATTTCTGACTCTCCTTCGCTCACTGAAGATCTTGTCTTCACTGGAACTTTTGAGGGGATATTGTTCGCCCTCGACAGCAGCCACGGAGAGATTGTCTGGCAGTTCAAAGCAGACGGCGCGATCTGGGGTTCCCCGGTAATCCTTGACGGTGTAGCCTTCTTCGCAGACGTGTCAGGAACTGCCTACGCGTTGGACATTGCTTCCGGAAAAGAATTGTGGCGAAAAGAATTACCAGGCAGTTCCGCCGCTTCTCCTACGATCCTGGATGACAGAGTATTTTTTATTAGTGAAACGGGAGAGGTGACTGCGTTCCTGCTCGAAAACGGTGATCCTGTATGGCCAAGCAGCGCAAATATGGAGGGGCGGCTTCTCGCTGATTCGAGCCCCACCGATTATGGTCTGCTTGTTCCAGCGATGGATAGCGAATGCGTGGTTTTTAGTGTAGACCCGAGCACGGGCGCTGCCCGATGCATTATCGAACCCAAGTAAAAGACAAAGGTGATCTTGTATGTGGAACACAATAATTCTTGAACCAATGATCAACTCACTGCTTTTCATTTATAGCCTACTCGGGCAGAACTTCGGTTGGGCGATCATCGTCTTCACCGCGCTGGTGAGGCTCATTACCTTACCTCTCACAATTCAACAGATGCGCAGTACGATGGTGATGCAGGAGATCCAAGGCTCCGACCGCTACAAGAAGATGCAAGAGAAGTATAAGAAAGACAAGCAGAAACTCTCAGAAGAACAGATGAAACTGTTCAAAGATGTGGGTTACAACCCGATGAGCGGTTGCGTGGGGCTGATCATCCAATTCCCGATTATCATCGGTCTTTACCAGGCCGTGATCCGGACACTTGCAGCCACGCCGGTGCAATTATTTGATCTCTCCAAGCTCCTATATCCATTCACCTCCGCAAGTCTCATTCCAGTGAATAGCCAATTTCTATGGATGAATTTGGGCCAACCGGAACGGCTAGTTCTGGACTTCCTGCCCTTTGCGATCCCTGTATTGACGATCCTCGTGGTTATCACCACCTATCTGCAAACCAAGCTAACCACTCCAGCATCCCCCGATGCTCAAAGCCAGAGCATGACGAAGATGATGGGATTGTATATGCCTCTCCTGCTGGGTTATTTTGCCTACTCTCTGGCATCCGGTCTTGCGTTGTACTTCTTCGCATCTAACCTGCTCGGGATCCTCCAGGGATATATCATGCGAAGATTACGAGAACGCGCTGAAGCGTAGGCTGCATCAACCTGACATGAAACCATGGTCACTCTTAATCGGAAGGTTGCGAGATGAACGAAACAAGAACGAGCATCGAAGCGATAGCACCATCAATTGAAGAAGCCATTCTCAAGGGCGCCAAAGAGTGGGGCTTACCCCCTGATGCGTTTGACGTTGAAGTATTAGATGAGGGCACAAAGGGGCTGCTCGGCTTCGGTGCTAGGCAGGCGCGGGTTCGTTTGACCGTTCGATCATCATCTGACACCGGTAAAGTGGATACCAAGCGCGAGGAACCCGTCCGACAAGCTGGCGAAATTCAATCATCCGTAGAGGGCAGCGACGAGGAAGCGCTTCAAATCACCCACGATACTGTAAGCGAGCTTCTTCAGCGTATGGGCATCGAGGCGCGCATCGAAGCACGCTGGGGCGAGGCTGATGCCCCAGGCAAGATCCGACCTCTCTTCCTGGATATCCATGGAGACGATCTCAGCATCCTCATCGGTCGCCGCGGCGAGACGCTCACGGCTCTGCAGTACATCACGCGTTTAATTGTAGGCAAGGAACTCAAACGCCCTGTCGCGGTGCTGATTGATATCGAAGGCTACCGCGCCCGACGCGAACAGCAGATTCGCCGCCTCGCTCAGCAAATGGCCAAACAGGCCATTGAAACTTCACAAACGATGTCGCTCGAACCGATGCCGGCTTATGAGCGCCGAATTGTCCATATCGAACTGCGAGAACATCCTGATGTGGAAACCGCAAGCGTCGGCGAGAGAGAGCAACGAAAAGTCACGATTATCCCCCGATAAGCAGCGCATTCAGTTGTCCGGTCACCGCAGTCGTTTATAATCCTCAACATGGTTGCTTCGGACCGATCGGTCGATTACCTCATCATCGGACATGTTTCGAATGATCTCACTGCAGATGGACCTACCCTCGGGGGTACCGCTACTTATTCGAGTTTAACAGCCCAAGCCCTCGGCAAGAAAGTAGCTATCGTCACATCAGCCGGTCCTGATCTCGACCTCCATCCGCTTTCTGAGGTTTCGATTCACATGGTCCCTTCGCAGGATTCGACGATCTTCACAAACGAATACTTGCCAGAGGGGCGGCTTCAATCGGTTCGGTCCACAGCTGCATCGCTCACAAGCACGGACGTACCCGATAAGTGGCGAGACGCTCCAATTATTCATATTGCCCCGATCGCCAATGAGATCGACTACTCCATCCTCGACATTTTCCCTCAGGCATTAATCTGCCTGACACCCCAGGGATGGCTCCGCCGCTGGGGACCTTCAGGGGAGGTTCGGCTCGAGAATTGGGAGATCATTCAAGACCAGATATCTCACGCCGGCGTAGTTGTATTCAGCAGTGAAGATCTACAAAGCAATGAAGATACCATTGACCAAATCTCCCGATTTTGTGAGATTCTCGCAATCACCGATGGCAGCCGAGGAGCGCGCATCTTCTGGGCGGATGAGTGGAGGCATATCCCGGCACCCGTGACACAGGAAATTGATCCTACCGGAGCAGGAGACATCTTCGCCGCTGCATTCTTCATCTTCCTGAACGACGGCCATTCACCCTGGACTGCCGCTCGTTTTGCCAACCATCTCGCCGTATTCTATATCTCAAGGAGCGGTATTGCCAGTATCCCGAGATCTACCGAGGTTAAACTCGTCGAACGGACGGTGATTGAATGACACATATCTATGCGTTGGTGAACCAGAAAGGCGGTGTGGGGAAGACGACCACCGCAATCAATCTCGGCGCTAATATAGCAAATTTCGGGCAGCGCGTCTTGCTCGTCGACATCGACCCGCAAGCCAACGCGACTTCCTGTCTGGGCATAAATCACTCAGAGGTCCGGCAGGGTACCTACGATGCTGTCATCGGACGGACCCCTGCATCTGAGATTGTCCTTCACAACCAGAAATTAAACTTATCGCTGCTGCCCTCCTCCTCTGCGCTTGCCGGGGCTCAAATCGAGATTGTCGATGTACCCGGGCGCGAGCAGTTATTACGAAAAATGCTCCAACCTCTTGCGAAAAAGTACGATTACATCTTTGTGGATTGCCCGCCTTCACTCGGCTTGTTGACGCTTAACGGCTTGCTTGCCGCAGCGAATGGCGTCATCATCCCCATTCAATGCGAGTACCTTGCCCTAGAAGGGCTGACGCAGCTCATGGAGACGTTAACGCGCGTTAAAAGTGGACTCTTTCCCGAACTCAGAATCCGCGGGATGCTGCTCACCATGTATGATGGGCGCACGAACCTTTCGCAGGATGTCGTGGAGGAAGTCAGACAGCATTTCCCAGACGAAGTTTTTCGAACGGTGATACCCCGCAGTGTAAGACTCGCTGAAGCGCCGTCTCACGGACTTCCGATTACGGTTTATTCGCCGAATTCAAGCGGCGCACTTGCTTACCAGTCGCTTGCACGGGAACTTCTCGAGGGTGACGGCATCGAAGATCTAGAAACCATCCGTAATGATGAGGTAAGAGATGAGTAAGAAGCGCGGGTTAGGTAAAGGTCTGGATGCATTAATCCCGACAAGCTCTGATAAAACTCCATCGAGGCAAGGTATGCTCCAGGTACCTGTCGAGAATATTCAACCCAATCCCAGGCAACCACGAACCTCCCCGGAAATGGAGAACATCTCTCAACTAGCCGATTCCATCAGGGAACACGGCATCTTACAGCCGCTTGTCGTCCTCCCAAAGGGAGCAGGCGGCAGCTATACGCTCATCGCCGGAGAAAGGCGTTTGCGAGCCGCCCAGAAAGCTGGCCTGGATTTCGTCCCCGTGATCGTACGCGAAGCCAATGAACAGCAGCAACTCGAGTGGGCACTCGTAGAGAACTTGCAGCGATCAGATTTAAACCCTCTTGAAACTGCGAATGGCTATCTCCAATTAGCGGATGAGTTCGATCTTTCTCACGCGGAGATTGCCAAACGCGTCGGTAAAAACCGCGCCACCGTGAGCAATACGCTCCGCCTACTAAAGCTCTCCGCTGCAGTCCGCGGTGCACTCATCGAGAATAAGATCTCAGAGGGACATGCCAGGGCGCTCCTCAGCCTCCCCACCGCACAAGCTCAATCCGCGGCACTTCAGAGCATCCTTGAGCGAGAACTCAGCGTGCGCCAGGTCGAGGAACTCGTCCAGCGCCTGCTCGGTGAACGACGAAAGAAGAAGCCAACAAAAAAACACTCTCCCGAGGAGACAGCCTTGGAAAATCAACTCCGCGATGCGCTCGGCACGCGGGTGACATTAAAGCGCGGGCGGCGCGGAGGAAGCCTGGTTATCCGCTTCTTCTCCGATGAAGAATTGAATGCCCTGGTAGATCGCTTAATGGCCAGCTCGGAGGAGAAGTAGCTTGCACTACCTGGTCTTCGGAACAGGGGCCGTCGGCGCCCTTGTAGGCGGCAAGCTCGCACTCGCCGGGTTCCCGGTGACGTTTCTGGCACGGCCTCGAATTGCAGAAGCCATGCAAACGCACGGTCTTCACCTGGCCGGTGATCGCACACACGGAGTCGTCGAAAAAGCTCATGCCATCACCGAAATCCCGGGGATGGAGAAACCCGATCTCATTCTGCTGACCGTAAAAACTTACGACGCCGAGGCTGCGGCAGCGGAGATCGAGGCCGCATTTCCAGACCCCCCCACCATCGTGAGTCTATTAAATGGCATAGGCAGCGAGCAGATGCTCGCCGCGCGCTTCGGGGAAGAGCGCGTCATCTCTGCCACTCTTACCACTGCCGTGCAAATGATTGAACCTGCAGTAATCCGCGTTGCCCGGCGCAGAGGGATCGGGGTTGCACTTAATCATCCGCTGGCAGCTGAGCTCATTCATGATCTCGAAGCAGCCAACTTCCTCGCTGTAGCTTATGAAAACGCCGATCGCATGAAATGGTCGAAGCTCCTGACGAATATCGTCGCTAATGCGAGTTCGGCCATCCTCGGTTGGGCACCGTCGCAAGTGTATTCCCATCCAAGTATTGCATCGATTGAAATTGAGTCTCTCAGAGAAACAGTCCGGGTCCTACGGGTTATCGGCTACACCCCACAGGATTTGCCGGGGGTTCGCGTATCCCTTCTCGCACGTGCGCTCTTTCTCCCCCGACTGCTCATCCGACCTCTTCTCGGGAAGATCGTCAGTGAAGGGCGCGGGGACAAAAAACCGTCACTCCACTTCGACATCGGCCGCGGCAAATCCGAGGTTTTGCAGTTAAACGGCGCAGTTGTGCTAGCCGGCTCACGCCTGGGTTCCCCTACACCAGCTAATCGGCTCCTCACCGACACACTGATGATGCTGGTTAATAATCAGGAAGACCCGGAAAGTTTCCGGAATAAACCCGAACGATTGATTCAACTCGCCCGGGGGTACGGCGTTCCCGGGATTTGACCCTGTCGGCTCTGGCGCTCGCGGCTCCAGCTCTCCCTCCAGCTTCAGAACAGCGATCTCGCTTTTCTGCCTAAGGACATTCCATCGGTCCATTTCTAGGTATAATCTCGTGAGCATGTCCGCAAAATGGAGGCTTGCATGGCTTTTAATGAAAAAGTCGCGATTGTAACCGGGGCTTCTCGCGGCATAGGTCGGGCGATTGCCTTGGAATTTGGCGGTCGTGGCGCCCGTGTCGTCGTAAACTTTAATCAAAACTCTTCAGCCGCCGATGAAGTTGTAAAAAAAATCTCGGAAAGCGGTGGGGAAGCTTTTTCCCACCAGGCTGACGTCAGCGTTTTCGAGCAGGCGGACGGGCTGGTAAAAACCGCCATCGAGAAGTATGGGGACCTCCATATTCTCGTGAATAACGCTGGCATCACCCGCGACGGTCTGATCATGACGATGTCCGAAAGCGATTGGGACGATGTGATCCAGACCAATTTAAAATCGACGTTTAACTGCTGTAAGGCAGCAATCCGCCATATGCTGCGCCGCAGGTACGGACGGATTATTAACATCGCCTCCGTATCTGGGATCATGGGAAATCCCGGCCAGACTAATTATTCCGCATCCAAGGCAGGACAAATTGGTTTCACGAGGGCACTAGCGCGAGAAGTCGCATCGAGAACTATCACGGTCAACGCAATTGCTCCCGGTTTCATCCAGACCGATATCTGGTCTACCGTGCCCGAGGATGCTCAAAAGAGCCTGATGGATATAATTCCTCTCGGTCGAGTCGGGCAGCCGGAAGAGATAGCAAAAGCTGCCGCTTTCCTCGCCTCCGATGACGCAGCATACATCACGGGTCATATACTTACCGTTGATGGTGGAATTGCAATGTAAATAGGAGTTAATAAAGAATGGATACAACAGAAGAGAATAAAGATCGAGCTCCCGGCACAACAACGATGGCACCTGGTGTTCTTCTTACGCTGGCTCGTCTCACAGCGCTAAGCGTCCCTGGCGTGGTTGCGATGGCACCCATACGCAGCGGCGTCAATCGACTCTTTCGTCGGGGATCGGGCGCAGGAGTACAAATCGACATCGACGATGGGGAGGTCGCGGTTGATCTTTTCCTGATTGTGGCCCAGGATGTCAACGTGCGCGAGGTAAGCCGAAAGGTTCAAACTGAGGTTGTACGTGCTATAGAGGAAATGATCGGCATGGATGTTATTCGAGTTGATATACACATCGAGGATATTGACTACACCGACCCTGTAGATTAATTTCGGTTCGAGCCTATGAAGCGCGAACGACGGCAATTACGAAACCTAATCATCCAAGCCCTCTATGAAATCGACGCTGTCGACCATCCACCACAGGAGGTCATTGCTCGATACCTGGAACAGAATGATAACCTGATCGATGAAGGGTCTGAGTTTTTCAAATGCTTTGTAGAAGGCGTCCTTTCTACAACTCCAGAATTAGATGATGTTATCGCCACCTTCGCTCCCGAGTGGCCTGTTGATCAACTCGCCGTTCTCGACCGGAACATTTTACGCATGGCACTCTGGGAGATTGTCTTCTACGACGAAACACCGTTAAAAGTTGCCATCAACGAAGCTGTCGAACTCGCAAAGCGTTTCGGGTCAGAGAGCTCCGCACGTTTCGTTAATGGTGTCTTGGGTTCGCTCGCTAAACAGGAACAAGAAATCCGCCGCCGTTTCACGGTTCCAGACTAACCAAGATTGAACTATGGATATCTTTGGTATTGGTCCCCTTGAGATCATCTTCATTCTTCTAATCGCCATGGTTGTTGTAGGACCCCGCAACCTCGGGAAAACAGGTAGAATGATCGGCCGTTTCCTCAACCGTCTCTACCACTCAGAGAACTGGAAATTATTTAACGAAGCTTCCAGAAACCTGCGTAATCTTCCCAACCGCCTCGCACGGGAAGCCGCTTTGGATGAATTGGACGCCGTGCAAAAAGACATCGCAGAGACCAAGAAAGCGATTACTGATTCAGGCCGGGATATCACCGAGGATATTCGAGATCTGGATGTAGGACTGCGCGCCTGGCAAGCCCCCTCCCCGGATGCCGTTGACTCTAAGAAGGGTACCCTGGATCAAGCTCCGGGAACTGATGCGAGTGACGGTAAATGATCCGTTCCTTTTTTCGCAGGCTGTGGCATCTCATCATTATTCCTTTTCGGTGGATCGCAAAGCCGTTTCTTAAACTGCGGGACTTCATTAATTATGAGCCCGAAGATACGCCAATTGCGGATGTCTTCAGTCGGACGATTGAAGAACCATCGATCCTAATCGACCACCTAGAGGCACTGCGTCGTCATCTGTTGCGTGCGATCACCGCCCTCATCCTCGCCGTTCTATTGAGCACGCTCTTTGCCAAACAGGCCCTGGATTGGCTCGCGGTCCCAATTGACGGCATCGATCAACTGCAAGCGATTGAGATTACCGAATCTATCGGCGTTTTCATGCGGGTTTCATTGCTAACCGGCTTTGTAATCGCTCTGCCTTACATCGGGATCGAGATCTTCGCATTCTTGAATCCCGGGCTCCGCCGACGCGAAAGGATGCTCCTGCTGACTGCAATCCCGACAGCAACGATCCTTTTCCTGCTCGGAATAGCTTTCACTTATTTCATTCTGCTCGAACCAGCCATCGATTTCCTCCTCCATTTCATGGACATCAGCGCCGCGATCCGCCCTGCGAATTACATCCAGTTTGTGACAGGGCTCATGTTCTGGATAGGTGTGGCTTTTCAATTCCCGCTCATCATCTACACCCTGGCAGGCTTAGGTTTCGTGAACGCGAAAGCGCTCCTGCGCGGCTGGCGTTTCGCCATCCTTGGCATTGCTATACTCGCCGCAGCCGTCACACCCACGATCGATCCGGTGAACATGGGGTTGGTGATGCTGCCCATGATCTTTCTCTACTTCATAAGCATCGGTCTGGCGGCGATTGCGGGCCGGGGCCATACGCAAAAAGCGCACTCCGACTCCAATTGATCGTAACTTAGGTTCCCCGGCCGAAGAATTTGCTGATGAGTTCTCGTCGACCTCGACCAACAATCTTCGAAGCAATCCGGCCAGCAACCCCCAAGCCTAAGTACCGCTTGAATTTTTGCTCGGTTCTCGCTCTAGGGGTACAATCGCATCATCGCCAAACCAATTCATAAAGGAGGAAAGCCCACAATGCGACCTGTCTACGCCCTCTCCGGCGGGGTTTCAAAGTTCGCGAAAACCCGTCAGGATAAAAATTTCCAGGCAGTGGTAAAGGAAGCCTACGACGACGCCATCCAGGATCTGGAAATTGATTTCCCAACGTTCACATCAATCGTCGATGGATCGGTAGCATCTTATTTTTCCGATCACTTCACTCGGCAGCTCATGGCGGGGATCATGGCCCAGGACTACCTTGGACTGTGTCCAAAACCCAGCCACCGCGTCGAAGGCGGTGGTGCGACGGGTGGGCTCTGCTTCCAAGAAGTGTGGAAATCGATCGCTTCCGGTCATATGGACGTCTGTGTAGCCTACGGTTTCGAAACCATGAGCCACGTCGAGACGTGGAAGGGGAACGAATTCATCGCCCTCGCCTCCGACGCTTCCTGGGACTATCCCGTGGGTGGTTTCTACTCCGGATATTACGCTATGATGGTCACTCGACATATGAAGGAGTTTGGCACAACCGTTGAGCAGATGGCGCATGTATCCGTGAAAAACCACATCAACGCCTTCTCAAATCCATATGCACAGAAACGGAACCGCTACTCGATCGAAGATGTCCGTAATGCAATCATGGTCGCGTGGCCGCTCACCCGCCTCGATATTTGCGTCATGTCTGATGGAGCTGCAGCTACGATCCTGGCTTCTGAAGAGGGCATTAAGAAGCTGGAGGACGCCGGAGCGAAGATTCCCCGCCCTCTGGTAAAAGTCACCGGCATCGGGCGCGGCACGGACGCTATGCGTATGTCTGACCGGCCGCATGTCGAATTCGATACGTTTATGCAGGACTACGCCACCGAGCAGGAGAAAGCTGACGACGGGACTCGCAAGTACTATGAGGGACTTTGGAAAAAAGGAACCCGCTATCCAGGTGTGCACTCCTTCCGTGCGGGGAGGACCGCGGGAAATATGGCCTATAAGCATGCGGGGATATCAGATCCTTTAGAAGAACTCGATTTCGTCGAACTGCACGACGCTTATACATCCAGCGAGATCCAGACCTATGAGGATTTAGGTCTCTGCAGATATGGCGAAGGTGGCCCGTTCGCGGCATCCGGAAAGGCCCATATGCCCGGGATTGATTACGGAGTTAAGCTGCCCGAAAAACCTATCTGCCCGGTTAACCCCTCTGGCGGATTGATCGCCTGCGGTCATCCAGTTGGCGCGACCGGTTTGATGCAAGCTGTCTTTGCCCTCTGGCAGCTACAGGGAACAATCAAGAAGCACTTCGATGATGATACGCTGCAGGTGAAAAACGCGAAAAGAGGGGCAATCCATTCCCATGCTGGTACAGGCACCTACGTGACGGTCAGCATACTTGAGCAGGAGGTTTAGTCATGGCAAAATTACCAGATCGACGACCTGAAACCCTCGGTGGGTACATCGTCCATGGCGTTCCCTTCCCGATAGAGACCGATCCGGATTCTCTCGCCTTTCTAAAGCAGATGGCGCCGCTGCAGATCGAACAAGATTACAAGATCACGTATCTGCACTCCTACGGCCAGGATAGCCCATGGTTTGCCGCTGCTTCTAACAAGAAACTGCTGGCTTCCCGGGATCCCGAGAGCGGTTATGCATACGCCACGCCTCGTGGCCATGATATGTACTCCGGTAAGGAAACGGAGTGGATCGACATCACTGAAACCCCGGCGCATATTCATGCCTTCACGGTTTGTTATTTTGGCTCGGAGGAATTCCTCCCCGAGACGCCCTACGTTTTATGCCTGGTCAAATTTAAAGACATCAACACGCTTTTCCTCGCGCGTCTTTTTGAGATTGACCCCGAGGAACCATCTTTAGATTGGATCGGGATGGAGGTCAAACCCCGTTTCCTGAGAAACAGCAAGCTCAAGCCAACGGACGTCTATTTCATCCCTGCCTGACCACCTGGACCGAAGAGCTGGTCAGTACATGATCTTATGCTTGGGAGGTACTTCTATACTTATGGATAGGGGTACCTCGATACAGCATCGCGATGGGGATTGATCCCATCTTTTAAGCGCCCACAATCGCTCAATACTATTCGGCGTCCTATGGCTCAACAAAAACCAATTCAACCCCCAAATCAGGATTTGAGAGTGGCGACCCCATATACCTCACACCCCGTAAAGCTTGAACTTCTGCGTACATACTTGGCCGTGACAACGCTGGGATTTATTGGAGCGATTGCCGCATTCATCTGGGCAATTTTCCGGTGGTACTTCGCCTATCATCATTTCGGTCCCGCCGTCGTCGGTCGCTGGACCACACCCGCACTGATTCTTTCATTGGTTCTCGCTGCTGCCGGTGCAATTGGTCTTATACTATACATGAGTGCTCGCAGCTATCGCGTGACTACAAACGAGATATGTGTGCTTATTACGAAGCGAAACCACGCGGTTTCCATTCCCTGGGAGGAGATTGACTTCGTCCGCTCCTCTTCCATTCGCTACGGCGTAGCGAAATTAGAATGGGGGAATCGATCTACCTTATGGATCCATACCTCCAACGGACAGGTTTTCCGTTTCGTGAATAACCTGAAGGATTTCAACAGCCTGGCGGAGACTGTCAAAGCCAATTTGTACCCTCGGTATCTTGCTCACTATCGCCAGTATCTCAACCAGGGCCAAAGCATTGACTTCGGCCCGGTCCAATTGACACCAAACGGGATTGTTTTTGGGCGGAAGGAGTGTCACTGGTCAGCATTAGAAGGGGTCTCGCTCGCTCGCGGCCGTCTGACCATCACCGTTAATATGGGGGCAAGAATGAAATCCTACTCCATCCCCGCCAGGAAGATCCCCAATTCAGATCTCTGCGCCCAGTTAATCCAGAACATTGAGTATTGAAAATGAAAAAACTTGCTGCTGGCTTCCTTCAACTAACGCTTGTTTCACTCCTGGTCACAGGCTGCTCGGCATTATCAGCAACCTCCATACCTGTAGAACTGCCTTCGCCGGTCCCCATCAGCAACGCCACCCCCTCTCCCTCCGCTGAGGTCACTTTTTCTGTTGTCCTGCCGGCGGCGACTGACTCAGACACTGGAATTGATATCGTTCTGCTCGATCCAGTGACCGGCCTGGACTACAACACCTATTCAATTCCAATGGAATCAGCGAGTGACGGACGAAGGCAGGTGAGGATTGCATCCACGATCGGTTCGCTCCTCTATTATCGCTACGCCCGCCGATCTCCAACTGAAGCACGAGAGGTAGATGCAACCTTCGAGTCCATCCTGACACGGGTGGCGCTCGTAACCGGACCAGTGCAGATTGACGATGTGATCGCAGCATGGTCTGATGTACCCTTTGAAGGAACGACTGGCCGCATCATCGGTGAGGTCCTGGACGCCGCCACAGGGGAGGGTATCCCCGAGATTGCTGTCAGTGCGGGTGGTCTGATCACGTTTAGCGATGGTGAAGGGAAATTCCGCCTTGATAACCTCCCCGCCGGTCTCCACAATGTCACCCTTTTCAGCCCAAATGGGGCATATAGATCCGTACAGCAGGGCGCACAGGTGGCTGCAGATTCAAGTACACCGGTAGTTTTCTCTCTCCAAGCGGCAACACCGGTTCACATAACATTCCAGGTTACCGTTCCCGCGGATCACAACCCGAACGCACCAATCCACCTTGCTGGAAACATCTCACAACTCGGAAATCGCTTTGATGATCTTCTGGGAAACATCCGCACATCCACGCTCCATATGCCCTCCCTGGTTCAAATTGATCCAACCCACTACCTGGCGGTCCTAACACTCTATAGCGGAACCGACCTCCGCTATAAGTACACGCTGGGTGATGGCTTGTGGAATGCCGAGCGGGATGACGGAGGTCATTTCGTAACTCGCCAGGTGATCATCCCTGAACAAGAGACAACGCTGCGTGACACTGTGATGAATTGGAACTCGAGTGGGGATTCAAGCCTACGATTCCACGTCGAAGTCCCAGAAAACACTCCGCCCGAGGAGGGGGTTAGTCTACAGTTCAAACCTGGCTCCTGGTTCGAGCCAATACCTATGCGGCAGATCGCACCCTATGAATGGGCATATGAGTTACACGGACCTTTGAAATTCGCCGGAGTTGTGGAATACCGCTATTGTCGCAATCTTCAGTGCAGCAGTGCCGATGACGAAGACACAGCAGGACCTATGTCGACAGGGCGCGCACTCGATTTCGAGCAAGGTGACGTTGAAATCCACGATCAAGTTATCGCTTGGAAATGGCTGGAAACAGACTCTCCCCACCCTTCAATCACGAGTCAGGCGATCCTCCCGCGGCAGGGGTTTGAAGCCGGCATCGACTTCCTGCCTGAATATACCCCGACCTGGAAGACGTCCATGCTAGATAGCATCCAGGATCTCCATTCTCTCGGCGTCAACGCCATAACCCTTACTCCGCGCTGGCTGGTTACACAAAATAACCCGTTCCCTCTGATCACTTTTGACCCCGGCCGCGCCGCGTTCAAGGACGAGCTCGGGGAGTGGGTCCAACACGCAAAAGACCTTGATATGCGGGTGAATCTGCGCCCAACGATCTCGGTTGAATCCGGCAACATGGAAACATGGTGGCACGAGGCAGCGAGAGATAGCATCTGGTGGAACCTCTGGTTCGAAGAGTATAGGTCTTTTCTGCTCACATTCGCTGAGTACGCGGACGAGATGGGGGTCGAGAAACTGATCATCAACACCCACGACATCGCTCCCGGACTTCCCTCCGGCCAACTTACGGACGGTTCCTCCTCAGGAGTGCCCAATGACGCCAGCATGAGATGGGAGGGGCTGATTCTCGAAATTCGCGAACGCTTCTCCGGTCGAATATCTGTAGAAGTTGAGCTGCAGATCGATTCGCTGGATCTGCCCCCATTTGTGGAGCATATGGACGAGATCAGCATTTATTGGCGGATACCACTCTCTCGGGATGGATCTACAGAATTCAATGCGCTGAAAACAACCGTGGACCAGACCTTCGATTGGCTTCTGGTCCAACCGGACCTGCAGGGAAAGCCGGTCACTTTAAGTGTGGAATATCTCTCGCTAGAAGGAAGTGCGAATTCCTGCCCACCTGCGCCAGGTGGAAGCTGCCGTGATCCCGGGAGCTTCGTCGCTGGCAGTGAAGTCGATCCAGACCTGGCCGTAGATCTACTCGCTCAGGCGGAGGCAATTAACGCCGTAATTCTGGGCGCTTTTACACGAGATGAAATCACCGGTTTCTACGTCCGCGGTTTTAATCCGACCGCCAGGCTCGATGATAAATCCGCATCCGTTTACGGAAAGCCTGCGCAGAATCTACTGGAATATTTCTACCCGCGGATTACGGGGAACGAGTAGTAGTAGTAAAGGCAATTCATGAATTGCCACAACAAGAGAAAAATTCACCGATCGCCCGACGACGGATGACGTTACCCATGGTTATTGGTTTCTACAAGATGAACACTGCCAAGGCCATCAACATAGCCAACGACACGCGTGGTACACCTGTCTGGCAACGCAATTATTATGAACACATCATTCGTAATCAAGAGTCACTAAAACGCATCCGCCGTTATATTCAGGAGAATCCAACTAAATGGTCCATTGATCCTGAAAATCTCAATCGTGCAAACCCAGGATAAGCAGCGGCATGGCACCCTGCTCTTTCTGTTCACGACACGCATCCGTGCCCCAAACCATCCCTTACCAGCGAGGAGACGATGAATTTCAAACTAACAGATGAACAACGAATGTGGCGTAATGCAGTCCATGATTTCTGCGCCGAAATTGTCAAACCGAAGGCGGCGGAATATGACGAACTCGCCGAAATCCATCAAGATGCCTTCGAAAAAATGGCCGCCCTTGGGCTGCTGGGCATGAATGTTCCCGAGGCTTACGGCGGCGCGAGTGTCGACGCGATCAGCGCGACAATCGCCGTTGAGGAGCTCGGCTGGGCAGATGGTGGCACAGCGCTCTCCGTGGCGGCGCATAACAGCTTGGGTTGCGGACCAATCGCGACCTATGGCACTGAAGAACAGAAGCAACGGTGGCTTCCCGGCTTGGCTAAGGGCGACCCCGGTCTCGGAGCCCTTGCGCTGACCGAGCCCGGTGCGGGTTCAGATTTAGTGGGTGGGATTCAGACGCGTGCCGAACTGGACAAAGGGGAGTGGGTGATCAATGGCAACAAGGCGTGGATCACCAATGCGAGCTCGTCTTCACTCATTATCACACTATGCCGAACAGATCCAGAAGGTGGTTCTGGCTCGCTGAGTCTGATTGTAGTTCCCACCGACGCCCCTGGTTTGCATATCCACCCACCCGAGAAGAAGATGGGTGTTCGTGCTTCACCTACACACGCCCTAACATACGAGAATGTCCGTGTTCCAGAGGACTATCTTCTTGGCAAAGTGGGCGAGGGTCTGTACCAGACTCTCCAAAATTTAGACACTGCCCGGATCGGCATAGGCGCACTCTCTGTCGGTCTGGCACGAGCCGCGCATGAGGAGGCCATCCGCTACGCCAAGGAACGAGAATCCTTCGGGAAACCCATCGCTGAACGTCAGGCGATCCAATGGATGATTGCCGATGCAGAGGTGCAGATCGAAGCCGCCCGACTGCTCGTTTATAGGGCTGCCTGGCTTAAACAGGAAGGTGAATTTCACAACCGCGAGGCTGCCGTGGCGAAGCTCTATGCAACAGAGATGGCCGAGGATGTCGCCCGCAACGCCATTCAGATCCTGGGCAGCTACGGCTACAGCCGCGAATATCCCGTCGAGCGTATATACCGCGATGCACGGCTCATGACCATCGGCGAGGGCACAAGCGAGGTGCAACGAATGGTCATCGCCCGGCGCGTGTTGGGCAAGGAGTAGATGCGGCTCACAATCCTGCTCGACAGCCGCTTCAGATAGGTTATCCCAAGTTAAATACAACCGCCTGTGCATTTAGCAATCACAGGCGGTTATGCTTTCTATGTTCTTTGATTCTCCTGGATTACGGTATCGCTGCCTGTAAAGCGGCATCGAGTTCTGCCTCCCCGACCATCCCTACCCACTGACCGATGATCTTGCCTGTTCCGTCGAGCAGGAAAATGTGGGGTTGGTACCGGTAGCCCAGATCTCGTTTGAAAGGTTCCGTATTGGGGTCGTCGATGTCAAGGTATGCGAAATCAATCTGTCCGGCATACTTAGCTTCAAGCCCGTGCACGACGGGCGCCAGCGCCTGGCAGGTCGGTCACCAGAACGCGAAGAACTCAAGGAGCACCGGCTTGCCCGCGGCCAGGTTTACTGTTGATGGATCGGTGGCGCTAAGCTCAGGCCGTGGTGTGGGTCGTACGTCTGCAGGCGCTGACTCCGGGAGCACAGGTGCAGGGGCAGTATCCTCTCCTTCCGAAACTTCCACATTCCCAACCGGAGCACCTTCGTCTACCTCTTGCTGCTGCGAGGCAATATCGGCGGATGGATCATCACGATCAACCTGTTGAGATGTACTAGTACACGCCGCAAGAAGCAATCCGGTGAGGATAACAAACCCTAAAACGATGAAATTAGCTTTCCTTCTCATAATTAATACCCTCTCGCATTTCTGACAAATTTCCCATCCTTCGCAACCAGCAAAGAGGCGAAGGCATGGGCTGGTAAATTTAGCTTATAACCATCCCATGCAATTACAGACAATATTAATACCACTCCGGTCCCAATTGGGCAATATCCGAAGTTCGGGCGCAGGTGTCAAGTTGAACTAGATCGGGACATCGCTTACTAATTATTCTCACAACATGGTTGACACATATTATCAGGACATGGTTTACACCTTCTCTATGGAGGAGGTGTCCCATGCCCTGGAAAGGTGTCTCCGTGAGCGAGCAAAGACAGCG